>CAJOIH010000006.1 GCA_905234455.1 uncultured Bacteroidales bacterium | reverse complement strand
GCCGTTGGTGCTGTTGATCATGCGGCCGGTGACGTCGAACACTTGGACGGTGGTGTTGCCGTTGACGCCGTTGAGGATGATTTCGCCGTTGCTGATGAAAGCAAAGTTCTCGTCTGCATCGCCATTGTTGTGGCTTTCGGGATCAAACACCAGATTGAAGCGCGAGGCATAATCCGTGGTCTTAGCTTCGAAGCTGTAGCTGGGTGTCTCAAGCAAATCGATGTCGCTGCCCGTCATATTATCAACAAGGTGCAGATAGCCGCACTCGGCATTGAGCAGGGTGGCCTCAATGCTGTAGGTGCCGTTAGCTTTCTCGAGGAAGAGCGGCATCACGCCGTTGCTGGCCTCGTTGTTGGCCACAGCGTAGCGGCTGCCGTCGTTTTCGAAATAGAGCTGGCTATGGGCACTGCTGGTGCTCATCTTTTCAAAGCGCTCGCCATTGTTCATGCGCAGGTAGGCGCGGTCGGCCACAACGGTTTCTGAGCCTGCCGAAGAGCCTTCCTTGCGCAGCACCAGTCTCACATAGCTGTCCTGCTGGCTCTCGCCGCGAGTCTGGGCGCTACCAAAGGTAAGCGTGCCATCTTCGGTGGCCTTCACGAAGAAGCCATCGCCAGGCTTGATAGGCTCGTTGTCGGCTGCCACATAAGCCAGGAGGTTGCTGCCACCCTCAGCACGATAGAAAGCTGTCTGCGCTGTACCATTAATCTTCACGTCGCCAATGCTGATGTTGTTGGTGTAGGGGTTACCCACCAGGTTGAATCCAGCCAATTCGCCTGCGGTATAGGTGACCGGGATGCTGATTTCAGCATTGCTGGCGTTGAGCTGACCTGCGAGGTTCACCGTCTTGGGTGACTGGTTGGCGTATAGGTAGCCTTGTGCTGGGTTGAATTTGTCGAAGTTGCCATCCACCTTCTCATTGAGCCACATAGCGGTAGGCTCGTCGTAGGAATACAGGTCGTAGGTACCTGAGGTAAGACCGCTGACGGGCATTCCGCCATAGACAGGAGCCGCAATGGTGTACCAGCCATCATTGCCGGTGCCGTAGCCGGAGATTTGTCTACGAACGGTACCGTAAATACCAGGAATCGTGTTATAAAGCTGGCTTCCTTCTTCCATCACCAATTGTGAAGGCTGGACGATGCCCAAACCGTATGTGGTGGTGAGGGTCTTGCCGCTCTTCACCGTAAGCGCGTCATTGACGTTGTACACATACACATGGAGCACGTTGACATCTATATCCACTTCGCAGTTATAGGAAATACAAACCACATCGTTTGCTGAAGGAAGTTCCATCGACAGCCAGTTCAACTCATCCGACCAGTTGTCGGTATCCAGTTCCTGCCAGAAAGTAAACTGCTCAATGTAGTTGGTGAAATTATTCCAACCCGTTGCACTTTGATAATTACCAATCAAACCATCTGGCACATACACAGGAACACTGTAATTCATTCCCGTGAAGGAAGAGCTTGTGGCGGTGATAGGATTGGGGTTTTCCGTAATGAGCAACGCGAAGCCATTGCAGTTCTGGAAGGCATTATTGCCGATGCTGTTCACCTGGGTTCCCAAGATGAGCGAACCGGCAAAGCCTGAACAGCCGGCGAAGGTGTTTTGATTAATGGTTTGAACACCAGTACCAATGATAAGCGAGCCGTTGAATCCGCTGCAACCATTGAAAGCATCTTGCCCCAATGCGGTTACGGCATTGGGAATGACCAAGTCGCCCGTAAAGCCTGAGCAGCCTTTGAATGCGTATTGGCCAATGTTTGCCACAGCATCGCCAAAATGCAAAGTACCGTTAATAGCACTACTATTGGAAAATGCATAGTTGTTGATATTAGTGACGCCACTACCAATTATTACATTATGCCCACTACAATTGGCAAACGCGGATGTTCCGATTGAGGTAACAGCATCAGGAATGATCAGGTCACCAATCAAATTGGTGCTGTTGTAGAAGGCATATGCAGGAATATTCGTCACATTCTCTCCAATAGTCAAGGATGCAATCGGTGTAGCACCGCCACTGTTTGTGCCGCTATTGAACACAGACCACCAGGAATTAGTATTCATCGTTGTGCAATTCGTCGCATTAAAATGCACGGTAGATAGATTTTGACAACCCCAGAAAGCCTTACTTCCAATGCTCGTCATTTCTTCGCCGATAATCAATTCTTGTATGTTTGAACATCCGAAAAAAGCATATTCGCCAATTGTGCTGATGGCATTATGTAGTGCCAAGATACCAGTAAAGTCAAAACAATTGTAGAAAGCATAATCAGCAACAGAAGTGACATTTATTGGAATCGCCAAACTTCCAGACAGATTATTACAATTCATGAAGGCAGCTTTATTAATAGTTGTAAAAGATTCGTTAACAGGCAAAGTCAATGTACCATTTAATCCACCGCAATAGCCAAAAGCATATTGTCCTATAGAATTAACAGAATTAGGAATAACTAAATCGCCAGTAAGATTGCTACAACCATAAAAAGCAGAGCTGCCAATTGTTTCAACAGAATTGCCAAGTGTTAGAGTACCATGGATATCATCGCTTTCATAGAATGCACCACCACTGATACAGGTAACGCCATCACCTATTATTACATTATGTCCACCACAATTGGCGAAAGCATATGTACCGATAGAGGTAACGGCATTAGGAATGATGATATCGCAAGTTAAACGTTTGCTGTTCTTAAACGCATAAGCAGGAATATTAGTCACATTCTCTCCAATAGTCAAAGTGACAATTGGAGTTTGCGCTTCAGCAATCGTACTCGTAGTACTATTAAACACAGAGTGTTGCGAGTCGGTAAACATAGTTGTACAGTTAGTCGCATTGAAATCTACCATTGTCAGGTTGGGACAATTCCAGAATGCATAGCCACCGATGGAAGTTACGTCTGAGCCAATGGTTAAAGCCGTGCTTTTGGCACCATAGAAAGCATATGCACCAATGGTTGTTGTTGCATTAGGAATAGTGATTGTGCTCGTCATGTTGGTGCTGTTACGGAAGGCATAGTCGGGTATCTTGGTCACATTGCTGCCGATGTTCAAAGTAACAATTGGCGTTGCATTGGTGTTGTCTGTTCCGCTATTGAATACAGAATATAGGGAGTCGGTAACCATTGTCGTACAATTCATCGCATTGAAAGTCACCGTTGTCATTGCCGGGCAATTCCAGAAGGCATAGCCGCCAATGCTTTCCATGTTTGTACCAATGGTTAGCGACGGTATCGCCGTGCAGCCATAGAAAGCATATCGTCCCAAAGTGGTCACTGAGTTAGGCAGGTTTAAGGCATTATTTAAAGCTGTGCAACCATTGAAAGCATAACCCCCAATGGTTTCCAAAGCCGAATTGTTCTGGAACGCCAAATTGGTCATGCTACTGCAACCCTCAAAAGCATGGGAACCAATCACTATGATTGAATTGCGTATTGTCAATCCAGGATAAATATCCATGCAATCTTTGAAAGCATAATCGGGGATGCGTTGTACGCCAGCACCGATAATCACACTCTTTACATTCGATTCACCACCATTGGCATCATTACAGAAAACGGAATAGGTGTTGGAATTGTATGTGGTCTGCATACTAACGCAATTTATAGCATTGAACCTGACTGTCTGCAAGGCAGGGCAATTCCAAAAGGCTTTGCCGCCAATCGTGGTCACTTGTTCAGGAATGCTCACTTGGGTGAGTTCTGTGCAGCCATAAAAAGCTTGTTCTCCGATGTAGCCTAAAGAAACAAAATATGACAATTCATTGAATGAATGAATATCCGTGTTGTTTTTGAACACATTGCCCAAATCTGTCACAGTTGCTGCCTCGGCATAGCTCAACTCTCCGTCATTGTTGCTGTCCCAGTTGGCCACACAGATGGCTTTTACATTGGCATCAGCGAAAGTAATATTGCCTTCTGAAACGAAGTTGGCCACTAAGTTTCTATCATCCAACACGGTAAAAGAATATTCGGCATCCGTTGATACTATCAAACCATTCTCCGTCCAGTGAGCAAAATCATAACCCGCCGATGGTGTTGCGGTAACTGTGCAGTCAGTACCACAATTGTAGACACCACCCCCACCTACCGTGCCACCCTCTGAAGGGTTGGGCGTGGCGTTGATGCCAAAGGAATAGTTTTGGGCTGGATACACCAAGCGCACCGACTGACCTCTGCAACGGTCGCTGCCAGAATTCGAATTAAAGTAATTATCCCAGAATGCCACTATGCTCGCTTTATCGCTACTTTTGTACGATGCCGACCAGTATTCACCGTAAGAATTCCCGGGGTAGAACACCGAAATCCCGTCACGAAAGTTGGCAGCGGGCAGAAAGACAGCTCCGTGTTGCTCAAGTCTGTTCCATTCTTCATATATTCTGTTGCTGCTAAAGCTAGTACTTTGGTTCGGTTTGTACAGTGTATAATAGCTGCTGCTCCAGTCGTCAGGAAGAAGAATAACGCCGTTCACACCTCTCACGCGGGCTTCGGCATAGCGGATGCCACTAGGGGTGCTGCGGGTGTTGAAAAGATACACCCATTCATCCTTGGTCAGCGTCCGCCAGCCGCAGTTCTCGGTGTTGCCGCCATTGCTGATGGCATTATAGCCCCAGTCGGCTTGGCCTGTTTGGTCAAATAAGTTGTAAGAACTGCTGCCGTAGGCGTAATAGTCGCTGTTGGTTTGGCTCGTGCTCCATGGCTGATAACAAACAGCACCATGGTTATAGCCACTGGTGCCCCAGCCGAAGAGGTCGCGGTCTACATTGGTATTTGTACTTCCTTGTCCGTTATTTCCAAGATAATCCCATTGGTTATCAGCAAACTTCCAATAGGGTGTGCTGGCGCTGCCGATGTATTGCAGGTTGCCTTGGGAGAACAGTACTTGGTCCCCATCGGCATTCACCGTGAATGCATGACCGCTCACTGCACCTTGTGAGATGCTTTGTGCAAAAAGGTTTGCTGTTCCTGAAGCGCCCATAAATAGGGCGATGATTAGCGCCAGGAGGCGCGGTTTGAGATGTAGATGTTTTGTCATTTTCTATTTGTTTAGTTAGTTGCAATCATTTCAGATTTCATTTACATTAACTGTGTTTTCCGTCAAGAAAATCCAGCCGCATTTTGCTAATAAAGCGGAATGTGTACTCTTTAGGGTAATGTTTAAAGTGTTAAAATCATCTTTAAAGATGCACAAGATGTCTTCGATAAAAATGCTTGAGTAAGTTCCGAAATATGGCACAAAAACGATAATAGGCTCGCGGAAAGACAGCTTTTTCTACTGCACTGTTAGGAATGCAATACTGATGTCCGTGTCGATTGCAGACGCATTTTTTAAGGACATTCCGAATTGAACTGGAATTGTGATACAATTCCCGGATTTCATTCATCTCCTCTACCATAGTGGGACAGCATTTATTGCCGAGACCCGTACGGTATTTTGACGAGATGAGGTTAAACTGGTAAAAGGTAACTAAATCTAACGTAGTCATAATAGTATTTTGTTGTTATTTTTTTCCACCTGCAAATAAATTAAAAAAAAACCGATTCACGCTGGTCCTTGTTGGTCCTTGTTTATCAAGTGGTCTGGGCGAAATCGAGGCAAAAAAAGTACAAAAAAGGTGCATCAAATAAAATTTGTTTTTACCTTTGCAGCCGAAAAGTGTTTATCATGATTTACATATTGATATAAAAAGTGTTCATTTAAGATAACACTATGATTGAAAAACAAGATGCTATGGAAAGTCTGTTTAAACGCCATGATGCCTATCTCTCTTCAGTTCCGATGGAGTATATCCGCGACTACATGCAACAAGTAAACTGGGAGTCGCGTCTTATTGTCATCCGAGGGCCCAAAGGCGTGGGCAAGTCTACGCTGATGCAACAATACATCAAGCAGAACTTCGCTCCTGGAGACCGCCATGTGCTTTATTGCTCCGCTGATACCAACTATTTTTCCGCCCATACTTTGCTTGATTTGGCAGAAAACTTCGTGAAAATGGGAGGACAATGGCTTTTTATTGACGAGGTGCATAAGTATCCGGGATGGAGTAAGGAAATCAAGGAAATCTACGATCTTTATCGCGAGTTGCATATCGTGCTCAGTGGTTCATCGCTCATCCAAATTAATGACGGACAAGCTGATCTGTCACGCCGTCTCATGCCATACGATATGCCTGGACTGTCGTTGCGTGAATTCTTGCATCTTGATACAGGTCTTGACATCAAGCCTTTGTCGCTACAACAGCTTCTGGAAAATCCAGCAGCGTTTTGTACCCAAGTAGTATCCTTGTGTCACCCGTTGGAACATTTTGGACGTTATCTGCAATTTGGTTACTATCCCTTCTATTTTGAACAAAAGCAGGAATACTACGACAAGTTGGAAAACACGATAAACTACATTATTGACGTAGAACTGACCAAATACCGCAGCTTGGACGTGGGCTACACTCGTCAGGTCAAGGCTTTGCTGCATATCATCTCCCAAAAGGTTCCTTATGAAGTAGATATAGCCAAACTATCGAAAGCCTCAGGCATCAGCAGGCTATCTACGCTCAAATACCTCACCCATTTGGAGGAAGCCCGACTGATTCGTCGTCTCTTTACAGATCTGAAGACTGTTACGGATCTGCAGAAGCCGGACAAAATATATCTAGACAACACCAATTTGCTATATACACTTAGTCAAGAAAAACCGGAAATAGGAACTGTTCGTGAAGCTTTCCTTGCCAACCAATTGGCTTCTGCAGGTCATCTGGTGGAATATGCCGGCTATAAAAAGGGCGACTTCCGCATTGATGGTGACATCGTTATCGAAGTGGGAGGCCAGGACAAGGGTTTCAGTCAAATTGCCGGACAGGAAAACTCGTATGTGGCTGCTGACGGCATCGAGTCGGCTTTCATGCGAAAGATACCACTTTGGGCCTTTGGATTTCTATACTAGTTTCCTACTCCACATCCTTCACCAGCCGCACCGCCAAACCATCGCCACGATGGGCATCGGTGCCGATTTCAATTGAAGGGTCCCCAAAGCTCATTCCATATTGGGCATCGGAGCCCGCCGTAGAGGAGTGGTATCCTCCAATATCCATGTAAACGCCGTCGATGGTGCGGGCACCCGCCTCGGGCAGAACCACCGCTCCGGATGGCTCAAGCACATTCTGCCAGTCGGCAAGACTGATGATGTTGCTGTCAAACCCATATTCAACCACATTGACGGAGTTGAGCTGATAGGTTGTCACTTTCCAGTTGTCGGGCAACAGTAGCAATCCGTTGACTCCGTTGACGATGGCCTTGGCAAAACGCACTCCCGACGCAGTGTTGCGCACAAAAAGCAGATACACCCAGTCATCGCGACTCGGAGTGCGCCAACCGCTGTTCTCCTGGTTGCCACCGTTACTAATGGCGTTATAACCCCAGTCAGCCTTGCCAGTCTCGTCTTCGAGGTTGTACGATGCATTTCCGTAGGCATGATGCAAGGCGTTGCTCTTGGTGTCTTTGTTGCCGCTCCATGGCTGCCAGTTTATCGCGCCGTGATCGTAGCCGCTCGTCGCCCAACCGAACAGGTCAATCCAACCGCTGTATGTCGACGAAATCATCTCGTTGTCCTTCCCGATAATATCAAATTGATGCTCGGCAAAACGCCACGTCCCCGTGGTGGCCTGATATTGCAGGTTTCCTCTGGAGAATCTTACCTGCTTGCCTTCAGCGATTGAGAAAAGTCCTGGTAAAATGCCTTCTTCCAAGGCAACAACGCTATCTGAGGGCAACGTGTTGAATGGGATTTCCTTGCCGTAGGTGGTGCCACCGGCATTGGTCAGATAAGCCCTCACAAAATAGGTGGTGTTTGGCACCAGCCCGCTCATGACCACAACGCTGTTTTTGTCGCAACTCGCATGACATCCTCTTGTAGTCGGGTTGTGCAGCATGCCCCAGCAGATACCGAGCTCCATGCCCTCAAGGCTTCCATTGCCAAACACATCAACGCCGCTCATTGCCGAAGTGGCGGTGACCTCATCCACAGACATCGTCATCACCGTAGGCGAGATGATCCATTCCAGCTGGTCGCCCTTGTAGGGCTTACAGTTGACATTAATCTGGTCGATGACAATCTGTTCTTTCTGCTTTTGCACCTCTCCCATACGGGATACAAACGTCAGCCACTCCTGGCTATTGGTCTTATATAAGCAACTCATCTCTTTGGTCAACGAACCGATTTCCAGGGTGGTTTTCGCCAATCGCTCAAGCAACACCTCGCGGCTTTCCTCCCCTTTTTCAGCTGCCTCGCTAATAGGGTGAAGCATAGTATTAATATACCATTCGGCTTCAGCAAGATAGTTTTTCTGGTCAGCCGAAATGCCGCTTGTTGTTATTTCATAGAGTTCAATTGTTTTTGATTGTATTGTTGTAAATAGTACAGCTATTATGGCTATCAGCGCCACGGTTAAAACAGGTACACTTCTCCACATCCTGTCGTTGCACTCCAAGGCCTTGCGCACCGCCTCCATGTCGGCATAGCGGCGTTCGGGATTATCGCGTGTGCATTTGGCCGCAATGCGACGATAGCGGTGCGGAAAAATCTCGCGCAGCAACAAACCAAATGTATATACATCTGATTTACAATCAATTACCCTCCCTCGCCTCTGGTTGCTTTTGCTCATAAATCTTGTTCTTTTGTTCCGGTGCCATGTATTTCAAGGTGCCGGCAGATTGTTTCAAAATGGCGAAGTCGTCAGCATCAGAAAGACCGAAGTCGATGATTTTTACGTTGTTGCCGTTGCGGGTAATAAGGATGTTGCTGGGCTTCAGGTCACGGTGCAGAATCTGTTTGCTGTGGATGTAGGCCAAGGCATCCACCAGCTGGTCCACCACCTTGCGGCGAGCCTGCCTCGTGGGCTTGCTTTCGAGAAACCGGTCGAGCGTCACCCCTTCAATGTATTCCATCACGATGCAGGGCCCCATCTCATCGTTCATCTCCTTGGAGTAGGCTTTCACGATGTTGGGATGGTCGAGTTGCACCATCAGGGCATATTCCTTCTTCAGCAGCTCGACATAGACGGGCTTGGAGCGATACTCGGCCTTGAGGCCTTTCAGCAAAAACCACCGCCCCTGCCGCTTTACCTTGAACAGTTGGTTGAAGCCACGACTGTCTATTGGCTCTATGGAAGTCTGCGCCTCGTCAGTCGAGAGGAAAGTCCCGCTGAGAGGTCCCGAAGTGCTGATTTCGTCGGTCATCGTCCAATTTTGCTGCGAAGATAAGGCTTTTTTCGCCATGGTGGCAAAAAGGACCAACAAGGATCAAATTGTAATCAAAAAAAGTCGCATTTTTGCGGCATGGAAAAAACAAGTCCGGAAATCACGGAACTCAAGAAACGCATCGAAGAAAGCATGAAACGTAAGATGAAGACACCCAACGACTTCATCTTCCTCAGCGGTGCCGTGTGGGAGCGCACCCATGAGACGATGAGTCCCACCACCCTGAAACGCCTGTGGGGATATATCGACGGCGCCGACCAAACCCGCAACAGCACCTTGGAGATCCTGTCGCGTTTCCTCGGTTACAACGACTGGGACCATTTCGTGCAAAGCATCTGCCAGGAGGGCAATTCGAACGAGGTGCTCTCGCCCCATGTCAAAGCCAATGAGCTGAAGACTGGCGACCGCGTCAGAGTATCGTGGATGCCCAACCGTCGCTGTACGTTCCGATACCTTGGCGACGAGAAGTTCGTCGTAGATGAAGCCGAAAACTCCAAGCTGAAGGTAGGCAACACGTTTTACGGCAGCATCTTCATCCTTCACGAGCCACTCTACCTCTCCCAACTCGTCCAGGGCAACAACCCGCCCGTGGATTTCGTGGTCGGCAACAAGGGAGGCTTGTGCGAGCTGGAGAGAGAATGAAAAACAGATGCGGTTTTCGGAGAAATCCGTATCTTTGCATTCGCTATGAATCTCTACACCAATAAAAAACGCTGGAAATGGATCCTCGCCATCGTGGCACTCCTCATCGTGGGCGCCTCACTGTGGTATACCAACCACCTCGTGAAATCCATCGCCGAACAGGAAATCAACCAAGTCCAGCTATGGGCCGCCGCCATGGAACAACATGCGGGCATGATGAAGTCCACAGAAGAGTTCTTCGGCAAAGTCAGCGAACAGGAACAAATGCGCGTCGACCTGCTGGCACTGGCCTATCGGCAACTGCTCGACTTCTCCAATAACGAAAACGCCGGCATCTATCTGGAAATCATCAAGAACAACATCAGCATCCCCCTCATCGTCACCGACGAGGCAGGCCATATCGTGCTCTCCAACAACCTCCCCGACGACCAAAAGGACAAGACATTCTTCGACGCAGACCTGAAACGGGCCTACTCAAAATTCCCGCCCATCAAAATCAACCCGGGCTTTGGCGAGATCCAATGGCTCTACTATAACGAATCGTCGATCTACACGGAACTGAAAGCCGTGCTCGAAGATATGATCACCCACTTCATGGAAGAGATCACCCTCAACGCCCTGGGCGCCCCGGTCATCATCACCAATGCCGACGGGACCAAGATCCTGAATTACGGCAACCTGGATTCCACCATGATGCAAAATGCGGATTATGTGGAACACCAGCTGGCCTTGATGCGCTCCGAGAACGAACCCCTCGAGATCGACTTCATGAACCGAGGCAAAGCCTATATCTACTACCGCACCACCGACCTGGTGCAGCAGATGAAATACTTCCCCATCATCCAGTTCATCGTCGTGGGCCTCTACCTGCTCATCGCCTACCTCCTGTTCAGCTGGGCACGCCGCTCAGAACAGAATCAGGTGTGGGCCGGCATGGCCAAGGAGACCGCGCACCAGCTGGGTACACCCATCTCTTCATTAATGGGCTGGGTGGAGCTCCTCAAAATGCAAGAAGAGCCCTTCGCGGGTACAGAGGAAATGGAAAAGGATATCGACCGCCTGCAGGTGGTCACCGACCGCTTCTCGAAAATCGGCTCGGTGCCCGTGCTCGAACCTACCGACATCATCCCGGTCATCAACGACACCATGGACTACCTCCAGCACCGCTTCTCCAAGAAGTTCGAGTTCGACCTCCAACTGCCTGAAGGTCCCCTGGTGGTGCCATTGGTGCCCTCGCTGTTCCGCTGGGTGCTCGAAAACCTTACCAAGAATGCCGTCGACGCCATGGGCGACCACGGCAAGATCACCCTCGAACTCACCGAAGGCTCCGACGAGATCTGCCTCGACCTGAGCGACACAGGCAAAGGCATCTCCAAATCGCAAATCAAACAGGTGTTCAACCCCGGATATACCAGCAAGAAACGCGGCTGGGGCCTGGGCCTGTCACTGGCCAAACGCATCATCGAAGAATACCATAAAGGCAAGATCTTCGTCAAATCCTCCGTCGTCGGTCAAGGCACAACGTTTAGGATTGTTTTGCGGAAGTAGTTGTCATTGCGAGGAGCGAAGCGACGTGGCAATCCATAAACCTTTTTATTTCCTCCCCGTGTCTCCCTTTGATAATCACGTGGTGATTCCCAATGGAATGCTGCAACAAATACGGCCGTAAATCCACGTCCAACGTGATCTGCGTCCGGCAGAAATGATCGCTGTAAGGCATTTCCACAGCCTTCGCCTCGGCCACGAAATAACGGTCCAGCTTCGGTCCACCCCACTTGAAGAGGGTGTAATCGGTCAACGGCAACATCCCCTGGATGGCCACGCCGATGCCCGACTCGAAATGCGAGCGGATTACCAGCCCGTCACACATCTTCAAAGGAATGGTACAATGGGCCAGCATGCTGGTCGTCTCAGTGAGCTGCGACGGGTTGGCCATGAACGCCTCCGCACCGCAAAGCCGCTTCACCAAAAGCATACTCATCAGCGTCTGCATGTCGCCCTCGCAACCCGCTACGATGCCTTCGTCGTTGAGCAGGGCCAAAGCCAAACAACTGGTGGTGCCACAGATCTTCACAATGTCGAAACACCGTATGGTTAGGGCATCCAACCGCTCCTCTTCACAGATCTTCTTGATGGCAAGATAAGCCCTGGCAGCCTCCTCCATGTCGGCATAAGAGGGCTCTTTCACGCCTTGGGCGCGCTTCAAGATGTCCTGCGCCACCTTCTTGGCCTCGGCTTCTGGCACCGCCTTGATGCCTTCAATCAACCGCTGCAAGTCGATGTCGCGGCTCTCCACCCCGAAATGCTCCATCAGATAATCACGGTCCACCCCGCTGGCAATCAACCAGTCGGAGGGTTCCCCGAACAACCCAATCCTGGTACCGCTAAGCTCGGTCCCCTGTATAGTTACACCACCTTTAATGCCGTTGACAATCTCCTCGTTCGTCCCATGCAAAATCTTCCCCTCAACGCCCCGGCCCTCCAGCCAAGTCAAAATCTCCAATGCCGCCGCCAACGAATTGTTGCGCCCGTCAGCAATCAACGTCACAGGACCGTCGCCCTTAAACAAGGTCTTGAACAGGTTCTCCACCCCGCCGGTGGCAATCATCACGGCATCTGGCACAGCTTGCGGTAACGGTGCGCCATCGCCAATGACGGTAATCTCAGCCCGACATTCGTTCTGCAGCCGTTCAATCAGCTCGCCATATTCCTTCCAAACAAATTCATCAGTCTGGAACGAGGATCTTAAAATATTGATTTTCATTATTTTAAATATTTAATTGTTATTCGGAAATCTTAATAACCATAGGTCGAAGAAACGGTCGTAGATAATATATCCATCAGGAAGCGAGTATACCAGTTCCTTGTTGACCAAAGTCTCTAGGGCCGTCTGAACGCTGCTGGCCCCAGGTAGGTTGTATTTCTGGATGAACGCCTGGGCAGTGGGTTGCTTGACTTTCCTCTCTCGAGCGATGGCTTTGAGAAGTGAGAATTGGTTCTCGGTGAGGAACGGCACCATATTCTCGTATTGGGTCGCCTTGCCCATGATGACCATGCGAATTGCTTCAAGGACCTGTTCGGAATTCGTTACCTTACGATTCCTCTCATAAAGTCGGTTTAGAACCGCTTGAATGTATCCGGTGTAACCATCGAAGCGCTCATACAAATCATGGAAAACCTGCCTGTCGAGAACACCTTTCTTATCTTCAAAGAAACGGTTGGCAAAATCGTAATAGACCGCTTCATCCAGAGGGTTTAACCCCATGGTCTCGGTGCTCTGGTAAAAAGGCCGTTGCGGCGATCCGAACATCTCCGACATCAAGTGCTGCTTGCTGCCCGAAAAAACAAAGTGAACGTTCTGCGCAAATTGGATGTGCGATCGGAGCAAGGCCTCCGTTCCGGTTTCAGGGTATTCGGCCACCTGCTGGAATTCGTCAATGGCAATAAATACATGGTGGTTCAAAGTCTTCAGATAGTCGAAAATACCCTTCAAGGTCATCTCGGATTGCCTCGGCTCAATGTTGATGGATAGGGTGGGGGAGCCGGTGAGCGGATCTAGACCGAACACGGGCTTCCAGGCACTGAAAAACTCCAAAGCTTTCTTTTTCAATGTTTTGTTTTTCAACATCACTTCGTTGATAACGGCATCGCCCAACATGCGTACCATCTCGGCCTGGCTTTTGGTCGGGAAAATGTCGATATAGAGACAGATGGCGTCTTTATCACCCTCCCCAAGGCGATAAAAGGTGTTTTGTATCAGTCCGGTTTTCCCGATCCTTCGAGGTGAAATCAATGTCACATTGCGACCGTTACGTAAGTTTGCAGCCAAAGCTTCCGTTTCCGCGACACGGTCACAAAAATATTCTGGACTTTCATAACCCTGGTATATAAAAGGATTGTGGAGTTCTTTTGCCATAGTATTTCATATTTTACGTTACGGATTATCCGTTACGGTTTTTACGTAATGCAAAATTATAATACTTTTTATATGTATCAATACTTTACAAAATTTTTTTAATAAAAAATAGGTTTAAAAACAAAAAAAACCGCTTCATTTCGAAACGGTTTTTATTATAAAATTAGAAAATTATTAATGATTCACTACAAAACGTAGTGTTTTTCCATTCATCTTAATGAAATACACACCGCTCCGGTATCTGGTAGTGTTGATGATCAGCTCGTTACCTTCCGTTAGGAACTCCTCCACCTTCTGGCCAAGGGCGTTGTAAACACTCACCAAACCGAGGTCTTCACCCTTGAGGGTCACGCTCTCGTGGGCAGGGTTGGGGAAGGGGGTGCAGGAGGTGCCGCCTTCATCCACGCCCGTCAAGCAATAGTACTGCTCGCAGCTTTCATCGTCAAGGGCCTGGGCGATGTATTCATACGTCGGCGGATAGATGTCGCGAACAGCAATCTCGTGGTTCGGACGGATGAGCATGATGGTGGGGTAGAAACCCACAGGGATGGCCTGGACAATGTCGTTGCCGCCAGCGTCCCTGCTGATGGTCGGGAACTGAACCCCGAATTTCTCCACCCAGGCCTGGCAGTCGTCAGCGTGACCGTTGGGCGTGATCTCCATGAAGAACACATCGTGCTCGTTGCAGCCGTATTGATGGAAAGCCTCCACCACGTCGGGCATGGGGGCCTCGCTGAACTCGTCGCCATAAAGGAAGAAATAGAGCAGCACAGCCTGACCGCCATCGAGGATGCTGTAAAGGTTGATCTCGTTGCCATCGAGGTCGGGAGCGGTGAAGTCGGGCATGATCTCAGCACCTCCACCAGGAGTGGTGGTGACAGGCTCCTGAACCACCTCGTAAAGGATGTAGTTCTCGTCGCTGGGCACCGCATAAATCACATAATCCGTGTTGGGCGTGAGGTCAGTGAAGACGTGGCTGAGGATGTCGTCGCCAGGAAAACCGTAGGTCTGGAGATACTCGGGGAGCTCCAGCCCTGTGATGCTCATCCATTGCTGAATCTCGGCTTCAGTAGCCAAGGTGTAATAATACGTGGTGCAACCTTCAAGCGGGGTGAAGGTGGCAGTAACCTCGGTCTCCGTCACCAAATCGACCTCAATGTGTACCGTGGGGAAAACGTTCGGCCCATCGCAATCGTGCTGCTGGAGACCGTGGTTCTCCAAAGCGGTGATGACAGTCTGGGTGTTATTAATAGGCCATAAGTCATTAATGAGAATGGAACGGTCGGGAGCAATCAGGATGACCGTGGGAAAAGCGGGGATGCGATACATGCTGTTGCCGCAGATGGTGGAACCACCCGCCGCACCGCTGATGGTGGGATACTCCACCCCGTAGGTCTGACACCAGGTCTGACAAGCAGCGTCACTGTCGCGGTCGGAGATCTCCATGTAAAACACATCGTGCATGTTGCAGCCCATGGCGTAATACGATTCAACTATCTTCGGCGTGGCCTGCTGACACGGATTGCAACTGGTGAAGAAAAAGTCAATGAGCACATACTGCCCGGCATCCAAAATGTCGAACAAATGTACCTCCGTACCATGAAAGTCGGTCGCGGTGAAATCTACCGCCGTCGAAAGCGGACATTGCGCCTTCACCCCGAATCCCAAGGTCAGCGCGATCATTAATAGTAACAGTTTTTTCATGTTTATTTGTTTATCGTATCAAAATCACTCCTAACTCCTCACTCCCAACTCCTAACTCCTCAATTATCCCTATAGTCCTTCTTCTTCGTCAACTTCAGGTCCTGCAACGCCTGTGCCTTCACATTAATAGTGAAATTCCAGCTCTTGTAGTTGCCAATGGGAATCCAGTTGAACCGCATCTCCCAACAATGCAAGTCGCGGTAGATGTTCAACGAAGTGTACGACAAGCCGTGGTTGGTGAAGTCCCATCCCGTCGAGAAACTCACCTTCCACTTCGGACTGAAACTGATGTCGCCGTTCACCGATAAAGTCTGCACCAACTGGTTGGTCTTGATGCCCATGAAATTGGCGTAATTGATGTTGGTGGTGCGTCTCAAATTGTAACTCAAAGTCAACGACCAAGGCGTGGTCCAGTCGATGTACGACTTGGGGTTGCCCAAGATGTCGTCCAACTCACCCGGCGTGACGAACTCCGAGCCCATCGCCCGTGCCCCGATCCGCTCCTCAAAATCAGTCGGCGTTCCATTTTCACCTTTCCACTTCTTCAAGTCGTTCTGGCTGAACGACCAGCTCAGGCTGAAGTTCCACGCAGAGTTGTTCTTGTGGAAAAGCCGGTGGTTCTCAAAGACCTCAAGCCGGTTGATCCTGCGCCCCAACGAATCCACCGTGTACGGGTCCCACACACTCGAATAGGTCACCTTCAGCTTCTTGAACAGCGTGGTTCTGGCACTGACCGCCATGGTGGACCAATTGAGCGAGTCCTTCGTGAAGTCGTAGTTGCCCGAAAAACTCAGCGCCTCCAGCAAAGTCACGTTCTTCATCCCCGTGACGGTGTCCGACCGCGACGGGATCTTCATGTCCAACGTGTTGTTGAAGTTGTAGGTGACCAGTCCCGAACTGCTCTGCGAAGGGGTGCCGAACAGCGCGTTCATGAACATGTTATAGGTCTGGGCCTGACCGTTTTGGTCGACATACGAATCGTAGACATGCCATTTGGGATCGCTGAAGTCGGGCCGGTAACTGACGCCGATGGTGGGCGTGAACACATGACGCACCGCCCTAACGGGACCCTTGCTGAAACGTACCATGCCATAAAGCTTGGTGGTGAGATTGCTCGATAGGTTGAAGTCGATCAGGTTGCGGAAACCCGGCACAGTGTCGGTGTGCATCAGACTGTCGACCGGCGACCAGTATTTCTCAACATGGCTGAAATACATGTAGTCGTTAAAGTTGGCCGAGTTGGTCCAGGTGAAATGCTTGAACAGTTTGATGGGTAGATTGATGGGGATGGTATGCTTGATGCCACTCGAAGTGTATCCCTTTAAATTGTCCCACCAGGCACCCATGTCGTTGTACCACCCCGTCGGGAACAGCAACGTGTCGATGCCGGAGATGTAGTTCTTGGCATTCATCGTGTAGCTGAAGTTGAGGTTCGAGAGCTGCTTGTTGAGAGCCTTCCACCCCGTGGTCTTGTTCTTCAGTTTCTGGAAAGGATAAAAACGGTTCACGGTCACGGTCACCTCAGGCAGCGACGCGGTCACCTGCTTGGTGATGGTGTTCTGGCTATGGCTGGCGTTGAGGGTGAGGTACACCTTGCCGGCGAAGTTGGTCTGGTAGGCGATACTGCTCTTGAAAGTGTTGCTCAAGTACTCGTTGGAAGTGGTGGCGTTGTACTTGTTGAAGTTGGAACTGATGATGTTCACATCGGCCGAGAAACTATGCCTCGGATGGGCCTTGGTGTCCTGTTTGTGGGTCCACTTGATCTTGAAATCCCGGCTCTTCTCATAGTCGGCAGCACCCTCGTCGCCGATCTTGTTCACAGCAAAACCCAAAGCCAACGAGCCATTGTGCTTGTATCGCTGGTTGTATCGGAACGTGGGCTTGATGGCCCAGCTGCCACGGGTGTAGATGTCGCCCAGCAACTGCAAGTCGTAATGCTCGCTGAGCGCCCAATAGTAACCGCCGTTCTCCAAATAAAAACCGCGGTTGGCCGACTCGCCATAGGTGGGGACGATGATGCCCGACTTCTGGCCCTTGGTGTTGGGGAAGATGGCAAAGGGTAGGCCGATGGGCAAGGGCACGTCCTGGATGGTCACATACACGGGACCGGTCACAATCATGTTGTCGGGAATGACCTTGGCCTTGTTGAACTTGAACATGAAATGGGGATGCTCCTTGAGGTTGCAGGTGGTGAAACCGCCCGACTGGATGTTGATGGTGTTGTCCTCCATCCGCTTGATCTTCTCGCCGTGCAGGAACCCGCCGCTCTCCTCCGTCCACACCCGGTGGATGATGCCTTTCTTGCTGTCGAAGTTGTACGACATCTCCAAAGCGTCGAACTTGGTCTCACCCTGGGTGAACTTGGGTGTCCCCTGCAACTTGCCGAGACTGTCAGGGAGGCCCTTGGCCGTCACGATGTTGGTGTTCAAGTCAAACTCCAGGTAATTGGCCTCCAATGTGATGTCGTCATACTTCACCACGGCGTTGCCGTAATAGTATATGATCTTCGACTTCATGTCCTGCACCACCGAGTCCACAGCCGTGCGGCTGACAATGCTCTCGAAGGTGTTCTGGGCCAATCCGACAGCCCTGAAAACCAGCATCAACGACAAAAAAAATGCCGCCTTCAGAGAATATTTATATGCCGATTTCCGTTTCAACTGCCGAAAAACAATTATTTTTGTGCCAAAATTAAGAAAAATGGCAATGACTCAACGTAACAAATCGATATTTGGTATTCTTTTGTTGGCTTTTCTTTTCCCGACACTGCTCCTGGCACAGCGCGGCGAGAAGATCTCGACCGTGGTCATCGACGCGGGCCACGGCGGCAAGGACACAGGTGCCATAGGCGCCATCAGCAAGGAAAAAGACCTCAACCTCACCGTGGCACTGCTGGTGGGCGACTACATCACCAAGAACTGCCCCGACGTCAAAGTGGTCTACACCCGCCAACGCGACGTGTTCGTCACCCTCAACGAACGCGCCAACATCGCCAACCGCAACAACGCCGACGTGTTCATCTCCATCCACTGCAACTCCACCGACAGCAAAAACGCCTCAGCCACCGGCGCCGAGACCTTCGTGCTGGGTGAACACAAAAACGCCGCCAACCTCGAAGTGGCCAAGAAAGAAAACGCCTCCATCCTCTACGAAGAGGACGCCGACGAACAATACGGCAACTTCGACCTGAACAGCCCCGAAGCCTATATCGCCCTCTCGCTCTTCCAACAGGAATACCTCAACCAAAGCCTCCAACTGGCCGCCAACGTGCAGGAACAGTTCTCCAAACGGGTGGGCCGCAAGGACCGCGGCGTGCAACAGGCTGGCTTCCTCGTGCTTTGGAAGACCGCCATGCCTAGCATTCTCGTCGAACTGGGCTTCATCAGCAACGCCGCCGAAGAACGTTTCCTGGCATCCGAAAACGGACAGGTCTACATGGCATCGGCCATCTACCGCGCCTTCCGCGACTTCAAGGCAAGCTACGAAGGCGAAAACAACCTGACTACAACCAAACCACAACCCGAACCGGAACCGCAACCAGAGCCTAAACAGGAGCCACAACCTGAACCACAACCCGAAACCAAGCCGGAGCCTAAGCCGGAACCCCAGGTGGAGCCCCAGGCCACAGTCGTGGAGACACCCTCCGAAAAGCCCGCCGAGAAAAACAAGGTCTCCTTCAAAGTGCAGTTCGCCACCCGCGACACCCAAGTGCCCGTCACCCACAAGGACTTCGCCAAAGTGCCCGAAGTGGAAGTGTACTTCTACAACGGAGCCTATCGCTACACCTCAGGCGACTTCCGCAGCAAACAAGCCGCCACAGAGCGCCAAGCCGAGATCCGTAAACTCGGATTCAGCGACGCCTTCGTAGTGGCCTTCGTCAACGGCGAACGAGCCACCATCAAGGAAGCCGAAAACGCCTTGAAATAATTAAAGGGCAGCGATCATCTCAATCTCCACCAAAGCCTTCTTGGGCAACTCCTTCACGGCAAAGGCAGCGCGTGCAGGACAGTCACCCTTGAAATACTTGGCGTAAACAGCGTTCATGTCACCGAAATAACTCATGTCAGCCAAATAACAGGTCGACTTCACCACGTTGTCGAAAGTGCATCCGGCCTCGTTCAAAATGGCCTCGAGGTTCTTCATGCTCTGCTCCGTCTGGGCAGCGACACCCTCGGGCATCGTGCCAGTGACAGGGTCGATGGGGAGTTGACCCGAAATGAACAACATGCCGTTGGCGGCAATGGCCTGGCTGTAGGGACCGATGGCACCCGGGGCCTTGGTGGTAGCAATGGCTTTTTTCATGGTAAGCGTTTTTTGTTGAAACTTTTCTGTGCGCAAAAATACAAAAAAAAGTATCTTTGCAAATCTTCTTCTACCACCATGGCCTTCAGAAAAATCCTCCGCATATTGACCAACCGTTACGTGATCGCCACCATCGTATTCCTGGTGGTCATCATCTTCTTCGACCAGTTCAATATCAGCCAACAAATCGCACTGCATCGCGAACGCAAGGCCCAAGAGGTGGAAATCCAACACCTGCTGACAGGCATCGCACAGTATAAGGACTCGCTCCGCATGGTCACCGAAGACCCCGAAGCCATGGAACGCATCGCCCGAGAGAAATACTTCATGAAACGCGACAACGAGGTGGTCTACAAAATCATGAACAAGGAATGAAACCCCTGCTGACCTTCCTGCTCTGCCTCCTCACCCTCAGCCTCTTCTCCCAGGAACTGACGGTACAACTCAACGAAGTCACCGTCGTAGCCGGCGAAAACCCCGCCCACCGCATCATCGACAGCGTGCTGGTCCACCGCAAACAAAACCACCCCAACTCCCTCGACGCATACCTCTACAACGTCTACGACCTGATGGTGTTTACGGTCGATAGCAACGTGTTGAAAAACAATGAATTGATGGTCATGGAGACCTACTCGGAAGTGCTGTTCCGCGCCCCCGACCAACTGCGACAAAACGTGCTGGGCACCAAAATGGCAGGCGCCCACGACCCCCAGTTCGTTTACCTCGCCAGCAAAATGCAAAGCACCAGCTTCTACGACGATTATGTCGACATCGCCGGCACCAGCTATGTCAACCCCATCAGCCACAACAGCAAATACCACTACTCCTTCTCACTCGATGCCGTGTTCCCCGTCAAAGGGACAGACTCGCTCTACATGATCACCTTCCACCCCATGCCGGGCAGCGCCTTCAACGGACTCAAAGGCAGCCTGGCCATCCGCTCCGACAACTGGGCCCTGCTCCACGTGATGGCCGAACCCGACAAACAAGCCAGCCTCTACAACATCAGCATACAACAGCTCTATGAGAAGGTCTACGACCACTGGTTCCCCTCACAATTCGAATTTAAACTGGAACTCCCCCAGGTCGCAGTGGAGAAATCAGGACTTGCCTCACCCGTGACGGCCATCGGCAAGAGCTACATCACCAACGTCTTGCTCAACCCCAACATCGATCGAAACGAGTTCTCTGAAGTGGAACTGCTCATCACCGAAGACGCAGCCTACCAGGACGAAGCCTTCTGGAATCGTCATCGCATCGACTCGCTCTCCCCAAGGGTGAAAAACACCTACCACTTCATGGACTCGATCACCCAAGGGACCAACATCTTCGACTGGGCACTGGGCCTCACCACCAAGATGATCGACGAGACCGCCCTGCCCATCGGACCGGTCGACCTGAACTTCGGCAGCATGTTCCGCCTCTCCGGCTACCGGGGCTTCTTCGCTGGGCTCAACCTCACCACCAACGACCGACTCTCCCGACACCTGCGCCTCAACGCCTTTGGCGGCTATTGGACCAAACTGAAGGATTTCGACTACGGCGGCGAAGCCAAATGGCTCATCAACCGCCAGCGACAGATGGAACTGGGCGTTCGGTACAACCATCGCTCCTCAGCCATCGGCGAGTTCGGAGGCTTCGGCGAAGGGTCCAACCTGCTCTCCGAAAACGAATACCGCTACACCTTCTACGAAAACGTGATGACCCGCGGCAACACCGCCGAAGCATTCTTCAAAACCCGACTCCTCCGCCACTTCAAGGCCTTCGTGAAATTCGGCACCTACTGGAAAAACTATCACCTGTCCCCCTACGACACCCTGCCTACCACCCGCCTCACCAACGCCGAACTCCGACTGCGCTTCGCCTACAAGGAGAAGTTCGTGAGCACCTCCAAAGGCATACAGTCACAAGGCACCGACTACCCCATCGTATGGCTTATCTACCAACACTCGTTCAAGGACGTCTGGGGTGGCGAGTACGACTTCGACCGGCTGAAGTTCCAAGTCGAAAAGGACTTCCAATGGCGCTACCGCGGCAAGTCATCGGTGCTGCTGCAAGCCGGCTACGCCTCCACAGGATGCCCCGTGCAGGAAACCTTCAACCTCATGGGCTCCTACGAGAAATTCGGCCTCTATTCCCCCGGCAGCTTTGGCACCATGCGCGAAAGTGAGTTCTTCTGCAACCGCTTCGTGGCACTCTTCCTCAGCCACGACTTCCAAGGCACGCTCTGGAACCCCAAAACCACCTGGTTCAAACCCCAACTCACCCTCTCCACCGCCCTCGCCTGGGGTAGCCCCACCATGACCCAAGGCTATTTCGAGAGCGGCTTCGTGGTGAAAGGCCTCCTCAACAGTCCTATCGTGAGTCTCGGCGCCGGCCTCTTCTACCGCTACGGCCCCTACGCCCTCCCCAATACGATCGACAACTTCGCCTTCAAATACAGCATGACCTTCAAGCTATGAGACACTACTGGTTCGCCTTATTGCTGCTGCTTGCCTCCTGTGCCAAACAACCCTGCAAGACCCATCTCGAAGGCCTCGCCCAAGGCTCCTACTACGCCATCACCTACTACGGTGACCATAATTACCAACACGGCATCGACTCCATCTTCCAAGCCGTCGACCGCTCTGTCAACCTCTGGGTCGACTCCTCCATCATCAATAAAGTCAACCGCAACGAAAACACAACCTTAGACAATATATTTATAGATAACTTTAATATTGCTCAACAGGCCGCTGAGCTTTCCTCCGGCTATTTCGACCCCACCATTGGTCCCCTGGTCTCCGCCTGGGGATTCAGCGCCAAAAACGGCGACAGCATCACCCCACAACTCATCGACAGCCTTAAAGCCCTGGTCGACTACCGCAAGGTCCACATCGAAAACGGCCAACTGGTCAAGGAAAACCCCGGCATCCAACTCGATTTCAACGCCATCGCCCAAGGCTATACCTCCGACCTCATCGGCGCCTACCTCGAGTCGCAAGGCATCACCAACTACCTGGTGGATGTGGGCGGCGAGATCATGGCCCGCGGCAACAAGCCCGACGGCTCCTCATGGGTGGTGGGCATCGAAAAGCCGTCTGCCAACTGGGACTCCGACCGGGTGGTGCAACAGCGGGTCCAGATCAAGGACCAAGGCATCGTCACCTCAGGAAGCTACCGCAAATACGTCGAACGCGACGGCAAACGCTACTCGCACTGCATCGACCCCACCACGGGCTATCCCGTGCAACACCAACTGCTGAGCGCCACCGTCATCGCCCAAAACGCCACCTGGGCCGACGCCTTGGCATCCATCTGCATGGTGATGGGCATGGAACGCTCCCTCGAACTCATCAACAGCCTCGACGGAGTGGAAGCCTATTACATCTACGTCAACGAACAAGACGAACTGGAGACCTTTGCCACCGAGGGCTTCAAAACCATGGAGGTGCGATAATTTTCCATACCCCGCGCAATCCTTGGGCAAGCTTGTTCAAATTAGCTCCTTCTTTGTCTTTCACAACTACGCTAAATGCCGTGAGGTAATTAACGTTGAACTCCGCCTCAGGATTGGCTTCCTCATCTGGTTCTTCTTCCTTTGGCTTTGAAGTATAAACAAAATCTATTAATTAATATATGTTATTAGAATATTATTGCTATCTTTGCAGGCAAAATCTGATTATTGATATGAGAAAAATCAAATTTTCCTTGCAGATTAATATCCAAATGGCTATTTTTGCAGAACCATTAAACTCCGTCGCCTTATGAAAACGACTGAATTAATCAGAAGGCTTAAGGCTGCTGGGTGTTGGTTTTTGGAAGAGGGGACGAACCATAGTTGGTGGTGGAGTCCGATAACTAATCGGAAGTTCCAAGTGCCGCGCCATGCTGCTCATGACATTGGGAGGAACCTTCTAAAAGATATAGAAAAACAATCGGGTGTCAAATTCTAGCTATAGGAACAAACGGTATGAAGATCATAGTGATTATTGAAATGAACAACGACGGCAGCTACACTGCTGTTCCGCAACATGATTTTGAAATAGGCTTCTTCGGAGAGGGAAAGACCGTGGATGAAGCCATTACCGATCTCGAAAACTCGTTCATCGAAGCTCGTAAACACCTACCCTCACTTCCTGATTTGGAATGGGATCTGCGGTTCGATACCGCTAGCTTCCTTCAGTATTTCAGCGGCCGTCTGAGCCTCGCTGGATTACAAACCATCACAGGCATCAACCGCAAACAGTTGAGCCATTACGTTACTGGACATAGCCGCCCGTCAGCAGCTACAGTGCGTAAAATCCAAGCAGGAATCGATAAGTTCTCCCAACAATTGAGCCGCGTTTGCTTAATTTAATCTGTCCTGCCATGACCGGTATTCTAAGATAAGACACACTGCTACCTGTCCTGGTCATGCATACGGATCATACCGGTTGTCGCTGTCGGGGAACTCTTCATAATATACCTCATCCACATGGGCACCCAGAGCTTCCACAATCTCCTTCAACTGACCCAACTCGATAGCTGTCGGCTGTGAAAACTCATCCTCAAGGGTAATCACATAGGATTTAATCTTTCTATCACCATCGACCCAAAGGGTGAGACGCCCCTCCAAACCCAATTCCTCACCAATCTCGTCAAGACGACTGTTGTGGACGGCTACCAGATCCGCGCCCTCAACCATCTCCTCCAACTCAGCCCAAGCTTGTGTGGTAAAGTCGAACTCGGTAAGATGGGCGGTTCCCGAAGCATCGACAACAGCAACGAACTTGATTTCGAAATACTGTGTCTTCTCCTCGTCAGAGAGGGCTTCGTAACGCGGGAGGTAGTATTTCTTCACCTCGTTACGGTATTTTTCCAGCGAGCCTCCCACGAAGGAAACAATCACCGGAATCAACATGTTGTCGTCACCTTGGCGCAACCCCATCAGACGGCAGTAGGGGATGAAATCGGGTCCCAGACCTTCTGGAGCCTCGCCATCAAGATACATCTTACCCATCTCATCCCAGGCCTCGGCCACATTCATCCCAGAGGCATTGAGGAAGTCCATCCAAGCCACGTTGTTGTCCTGGGTGAAGCCGTAGTTGCCGTAATAGCTGTGTTGTCCGTGGAAATAGAAACCGTAGCCTTCGCCTAGGTTGGCTGCCGTGGAGAGGTCCTGCTGAATCATCTCCGAGAGTTGGGCCTTCTCGCTTTCGTCCTCGCTGGCATCGTAAAGCTGTTGGTTCATGTCGGCGCGGAGCAGGTGGGAGTAACCGCAACCCATGGTGATGCCGTCTTCCACGGCTTTGACGTAACCATCCTCGTCGATGAGTTCCATGTTGTCGTTAAAGAACGTGTTGAGCACCCATTGGTGATAACGGTCGACGCGGCCCATGCGCACGGCTTTCATGTAATAGTTGGCGGCCGACTTGCTGTCGCCCAGGCGTTCGTAGGCTAGTGCCAGGATCTCATAGTAGGTCGGGTTGACCCTTAGGAGGTCCTCGCTCTCGTCGCCATTGAGCCAATCCTTGATGTTACTGATGACAGCCTGGGGGTCGGCAGGATGGTCTTCGTAACCTTGGATGACGGCCTTGTACATGTAGTACTGGCCCAACATGCTGTTTTTCTCAGCAGCATCTGTGAGGCCTTGGTAGTATTGTCCCTTGTCGATTTCCACGCCGTCCAGCAGTCCGTTAACCATCATCAAGGCAAGCGCGGCGAAAGCATCGCCCATGCCGGACTTGGCAGCCGCAAGGAACAGGTCGCGTGCCTCGTCGAACGAGTATCCATGAGCCTGGTAGAGACGCGCCAAAGTGTATTGTGCCAAAGGATCCTCTTTCTTTGCCTCCTCTTCCAAAAACTCCTCCTGGTCCACGGTGAGCAGGAACAGCCGCGTGTTGATTTCGGGAATCATAAGGAAGAGGCGATGCGCCACCCTGTTTACATGGGCGGCTTGGTACAAAAGGTCGAAAGCTGCAGCGATGTCGTTCTTTAGCAAGGCTTCCTTGCCCCGGTTGACAGCATCCGCTGCATTGAGATCAAATTCCCTGCGGAAAGCATTGTTGATGAGATTGTTCATGTTGGTTGTTTTTATATAATACTGAAATTTTCGCAACGATAATACTTACATTGTCCACCCCACCTCGCTCACAAGCAGCTTCGTAGAGCGCGTCGACGGACAGGGACGTGTCGTCCATAAGCTGCTCAATCTCTTCGTCGCTGAGCATGTCGGTCAAACCATCGGAACAGATGAGCAACAGGTCGCCTTCTCCGATCCGGCCCGTGAGGTCTTCCACCTGGAGAAGGCCCTCGCCACCGGCACCGATGCAGTTGAGCAAAGCCTTGCTGTCCCCAGGGTCGCCAGTGAGACCGCGTACCGTCTCGTCCTGGGTGAGCTGCCGCAAGATGCCATTGCGGAAACGGTAGGTGCGACTGTCACCGGCATTGACCAAAAAGACCTTGCCCTGCGACCATACCACTCCAGTCAAAGTGCAACCCATGGGCCGCTGCTGGCCCTCCTCGGCAGCCTGCCGGTTGAGCCGATCACTGAACTCATGGACGTGGAAACGCAAGTCCTCATCCATGGTCTCAGGCCGACAACGTCCTTCCTTGAAACACTCGCCAAGGTACTCCAACAGTCCCTGGCTGGCACGCTCACCATGCTCGTGACCGCCCATGCCATCGGAAACCAACAAGTGGAACTGACTCTCCTCGTCCAACTCGACGGTGAGCACCAGCTCCTCATCACGGAGCAATACCCCACCCACCGAGACCATGTCCTCGTTGTTGTCGCGCACCAGGCCGACCTTCGAAAGGGCTTGTATCTCCAACTTCATCATCGTACCGTGAAATGAAGGGTTGCTATCTTCACCTGGTCGCCCAACTTGAGCTCCGTCCAAGCATTGGCTTCTAGCTTCACGCCGTTCACATAAGTGCCGTTGTGGCTGCCCAAATCGCGCAGCTGCCACCGGCCATCGACACACCGCAACTCGCCGTGGCGGCCCGAAATGTATATCTGGCTGCAAAACTCGGGGTAAATGCCAGTGGTGCGCCCGAAGACACCTTCCTTCAAAACCAGCCGGAAGCCTTCGCCTTCCAATACGGTCGGCCCCTGAACACTTTGCCCGGTACTTTGCTTGGCACCTTCCTTAGCACTCACCAAATCAGCCCCGCAGGCGGCACACTCGGTGCCCCTCCTGGGCTGCCGGCACTCAGGACAGTACTTGATCTCCTTGCCGCACTGGTCGCAAAACCAGCTGTCGTCATCGATCACTTCTTTGCAATAGGGACATTTCATAGGATTTCCTCCAGTGTGATGGTTCTTATATCGTCAGCAGTGATGGTCATCAACGCCTCCTCACTCAGGGTGTCGTCGTAAGCAGTGCGACTCGAGAGGTTCTTGATGGCCCTGTCGAGCGCCTTGCGTACCGTGCGGGCGTTGCCGAAGTTCTCGTCGCGACAGGCATAGGCCTGCTCGAAAAGCTCGCGAGCCGCCGCCAAAGCCTCCTCGTCCAAACGGAACTCCTTCTTGGTGGCCATGCTCACGAAGATCTGATAAAGCTCTTCCACATTGTAGTCCTCGAACTCGATGGTCTCGTCGAAACGCGACTTCAAGCCGGGATTCATGTTGAGGAACTGCATCATGTTACGGGTATAGCCCGCAGCAATGCACACAAACTTGCCCTTGTAGTTCTCCAACAACGGCGTGAGGGTGTGGATGGCCTCCGACCCGTAGTCGTGAGGACCGCCATTGCTCAACGAATAGGCCTCGTCGATGAACAACACCGCCCCCATGGCCTTCATCACGGTCTCACGGGTCATGTGCGCCGTCTCGCCCAGATAACGGCTTACAAGGTCCTCGCGGGTGACCTCGTAGACCGTGGGATTGCTGATGACACCCAACGAATGCAATATCTTGCCCATGAGCCGCGCCACCGTGGTCTTGCCCGTGCCAGGGTTGCCCAAAAACAGGTAATGGCTGACGCTGATGTTGGGCGTGCGGTTGCGCCGCTGGGCTAGCTGCTGCTCGCGCCGCAAAGTGGCAGCCAAGTCGCGGAGGCTGCGTTTCACGCCCTCCAAACCCACCAATTCGTCTAGCTCCTTCATCACCTCCTGGATGTCGACGGTCTTATGGACGCCTTCTCCTGCTATGTCGCTGTAAGTCAATAATTTACATTCTTTCGAGATCTCGTTCTCACTCATCGTGCGGTGACGGGCACGGCGACGCTCAATGGCCACATCGAGGAAGTTGCGCACCTCACGGGCATTGCCAAAGGTGTCGCCACGACGGTTGTACATGTTCTCAAACTCGATGTGGAGCTTGTCACGGGCCTCCTGGTCGAGCTGGAAGCCTTTTTTCGACGCCATGCTGAGGAAGATCTGCTCGAGTTCCTTGGCATCGTAGTCGGGAAACTCGATCTGCTTGTTGAAACGGGAGGGGAGACCGGTGTTCATCTTCAAGAACTCCTTCATGTCGTCGCGATAACCCGCGGCGATGCACACAAACTCGCCCTTCTTGTTCTCCAAGATGGGCACCAGCTTGTCGATGCCGGCCTTGCCGAAGTTGCCGTCGTTGAAGCCATAGGCCTCGTCGATGAAAAGCACCCCGCCCATGGCACGGTCCACATAGTCCTGCACGTTGCGTTCGGTGCCGCCGACGAACTCGGAGATCATGTCCTTGGCGGCGACCTCCACATACTGGCCCCGAGGCAACACGCCCATGGCCCCGAGAATGTCGGCGAAGATGCGCGCAATGGTGGTCTTGCCCGTGCCGGGGTTGCCGCTGAAGATGTAATGGTCGTAAATCTTGGCCTCGCCGCCCTCGCGCTGGGCCTCCTTCACGTTGTCGATGATCTTGTGGATCTCGTCCTTCACGCTCTGCAAACCGACGAAACCGTCCAACTCAGCCCAGATCTCCTCCTCGGAGCGGGGCACAAACACCTCGCCTTTGACGTCTTCCTCCTCGATCCGGGTACCGCCACGCAACAGGGCGTTCACAGCCATCTCCTCGCTCTTTAGCTCGGCAAGCAGCCCGTTGTTGTCAATGCCACCGCCCTTGCGCATCATCCACTCATAATGGCCTCTCAGCCGCTCCAACGCCTCAGCGGTGATGTCGAACTTGTATTTCTTCTTCAGGATGCGCTCGCTGACCTGGCAGAGCTGCTTCTCATCTAAAGGCTTCAGGTCGAAACGGAACTCAAACAGCGAGGCGACCTCGGGCTTGTTGGCTAAGTAATCCTCGAAATCGCGCCGCAGCCCGGTCATGAACACGATGGGCATGGTGGTGGGCCTGTCGTGCATCCGGCTGAACAGCAAGTCCAACTCAATGGACTCGCCGTTGTAGATGAGCTTCTGGGCGTTGTGGATCACCAACAGCCCGTCCTTGAGGGTCCCAAGGTGCTCGTCCAACTGCTCGGCCCAGGGCTGGAAGTCGACAGCGTCGAGGACCTTGATGTCGCTCTGGTAAACCACCTCGTTGCGCACCAGCCAGTCAGCCAAAGTCTCAGCCACAAAGTGCTTCCCGGTGCCTGCATTGCCCAAAACCACACAGTCCATCTGGATGTGTACCTTGCTGCCGCGCTCCTTCATCTGGCGGTCCACATCGACGCGCTTCCTGAAATCCTTCAGGGTGTCAAAGAGATGGTCCTTGGCAATAAAATCCTCAAACTCCCGCTCCTTGGGCAAAGAGAGGGGCTTGCCGCATCGCTTGCAAAACCGCGCGGCATCACGGTTCGGGGTCTGACAATGGTTGCACTTCGTCATCTTGAATGTCTTCTATGATCTCGGTTTGGAATGGATGTCTCAAAAAACGGTCGAACCGGTCCATGCGCTCCGACTTGGGGAGGGCCAACCTGAACAACATCAGCACCAAGGTGCTGGCAGCAAACAACACCACCGTCTTCCATCGCTTCTTGACGTCTTCCTTCCACAACGAAGCGCCTTTGACGCCTGCTGCACCGTTGAGCGACGAGTCGAAATGGGCCTCCTTGCTGAAAGCATAATACAGAGGCTCCAACGTCAACTCCTCGAAACCGGGGTTGGTGACGCTCTGGATGCGCTTCCGCTTCTTGCTGACGTCTAACAAGGTGCTGATGCCGAAATAAAGGAGTACAGCGAGTACTATAACTCCATATAAATATAGGATGATATATCCTATCAAAGCAATGGCTAAGGTGACTAGGAAGGAGACGACGGCACCGATGATGATGGGGACAAGGCAACCGTCGCTGTCCATGCTGAAAAAGGCAATGGCAGCAGCCACGATGCCCAGGCCATAGAACACGAAGGAACCCCAGCTTCCATGCATGTCGATGGAAGGGTTATCGATGATGTTGAGAATGATGTCTGTGAGGAGCAGGGCACAGGGCACGAATCCGAGGAAGATGGCAATCAACTTCTGGAAGAGGCTTGCAGTCCAGGTGGACCGGATCTCGTTCTTGGCGCCCGACACCAGGCCCTTGGCTTCGTTCTGGGCCTCCTTGAACCGGCTGTAGGCAGGGTCGTCGGCGTCGATGGTTCCGATCATCTTGACGTATTGCTCCAACAGCTTCTCATAGCTGTATTTCTTCTTGAGGTCGGCATGAGGGTTCTCGTGACAGAGCACGGCCAACCAGCCGCGCAAGCCCTTGTCGTTCTCGAGGTCGTAACGAAGCTCCTTCCTGGAAACCTGGTACACGTCGTCGAGGCTGCGCAACACCTCGCCGGTGCGCGACAAGCGGTATTCGGGCTGGGCACCGAAACCGGCAATGGCCTTCATCATGGCCACCTGGTGAAGGTAACTCGTGTCCTTGGGACCGGCCTTCTTCCGGTTTTGGGCGTCGCCATGCACACAATAGTCGAACCACCGCTGCTGCTGCACGAAACGGTTGCCCTTGTGGGCGAAAAACCAAGGCAGGTAGTCGCTGGCCGAACCCCCAAAGAAACTCTCGGCCATCAAGGTGGCAAGGGTGTCGGCGTCACCTTTGGTGTAGTAATGGTGATAGGCTTCGTTCAAGGCCCTGCCGATGGACTCCCCGGTAATGGCGTAGTCGGGGTCATGGAGGTCGGCGCAAAGCTTGAGGTCGCAGAAGGGATTGAGGGTGTGGATGGCTGCCACCACGCCCATCTGCTGGTCGCGGGGGAACTCCTTCTCAACGATGTTCTCGATCTCGATCTGCAACTCGGGGATGTGCTCGAGCCACTTCGACACCTTGCCGCTGTAAAGGTATTTGATGGCCAGCCCCAAGTCACCGGCCATGAAAGCGGCTAGTTCCTCCACGTTGTGGGCCACCTGCTGCCGGCTGCTGTTGTAGATGATGTGGAGCCTGCCTTGCTGGTGCTCGTTGTAGACGTCGACCTTCACCCCGTTCAGGAAATCGTTGACTTCCTTCCAACCCCAACGATGGGCAGGGTCCTTCACCAAGAGCCCCCGCGCGAGGGTGTAAAGGGGATCGGGCATGTCGGTGGGTACCACGATGCCATCGTGGACCTTCTGGATGGCCAACACTTGCTCTTTGCTGCGGAAGGCGGTCTCGCCCAACCACAGGCAGAGGATCGTCATGCCCAACGAGTAGAAGTCGGCGGCAGGACCCAGCGTGCAATAGGTCTTGTTGCCGATGGTGACGGTCCGTTCGTACACCTCAGGGGCGGCATAGGTGGGGGTGCGGCTCTGCAGGGTGACCACCTGGCCGTGGTCGAGCACGTCGGCGATGCCGAAGTCGCACAACACGCAATCCCACGTGGCCTTGTCGCGGATGAGGATGTTGGCAGGCTTCACGTCCTTGTGGATGAAGCCGGTCCGGTGGCAGGCATCCAAGGCCTCGGCCACCTTGCGGACGATCTTCAGGATGACATCCTGGTTGCCCCTCAAGTCCACACCACTCACCGCGCCCTCGCGACAGTATTCCATCAACTCGAACTGCCGCTGCTCACCCTCGTGTTCCATGGTGCCGTAGTCGAAGAGGTCGACCACAAAGCCCTTGCCCTTCAACTGCTTCACCAAAGTGAGCACCGCGGCGTTGTAACCATGGTCGTGCTTGTAGATCTTGAGGATCTTGCCGTTCTTTACCACAAGTTCGGCCTGGCCACCGCTGTAAGCATCACCGCCCTCCATAGGGGCGGTCAAAGTCCCCTGCGGAGCAGTGGCCGTCTCTTGCGGAGCAGTAGCCGTCTCCTGCGGAGCGGAGGCGGTCTCCTGGGGCTTCTTGACGCTGTTCAGCAGATTCATCAGGTCGTCCATGGTTCAGTCCTCGTATTTGTATTCTCTCACCACCTCGGTCTCGGTGATGGTCTTGTAGATCCACGTGCCTCCGTGCCAGGGCTCGACACATTGGCTGGGATACCTGTGCAGACAGCCGCAATAGTTGCACACCCAGCCGGTACGGGTCTCCTTCTTCACCGTGCGTATGGTCTCCACCGCGACCTTGCGGGCGGAGTAGTAGTTGTACTGCTCCTCGGGAGTGGAACCTGCCGGCGGCAGCATCTCCTCGAAGAGCTGGTTGATGTCCTTCACCACCTGTTGGTAGGTCTTCTCGGCCTGTTCCTTGGCGGGACCTTCCTCAGCAGCCTCCATGGCCGCCTCAAGTTCGGCAGCCTGGTCCATGAGTCGGGCAGCCTGCTGCACCTTGGGGTCGTCCTGGGCCTTCTCGATAGCACGCTGTGCCGCACGGGTCAAGGGCGTGTTGCAACAGCTGCAGAAAGTACGGTAGTTGCGCGTGCCGCAGTTCGGGCATACCACGCCGTCGGCAGGCATGCCGCACTCCTCACATACCGTCTCGCCAGCCTCCATAGGCGCACCGCAAAAAGTGCACCGACCGCTGAATGGCGGCCGCTTCAACACCCGAGGCTGCTCCTGACGGGTGAGCTGCTTGGTCCTATAGGATGACTGCTGCTGCTCCATGGCACTCAGCTGATGGATTCAACGGAAGGAAGGAAACCACGCTGGATGCCGTAGGCAAGTAACCTCAAGAAGGTCTCCTGGTCGAGCTGGAACACCTTCTGCGCCACCTCGGCAAGAAGGTCGACCTCGGCCTTGTGGAAGTTGCGGTCAGCCACCATCAGGTCGACCATGTACAGGAAGAGCTCGTTGCGGCTGTTGGGCTGCGCCTCGAGGATGGCCTGCACACTTCTGTAGAACACATCGTTGCGGTCTTCCTTCGAGATGGCCAAAAGCACGTCTTTCGGGAACATGTGGAAGGACGACATCTTGTTGAGGATCAGATCAATCTCGTCGTTGGTGATCTCCCCGTCGGCTTCAGCCAGCATCAGGCCGGCCGAGGCCACAAACTCGAGGTAGCTCTTGCCCAGGTTGTTGTTGATGTTCATGCGGGCCATGGCGCTGACGAGCCGGTTCATGCCGTCGTTGAGCTCCTTCTCGGTCTTGGCGTTGGCAAAGAGGGCGAGCGCCTCCACACGGATGGGACTCACAGGATGGGTGACGTTGTCGAGGCTGCGCCCGGCACCGGTGATGTAATGCTGTAACACCTCACGGTTGTATTCCAGGAAGGAATTCATGTCGACATCCATCTTGTCGAGCTTCAGGCCCGACTTGAGCTTGAACTCCGCCGAGATGCAGGCGTTGATGTCGCAGGTGGCGAGATAGCCGTAACGGTCGGCATACAACTCGGCAAGCTGCCGCCAGAACATGTATTTGTATTGCAACGGTACAGGGACTTGGCCGTTGGGGAACACGAACGAGAACACCTTCCCAAGAATCATGTTGTTGTCCAAGAGATGCCCCAGCTCGTGGCCGACCACTGTGCAGAGCTCTGCATCGGTCATCATGTCGATCATGGCGGAGTACACGATTACCGAATAGGGTGAGTTGGGGTCGGTGGGGGTGATGACCTCGGCGAAGGCGTTGGCCACCGGACTGCTTACCACGAAGAAGTCGACGTCGTGCTCGAAGTGAAGCCGTTCCTTGACGCCGTAAAAGAGCTTGTAGAGGTGGGGAGTCACCTTTTCGGTGACTTTCAGGTTGTTACCCTCACGGTTGGCTTTGTTGAAACGGTCGTCGGTCTTGTCGACGCCGAGGTTCTGCATGATGGCCCACACGGTGTCGCCTTGCAGGGCTTCCCAGAGCTGTTGGGTGAGCTGGTTGTACATGGGGATTTCCGGCAGATGGTCGTTCTGCTTGGTCTCCTTCTGGAGTCTTGATCTGTATTCGGATGCTTTCATGGGTTAAGGGTTTTTGATGGTTTATGACCAAGCGTCGTTGCGACCGTCGTCGTCGGGACCGTCGTCAAGCAGGATCTGGTCCACCTCAGCGCCTAAGGCGGCGACGACCTGCTCCAGTTCGCTGACACTCTCGAAGCTCTTGGGATTGTATTTGGCGTCCTCCAAGGTGAGGATCATGTCGCCGGCGATGGGGCCGGGATAAAGCTTGCAACCGATGGGGTTCATGGGCAGGTCTTTCATCAGGCCCATGTTGTCGACCCAAGCAGTGATGTGACCGTCGAGCTCCAGTTTCTCGGTGATGTCGTACAAGGGTTGGGTGCGGATGGCATCGAGCCGCTTGGCACCGATGAATTCGGGCAACTCGTCCCAGCCTTCTTCTACGTCGAACTCGATGATGTCGGCCTTGCCGTCGGTCTTCACGATGGCGATGACCTTATAGTAGTCTTCATCATCGGGGTCGACACGATTGTCATCTTCATCTTCATCTTCATGGTTGCTTTCGTATTCCGGGACGTAATACCGCTCGATCTCGTTGGCATACTCGGCAAAGCCGCCGTCGCGGTAGCGTTCCACCACAAAGTCGAGCATGTCGCTGCAGTTGTTGCGAAGAGCCATCATGGTAAGGTACTCCATCGTTTGGGTTGGATCCGACAGCTTATGGGGGGTCTCCTCGTCGTCAACCATCACGGCAAGCATCCGGTAGGATTCTCCATGGTCGCGATTCGCGCCCTCAAAGTACCAATGCCAAGCCTTGGCCCTGTCCTGTTTGTAGCCGTATTGTCCATTATAATAGATATTGCCGATAAAGTAAGGAGCCTCGTCGCAGCCTTCTTCATAGGCGGTGATGAGGTCCTCCATGAGGTCAGGATCGTCCATCCTGCGGTGTTTTTCCCTTTCTTCGTCATAATGGTTCATGAGGTCCATGGCGCGGTAAAGGAGACAATAGGCATCTCCTGCCTCACATCCCTCGTTGAGCAACTCCCACGCCTTGTCTTCATCGTCGGTGTAAAGGAGGTAAAGGTCGGAGTAGGCTTCCGTGCGGCCCATGGCGATGGCTTTGCGGTAGTATTTCTCGGCTTTTTTCCGGTCTTCCAGCGCAGCATAAGCCTCGCCGAGGATGTTGTAGTAGGCAGGGTCGACCACCATGATGTCATCGCTCTCGTCACCGTCGATCCACTCCATCAAGTAGTCCACAACGATTTGTGGGTTGGGTTCTGTGTTGTTCCAGCCATAGATGTATTGGCGCATGAGGTATCTATTGGCCAGATAACTGCCCTTTCCCTCGGCATCTTTAACCATCCGGGTAAACTCTTCACGGTCCACCTCACCGTAGTGACCGGCCTTGAGCAGCACCGCACGTGAGTAAGTGGCATCGGAAAGACCGGCTTTCTCGGCTTTCTTGAAATACTCGTCGGCGATCTTCAGCGAGTCGGGTTCGGGACGAAGTGCCTCCAGCCAGCGACCATAGGCGTATTGCGCCACCCCATAGTCCTTATCGGCGTATTGCTTCATGAGGGCCACCTGCTCCTTGCTGAGCCGGAAGAGGCGCGGGCGGGTGTTGACAATCATCAGAAAGAGCCTCATGGCTTTGGCGTCGAAGTAGGCGGCCTTGAAGAGATAGTCGAAGGCGGAGGGGATGTCGTGTTTTACGAGGGCTTCCGCACCAAGTTGTATGGTTGCCCTGATAGCGTCTTTCAGCTCCTCTTCGTCGGTTTTTCCATCGTCCCCGCCGGTCACACGGGTGCCTGCCGGACCGTCTACACGGGTGTCGGAGGGACCGCTCCCTTGTTGCTTCTGAACGACCTGACGGATCTCGTCAGTGACGTTTTCAATGAGGATATCCAAGGCCTTCTCGCCATCATAGCCGAACTTCTCGGCGATGAATTTGACGAAGTCTTTCTCCGCGTCGTCAAGTTTCCCGTCGGCCATCATCATTAGGGTGAGGTTCTTCAGGAAGAAGATCTTCTCCTCGTCGGTTTCGGGCACCTCGATGACGGATTTGTTGTTTCGTATTGCCTCGTTGGCCTGTTCCACACAGAAGTCGAACTCTTCTTGGGTGGCGCCGAGCGCATCGGCAATGCTGTGCAGGAGGTTGATTTCCGCTTCGCTGACGTTGCCGTCCATGCAGGCAAGATTCATCAGGTTCATCAGATGGGCTAGTTCGGGTTTTTTCATAATTCTTTTATTTTTTTTGATACTATTTTCGGGTTCAAGGGTAACGACAGGCCAGAAGGGTCAAATCGTCGCTCTGCTCGGCATCGCCAACGAAGTCCTGCACGGCCCCCGTGATGGTCTCCACCAGCGTCTCAGCGTCAGCCGATGCGTTCCGGAGCACCGTCACAATGGTGTCCTGGCCGAATTGGGCTTGGTCTTGGTTTTCTGCCTCCGACACGCCGTCGGTGTAAAGGAAGAGGGTGGTCCCCCGAGCCAGCGTCTGCTGCTGGACCGCATAATCCCATTTCGGCATCACGCCCAACGGGAGGTTGGAGGCAATGTCGAGGAACTCGGGCTGGTCACCGCCCAGGAGGAGCGGCGCCTCGTGGCCTGCGTTGCAGTAGGTCAACACCCCGGTGCGGAGGTCGAGGACCCCCAGGAAGAAGGTGGCGAACATCATTAATTCATTCCGTTCCGCCAACGCATCGTTGAGCGTGGTGACGATCTTCTCCGGACGGTCTTCGTTGGCGACCTGGGTGCGGAAAGCTGCAATGATCATCGCCATCCACAAAGCGGCCGGGATGCCTTTACCGGAAACGTCGCCGATGCAGAAGAACAGCCGGTCGTCACGAAGGACAAAGTCGAACATGTCGCCACCTACCGCCTTGGCAGGGGTCAACCGGCCATAGATGTCGAGGTCCTTCCGCTCGGGATAGGGCGGGAACGTCTTGGGCACCATCGCCATCTGGATGTTACGGGCAATATTCAGCTCGTTTTCCAGCGAAGCACGCTGGGCCGTGGCCGCAGTGAGCTTGTCGATGTACGACGACAGCGAGTGCTGCATGTCCTCGAACGAATCCCGCAGCAGCCGTATCTCGTCGGCCTCCTTGATTTCGGGAAGCGGTGCGTTGAAGTTGCCCTGGGCGATCTCCTCGGCCGAAGCGGCCAGGTATTTCAGCGGACGGGTGGCCCTGCGGGCTGACAAGCCACTGATCAGCGAAGTCACCAACAGGCCGATGGCCAGCAGGATCAGGATGATGGTCGCGATGATTCTGCCTGGCCGGTACAGCACCGAGGTGGGGACGACGACGGCCATCGACCAGCCGGCCCGCGACAGCGGCCGGTAATAGACGACCGACTTGATGCCGTCCATGTATGTCGTGCGGTTGCCCGACTTGCCTTCCAACATCTCCTCCCCAATCAGGCGGTATTCCTCCCTCATCTCCGGCCCGACGTAGTCGAAATAGTCTCCGGTCAGCGAACGTTCCCTCTCGGGATGGGCGATGTACACCCCGTCCCTTCCAAGGAGGAAGCAGTAGATGCGTTCGTTCTGCGTGTTCATGACGTTCCGGTTCACTTGTTCGTCCAGCTGGATCAGCTGCTCGTAAAGCCACGCCAAGGGGAAGTCGGCCCCGAAGACGCCGACCACACGGCCTTCGCGGTCTACCACGGGAGCGGAGAAGGTGATGAGGACAGCCTTCGCCCCGGCTTCGTCATAATAGGGGTTGGACCAATGGCCCTCTCCCTTGGCTAAGGTCTCCTGAAACCACTCGGCATTGAGGTAGTCGTGACTCTCGGAACCGATCTGCAGCCGCTCGATCGTTCCGTCTTCGCGCCGGGCCACATACGGCTCAAACCAGCGTCCCTCCTCCGGGAAATAGTCCGGGTTGAATCCCACGGCGCAACCGACGATGTGAGGGTTCAGCCGAAGCTCCTTCTCCAAGGCGTCGAAGACCTCCTCGGGCGATCCAAAGTGCTCCTCGATCTCCGCCAGGTTGTTCCCCGTGGAGATCTCCACCTTGTCGAGCATCCCCTCCACCTTGTCATTGGTGTTCTCAAGAACATCCTGGAAGTGGACGCTGGTCAAAGCCGAGATCTCCCTCCTGGCAAACAGAAAGACCAGCAGGGCGACGACCGACATGAGCGCCAGCATCGACACCACAATCCGTCGGGTGATGCGTCCAGAAAACGAATGAAGCTTCATGATGCAAAGATAATCTTTTGGGCGAAAAAAACAAATTGTTTCAGCCATATTTTTGTTTGTGTCCAACTATTCTTTGGGCGCGTTCGGAAGTAATTTCTTTGTCTACAAAAAATAAAATTAAAAAAAATCTATTTTTATTGTCTATAAACAAAGAAATCTACATCATCTATATTGACAAGGAAAAGAAAGCTTTTAAAGATATTAAGACTAAAGACGACCTTGACCATTGGATCGAGGCACGTTTCATCGCAGGCAAACACAACTTCATCCTTATTGACGAAGCCCAAGAAATTGAGCACTTTGAAGAAAGCATCTGCAACTGGTACACGGAGGATAACACAGATGTTATCATCACCGGCAGCAATTCAAAAATGCTCTCAGGCGAATTGGCTACATTGATTGCCGGTCGCCACGTGGAGATCCGTATTCACCCCCTTACCTACTCGGAATTCTTGGAATTCCACAACCTCGAGGACAGCGATGAGAGCCTGATGACCTATCTCAACTATGGCGGCCTTCCCGGACTGAGAAAGGTGGGGCTTGACAACGACGAACAAGTGTGGGCATACCTCACCAGCGTTTTCAACACCATTGTGCTCAAGGACATCATTGAGCGGCATGATATCCGCAACATTCCGTTCTTGAATAACCTCATCGCCTTTTATGCCGACACCACTGGCAAGCTCACCTCGGCCAACAGCATTGCCAAATACATGAAATCGCAACAAGAGAACGTATCAGCCAACATCATCCTCCTTTATCGGGGATTCTTTGCCGAGGCTTTCCTGCTTGACATCGTGTCCCGCTACGATATCCACGGCAAAAAGGTTTTCGAATCCAACGAAAAAATCTATTGGGATGACTTGGGACTTCGCAATCTTAAAGCCGAAGGTGGCATGGATTCCTATATCGAAAAAGTAATCGAGAACGCCATATACAAACACCTCTGCTTTCTTGGTTACGAAGTGAAAGTTGGGGTCCTGAACGCAGGTGAAGTGGATTTTGTTTGCACCAAACCAGGTAAGACAGTTTACGTTCAGGCAAGCTACATCATTTCCGAAGAATCCACCCGAAACCGGGAATTCGGTCCTTTGGAAAAGATCCGCGACAACCATCCAAAATACGTCATCAGCGCAACGCCTTTGTTGAGCACTAGAGACGAAAACGGAATCAAACACCTTTCTCTTAGGAAATTCCTCAAGGAAGGATTTTAGATAAATGTATTTTAAAGAAAAACCCTTGCAACTTGTTGATTATCAACTTATTACAAGGGTTTGCGAAGTACTCCCGCAGGGGGTCGAACCCTGGACACCCTGATTAAGAGTCAGGTGCTCTACCAACTGAGCTACGGAAGCATCGTTTGCGGCTGCAAAAATACAACCTTTTTTGAAACTGACAATTTTTTTTTCAATTTTTTTAACTTTCCCACTCACTCGTACCTCAACGCATTGATCGGATCAGTACGCGAAGCCTTCAAAGCCGGGAAGAAACCCGAAATCAAACCCAAGAAAGCACACGACACAAAGGAAATCACCATCCAAGCCCCGTTGATGACAAAAGGCAACGACATGGCCAAAGCGACCACGTAAGAGAGGCCCACGCCCAACAACAGACCAATGACACCGCCAATCAAACTCAAGATGATGCTCTCCGTGAGGAACTGCATCAAGATGGCAGCGTTCTTGGCGCCGATGGACATGCGCAAGCCGATCTCCTTGGTGCGCTCGGTCACAGTGACATACATGATGTTCATGATGCCAATGCAGCCCACCAACAACGAAATCAAGGCAATGGCAATGAGCACCGTGGTGATCATGCCCGTCATCGAAGTCATCATCTCCAACATTTCCTGCTGCGTACGTACCTCGAAGTCGTCATTGCCACCCGTAGGGATCTTGTGCGAGGCCCGAAGGATGGTCTCGATCTCCTCTACAGCGGCTTCAGCCACGTCCTCCGAAGCAGCGGAACATACGATCTGCTGGATGTAGTTGACACCCAACATGCGCTTCTGCACCGTGGAATAGGGCATGATGACAATGTCGTCCTGGTCCATGCCCATGCCGTTCTCGCCCTTCTCCTTCAAAGTGCCGATCACCATGAAAGGCATGCTCCCGATACGGATGGTCTTGCCAATGGGATCCTCGCCCTCGTCGAAGAGCTCCTCGACGATGGTCTGCCCAATCAACCCCACCTTGGAGTATTTCTTGATGTCGTCATCAGTGAAGTTGACCCCCGTGGCAATCTCGTATTTCTTGATCTCCAGATACTCAGGCGTGCCGCCATAAACCGTGCCCGACCAGTTCTTGGAACCGTTGACGAGCTGCCCGGCACTGTTGACCACGGGACTGACCATCGCGATGTTCTTGGCGTTCTTGGCGATGAGCTCGCAGTCCTTCACAGTCAACGACTGCACGTTCGACGAGCCCATGCTGATGCCGCCCCTGCGCTGGTTGGCACGCATCACCATGATGAGGTTGGTGCCCATGTCGGAGAGCTGGTTGGCAGTGCTCTCCTTCAAGCCCTCACCTAAGTTGACCACCGCGATGACAGCGGCAATGCCGATCACGATGCCCAGCATGGAAAGCGCCGTGCGCGTCTTGTTGCGCATCAAAGCCTTGGCCGATATGCGTATTAGATTCAGTATATCCATAGGTCAATAGTCATTTTCAACAGGCAGGGCCTTTAAGGCCTCTGATGCCGATTTGGTGTTTACGGGTTCATCACGCATGATATGTCCGTCGCGCAAAAAGATGGTGCGGCTGGTGAACACGGCAATGTCGGACTCGTGGGTGACAAAGGCAATGGTCTTGCCTTGCTCGTGGAGACTCTGGAACAAACTCATGATCTCGTACGACGTACGAGTGTCCAAGTTGCCCGTAGCCTCGTCAGCGAGCACGATGACAGGGTCGTTGACCAAAGCGCGGGCGATGGCCACACGCTGCTGCTGGCCGCCAGAGAGCTGGTTGGGCATGTGCTCCATGCGGTCCTTCAACCCCACCAACTCCAAGGCGTGCTGGGCTTTCTCATGGCGCTCACGGTGTGAGATGTCAGGATTGTAGACCAAAGGCAGCTCCACGTTTTCCAAGGCGGAGGTGCGAGGCAACAAGTTGTACGACTGGAACACGAAGCCGATCTTGCGGTTGCGGATGTCGGAGAGCTCGTTCTTGGTACGCTCCCTCACTGAGATGCCGTCGATGTAATACTCGCCGGCAGTGGGCTGGTCCAAGCAACCGAGGATGTTGAGCAAAGTGGATTTGCCACTGCCCGACGAGCCCATGATGCTCACAAACTCGCCCTGGTGGATCTCGAACGACACACCCTTCAAGGCATGCACTTCCTCACTGCCCACGATGAAGGTGCGCTTCAGCCCTTCGACTTTAATGATGGATTGCTGTTCACTCATGGTTTACATCGGTCCCGCCGGGGGATTGCCGCCCTTGTTCTTGTTTTTGTCCTTGTCTTTTCCGGGAGGGCCTGGCATGAAGGGGTTGTCGCCCTTCTTCACCTGCTTCTCCTTGGCGACATATTGTGCCGAGAGCACCACGGAATCGCCGGCCTGAAGTCCTTCCTCAATGATCCTGTAGGCCACGTCGCTCATGCCGGTCTTCACGGGACGGGGCAGGATCTCGCCGCCTTTCTTGATCCAGACCATCGACATGCCCGAGGGCTGCTCAGAACCGTCCTTCATCTGAGGCCTTTCACCCGCCGGAGGCTCCATGCCTTCAGGCTTCCCGCCCTTGCGCATGGCCCGCAGCACCTGCTCGTCGGGAGTGAAGTTCAACGCCTCGGCAGGGACAGCCAAACCGATCTCCTCTTCGGTGACGATGGTGACGTTGGCCGTCATGCCCGGGAAGAGCTTCAGGTCGGGGTTGGGCGCACTGATGATGACGGTGTATTTCACCACGTTGCTGGTGGTGGTGGCCTTCATGCGGATCTGGTTCACCGTGCCGTCAAAGGTCTCATAGGTGTAGGCATCCACGGTGAAGGTGACCCGCTGGCCGATCTTCACCTGCCCGATGTCGGCCTCGTCGACCGCCGCCTCCACCTGCATCTTGGTGAGGTCGTTGGCCAAAGTGAAGAGGGTGGGGGTGCTGAACGAAGCTGCCACGGTCTGACCCACCTCCACAGCGCGGTCGAGCACCACCCCGTCGATGGGTGAGTAGATCTCGGCATAACTTAAGTCGACCAAAGCCTGGTCGTAAGCGGCCTGCGCGTTGCGCTTGCTCATCTGGGCCTGGGTGTAGCTGTTCTGGGCCTCCTGATAGGCGGCAAGGGTGGCGGCGTTGGCCTCGTAGAGCTGCTGGGTGCGCTCGTAGCTGAGCTTCGCATAGTTGAGCTGGCTCTCAGCGGAAGTGAGACTGGCCTTGGCCCTGCTGACGTTCTGGTTCAAGGTGAGCTTGTCCAACTCGGCCAACAGCTGGCCTTTCTTCACCACGTCGTTGAAGTCGACGTAAATCTTCTCCACCTTGCCGGAGACCTGGGTGCCGACCTCCACGGTCTCCACCGGCTCGATGGTACCCGTCGCCGTGACGGTGTTCTCCGCCGTGTACTCACCCACCACATGGGTGCGGATCACCAGCTCTTTTTGTGCCGACTGGGTGGCGTTCACGATGATGACGCCGAGGATCACCGCGGCAATCACCCCTAGGATGATCAACCAAGTTTTTTTTTTCTTCTTTGCCATTATATTACTATTATTTTTTAACTCTCAACTCTCAATTCTCAACTATAACGAAATCATCTTCCCTATATAAACGTCAAGAATCTTGCGCTTCATGAGAAGACTATATTTATTTTGAATATATGTATTTAAAACATTAAGAAAATTGTTCTGTTGTTGAAGCAGTTCCACGGTGGTGATGCTGCCATATTGGAATTGCATGTTGTAGGCAGCGAAACTCTTGCTGTAGGCGTTCACCCGGACCTCCGATACTTTATAGGCATTGTAAGCTGAAATCACATTGCGGTAGGCTTGCACCACGGTCTGTCGGGTCTGCAACTGGGTCTGCTCGTAGTCAAGTTGGGCTTGTTCCAATGAGATCTGGCTCTTCTTCACATTGGCCGTGGTGTTGCCACGGCTGAAGATGGGGATGTTCACCGAGATGCCAGCCGACTCGGTGGGTTTGCCGTACCACTGCCTCATGCCGTTGCCATCGAAGGAAAGCACACCCATTCCCACGTTGGCGTTGGCGGAGACGGAGGGCAGGTAGTTGCCCTTGGCCATGTCGACGCTCTTCTCGGCGATACGCACGTCATAGTCGCTCATCCTGAGGTCGGGCATGGTCTCCATAGCCAGTTGGATGGCTTCATCCTCTGAAGGGAGGCTCTCCATCAAAGCGTCGAGGTTCTCGGTGTTGGGGGTGACGATGTCCAGATTATCTGTGGGATCCATAGAAAGCAGCACCTTCATGTCAAGGAGGTTGTTTTCGATGTTGATTCGGGTGTCGACCACGTTGTTCGAGTCGCTGTAGTACTGGGCCTGCAAGAGCAGGAAGTCGCTCTCGAGGATGGACCCTGCCTGATAGCGGGCTTGTCCTTGCTTGAGCTGCTCGCTGCTGGTGTGCATCACTTCATATTGGTAACTCAGCAGTTCCTGGTTGCCAAGGATGGTGAGGAAACTCTGCAGAATTTGCAAGACCGTCTGGTTGTCGTAGCGTTCCATCTGCACCTCGTTGCGTTCCAGATTGAGGCGGTTTTGCTCGATGGTGTTGTTGATTTGTCCGCCTTGATAGATGGTGACAGAAGTACCTACGCCCACGTTGCCCGACGAGGACCAGCCGTTCTCGTTGTTGGAGATGTTCTGCCCATAGGAAGCACTCAGGTTGGGCAGCCGTTGCATCTTCGATTGCTTGTAAGTGGTTTCAAGCGACTGGCCTGTAAGTTCCATCGACTTGCGTTCATAGCTGTTGGCGAAAGCGTAACGGATGCAGTCTTCAAGGGTGAATTGGTGGTAGGTGTTCTTTTCCTGTGCCATCATCGAAAAGGAGGTCATCAGGAGGATAGTGAAAACGATATTTTTTTTCATAATTGCAAAAGTAATGTTTTTTTTGTACGTTTGCACTTTGATTTGTCATTTATTAACCAATTAAAACTTATTTATTATGAAAATGGGTAACAAATTCTTTGCTGAATTGTTCGGCACTTTCGTGCTTGTTTTCGGTGGTTGCGGTACCGCAATCTTCGGACACGTCGGTTTCCTTGGCGTAGCCATCGCCTTCGGTCTCACCGTAGTGGCTATGGCCTATGGCATCGGCCACATCTCAGGTGCTCACCTGAACCCTGCCGTCAGCTTCGGCGTCTGGGCTAACGGCCGCATGACCCTGAAGGAAATGCTGGTGTACTGGCTCGCCCAGATCATCGGTGGTATCATCGCCGGCTGCCTGCTGATGGTGATCGCCAAATCAGCCAACATGACCCTCGGCACTTTCGCCGCCAACGGCTATGGCGACTTCTTCAGCGCCGCTGACGTTGCCGGTGGCTATCTGCAGACCTCCATGTGGGGCGCCTTCCTCGTTGAAGCCCTGCTGACCTTCGTGTTCCTGATGGTCATCCTCGGCGTCACCGACGACCGCCACGCCAACGGCAAGTTCGGTGGCCTCGCCATCGGTCTCACCCTGGTGCTCATCCACCTCATCAGCATCCCGCTGACCAACACCTCCGTGAACCCCGCCCGTTCACTCGGCGTTGCCATCTTCTCCGAGAACCCGCTGGCCATGCCTCAGCTCTGGCTGTTCATCGTGGCCCCGCTCGTCGGCGCACTCCTTGCCGGCCTTTGCTACAAATGCCTCGGCGGCTGCTGCAAATGCAAGAAAGAAGAAAAGTAACTTTTAATTAGAAGTCGGAAGTCAGAAGACGGAAGACAGAAGGTTGGGATTTGAAAATGTTCTGACTTCTGGCTTCTGTCTCCTGACTTCTTTTTTGCCATGTCGGGTATTTATATCCATATCCCCTTCTGCCTTTCCAAATGCGCCTACTGCGGGTTCTATTCCATCGCCTTGCTCAAGCGCAAGGAGGAGCTCTTGAATGCCCTCCAACAGGAAATCATCCAACGGAAAGACTACCTCCACGGCGAAACCATCGACACCGTCTACTTCGGCGGCGGCACCCCGTCCATACTCTCCATCGACGAGCTACAACCCATCTTGGAGACACTGCACGCCACCTTCGAAATCAACCCCCAAGCGGAAATCACCCTCGAAGCCAATCCCGACACGCTCTCTCTAGATTATCTAGAAGGCCTCCGCAAGCTCGGCGTAAACCGCCTCAGCATCGGCATCCAAAGCTTCTTCGACAACGACCTTCAATACCTTAGCCGCAAACATAACGCAGCACACGCCCGTGAATGCGTCGGCCTCGCCAAAGCCGCCGGCTTCAACAACATCAGCCTCGACCTGATCTACGGCCTGCCCACCTCCGACGCCTCGCAATGGAACCGTAACCTCGACCTTTTCTTCGAGATGGACGTTCCCCACCTCTCCGCCTACGCCCTCACCCTCGAACCCAACGCCATCCTCACCAGGCAGATAGCGCAAGGGAAAGCGCTGCCCGTCAACGAAGAGGATGCCGTGAGGGATTATGAAATCCTCTGCCACCGCGCCGCCGAAAACGGCTTCCTGCATTACGAAATATCCAACTTCTGCCAACCGGGTAGGCATTCCCGCCACAACGCCAGCTACTGGTTCGGCATCCCCTACGCCGGCTTCGGACCCTCCGCCCATTCCTACGACGGGGCCTCCCGACAATGGAATGCGGATGCATTGGAGCGGTATGTGGAAAACAGGGAGCCGTCCGAAAAGGAAACCCTCTCCGCCGAACAGCAATACGATGAATACGTCATGCTCCGCCTCCGTACGATGTGGGGCATCGACCTGAAATACATCAAACGTGAGATGGGCGAACGCTTCTCGACCTACTGCGAACGACAAGCACAACCCCTCATCGCCCAAGGCCGACTCTCCCAAACACGGGAATTCCTCTACCTCACCGACGAACAGATGCTCTTCGCCGATGCCATCGCCACCTCCCTGATGGCACCCTCCATCTAGATCTTCTAGAACCCGATGCGACGGTACAGCAACGAATTGTCGCTCCACTCCAACTTGTCAGTGTCAGCCTTGATGACGGTGCTGCGCTGGCTCTTCCCATCCCTGAAGATGCGGAGCTGGGCAATCTGGGCCACCGTGCTGGCCAACAGCTGCATCGTGCGGGCGTTGACGGCGAAGTTCTGCCGGTTCTGGTAAAGCTGCTCGATGCACCGGTCGATGACCTCCTTGGCGTGAAGGGTGATGTCGAGGCCGAACTGTTTCTTCAAGAGGTAACAGAAGATGCCCTGCAGCTCCTCGGGCTTGAAGTCGTCGAACACCAAAATGTGGTTCGAGGGCACCACCCCGTGCTGGATGAGGTTGCGGGCCACGGCATCGCCGTCGTCGTTGGTGCGGGCGATGACCACCGCCACGCTCAGGTTGAGCTCCTTGCGCTTGTCCTCAATCCAGAACTGCAAGAAGTCCATGTTGTAGTTCTTGTAGTTGGGCGAGTCGAGGTCGAGGAACAACATGCCGTCGCCAGCTTTCAGCATGGCCTTCTCGATGATCACAGTGGGGTTGTGGGCGTTGGCAAACTCCTCGATGTTCAACGTGGCGAAATGGTTGGTGGGCAGCAACCCCGCGCCTTGCATGATGCTGCAAAGGATCTCGGCCACCGTGCTCTTGCCAGTGCCGGTGTTGCCCAGGAAATGCCAAGTCATGTGGTTGCCGGTCATCGGGGTCTTGTTGACATAGTGGGCACGTAACATCACTACGTAATCGTTCAAGGCCTGCTTCACATGCTCCAACCCGGCAAGCTCGTTGAGCTGCTCCAAGGCATCGTCGATGATGGCGCTGTCCCAGGAGAGCATCTTCTGGCGATCCTCGATCTCGGGGATGTCGGCCTCGGTGATGGTCACCAGGTCTTTCTCGGTAATGCGCTTGGGATCCATCTTATAGAGGCGGTCGCTCACGTTGGGGATGATCTTCGTGGTGAGCAACCGGGTGATGAAACGACCGTTGCCGAAATGCTCGTCCTTGTTGCTGTAAGCGTTGATGACGTATTGGGTGAGCTTCTTCTCGGCCTCGGGGGTGATCTTGTACTGCTCCTTCTTCATCACGAACCCGCCGATCTTCATCAGCTGCTCGGGAGTGTAGTCGTTGAAGTGGAAGATATAGGAGAAACGCGACTTCAGGCCGGGATTCGACTGCAGGAGGTTCTCCATCTCGATGGTGTAGCCAGCCAGGATGACGATCATGTTGGTCTGCTCCATGCTGAGGTAGGTGAGCAGGGTCTCGATGACACGGATGCCATAGTCCTTCCGGTCGGGGTCGTTGGTGAACAGGTTGTAGGCCTCGTCGATGAACAGCACGCCACCGGCAGCGCTCTTGATGGCGTTGAGGGTGTTCTTCTCGGTGTCGCCGATATACTGGCCCACCAGCTTGGAACGGTCGACCTCCACGAGATGGCCCGACGAGAGCACGCCCATGCCGTAGTAGATCTCGCCGATGAGCTCAGCCACAGTGGTCTTGCCCGTGCCGGGGTTGCCGGTGAAGACCATGTGCATCGGGGGCAGGTGGTTGAAGAGTCCCAGCTCCATGCGCCGCTTGTTGAGGTTCACCAGGCTGGCGTGGGCCATAATGCTCTGCTTGATGTTCTCCAGCCCGACAAGCGAATCAAGCCGCTCGATGGCCTTCTTGGGATCGCGGTGGCGCACCTTCGGGATGTCGTCGGTGGTGATGATGGTGGCCACTTCCTTGTCGCCACTGACCTGCTCGCCCTCCACCATGCGCTGGATGAGGGAAGGCAAAATCACGTCGTCGATGGTGTGATGCACCAGATGGATGTTGCCGAACTCGCTGCCACGCATCTTGTACTCGTAACTGAAGTAGTTGAAGAGCTCATGCAAAGCGCCTTCGGTGAAACGGTAGCCGTGCTCCTGGGCATAGCTGGCGGCGATGTCGACCAGCACCTCGGGCTTGAAGTCGTCGAAATGGAATTGGTGGATGAAGATGTCCTTGGCCGACTGGCAGGAGTTGACCAGCTGGGTGAGCTCGTCGCGGCGACCCGACAGCACCACGGTCACCGTGGGCTCGGTCTTGAGCTTGGTGGCCAGGATCTCGATGCCGGTCTGCGACAGCAACCCCTTCATGCTCAGGTCCTCGGCGTCGCTGATGTAGATCATGCTCTTGCGGTTCTCGCTGAGGGTGTCGTTGATGCTGGCAAAACCGTTGCTGGGCTCGAACAGCTGCGCGGCGGGGATCTCAATCCATTGCTGCACCTCGGGGTCGATGGACTTCAAAGCCTCAAAGAGCTTCTTGGCCGACGAGCGCTTGCCCGTGCCCCGGTTGCCGGTGAACAGGTAACCGTAATGGCGGGTGTGGCCTATGTTTTCGTTGACGGCCTCCTTGAATACGCGCTTCTTCTCCAACAGCTGCAGGTATTCCTCAAAGGGTTTGGGCATCGTGGCTTCCGTTTCTTTTTCCATGGGGGTCTCTTGATTTTGTTGGTTGAGCTTTTCAGTGAGTTCGTCGATGGTCTCCCGGTTGTCCTTGTAATTGTCCTTGAGATATTTGCCGGTGAGGGTCTGGAACACCGCTTTGGCCTTCTCAAGCAGCTCGAGGCTGTGTGCCTCGTCATCGAGTTGGTAGAGGTAGATCTTGGCGGCCCATAGCCCGAGGAAGACGCAGTCGTTGGCATAGTTCTCATAGTCCTCGGTGCCTTGGTCTTCTTGTTGGCGCAGCGCTTCTTTGATCTCGCACATCTTCTCCAGCAAGGGCAACAGCTTGAGCGGCATAGTGCTCAGATGCTTGTGCCGGTTAAGGATGTAGTCGTGCAGGATGTCGTTTTGGTCGTCAAGTGGTTTGTCTTTGATTTGATCCAGCAGTTCTTCTGCCGGCACTTTGTTCCAGTTCATAGTCTTTGCCGTTTTGGGGGCAAAGATAATAAAAAATCCTTTAGATCTTCTTTTTTCTCCAATCGGCTTTCCAGATGTACATGAAAGCGATGAATCCCATGACGATGTTGTAGAACCACTCGGCGGTCCACACGCTGGCGATGGTGGAGTGCTTCGACATCAGGAAGACGTAAAAGATGTAGGCGATGAGCACCCCAAATTCCAAGGCCATGGCGGCTGCGGTGTTGCCTGTGCCCGACACGGCCTCGAAATACACCATGCCGATGGCACCCAGCAGGGTGGCCACACCCACCACATACACCGAAGGTACCGCGGCGGCAGCCAGGTTGAGGTCGTCGGTGTAGATGCGCAGGATGAGCTCCGGGATGATGCCGGTGACCACGACCAGCACCGCCGAGCAGAGCAGGCCGTTCTTCACCACCTTCCACAGCATGGCCATCACCTCATCGCTCTTGCCCTCGCCGATGATGCGGCTGGTGAGGGTGTTGGCCGTCGCCGCAAAGGCAAAGCCGGGGATGATCAGTATCATATAGGTGCTGCGGACCACCGACGAGATGCCGATGGCGGCCTCACCCATCTTCTCGATGAGGATGAAGAAGGCAAACCAGGCGCCGAACGAGAACAAGCGCTGGATCATGCAAGGCGAGGCTACCTTCAGGATGTCACCCATGAGCTTGGGCTGCAACTTGTGCCAGCGGAACAGGCCGTACTCCTCGTGGGGGATGGTGACGAAAGTGTAGATCCAGAAGAAGGTGAAAGCGGCAATCTCAGCCAAGAGCGAAGCCAAGGCCGCACCGCCGACACACATCGCCGGCAGGCCGCAATGCCCGAAGATCAGACACCAGTCGAAGAAGATGTTGACCACCGCCATCAGCAGGGTGGAGTAGGTGATGACCTTGGTGTTGCTGATGCCCACGTAAAACGAACGGAACAAAAAGTTGAATACCACAAAGATGATACCGAACTGGCGGTACCTGAGGTATTGCATGGCAGCGGCATAGATGCCGTCGGAGTCGATGATGTTGCGCATCAGCCCGTCGCTGAAGAAAATCAGGATGCCGAACAGCAGGATGCCCAGCAGCAACACGAAGAGCGCTCCGTGCTGGAAGATGACGCCGATCTGCTTCAGGTTGCCCTCGCCGTAACGCCGCGCGATGAAGATCTGGATGCCCACGGCAAAGCCCATGGCCAGAGTGGTGAACACATAGTAAAACAATCCGGCCATCATGGAGGCGCTGAGCTCGATGGTGCCCAGATGTCCCAAAAACGCCGTGTCGGTAAACGTGATGACGGTCTGCGCCAAGTTGCCCAGCATGATGGGGTAGGCGATCCGCCAGATCTCTCGGTTGGTGATGGAGGTCTTAATCATGCTGCAAAAGTACAAATTTATTATCTTTGCTCCATGAAATCAAACATCCTTTTGATCTGCCGGGGACTCTTCCTGACCGATCCCAAGCGTTCGTTCTGGGGTCGCGTGTGGCAGCTGCTCTCGAGGTTCACATGGGAGTTGCCCCAAACCCTTGTGGGATGGCTCTTTACCATGTCGCGAGCCGTCGTTGGGCAGGTGGACCGGGTGGATACTTTTGGCGGAATTACATTCGCTACCAAGACCATCAATACGACGGGATGCAAGGGCGTGTCGCTGGGTACCTTCGTGGATCTCTGGGACGGTCACTGGCTGGTCGACGGCGACAAAGGGCTGGTGCTGAGCAACCAGCTGTGCATGCATGAGTTTGGGCACACCGCCGACAGCCAACGTTTCGGCCCGCTTTACCTATTTGTTATCGGCCTTCCCAGCCTACTCAGCGCCATGGGCAAAGGCGACCACAGCAAGTTCTGGACAGAAACCCGAGCCAACAAGTTCGCTGAACGGTATTTCTCAAAGCATTTTAATATTCATTGGAACAAGTTTCTCCAGTAATCCCCGGCATCCCTCCAGCACATCCTTCCAGGTGGCTTCGAAATCCCTCGTGTACCAAGGGTCGGCCACGTCACCGGGCCGACTGGTATAGTCCATCAGCAGGCTGATTTTTTGGTCTTGGTCATGGCCGCACAACCATTGCAGCCTCCGTAGGTTGTCTCGGTCCATGGCCACGATATAGTCATAGTACCGATAGTCGTCCCGAGTCATCACCCGAGCTCGCTTTCCCTCACAACCGATGCCGTGCTCCGCCAGTTTCTGCCGCGCCGGAGGATAGACGGGATTCCCGATTTCCTCAGTGGAAACCGCAGCCGAGGCGATCTCAAAAGCGTCGCTCAGCCCGGCTTCGTCCACCAAGTGTTTCATGACAAACTCCGCCATGGGACTCCGGCAAATGTTCCCGTGACAGATGAAGAGGATCTTTGTTTTCATAACGGTGAGTGAGTTTTTGAGGCGGTAAAGATACGAAAATTGATTATCTTTGCAGCGAGATACAAGTGAACTATGTTTTATCATTCGAACGACAGTTAATAACTTTAAAACATAGATTCACTTCAAATGAAAAAAGAAAAAACCACCATTCAAGAAAACGCCATCGAAACTGGTGCATTACCAGAATTCATTAACGGCATTCCGACAGCGAAGAATCGAAGCAGGGAAAGAAGATCTCTTATCGCAAAGTACTATTCCAATCTTTGGAGGAAATTACAAAAAGAAGGTCGTAAAAACACAATCTTTAACGATTTTCTTGGCGTTGACGTGTATATTGTTGAAAAAGAAAGCGACAAGAAAACCATCAACGCTGCCTCTAAAAACTGGCAATCTACATACGCCGTACAATATCTGGAAGATATAGTAAGAGAAGCTTTTTGTGACGAAAACACACCTGTGTTTTTCACTCCGAAAAAAGGAACACAGACGAAGTTCCGGTATAAAAACATCGCTATTCTTTACTATGATTTTGTAAACCAGGATGTTCCTTATTTAAATTTTAAGGTAAAATTAACTATTGGCATTAAATCGAGCGAAAAGCACGTACAGTACTGTGTCAACAAAATTGATGTAAAATAAAAAAAGCCGACCGTACCAAGCGTTAACAAATAAATGAACACATACGGAATCGACTTTCTAGACGGCAAAAATACAATAAACTTTTGATTCCCACAAGGGGAAAGGTATTATTGTAGTGAAAAAAGGAACTAAAACTTAAGTAAAAAGAAAAACCCACTGAAAATCAGTGGGTTATCTTGGCGTTTTGTGGAGCATAACGGAGTCGAACCGATGACCTCTTGCATGCCATGCAAGCGCTCTAGCCAACTGAGCTAATGCCCCTTGCTGTTTTGCGCTGCAAAAGTACAACTTTTTTCGGATATGCAAGAAAAAAATCAAAAAAAATTCTTTTTACCCCCAAATTCTGCCCGTTTGTGCCTATCTTTGTGGCCACTATGAAGACCATCAAAGACATATATAAGATAGGTATCGGCCCCTCAAGCAGCCATACCATGGGCCCGCAAAAAGCGGCCAAGATTTTCAACGAACGCTATCCCAATGCCCACAGCTTTGAGGTGACACTCTACGGCAGCCTCGCCGCCACCGGCAAAGGCCATATGACCGACTGGGCCATCCTCAATACACTCCAAGCCCCTACGGAGATCGTCTGGAAACCCGACACCGTACTGCCTTTTCATCCTAACGGGATGCTGTTCAAAGCCTTCAACGAGGCCAAGGAAGTTCTCGGCGAATGGACCGTGTTCAGCATCGGCGGCGGCGAACTGGCCGAAGAAGGCCAAAAACTCGACGCCAAGGAAGTGTATCCGATGGACAAAATGACGGATATCCTCAAATGGTGTGAACAGACAGGCAAAGCCTTCTGGGAATATGTGTACGAATACGAGGACCAGAAAGAAGTGGAAGACTACCTGATGGAGGTGTGGCAGGTGATGAAAGACGCCGTGGAACGCGGCCTCCAACAGGAAGGCGTGCTGCCCGGCCCCCTGCACCTCTCACGCAAAGCCGCCATGTATCACGTCAAAGCCAAAGGCTTCTCGCATACCCTGCAAAGCCGCGGACTGGTGTACTCTTACGCCCTCGCCGTCTCCGAAGAGAACGCCTCGGGCGGCCGTATCGTCACCGCACCCACCTGCGGCTCCAGCGGCGTGATGCCAGCCGTGCTCTACCACCTCTCCAAAAACTACGACTTCAGCGACACACGCATCATCAAGGCACTGGCTACCGGTGGACTCGTGGGCGACATCGTCCGCACCAACGCCTCCATCTCAGGCGCCGAAGTGGGCTGCCAAGGCGAAGTGGGCGTGGCCTGCGCCATGGCCGCAGCAGCCGCCAACCAACTCTTCGGCGGTAGCCCCGCACAAATCGAATACGCCGCCGAGATGGCCCTCGAACATCACCTCGGCATGACCTGCGACCCCGTGTGCGGACTGGTGCAGATCCCCTGCATCGAACGTAACGCCTACGCCGCCGCACGCGCCCTCGACGCCAACATCTATTCCACCTTCACCGACGGCCACCACCGCGTATCGTTCGACAAAGTGGTCGAGACCATGAAAGAAACCGGAAAGGACATCCCCTCCTTATATAAAGAGACCTCCCAAGGAGGCCTCGCCCGCGATTACCAACAAATGAAATAAAAAGAAATGAATAACGTAATGAAACCTATACTGCTTGCCGCCTTGCTCGTCCTCACGAGCATGGGCCATGCCCAACAAACCATCTCCCTGGGCAGGACACAGGACCGTATCGAACTGATGGAAGACCAAACCCAACAGGTGCGCCTGCACGTCAGCTATGCCCAACTGCAATCGCTTCGGATGGAAAACCGACAAGGCGCTTTCAGTGAGATAAGCCTCGACGGTAACCTCTTCGATGGAACGGTAGGCCAGCCTAAACTGCCAGTCACACAGCGCCTGATGGAGATCCCCTTCGGCGCCGACGTCGAAGTGAAAGTGCTAAGCAGCACCATGCAGGAGTTCGACCTCGCCGACTTTGGAATACAACGGCTAATGCCCCTCCAAGCGCCCGTGTCGAAAGATGACATCCCGGAAAACGCTCCTTTCGTCATCGATGAAAACGCCTATGCCCGCGACGATTATCTCGGCCAGCCTCTGGCCCAGGTCCAGGTGCTCGGCACCCTGCGCGGCTACCGTATCGCCAAGCTGACCGTCGCCCCCGTGACCTATAACCCGGTCCAAAACAAGATCCAAGTCTATAATGACATCGAACTGGAAATCAGCTTCCCAGGAGCCGATGCCACGCTGACCAATGAAATCAAAGCCAAGACCTACTCGCCGTACTTCGACTTCATCAAAGGCTATTTCCTCAACCAGGGCCTGGACAGGGATTACCCCAACAACCCGGATATGACCCGCTATCCTGTGAAATATGTCATCGTCGCCGACCGTATGTTCGACGGACATCTCGATGACTTCATCCGCTGGAAGACCCAAAAAGGCTTCCAGGTCATCGTGGCCTTCACCGACGAGATCGGTACCACCCAAGCAGCCATCCAGTCCTATCTGCATGGCCTATACAACAACGCCACCCCCGGCGATCCCGCCCCGAGCTTCATCCTCTTCGTGGGTGATACCCAACAGATTCCTGCCTATATCGGCACCTCCTCGCAAAAGGTGACCGATGTGTATTACGCCAGCGTCGACGGGGACTATTTCCCGGAGATGTACTGCGGCCGTTTCTCGGCCCGTGATGTGGACGAACTCCTGCCTCAAATTGAGAAGACACTGTACTATGAGCAATACCAGTTTGTGGATCCTTCCTACCTGAACCGCACGACCTTGATTGCCGGCTGGGACGACTATTGGAACAGCCAAATCGCACAACCTACCATCCGCTATGGCATGGACAACTGGTTCAACGAGGACCATGGCTATTTGGAAGTGTATCCCTATTGGGGCCCCGACGACTACGAGGGATGCTACGACGATGACAAGGTGTCGGTGAGCATGATCAACTACACGGCGCATTGCAGCGAGACGGTCTGGGGAACGCCCTCGCTTACGGCTTCGGGCATCAGCAAGATGCACAACGAAGGCTTCTACCCGCTGGCCATCGGCAACTGCTGCGAGTCGTCGCAGTTCGCCTACGGCGACTGTATCGGCGAATCGTGGGTGCGGGCCGCCAATAAAGGCGCGGTGTGCTACATCGGATCGGCCCCCAGCACCTATTGGTACGAAGATGCCTGGTGGGCCATGGGCGCCTACCATATCACCAACGCCAATCTGGGCCAGGCGCCCCAGTATAGCCAAACGACCATGGGCTCCTACGATGCCATGCACGAAGGAGGCTACGTCAGCACAGGCGGCCTTGTGTATTGCGGCAACTTGGCGGTCACCGAAGCCTGCAACCACGGCTGGAGCGACGCCGCACATTACTACTGGGAAGCCTATAACGTGCTGGGCGACCCCTCACTGGTGTGCTACCATACCGAAGGCACCCCCAATGCAGTAACGCACGACCCGTTGCTGTTCCGTGGCTTCGACCACTTCACGCTGCAGGCGGAAGAGGGCTCACTGGTGGGCCTCTCCAAAGACGGCGTGCTGCTGGGCAGCGGCCTGGTCGACGCAAGCGGCTCCCTGACACTGGACATCGCACCGGTCACCGAAGGGGGCTTCGTGGAACTGGTGGTCACCAAACCGCAACGGATACCCTACATGTGCTATATCCCCCTCGCTACCCCGGGACAGCCTTACCTCGTCGTCGAGGAAGCCTCGCCCGAGACCTTCGCCTATAACCATGTGACCGAAGTCGCCATCACCGTGAAAAACGTGGGCGACAGCGAAGTGCCTGCCAATACAGCTATCGAGCTGCAGTCGCCCGACGACCGCATCGAGGTGCTGAATGCACAATGCCACGTCACCGAGCCCATCGCAGTGGGAGGAACCGCGGTCATCAACAACGCCTTTGCTGTCAAAACCACTCCGGAAGTCAACAACGGCGACCGTTTCCGCCTCGTCACCATGGCGGATTGCGGCGACCAGGTGAACTCCGACTTCTATGTCACCGTCACCAAACCCGTGCTGGAATATGTGGGCTATGACTGGGATCACAACTTCGCATCGGGCGCCTCGTTTGAACTGTGGGCGACCTTCAAAAATACAGGCGACGCCGCAGCCGTGGCTCCCATGGGTCGCATCGCCTCCTCCAACCCCGAGATCCAGTTCGCGGCGTCCACCGTGCCGATGTGCCGCCTGGAACCCGGAGAAGAGACCACCTGCCATTTCACCGTGCTAGTGCCCGAGACGGTCGGGGAGAACGAAAGCCTTGACTTCGAGGTGGCCCTGACTGACGAAGGGGTCGTCGCTAGCCACGAGATCACCGTGTTCAACCAATGCGAGATGCTCCTCGAACTTCACGACGAAGGCGGCAACGGCTGGGAAGGCGCCGGCCTGCAGATCCTCTTCGAAGACGGGACACCTACCACCCGATATACCCTTACGGAAGGCTCGTCCGTCACCTATCAGCTGTTCAACAGAAAGGGTTATAAGATCAAACTGATGTGGAAGCCTGGGAGCAACGATGGAGAGTGCAGCTTCACCTTAAGCTATGCCGACGGCGAGATGATCTACGAAAGCGGCCTGGGCCCCCATGGTAGTCTGCTGACCACCACAGTGGATTGCATCATCCAACACGATGAACTGTCGGAAAGCGCCACCAACACCCCGGTCCAACTGTTCCCCAACCCTGCTTCCGGACAGGTGAGCGTCGTGGCCGAGACACCAATCCAACGCTGTGTCCTGATGAACAGCCTGGGTCAAATAGTCCTTGACCAATGTTTCGATGAGACAAAAATCCAGTTGAACCTCAACGGATTCACTCCAGGGTTCTATCTGCTTCGAGTGTCCACGAAAACTGGCGAGGCCATTCAAAAATTGATGATCAAATAAATTAATACCATGAAGAAATTTGCAGTAGTCTTGGCCGGTTGCGGCCGCAAGGATGGTGCTGAAATCAACGAGGCCATCTCATTATTGTTATCCATTGAACAGCATGACTGTCAGTATCAATGTTTTGCTCCAAACCGTCCACAGACAGAGGTGGTGGATCATTTTACCGAAAAACAGGTGAAAAACGAAGAGCGTAACATCATGGTGGAGGCTGCTCGTATTGCCCGTGGCAAGATTATGCCCATCGAGCAATTCAAGGCGGATGATTATGATGCCTTGTTTTTCACGGGTGGTTACGGCGTGGCCAAGAACCTTTGCGACTATGCCTATAAAGGTGTCGCCATGGAGGTGAAGCCTGACGTGACCCGTGTCATCTTGGAAATGCATGAGGCAGGCAAGCCAATCGGAGCCATGTGTATCGCTCCTGTGATGTTGGCTCGATTGATCCCCGACGCGTGCGTCACCTTGGGCTCGGAAGGCACACCCGATGCTGACAACGTCAGGGAATGGGGCGCCAACCATGTCCAAACGGAAAATGGTGATGTGTGCGCTGATTATGAAAAGAAGGTTTTCACCACCCCGGCGTATATGTTGGATGCCACGTTGAAAGACGTCTACGACGGCGCATACAACATGGTGGAGGCAGTACTAGATTTCCTTGACGGAAAGATTTAAATCTTGTCGCCGTAGGCCAAATCCCCGGCATCGCCCAAACCCGGAACGATATATTTGTGCTCGTTCAAAACCGGGTCGATGGCGGCACACCACAATGTTACGTTATCCAACGGCTTGAACATCTTGAGGATGTTGTCCACGCCAGTTTGTGCGGCGATGACACAGCAGAGATGGAGTTGCTTAGGAATGCCCTTGGTGCAGAGAGCTTCGTAAGCCAGCTGTAAACTGCCTCCCGTGGCCAACATCGGGTCGGCAATAATTAATGTTTTATTGGTGAGATCGGGCGCAGCAAGGTACTCGACCTTGATGCCAACTTCCTCGTGCTTCTCGTCCATATAATAACGATACGCCGAGACGAAGGCGTTGCCGGCATGGTCGAAAACGTCCAAAAATCCTTGGTGGAAAGGCAATCCGGCACGGAACACGGTGGCCAACACGATCTCGTCGTCAGGAGTGCTGGCCTTGGCCATGGCCAAGGGAGTCTGAACCTCCTTGAAAGAGTAGGTGAGGGTCTTGCTCACCTCGTAGGCCATCAGCTGCCCGATGCGCTGGAGGTTGTGACGGAAGGTGTTGCGGTCGCCCTGGATGCGTACATCCCTCAGCTCGGCCACATATTGGTTGATGACACTGTTGCTCTCAGCGAAGTTGACAATCTTCATGGCAAGAGTTTTTAAATTGTCGCAAATTTAAAAAGAATTTTTATCTTTGTACATCAAATTGTACCGCCTGAACGATAAATACATCTAAAAACACCATTGATATGAAAAAACTAGGACTTCTTATCATTTTAGCTTTGTCGTTGAGCATCCAAGCGACTGCTCAAACCGAATGCAGTATCAATTCAATCCCCACTTCGTTGGAAGAGTTCCAAGCTTTGCAGAGCGAACTCGGCACCACCCCCGAAGGTTGTATCATGTTGCAACTTGTGGCCATGGAAATGTACCGCCGCGACAGGAAGATCGGCCAGGAATGCCTAAAACTCAACAACACGGAAACCAACCTCTTCTCGGTAACCAGTAGGCTGAAGGAAATTTTCCGTGAAAACGATTCGTATGCCAGACCCTATCTGGTTTCCTCGTTCTTTAAAGGAGCCAAGCCCTCCAATGGCTATAACCCCCAGAAGCCTTACACCATCCAGGTGCGCAGAAACCCCGCCCATCCGGACGATGAACGCTCACAAATGCTGAAGGGTTATGTGAAATACATGCAGGTCTATAGCGATGGCTATGACACTCCATGGCGTGGCGTGGAGGTGGTTCAGCAGAAAGGCGATGCCTACTATCGCGTATCCAACTGCCCCTCCATCTACACCCAATGCAAGGAAGTGGATTTCGACGCCACCGATGACTGGCACGAACTGGAATAATCCATCCGTTGGATAGAGGTTAAAGAATAATGGCCGTCCCAAAAAGGGCGGCCATTATCATTGATGTGATTGGTGGCTTTACCAAGCGAAGAGCGGATAGTCCTTCATCAGCTTGTTGACCTCCGAAGCGGTCTTGGTCTCAGGATTGATGTCGCTGATGACGTCGTCGATCAGGTCGACGATGACAGCCATCTTGTCTTGCTTCAGACCACGGGTGGTGATGGCGGGGGTGCCAACACGCAGACCTGAGGTCAGGAAAGGCGAACGGGTGTCGAAAGGCACCATGTTCTTGTTGACGGTGATGTCGGCCAACACGAGGGTGTTCTCCACCATCTTACCGGTGATCTCCGGGAACTTGCCGCGGAGGTCGATCAGCATCGAGTGGTTGTCGGTGCCACCGCTGATGACATCGTAGCCCTTGTCCATGAAGGCTCTGGCCATGAAGGCAGCGTTCTTGCGGACCTGCATGATGTACTCCATGTACTCGTCGCTGAGGGCTTCGCCGAAAGCCACGGCCTTGGAGGCGATGACGTGCTCGAGCGGACCGCCTTGGATGCCCGGGAACACGGCGCTGTTGATGAGGGCTGACATCATCTTCGTCTCACCCTTCGGGGTCTTGCGGCCACGCGGGTCTTCGAAGTCATGACGGATCAGGATCATGCCGCCACGGGGACCGCGGAGGGTCTTGTGGGTGGTGGTGGTGATGATGTGGCAGTACTCCAGAGGATCGTTCAGCAAGCCCTTGGCGATGAGACCGGCGGGGTGGCTGATGTCGGCCATGAGGACGGCACCGACCTTGTCGGCGATTTCACGCATGCGCTTGTAGTCCCAGTCACGGCTGTAAGCCGAAGCACCGGCAACGATGAGGCGAGGCTTGCACTCAAGGGCGATCTTCTCCATCTCGTCATAGTCGACACGGCCGGTTTCCTTGGCCACATGGTAGGCGACGGGCTTGTAAAGCATACCCGAAGCATTCACCGGGCTGCCGTGGGAGAGGTGGCCACCATGCGAGAGGTCGAGACCCATAAAGGTGTCACCGGGTTCCAACAAAGCCTGCATCACAGCCATGTTGGCCTGTGCGCCCGAGTGAGGCTGCACGTTGGCGAAAGTGGCGTTGAACAGCTGGCAGGCGCGGTCGATGGCGATTTGCTCGCTCTGGTCGACAATCTGGCAGCCGCCATAATAACGCTTGCCGGGATAACCCTCAGCGTATTTGTTGGTCATCACTGAACCCATGGCCTCCAGAACCTGTTCACTGACAAAGTTTTCCGAAGCAATGAGCTCGATTCCGTGCATCTGACGCTCTTTCTCTTGGCGAATCAGATCAAAGATTTTTTCGTCTCTTTTCATTAATGGTGATATTTTAGAATTAAAGATTTTTTTCCGAATGCAAAATTAGTACTTTTGTACGATAAAAAAAATGATTTTATGAAAACAGTGAGAAAAGCCTCTGTTTTCTTGATGCTGATCTGCTTGATTGCTTCTTCTTGTGGCAGGAAAACACCCGTCGAACCTGCGTGGATCGATTATTCCGATACTGTTTATTGGTATTCCCAAGGCGATGAAAGCCACAAGGCGGATGTCTTTTACGTGTATCCGACGGTCTCCACGATCTCCTACACCGACAACGGCTCCTCGTGGTATGCCGACATCACCTTGCCCGAGGTGAGGGAAGAAGCCAACGGCAACCAACGGTTCAACCAAATGCTCTATGGCGAGTACAATTTCTACGCTCCGTATTACCGCCAAATGATCTTCGAGGCCTACCAACAACCTCAGGATTCCCTGGAGAAAATCGCCGCCTTCGCCGCCGATGATATCAATGATGCCTTCCAATATTACATGGAGCATTTCAACCATGGCCGTCCCTTCTTCCTGATGGGACACAGCCAAGGCTCCCAAATGCTCATCGAATTGCTGAAGCACGGGATGACCGCTGAGCAACGCCAACAGATGGTGGCAGCCTATTGCATTGGCTATCACGTCACTGCGGAGGAACTGGCCAAATACCCTGAAGCCCTGAAGCCTGCCACCGACAGCCTCATGCAAGGCCTGGTTATCTTCAACTCGGTGACCGACCCTTCGGCCATGAGCATGGTCTCCGAAGGCGATGTGGTCGGCATTAATCCCACCACCTGGACCTGGACTTCTGATACCATCCCCGTCGAATTCCATCACGGCATGGCCAAATACAATGACAACCGCGACAGCGTATTAATCGTCCCTTGCCCCACCCGCACCTTCCTTTACAATCACACCACCGTCTGCCCCGACCTCGATCCCGAGATGGTCTTCATCCCCGCCTACGAAGTCATGTTCCCCAAGGGCAACCTCCACTTCGCCGACTCCTGGCTCTTCGGTGGCAACGTCCTGGAAAACATGCGGTGCCGGCTGAAGGCGCTAAATCAATGAAGTAATTGTTTAAATTTGGAATAACGGACGCAAACAACCCCCAACCTCCCAAAAAAGAACCTAGCTTTGAATCCGACCCCCAGTTTTGGATTTGTTTTGTGACGCTGTTCATCTTCCCGTTAGGAGGAATCATGGCGCTGATCAGTTTAATAAGAAAAAAGAAGAACGACGCCCGCCTTTACGGTTGGAGTTGCCTCATCGGCTTTATCATCTTCGTGGCTTTCATGATTTTGAAATAAGCGGCACGCTGTTTTTTTATTATAAACAATATTCCAATATGGAAATTTCACATAAAAACCATATTCGGATATTGTTTTTAGTATAAAAACCCGAACATCCACAAAGGAATCTTGTTCCCCCGTCCGAATTCCACATCATCTATGGCGAGGTAGCTGTTGGGGATATCTTTAATCTGCTTGAAAGTCTTGTCGGCACCTCCTACCTCGATGAGGCGTTTCCCGTCAATAAGGAAATCGCCTTTGTCCGGCGCGTTGAGTTCATGCGTCCGACTGACTTGATTATAGAAGAAAGTCTCCCTAATCGTCCCGATTTCAGGTGACGGGTTGTAGGCGTACATCAGGTTGGTGTTGTCGAGAAACAGTTTTTCGGGCGCGGACATTTGTTTTATGGCTTTCGTGCGGGTTTTGAGTTGCCCAAGCAGGGCACTTTTTTCAAGCAGGTCCAGCAATTTGAGTCCTTGTTCCCGGCTGGTTTCCAGTTGTTGGTACAGTTCTTCCATCTTGGGAGTGAAAGGCACTTGTAAGGCGATGATCCCAAGGAGTTTCTTTAGTTTTTGGATGGTGACGTATTCTACTTTTTCCACGAAGGGGATGTCCATCTCAATGGTTTGTTGCGCCACTTCGAGGAGTTTGGCGTGGAACCCTGGGAGGTCTTCCTTATAAAATGGATAGTAGCCGTGGCGATAGTAGTTTTCCCAATAGGGGAGGATGTGGATTTTTTCGGCGATGGCAGAGGCAATTTGTGTATGGCGTTGGAGAATGTCGTCAAGCGACAGTTTCTCGAATTGCAGCGCGTTTTCGAACATGAGGTATTCGCGGAACGAGAGTCCGTTCATGGTGTACATGGCCACGCGGCGTGACAGGTCACCCTCGCCTTTGTCGAGTTTGAGCATGGAGCTGCCGGTAAATACCACATGCATGGTGGGGTAGTCGTCGTAGATGTTTTTGATGTAGGTCTGCCAGTGCTCGTATTTGTGGACCTCGTCCAGAAACAGGTAGGTGCCGCCGTGGGTGTAATGGTATTCCACCAGGTCGGCGAGGCTATTGTTGGCGAACCACATGTTGTCGAGCGAAACGTAAAGCACCTTGCTATCATCGGGGAAGGTCTCTTTGATATGCTGTTTCAGCAGGGTGGATTTCCCAACGCCTTTGGGCCCCTTGATGCCGATGATTCGGGCGTTCCAGTTGATTTTGTTGTGCAGGTCTCTCTTGAAATCGAGGCTCACCTGTGATACCAAACGGTGGGAATTGCGATAGAGTATTTCCGGATTGATGTCCATAGCGCTTTGGTTTTAATCCTGCAAAAATACAAAACAATATTCAAATATGGAAATTTTGCTCAAAAAAAATATTCAGATATTGATTTTGTGATAATTGTTGTTTCCTTTGCCACATTAAGTCAAAAGAGAACTTTTAATTAGGCGCGGAACTGCAATCCGCGTTGCATTAAAGATTCTCTTTCTGTGTGCAGAAGATGCAACATTTTTCAAAACTCGCAAATAATATTTTAAATTTGCGGCTGCATAGATTTTCCCCAACTTGCTATAAAAAATTGTGATATGAAAACGGTCACACCCCTAACAAAAACACAGTATGGCCTCTAGGTGGAGTGCATGAACCACCAGGGCGAGGTATGTTATAACGTCCCTTTTTTATATACGTTCGACGGCAGCCTGGATGGCGAACGCTTGGCAAAAGCCATCGAGGAAGCTGTTAAGGCTCATCCTACGCTGTTTACCCGTATGGAATTGGGTGACAATGGCGAGCCTATGCAGACTATTGATGATAGCGAAACGTTCAGTCTGCAGTTGGAGGAATCGACCGACATTGAGATTGAGAAGTCGAAGTTCATCGAGCCGTTCAATATTGTGGGCGACCGCCTGTTCCGCATCCGATTGCTGAAGGATAGCGAGCATTACTACCTGTTGCAGGATACTTCAACGTGGAAATGGGTTACACCTACATGCACGGAACCGAGACGATGAAGCATCTTAAACGCGTCTCCGACAACCAACAGCTCCATTGGGCCTATCTGCAGCTCTTGGTCAACCCCGATGTCTTCTCCACTTCGTGGAACGACAAGAAATAAGTATTCCTACTCCAACGTAAACCCTTTGCCGTTCCAGGCAAGCTTTTTCTGGGTGCCGTCGCTGAAGAAGACGTCAATGTCCTTGCCCTTCTGGGGGAGGCGGAAACTGACCTCGCCGGTCACCTCATCACCAAGGCCTAGCAATTCTTGATCGAAGAAATAGAGCTTTTGGGTGGCGTTGTCGTAAACGAAAATATACAAACCGGAAAACTCAGTAAAGGCAGGCTTGCCGTTCAGGGTAACAATGACATTCTCGGCGAAGAGTTTGTGCTTTTTGTCGTCACAGTTCCAATAACACATCTCAGTGGCGGAGCTGTAGCCTATCTCGTCTTCGGCCGTTTCAAAGCAAACATACCCGTTCTTTGCATCGACGGTCACCTTCTCGCCGTTTTCGAATGGCTCGTTTCTGCGGTATTTTTTCCACAACCCGTGCAAATAGCTCTGATGCTCATCTTGAGGGTCGCTCAGATAGGTCGTCACAAAATTCTCGATGTTGGGTGTTTTCACTATGCCAACGTCGCCGTTTTCTGTCAGGTTCTTGAAAGGATCCTGTGCTTTTGCGATATGGGGAATGATGGCCGCCATAAGTAGGGTGGCAACGGTCAAAAAGATAGTGCGTGTTTTCATGATTGTTGAATTGTTAAGGTTGATTTCATGACTGCAAATATAGTTGTTTTTGAAAAACTTCGTAAATTTGCGCCCAAAATAAACCCATAGCAGATGAAGAACTTTGTTGAAGAACTCCGCTGGCGCGGAATGCTGGCCCAAATGATGCCAGGCACTGAAGAACTCCTCCAAAAAGAAATGGTGACGGCCTACCTCGGCACAGACCCGACGGCCGACTCACTGCATATCGGTCACCTCTGCGGCATCATGATGCTCCGCCATCTGCAACGCTGCGGCCATAAGCCCATCATCCTCGTGGGCGGCGCCACCGGCATGATCGGCGACCCCTCGGGCAAAAGCCAGGAGCGCAACCTGCTCAATGAAGAGACCCTCCGCCACAACCAGGAATGCATCAAGAAGCAGGTGGCCAAGTTCCTCGACTTCGAGTCGACAGCACCCAACGCCGCCGAAATGGTGAACAACTACGACTGGATGAAGGACTTCACCTTCCTCGACTTCGCTCGTGAGGTGGGCAAACACATCACCGTCAACTACATGATGGCAAAGGACAGCGTGCAGCAACGCCTCAACGGCACCGCCCGCGACGGCCTCAGCTTCACCGAGTTCACCTACCAGCTCCTGCAAGGCTACGACTTCCTCTGGCTCTATCAGCACAAGAACTGCAAACTGCAACTGGGCGGCAACGACCAGTGGGGAAACATTACCACAGGTACCGAGCTGATTCGCAGGACTTTGGGCTTTGAAAACGAGGCTTTTGCACTGACCTGCCCCTTGATTACCAAAGCCGACGGCAAGAAGTTCGGCAAGACCGAGAGCGGCAACATCTGGCTCGACCCAGTGCGCACCACCCCCTATAAGTTTTACCAGTTCTGGCTCAACGTCAGCGACGAGGACGCTGAGAAATACATCAAGATATTCACCTCGCTGGATAAAGAGACTATCGATGCCCTCATTGAGGAACACAAGAAAGACCCGGGCTTGCGCGTGCTGCAAAAACGCCTCGCCCAGGAAGTCACCGTGATGGTGCACTCACAAGAAGCCCTCGACGCCGCCATCGAAGCCTCCAACATCCTCTTCGGCAAATCAACCAAGGAAGGACTGGAGAAACTCGATGAGATGACGTTCCTTGACATCTTCGACGGCGTGCCGCAAGAGCATCTTTCCCTCGATGCCTTGAGACCTGGCATCCCGATTGTCGATTTCATGGCAGTCCATACGCAGTTCTTCCCCTCCAAAGGCGAAGCCCGCAAGATGACCATGGCCAACGGTGTGAGCGTCAACAAGGAAAAGGTCACCCTCGACAAGATAATGACCCCCAACGACCTCATCGATGGCAAGTACATCCTCGTCCAAAAAGGAAAGAAGAACTATTACTTAGTGGTCGTCGAATAACTCCTCACTCCTAACTCTTAACTCCTCACTCCTAACTCCTCCCTATGAAGATCGTCTTCCTAGAGCCTCTCGGCCTTAAACCTGAAATCATAGAATCAGCCTGCGTTGGCTTGAAACAGCAAGGCCACGAAGTGGTCATCTATCCCGACCGCAACGAGAACCTCGATGAGCTGATCCGCCGTGCACAAGACGCGGAAGTGGTCATCGAAAGCAATATCCCCCTGAGAAAGAACTTCCTCGATGCCTGCCCCAAATTGAAAATGCTCTCCATCGCCTTCACGGGCTTGGACCATATCGACATGGAGGAGTGTAAACGTCGCGGCATCATCGTGAAAAACGCCGCCGGCTATTCCACGGAAGCCGTGGCCGAACTGGCCATCGCCATGATGATCGACGTGTACCGCAAGGTGCTGCAAAACGACCGTGTCATCCGTGAATGTCTGAGCAGGGGTGTCATGCCTGGTCGCGAGATCGGCGGCAAGACCGTGGGTATCGTCGGCATGGGCAACATCGGCCAACGGGTGGCCAAGCTCCTCAACGCCTTTGGCTGCAAGGTACTGGCCTGGAACCGCACCCCCAAGACCATTGAGGGCGTGACCTTCGTGGATAAGGAGACCCTGCTGAAGGAGTCCGATATCGTCACCCTGCATATCGCCTTGAACAAAGAGACCCGCAACTTCATCGGGGAGCGTGAACTCTCATTAATGAAGCCTTCAGCCATCCTTATTAATACAGCACGAGGACCTGTCGTCAATGAACAAGCCCTCGCGGATGCTTTAATGAATGGCGTGATTGCCGGTGCTGCCACCGATGTGTACGGCACCGAGCCGCCCCTGAAAAAGGATAACCCCTTGTTTGAGGCCCCCAACCTGATGATGCTGCCTCACATCGGCTTTGCCACCGAGGAAGCCTTTGTGCTTAGATTAGGAATAGTGGTTAAGAATATAGAAGACAGAAGTCAGAAGACGGAATAACACCTTCTGACTACTGACTTCTGACTTCTGTCTTCTGTCTTCTTTTCACTGATGAGTATTCCCGTTAAGGGTCTCAATAAACTGGCAAGCCGCACTCTTCACGCTTTGGAAGTCACCGCCCAGTGAGCTGGAGCAGTCGAGAACCAGCATGATCATGGCGCTCTTGAATTCTTCCTGGGTCACCACGTTGCCTGAGGGAGTAAACTCAGAGTTCTGCTCCCACACACCCGACTCGTAGTTCCACTGCTTGGTGTTGGAGGTGTAAACCTGTTCGCCATCAAGGGTAAAGAGGTTGCTGAAGGTGAAGTACACAAAGATGCCTTCAGTGGTGGGGTAGATGATGCTGCCGCAGTCCTGCAAGCCGACGTAGGAGATATTGTTGAAGACGCAACTGCCGTTTTGGTTGAGGAAGGTGCCCTCGATGTAGCGCTGCGAATCCTCAGCATTGGCCACATTGTCGAAAGTGAAACGGATGCGGGTGCGGCTTTCAGGAGCAGGAGTCTTCAAGGTGACATCCCACGAGGAACTCATATGGTAGAGGTTCTGGGCAATCTCGCCGAAGATCTGGCCCACCTGCACCATGTTGTCCACAAGGAACACGTTCTCGTGGGGATTGCTGGAGAGCTTTTCCAAGGTTTGGCGGAAAGTGGTCTCGTTGACGCCCTCGCCTCTCACACCGATGGAATAGGCTGAAATCGGCACCTGGTTCTCTCCGACAAGGCTGTAACGGATACGGTTGCTGACGGCATTCAGGTAGGCATCGCCAGAGCTGTAGTTGTCGTTGAGCATGTAAGAACCCTGGTCAAGACCGTCAGTGAAGGTGATGATGGACACGTTGGTGAGGTCCACTGGTGGGTTGACCGACTCGATCTTGTCGAGAGCAGTGTTGACAGCATGGTAAAGGATGGTGCCGTCCTCCATGGTGAGACTGTTGATGAAGTTCTTCAGAATGTCCTTGCTCGATGAGTTGAGGAGGGTAAGCTTGTTGGTGGTGAGCTCACTGTTGAAACCGATGACACCTACATACAATCCGGGTTGGCTGGTGTCGGGCTTGTCCTTGCCGCAGCTGGTGAACAGCGTGGTGGTCAGCAGCAGAGCAGTCATTAAAACCAATAATTTCTTCATGATATCAAGGTATTTGATTGTTTCCTATGCAAAAATAACGCATTATTTGGAAATACATTGTATTTCGGCCCTCAAATGCATATTTATTTATAAACAAAAACGCCTTACCATAAAAAAAGTAGAGACGCACCGAAGCGCGTCTCTGCATCGTTTAATATCCAGGAAATCAATTATTTCCCTTCGCTGAGCTTCTTGTAGCCTTCGTAGCGGAGCTTGGCGAACTGCTCGGTCTTGGCGAACAATTCTTTTGCTTCTTCAGGGAAGGTCTTCACGAGTGAGTTGTAACGGACCTCACCCATGATGAACTTCTGGAAGTCGGCCCAGTTGGGTTCCTTGGAATCCAGATGGAAGCCGTTC
>CAJOIH010000005.1 GCA_905234455.1 uncultured Bacteroidales bacterium | reverse complement strand
ATCACTGGAGGTGTCAGCTACAGCACCCTCGAGCGCAACTATTACTATGGTTGCAAAGTGGCAAGCGAAAATGTCACTCCTTCTGGTGTTGGCTGCGGCGGTTACAATGTTGACCCATACGACATTATTGAAAACGACGGTGCTGTGCCGGTGTTTACCCTTAGTGTGGCCTCGGGCATCACTGCCGAGGCCGAGGTTGCTTTTACTCGTAACGATGTGAATTATTACAAGTTAGACACTCCAGTCACCCTCAGCTACGACACTCCGGCTCCTGATGGTTCTATGCTTATCTATTACGTGAACGGCACGGCAATCAGCGGTAACAGCTTCAACATGACTGCCGATGCCAACGTCACCCTTGCTATTGAAGTTATCGACTGGGAAGCACAATACCAAGGCTCCGAGGACGACCCCTATTTGATTTATACAGCTGACCAATGGAACATGCTTTCCGCCAAAGTGAGTAATGGCAACTCTTATACTGACAAATACTTCAAGCTGATGGACGACATCAGCGTCACCACTATGGTGGGCACTCATCCTGGCGGGAATACTTACAATACATTCGGTGGCACCTTCGATGGCGACGACCACACCATTACCGTCAACTATACAACCAATGACGAATTCTGTGGCCCCTTCTGCTACACTTACGGCGCCACCATCAAGAATCTCGCCACCGATGGCACCATCAACACCTCCAACACACATGCCGGCGGCGTGGTGGGACGCAACGGTACGGGCAACCTCACGATGACCAACGTGAAGAGCAGCGTCACCATCAACTCCACCTACAATGGCTCAGCCCAACATGGCGGTTTGGTGGGTTATGTCATCAACGGCACCCTGGAAGGCTGTGCCTTCACCGGCCAGCTGCTCGGTTCAAGCTCAAACCATTGTGGCGGTCTGGTGGGCTGGAAAACGAACACTGATGGTTCTCGCCTCACCCTCATCCATTGCATCTTCAATCCTTCTCAAGTTACCGTAGGTACCAGCGGTTCCAAACCATTTGTGGTGGACAACGGTGTTATAGACGACATTAACTGCTACTACTTCTCTACCGCCCTCGGCACCTCTCAGGGCAAACAGCCCCACAGCATCACGGGAGGTACGGATGTCACGTTGAATCCATGCGCTATTGCTGAGGAATTTACCACTAGCGGCATCACCGCATATAATTACGACAACCTCAGCATTAATCCAGTCATCATGTTGGACGGTGTTATCTACTCTGGCAATGGAGACCAGGCACACCTATATATTGAATACACAGGCACGATACCTGACTATAACTCCCCCGTTTTTACCGCCTCAGCAGGCACTCTGGAGGATTACGGAGACCACTTCAGTCTGTGGATGCCCGATAATGATGTCATCATCAACTACGACCATTATGTTCCTTCTTATTGGAGTGGCTCTGGTACTGAGACTGACCCCTACCTAATTTACACTAACGAACAGTGGGATTTGCTCGCCGAAAAGGTGAATACAGGCAACCAGACCTACAATGGCGAATACTTCAAGCTGATGGCCGACATTACCATTAGTTACACCATCGATGATAATTATCCAGACTACTTACCTAAGTTGGTGGGATATGACGAAAACCACAGTTTCCAAGGCACTTTCGACGGTAACAATCACAAGATTACCTTGGATTATTACGACCAAACATACCTTAACGTTTGTGCCCCGTTCCGCTTTGTGAAGAACGCCACCATCAAGCGTCTTACGGCGGACGGAGAGATACAGAAAGAATATAAAAAGAATGTCGCCAGCATCGTAGGAGACTCTTACGGCACCACCAACCTCATCTCGTGTTATTCCGAGGCCGGAGTCTATAACCATAAAGGTAACCACACGAATGATCCCGATGAGCGCGACGGCACCAGCGGAGGTTTGGTGGGCCGCGTCAGCGGAGGAACCATCAACCTGACCAACTGTTCCTACAACGGCAAATTTGCTGGTACATCTGGTACACTTCCTGGCGGTTGCACTACCTACACCACCAAGTGGGGCGGCTTGGTTGCCTATGTTGGGGAGGATTGCACGGCCAATCTCATCAATTGTTTTTGTGAAATAAGGGTAGAGCTATGGGATACGGATGGTTCTGAATATTTCGCCCGCAAACACAGTGATGCCACGGTCAACCTCATCAACTGCTATCGCTCCGACAAATTGGAATACCCCAATGAAGGTGATACTCGTAAGGTGTTCCCGAACAGCGACCAGGGTATTGACGCCACCAACATGACTGATGAGGAATTGCACAACGCCCTCGGTTATGCATGGATGACTTATGCTTCAACTTACCATGACCATCATGTGCTTCCAATAACAGCACCTCAGACCTTTACCGGCGAAGGTACCGAAGGCTCGCCTTATCAGATTGCCTCTGCCGCAGATTGGGACAAGTTCGCCATTTATGTCGCTCACAAAGATAACCACAGCAGTGATTATTTCCAGATGACCAACGACATCAGCACCACCTCAATGGTTGGTCTGTTCGACGACTTCGCCTTCCAAGGCTCTTTCGACGGTGCCGGCAACACACTAAACGTGAATTACAATGTGACGGTTATGCCCGACAACAAGTCATTCTCGATTGCTGCTCCGTTTGCCTACATCAACAATGCCGCTATCCAAGGCCTGCATGTCACGGGTAGTATCGCCACTGTGGGTATGCGTCCTGCAGGCGTGGCTGGCTTCGTCGTCGGAAACAGCTGCATCACCAACTGCAAGAGTGAGGTCGCTCTCAGTTCAAGCTATGACGACGACATTGACGCCGGTGGTTTCGTGGCAAGGGTGAACGAAGACAAATCCGTAACCCTTACCGGCTGTCTGTTCACCGGCAGCATCACCTACAGTAACCCCACCGGTTATGAAGGTGGCGGAATGGTCGGCTGGACCCAAGAAGACGCCAGTGCCACACTGACTGACTGCGTGTTTGCACCATCCGCTATCAATATCACCAAGTTTGTTACTAATAATGATGATAAAAAGCATCGTATGTTCGTCGGTGGCAAAGAACATGGAAACCTCACCCGCTGTTACTACAACGGAGTGGCGGCAGCGTCGGGCATGGTTGCCGAGGGCGAGCGTGCCTATGACATCATCCCGGGTCAGAATGTCACGATGCAACTCTATGGTATCGCCACTGATTATACGGTCAGCGGCATTACCATTTACGCTACGGGAGGCAAAGGCCTTAAGTTCGACAATGTGTTCCATGCCGTCAGCGGAAATGTATTGGACCTCGGCCTTGGCGTTACTGTTCCTTACACCGTCACCAACTATCTCGCCAACGGAGATGTCATCACCTTCAACGATACTTGGAACAACTACACCTTGACCATGCCTGAGGAGGATGTCACCATCACTGCCACCTTCTCTGATGTTACATGGGACGGCAGCGGTATCGAGACAGACCCGTACCGTATCTATTATAACGTCCAGTGGGACCTCTTGGCCACCAATGTGAACGCCGGCAACAACTACAACGGTGTGTATTTCAAGCTGATGGACGACATCAGCGTCGAGACTATGGTGGGCAGTACTAACAGAGCTTTCCGTGGCATCTTCGATGGCGGCGGACATACACTTACCTTCAACAAAGGCACCGAAGCGTCGCCTTACGACCAAAACTTCTGCGCCCCGTTCAAGGCGGTGGAAGGTGCCATTATCAAGAACCTCCACACCACAGGCACCATCTACACCTCGGCACAACATGCCGCCGGTTTTGTGGCCCAGTTAATACCCAATTCAGGCAACTTCACGCGGTTCATCAATTGCCGTTCCAGCATGAAGATCAACAGCACGGTAGCTTCCGATGCAAGAAACGGAGGCTTCATTGGCAGTTGCTCCGACGCCCTACCAAGTTTCACCCAAGTATCCAATAGATTAAGCATCTATTTTGAGGATTGCCTTTTCGACGGAGAGTTCAGTGGCACTGCCACGGGCTGGGGCGGCTTTATCGGTTATTATTTCTGGTGTTCAAGTGCTGCTGGAAACTCTGGTATGGTACATTTTACCCGATGCCTCTTTGCCCCTTCGGCCATCAACATCAGCACTACCGATGCCTATAGTTTTGTCCGCCAAGACGCATGGGGTTGGAGCGAAATGGAAGCCAAGTGGGTCCATTTCAATGCAAATCCCGACGCAATAATGACGATAAACAAGCTCTACTATACCATCACTTGTGGCAGTTTGCAATCTTCACCTACCCTAGTGGGCAATAAGACCAACATCCAGCTCCGCAACGCCCTCGGCGACAACTGGATGATTGTCACAGAAGAAGATGTCGAAAAGGTGGTGCCGACCATGGGACTTGTTGTTAGGGTAATTGAAGGTTATGGCGACGGCGATGGCAAATGGGCGTTTATCGCTTCGCCGATTTCGGGAAGCATTGCCCCCTCGAATGTCACCAACCTTATTGGCAATGCCATTCCGGAAACAAATCCTGTGGTGTATGACTTCGACCTCTACCGCTTCAACCCATCAGGCACTAACGGTGAGTGGGAGAACTACCATGCCCATACCAGCGACTTCGACATTGTCAATGGCATGGGTTATCTATACGCCAGCAAGGAAAACAAGACTTTGATCTACACTGGCACGTTCAACACAGATACAGAGAAAGTTATTGAGAACCTGCCGCAAGGCTTCAACCTTGTGGGTAACCCGTTCATTGTGAAAGCCTACGTCGACAAGCCTTACTACAAGTTGAACGATGACGGCTCAGCCATTCTGGCCGATGCACAATCCATCGCAACCGCCATTCCACCACACTATGGTGTGATAGTGGAAGTGGAAGGCAGCGAGAACGTCACCTTCAGCACCACAGCCCCTAACCCTGATGGAGCCTCACACAACAACGGCAACCTGCAAATTGCCTTGGCCCAGACGGTGGATACCCGTGGAGACGCCGGTAATAAGACCATCGACAACGCCATCGTGAGCTTCAACGAAGGCTCCGAGCTGGGCAAGTTCTACTTCGGACAGCAGGGTGCCAACATCTACCTGCCCAAAGATGACAAGGACTATGCCATCGCCTTCAGCGACAAGCGCGGCGAGGTGCCGGTGTGCTTCAAGGCTGCTGAAAACGGTTCCTATACGCTGACGGTGAATCCCGAAGGCGTGGAAATGGCATACCTGCACCTGATTGACAATCTCACAGGAGCCGATGTGGATTTGCTGCAAGCGCCGAGTTACACCTTCACGGGTAGAACGAGCGACTACGCTTCGCGCTTCAGGTTAGTCTTCGTAGCCAACGACGCCAACCTCGGCAGCGAAGGCCATGACGATTTCGCTTTCATCAGCAATGGCGAACTCATCTTTGTCGGTGTAGAAGGCAACAGCGTGATACAGGTGGTCGACCTCACAGGTCGTGTGCTCAAGTCCTACCATACAAACGAACATATCAGCATCGAAGGCCTCAACGCCGGCATGTACCTGTTACGTTTGATTGCCAGTGACCGTGAAAGAGTCCAAAAAGTCGTCGTGAAATGATACCATCCGTAAATCTAATAAAACCCAATCATAAAATGAAAAAATTAGCAATTATCATCGCAATCGTTCTTGGAATCAGCCTTGGTGCCTCGGCACAAGGAGGCATGTTCGGCTACGGCCGCATCGGCGAGACCTACACCGACTGGGGTCCTACATACTGGAACTCCACCCAAGATTGGACCCGCTCCGTCGGCGGTTCCCTCATCCTGCCCACCACCCACGGCTCCGGCACCGACCAGAATGGCGTCCCCGTGGGCAGCGGCATCCTGCTCCTCGCTGGCATGGGCGCAGCCTACGCTTTGAAGAAACGCAAAAAATAAGTGATCATACACGACAATACTGTTTCTTTTCCGATCGGAAGGCCTCTTTTCTTTCCAAGAGCTCGGCCAACAGCTCGATAGTTTGAAAGGGCACTAAAGAATCCCTTCCAACCCCACCCGGAGCTCCGGCATCGGCCGCTTGGTGTCGCGCTCCACGATGAGGGTCTTTAGGCTGGCGAAAGGCCGAATCTCAGCCTCGATGTCCTTGAGAGAGCGGTCCTTGCCGAAATAGGCAGGGGCGAAGCACTTCCAGAACTTCACCGCAGTGGCCTTGTCCATGTGGAAGGTCTCCTTGATGAAGGCCTCGTCGGACAGGCAGCAGCAGAGATAAACCATGCCTACGTCAAACAGGTGGTTGCCGTAGCAGAAATCACCCAAGTCAATGAAATACCGCTGATCGCCGACAAAAATGGCGTTGGAATATTGGAGGTCGCCGTGGATGGCCGTGTCCTCGTCGGGAACACTGGCGATAAACTTGCGGAGTTTTTCCTTCTCGTCCGTGGTGAAAAACGGATTGTCGCTCAATAGGCGGTAATAGCGATCCTTCACATTCTCGAATTGCGTGGTGTCGACGTGCGTGGCATGTAGCTGCAAGCATAGCTGAGCAAACTCCTCGGCGAACTGCTGCACCTTCTCGGGATGGTCACCCGTGGCCCTCGAATAGGAGGTCTTGCCCAAAATCCGCTTGAATCTGATCCCATACCGGCCGTCCTCAGTGACCACATACTCACCGGGCTCAGGAGTGGGGATGCCCATGGCGTAAACCTTGCGGGCCAGCATCATCTCGTCCAATGGCTGCTGGATCTTGCCAGGGAAATAGAGTTTTAGCATCACCGAAGGATCGGTCTTGTGGTCGTAGCTCTCGCCGTTGGCGCCGCCGCCCGATAGGATGTAGTCGTTTAGTGAAATCTTGATGGCTTCCATGGTTTTCCTTGTTGAGGATACAAAACTATGAAAAAAAGTTTGTAATGGAAAACAAAAGAAAGATGAAATCGAATTGTTTTGTATATTTGCGGAAAGAATAAGGTTACTTGGTGATGAGCGATAAGCCCTTGTATATCAACTTCGACGAATATATCCGGCAAGGAATGCCTGACCAAAGAGAGCGTGCCGATGCTTGGCGTGTGGCCATTGGCCTACAGGCGGTAGATGGCCTGATGACATCACAATACTTGCAAGAAACTGCTCGCAGGAATATCGAAGGTGAGATTACCGTTGATGAGGCGCGTCAACTTGTCAAGACCTATTATCAGACAAAGGCATTACGCGAGCCTGATGATGACGATAAACAAGAGGCAGACGAGGTTTCCGGCAACATATCAAAGCTTCTCCAAACGGATGCATTTACCTTTAGTGTTGCCGGATTTGCCGCTGTCCACAAGGCCATCTTTGATGGAGTATTCAAACACGCTGGTCGTTTTCGTGATTATGATATCACCAAGAAAGAGTGGGTCCTACGAGGAGATACCGTTCAATATTCACGTTGGCAGGATTTACGGATGACCATCCAATATGACCTTGACCAGGAACGTATATTTGACTATTCTGGTCTGAATAGAGATCAGATAGTGGAACATCTGGCGGGTTTTATCGCCGGTCTGTGGCAAATACATCCTTTTGCCGAAGGAAACACGCGAACCACAGCTGTCTTTACTATCAAATACATGAGGTCGTTGGGATTTGACGTCAACAACGACATGTTTGAACAACATTCCTGGTATTTCCGTAACGCCCTTGTTCGCGCCAATTACCGTAATTTGGCAAAAGAAGTCAACTATGAGCCGGTGTTCTTGGTGCGTTTTTTCCGCAACCTCATGCTTGGCGAGAACAATACTCTGAAGAACCGTTACATGGTTATTAATCCGCCAGAAGAATGGAAAATGTCAGAAAGCCAACAGTTACCTGACGAATACTCGTTTAGTACCCCCTCAAGTACCCCCTCAAGCACCCCCTCAAGTACGACTCAGGTGCCCCGCAAGTTTAGAACAACAAAAGGACAAGTAAAGGATAAGTTTAGTACAGATAATCAATTAATTATTCGTTTGGTAAGTATTATTGGTTATAGGCAATGTAGTATAAAGGAAATGATGGAAAGTGTGGGGTTGAAAGACCGAATGAATTTTATGGAGTATAATCTAAATCCAGCTATCACCGAAGGCTTTGTCCGTCTTCTTTATCCCGAAAAGCCCCGCCATCCCCGACAGAAATACCTTTTGACATTGAAGGGCCTAGCCTTATATAAAGATTTGATTAAACAATGAAAAAACGTTTCAACCCGATCAAAGACAAAAGTAGCGAGATCATCAATTTCCTGATGGCATCGCCCGATATGCCCTCCGACGAGGCCCTGCGATTCAAGCTGCAACTGTCCATCGAAGAAGCCGTCGAGAATGTGGTGCGCTATGCCTACGACGGCGGCATCGGATGGCTCGAGGCCGGGACCAACCTCGACCACGACTCACTGCTGCTCACCATTGAACTGCGCGACGCAGGCATTCCATTCAACCCACTGGAGCAACCCGAACCCGACATCACCGCAAAGGCCGAAGACCGTGACATCGGCGGACTGGGCATCTACCTTTGTAAAAAACTGATGGATACCATCAGCTATCGCTATGAGGATGGCAACAACATCCTGACCATGACCAAAAAAATCGAAAACAGCTAACACTATGGAAGTAATCATTAATAAACAATTGGAAAAAACCTTGGTGGAAGTCAAAGGCCGCATCGACACTACGAATGCCGAACAGTTCCAGCATGACCTCATGCCGCTCATGGAAGGGGGACCCAAGGATATCGACATCGACTGCTCAGGCCTGGAATATACCTCGTCGCAAGGACTGCGCACCTTCCTGATGCTGCAGAAAAGCGTGAACGCCAAAGGAGGCCAGATGGTACTGCGTCACATGAACCCCATGGTCAAGGAAGTGTTCGACATCACCGGTTTCTCAAACATCATCACCATACTATGAGGCTCGATATGCACAGCGAGATGATACTCGAGGAGTATCGCTCCCAATTACCGGTGTTCGAACGGCTCCAGGAGGTCGTCCTCAACCAACTGCGTCGCTGCCTCGACGATCACAATATCCTCGTCTCAGGCCTCGAAGCACGCGTCAAAACCGAAAAGAGCCTTACAGGGAAACTCGAACTCAAAGGGTATAAATACCGCACCCTCGACGATATCACCGACATCGTCGGCGCCCGCATCATCACCTACTACAGCGACGAGGTCGACCTCATCTCAGCCCTGGTGGAGAAACAGTTCCACATCGATTGGGAGAACTCGGTCGACAAACGCAAGATGCTTGAAACCGACCGCTTCGGCTACCTGTCGCTTCACTACGTGTGCCGCATCCCCAAAGAGCTCTTTTTCGATCCGGAAATGCCCGAACTGAACCAAATCCGCTTCGAACTCCAGATGCGCAGCACCTTGCAGCACGTGTGGGCCAACATGTATCACGACATGGGCTACAAGAGCGACGTGGAAATCCCTGTGGAATACCAACGCAACATGGGTCGCCTGGCAGGGATGCTCGAACTCGTCGATGAACAATTCAGCCGAATCCGACGCGAAATCAACGACTATCGCCGTAATGTGCAGTCGCTGGTGGCCTCGGGCAACTTCAACGAAGTGCCACTCAACGGCGATACCTTCCGTAGCTACCTCGAGCTGAAGCCCTTCCACCGCCTGGCGGAAAAAATTGCCGCCATCAACCAAGCGGAACTCTACGAAGACTCCCTGATGCCCTACTTTAAAGTGTTTTACCTGCTGGGCATGAAGACCATCGGCGATATTGAGCGCTTCCGCAATGAATACAGCGAAGGGGCCTACCAACTGGCACTCCTTCAACTGGCCGGCACGGGACTCGATATCGTGGCCTGCTCGGTAGCCCTTCAGAACCTCTGCATCGTCGCCATCCTGAAACAAGGCTTCGGCGAGGCCGGACTTCTACGGCTGTTTGGCCTGGTTTACGGCGATAGCAGCTATAACGAGCAACGGGCCCAACGCGTGTACGAACAAGCGCAAAAGATTAATCTGGTATAATGCTATGAACAACCCATTGGATACCAACCTCTTCGACCGTGCGGTCATCTTCGCCACCCGAGCCCACGGCGGCACCGAACGTCGCGGCAAAGGCTATCCCTATATCATCCATCCCATGGAAGCCGTCTGCATCGTGGCCTCCATGACCAACGACCCTGAGATGCTGGCGGCAGCGATGCTTCACGACACCGTGGAAGATACCAGCGTAACCATCGATGAGATTCGCCGTGAATTCGGCGACCGTGTGGCCGACTTGGTGCAACATGAGACCGCACCTGTGCCCGACGACCTGCCGTGGCACGAACGAAAAGAAGCCCAGCTCGCCCAACTCGCCAATGCACCCTATGACAGCAAAGTGGTGGCCATGGGCGACAAACTCTCCAACATACGGACCCTTGCCGCCGACTATCGTGTGATGGGCGACCAGCTCTGGAACCGCTTCCACGCCCCTAACGGCAAAGAAGATATCGCCTGGTATTACCATTCCCTCGCCGAAGCGCTCTCGGACTTGGCAGGAACAGCAGCGTACCTGGAGTTTGTGAATCTTATATTTGAAATATTTTAATTATATGAATAAAAATTTGCTCATCATCAACCTGATGCTGGCAGTCTTTCTGCTGATGGGCTGTGACCGCAACAAGAAAAACGAACACTTCAACCCCGTGATCCCTGTGGAGATTGAAGTCCTGGGCAACACCACCTTACGGGAAGATGACGGAACACATCTTTTCAAGCATGAATTCCGCCGCGTGTCCGTCACCGAAAACCGCCGGGAAATCAACAGGAGGCTGCTGTAAATAACACTTGCTGGCAGTCAGTATCTTATTGGTGTCGGCATCCGCCAAGGTGGCAGCGCCGGTTTCGACGATTTCTACCCATTCTGTCTCGGGTCTTAAAATGACACAGGGCTTCTGGAAGAAGTAAGACTCCTTTTGCACTCCGCCCGAGTCGGTGAGAATGAGCTGGGCGTGCTTCTCCAACTGGATCATCTCCAGGAACGACACGGGCGCGGTGACAATGATGTTATCAGCTTGGAAACCAGATGCTTGCTTGCGTGTGCGAGGATGCATGGGTAGCACCAGGGTGATTTCCTTGGAGAGTGCCGTGAAAGCATCCAATATGGCGTTGAGCCGTTCGGGTTGGTCAGTGTTGCTGTCGCGGTGCAGGGTGGCCAGCACGTAAGGCTTCCCTTCCAGTCCAAGGCGTTTCAGCACATCTGACTTCTGTTCGGCAATGCCCGAAAAATGCAGACTGTTGTCGTACATGATGTCCCCGCAATGGTACAGCTTGGGGTTGTCGATGTGATAAGGCCCTACGTTGTCTATGGGGAAACCCTCGCGTACAAGATTGTCTAGACCGGCCCGAGTGGGGGTGAAGAGCAGGGTGGAGCAGTGGTCGCACACGATGCGATTGATTTCCTCGGGCATGCTCTTGTTGAACGAGCGCAGCCCGGCTTCGATGTGGACGACAGGCACATGAATCTTGGAAGCAGCCACAGCGCCGGCTAAGGTGGAGTTGGTGTCACCGTAAAGCACGATAAAATCGGGCTTTTCATCCATGAGGATCTGTTCGATGCCTTCGATCATCTTGGCGGTTTGCACGCCGTGGGTGGCCGAGCCTACATGCAGGTTGTAGTCGGGGTGGGGGATGCCCAACTCGTCGAAAAACACCTGCGACATGTTGTCGTCATAGTGTTGACCAGTGTGTACAATGACTTCCTGTATCCGGTCGGAATAATGCTCACGGATGGCTCGACTCAGTGCGGCTGCCTTGATGATTTGGGGACGGGCCCCGATGACGGTGACTATCTTCATGTTCAATTACATCATGCCATGTTCGGCGAAGCTAAAATACGAATTTTCTCCGATAATGATGTGGTCAAGCACGTCAATGTCAAAAATTTTTCCAGCAGCGATGAGGTTTTTCGTGAGTTGTTTGTCCTCACCGCTAGGTCGTGCCATGCCCGAGGGGTGGTTGTGGCAAAGCATGAGGGCGGTGGCCTCTTTCAAAAGGGCGTTCTTGAAGATGACCTTGGGATCGGCCAAGGTCTTTGAGAGACCTCCGGTGCTGATGCGTTCCACCTTGATCACCTTGTTGCCACGGTTGAGGTAAGCCACCAGGAAATGCTCTTTGGTTGGGTCGTCGATGAGGGCCAGGAAACTCTCGTAAGCCTCCTGGCTGTTGTTGATCGACTTGCGCTGTTCGGGCGAGGTGACGCTCCAACGGCGACCCAGTTCGAGGGCGGCGGCAATGCTTACGGCTTTGGCCTCGCCGATGCCTTTGTGCTGCTTCATCTCGTCGATGCTGAGCTTCGAGAGGTCGTAGAGGTTGTCGCCCACGCTGTCAAGCACCTGTCTGGCCAGCTCCACGGCCGACAACTCACCGTTGCCCGATCCAATCAGGATGGCGATGAGCTCAGCGTTACTCAAGGTCCCTCGGCCTTTGCTGATCATCTTTTCCCGGGGACGGTCGTCGACCGCCCAACTTTTGATGGTTTTGCGTCTGCTCATAGCAAAAAAACCTCCCCTAATCGCTTAGAGGAGGCCAACATTATGATGAAAAAACTCTATTAAGCCAACTTGGCGGTGTATCTCGAGAGCTTGGACTTCAGATTACCGGCTTTGTTCTTGTGGATGATGCCGCGCTTGGCAACCTTGTCGATGATGGAGTACATCTTCGGCAGCTGGTTTTCGGCTTCGGTCTTGTCGGTAAGGGTTCTGAATTTTCTGACTTCGTTACGCATGGATTTGGCATAGTAACGGTTGTGCAGACGTCTCTTTTCAGTTTGACGGATACGTTTGAGTGAAGATTTGTGGTTTGCCATTTTCTAATTATCTCTTTTAATTCTTCTTTTCTTTTCGGGCTGCAAAATTACGACTTTTTTTGATACGCACAATTATTTTTGAGAATTTTTTGTTTTTAAGGCGTTCTCACCGGCCGGAAAATACCATTTTATCCTCGTTGTCTTTGTTCAAAATCTCTTCCAAGGTCACCTCCACGAAGGTGTTCTTCTCCAAACCGTCTCCCTGAACCTGTATCGGGAGGTAATTCTCCCCGTATCCGCGAGCGATGCCTTTGGCGTCAATCCGTTCAATTAACAACTGTTGAGTCCTGCCCTTCATCAGCTCAAAATACTTGAGCTTGTTTTCCAACGAGATGCTACGCATCACCTCGCTGCGGCGACTCTTCTCGCTTTCGGGCACTTGGTCGGGCATCACCGCCGCCTTGGTTCCTGTGCGCTTCGAGTATTTGAAGGTGTGGATATGGCTAAAACCGATCTCCCTGGCAAAGTCGCAGCTCTCCTGGAAGGTAGCATCGGTCTCTCCCGGAAAACCTACGATGATGTCGGTTGTCAGATTGAAATCCGGACGAAACGTCTTGATTCTTTGGCACATCTCACGGAACTGTTCGGCGGAATAAAAACGGTGCATTCGCTTCAGAGTGTCTTCCGAGCCGCTCTGCAGGCAGATGTGCATGTGAGGCGCCAACTTCTCGTGTTGGAACAATTCCAAAAACCGGTCGCTGAACTGGTCGGGTTCAATGGAGGAGACCCTTACACGGAAGTCGCCTTCCATATTAATAATGTGCTCCACCAAAGTCTCGAAGTTGGTGTTGCCGTCCTTGTAACGCCCCATATTGACGCCGGTCAGCACGATTTCCTTAAACCCGTGGTCGACGACCTCGCGGATGTTGCGGTAGATGTCCTCGGCGGGACGGCTGGTCGACCTCCCCCTGACCATGGGGATGATGCAGTAGGAACAGAAGTTGTTGCATCCGTCGTGGATCTTGATGAGGCTGCGGGTGTGGAAGGTGTCGAAGGCTGGCTGGTAGCTGAACAAATCCCGGTCGTAACCCTCTGGATCGCTACAACCGCGCTTGAAGTGCTCCTCCACGATATCATAAATGGCCGACTTCCGCTCGTTGTCGATGACATAGTCGGCAATGCCTTCTTCAATTAGCTCCTGCTTGCGGTGATTGACCATGCAACCGGTGACGACCACCAAAGCCCCGGGATTCTTTCTGCGGATCTGATGGATGGCTTGCCGGCATTTCTGGTCGCTGGTGTTGGTCACGGTGCAGGTGTTCACCACGAAGATATCGGCCTCGCCCGAGTCCACCACCTCGTAGCCACCTGCCTTGAAACGCGATGCCAACGCATCGGTCTCAAAGAGGTTCACCCGGCAACCCAATGTCTTGAAAGCAATTCTCATAGGACGCCTTCGATGGATAAGGGTGAAGCCGAAGTCACCTTCACGTTGACAATCTGCCCGATGAGGCTCTCGTCGCGCGAAGCAAACCGAATCACGATCTTGCCCTCGGTGTGGCCGGTGAGGTAACCGCCCTTGCGGTCGTAGTCCTCGACCAGCATCTTCACGGTGGTGCCGACCAGAGCCTGATTATATATTAATGAGTGCTTCATTAATTCTTCGGTGAGGCGATGGTAACGCTGGCGTTTCACTTCCTTGGGCACATCGTCCTCCCATTTGGAGGCCACGGCGCCCTCGCGCACGCTGTACTGGGCGATGTAAGCCATGTTGTATTTGAATTCCTCCATGGCCTTGCGGGTGTTCTCGAACTCCTCCTCGCTCTCGTGGGTGAAGCCCACGATGATGTCAGTGAAGATGGTGGCCGTCGGAAGCACCCGGCGGATGGTCTGGATGATATGGCGGTAACGTTCCAGGTTATGGTGACGGTTCATGCGTTGCAGCATCACGTCGTCGCCCGACTGGATGGGGATGTGGATTTGCTTGGCGAGGCAGTCGTACTGGGCCATCACCTCGATGATCTCGTCTTCCATATCGCGGGGATGCGGGGCGGTGTAATACACCCAGAACTCCTTGCCTGAGGCTTTCCCATACTCGCCAATCCTCCGAAGCAACTCCGCGAAATTGATCTCAGCCCCTTTCTTGTCCAAGCCGTAGGAGTTGACGTTTTGCCCCAGCAGGGTGATGCTTTTGTAATCCTTTTCCACCAATTCTTTCACCTCGTTCAGGATCTCCTCCGAAGGCCTGGAAACCTCACGTCCCCTGGTGTAGGGCACCGCGCAGTAGGTGCAGAAGTTGTTGCATCCGTTCTGGATGGGGATGTAGGCCTCGAAGCTGGAGGCGCGTAGTGGGTTGATGTCCCAGAAAGGCTCCATGTTGGCCGAGGGATTCACCTCTTTCATCGGGGTGACCACGCCGTACTGACGGATCATCTCAGGCAGCTGCGGCAGCTCGTTCATGGTGAACACCAGGTCGAAGAGCTTCAAAAACCTGACCCTATCCGCTGGGAGAATGCATCCGGAAACGAAAGTAATCACGCTCTTGCGATGCTTCATGGCGTTCCATTTCTCGATACGCCCATACACCTTGTCGATGCCTTTCTGTCGCACCGAGCAGGCCACGATGCCAAGGATGTTGGCTTCCTCCTCGTTGTCGGTGGGCTCATAACCCATCTGTTGCAACACGGTCCTAACACGCTCCGTGTCGCTGAGGTTCATCTGGCATCCGAAAGGCAAAAGGAAATATTTCATAGGTGAGAGGTTTTACTGGTAAATAAGATGGATGATATCGCGGCAGATATCGGTGATTTCAGTGTTGAGACTGTCGGTGGCGATGATTACATCTTTGATCGCTTGAGTCTCGGTATCCACCTCGAATCCGACTTCCACATTGCCCCAGGGGAACTGGCCCTGGCGGACCGCTTTGAAATGTTCCCACTTGGCGTAGAGGTACTCGTGCGAGGTGATGTGTTTGACGGTCTCCTGGACTTCGGCCAGCTCGGCAAGGACTTTGAAATCGACCTGTTCGGCTTTCATTCCATAGACGCTCTCGAAAGCTTCAATCAAGGGCTGGGCAATGTTTTCCGAGGTGACATCGGCCAACTCTGACAGGTTGACCACGCGGCTGCGGACACTTTGCACACCATGTTTCTGCAGTTTCGCCTGGTTGACGGTGAGGTAGCGCTGCATCATCTCGCTATCGGTTTTGATCAAGATGGTGCCGTGGTGCAAGTTGTTGACAGTGCCGTTGTAAAAGGCATTGCCCGAGAATTTGCGTCCCTGGCAGGTGAGGTCGTTGCGGCCTGAGATTTCGGCTTCCAGTCCATAGTGCCTCAAGGCTTCCTGGATGACCGACTGTTGTCGGCGGACATCATAATCCTGCTTGTCGGCGATAAACGAGAAGTTGAGGTTGCCGAGGTCGTGGTAGACCGCGCCGCCGCCAGTGCGCCGCCGCATCAAATGTCCACCTTCCTCATTCAACCGTTTCACGTCGCATTCCGAGAAGGGGTTTTGGTTTAACCCGATGACCACCGTGCGCTCGTTTTTCCACAGATACATCGTCACCACACCCTCCTCCTGATGGTCGGTGAGCCAGGTCTCCACCGCAAGGTTCAGGTACGGATTGTATTGGTCGCTGACGATGACTTGAAGCTTTTTCATGGCGAAGCGTCTTCTTGTTTCGATGGTTTTAGGGGGCAAAAATACGAAAATAAAAGAAATTTTATATATTTGCGCAATTAACCCGATAAGGGAAGTGCTCTTTAAATGATCAACACATAAAAAACAATAGCTATGAAAACATCGGAAATGGTATTCAATTACCTGAGACGCCAAGGGCTTGTGCCTGAGTATGACAGCAAAGACAACATCTGGTTTAAGTATGAGATGCGGAACTATCTTTTTTTCAATAACGATGAGGACGCACAGTTCATCAACCTTACCATGCCTCGCATTTACGATGTCACTGATGACAACCGTTTGGCTGTGCTCGAAGCGATGAATGAAGTGAACGAGACCACCAAGGTCGTCAAACTTACCATAGCAGGCAATAGTGTGTGGTGTGCCACTGAAATCATGATGGATTCCGATCCTGACTTGGATGACTTGATCCCCAGACTTTTGAAGATCTTGCGTACTGCCCAGGATAAATTCTATAAGGTAATTGAATAATGAAATGCATTGAAAAGAAAAATCCCTAACTGCTTGATTGTCAGTTAGGGATTCGCTTTAATATGTAGTCTCTCCGGGATTTGAACCCGAGTTACCAGGATGAAAACCTGACGTCCTGACCAGACTAGACGAAGAGACCACTTCGTGTCAAAATTTGACGGTGCAAAATTACACAATTTTCCAATACCACCAACAAAAACCTTGAAATTTTTTTATTCGAAGGTGAACGAAAGCTGGAATTGCTTGTTTTTAAAGCCTTCGAGAGGCTTGCCATAATAGAATTTCTGGTTCTCCTGAGCATCCATGGCCTGCAACATGCCAAACGAGAACTTGAATTCCACTCCCATCTTGAACCATTGGTTATAAATGTCGAAGCCGGTGCCGATCTCGACAGCCAGGTCGAATGCCTTCGACTTCAGCCAGTTGTAGTCTTCATTCTGCTTCTTGAACGAGAAATAAAGCTTCGGGTTGGCGCCTGCGATCAAGTAGGCGGCAATGTTGTTATAGCGTTTCGAACGGTATTTCAAATGCAATGGGAACTCTACGCAACTCAGGTAAGGGTTGTGCGAACGACGCGACAGTACCAGGGGACCGTCAACTTGGTTGATCTGGAGCTTGTAACGGTAGTTGATCTCGCTCAGGCTGAAAGTGGGCATGAGTCGAAGGTTGAGGAAGTCGGTGATGCGTAAGTCACCAATCACACCTACCGAAAAACCTACACGGGGAATGTTGTGAAGCGCCCAACTCAAGGTGTCGCGCTCCATTCCGATGATCTGATAACTTACGAAGTTGGCCTCGGAAATGGGGATGTTGCTGTGTGAGTCGCCTGTGGCAGTAGGCAGATCCTGGAAATTGGTGTAAACCTCGTCTTGGTAGTTTTCCTTCAAAATGAGGTTGTAATCCATGAAATTGGCTCCGAGCAGGAACCCGAAATGGTATGGGGCCTTGTCGTAGTTCTGCAGATAAATCACCTTGCGCCGCTGTTGAGCCTGCACTTCAATGGCGCAAACGGCAGCAAGAAAGAGGAGTAATGCTATCTTGAGGGTTTTCTTCACAGTGTTCATTTTAAATTCAAATAACGAGGCCATGCGCGTTTTATTGTATGGGATGGCTGTTTATCGGCACAAAACCATAATAGAGGGTAGCAATGCCTCCGCTGAAAGCTTTCCTGCCGGTGTCGATTAAACCGACCTCCTTCAGGATGGTTTCGAAAGCCTCGCCCGAAGGGAAAGCCTCCACCGATGAGGGAAGATAACTATAGGCAGTGGGGTGTTTCGCTATTTTTCGACCGATTCTCGGAATGCATCGCCGAGAATACCATCGATATAACCTTTTTACCAAACCATTGGTGGGATAGGAGAACTCCAGAATAGCGATCATGCCGTCGTCGCGACAAACCCTTACCATTTCGCGAAGACCAGCCTTTAAATCGCTGAAGTTGCGCACCCCGAAGGCTACCGTCACCGCATCGAAACTGTTGTCAGGGAAAGGTATCGCTAAAGCAGAGGCGGCTTGAAGATGGATTTGTCGGGTGAGGTTCTTTTTTTGGATTTTCTCTTCTCCCAGTTCCAACATTTTTTTGGAGAGGTCGATGCCGAGGATCACACTATCGGGCATGTCCTTGGCCATCCTGATGGCAAGGTCAGCAGTGCCGGTGGCCACATCGAGAATCTCCATTGGATGCCGCTTGGCAACCCGCTTGGAAGTCTTCCTTCGCCACCTTCTGTCGATGCCGAACGAAAGCAAATGGTTCAGGAAATCATAATGTGACGAGATGCCGTCGAACATCTCAGTGACGGCGTTCTGGTCATTCATGGCAGATGCGTTTGACCTCTTCGGCAAATCTCTTCCTGTCGATGGGAACTACCCCCATCTGCTCGCATACCAGCCCGCCGGCGATGTTCGAGAGCTGGGCGATGGTCTCAGGGGCATAGCCAAGAGCTACCGCCAACGCGGCCACACTCAGCACGGTGTCGCCAGCACCCGACACATCCACAATCTCACGGGGATGGGCAGGGAGATGATGGAACTCGCCTCTATGTAGCATCATCACACCCTTGTCGGACAAAGTGACCATCAGGTGCCGGCTGTCAATGCGTTCCTGGAGCTTGAGCATCGCCGCTTGCAGCTCCTCAAGGGTCTCGACGCTGACGCCGAGACCCTCGCGGAGCTCTTTGGCATTGGGCTTGAAGAGGGTCGCGCCACGATAGGCAAAGAAATTTTTCTTCTTGGGGTCGACGACTACAGGGATGGAACGCTCCTGGCATAGGGCGATGATGCTCTTGATCAAGGCCTCTGTGAGCACGCCTTTGTTGTAGTCTTGGAGCACCACCACATCCACGGAATGCTCTTCGATGGTTTTCTTGACCATGAAGGTCAGGATGGATTCCTCCACATAAGTCAGGTCGAAAGTGTCCTCCTCGTCGATGCGGAGCAGCTGGCGGAATCCATCGAGGATGCGGTGCTTTACCGTGGTCCTGCGACGGTTGCTGCTCACCAGTCCGCTGACTTCCAGACCATGGTCTTTCATCAGTTGGATGAGCTTCTTTCCTGACTCGTCATCGCCAATGATGGAACACACGATCGGCTCGGCGCCCAAAGCCTTGAGGTTGAGCGCCACGTTGGCGGCGCCTCCCAACCGATCGAAACGCTCCTTGAGGTTCACAATCGGCACGGGGGCTTCGGGCGACATGCGCTCGACCACACCCTTCGTGTAGGCGTCGATCATCACGTCGCCTACAATGAGTGCTTTTAAGCTGTTGAACCGCTCTAACTCCTCACTTCTCACTCCTCACTCCTCACTTTAGCTTCGCCAAAGCCTCTTTAATTCTCCTGGCTGCTTCGACAAGCTTGTCCAAGGAGGTGGCGTACGACAGTCTGATGCAGTCGTCGTTGCCGAAGGACTTGCCAGCTACACAAGCCACATGGGCGTTGTAAAGCAGCCACATGCAGAGGTCGTCGCTGCCTTTGATGACAGTCTCGCCGTCGGTCTTGCCATAATACGACTTCACCTCGGGGAACACATAGAAGGCGCCGGCAGGGGTGTTGCACTCCACGCCGGGGATCTCGTTCATCAGCTTCACGAGGGTGTCGCGGCGCTCGCGGAAGTTCTTCAGCATGTTTTGGATCTCAGTCGAGTTCTCAGGGCAAAGCTCCATGGCCTTGGCAGCAGCGGCCTGGGCGATGGTGCAGATACCAGAGGTGATCTGGCCTTGGATTTTGTTGGTGGCCTTCACGATGGCCTGCGGAGCGGCAATGTAGCCGATACGCCAACCCGTCATGGCATAGCCCTTGGCCACGCCGTTGACGATGACCAGACGGTCCTTCAGGAACTCGAACTGGCCCATGCTCTCGTGCTTGTGCTCGTATTGGATGAACTCGTAGATCTCATCGGAGATGACGACGATATTGGGATATTTTCTCAGCACCTCGGCGATGGCGGTGAGCTCGGCCTTGGTGAACACGCTTCCGCTGGGGTTGCAGGGGGTGTTGATCATCAATGCCTTGGTCTTGGGCGTGATGGCTTTCTCGAGCTGCTCAGCGGTAATCTTGAAGTCATGGGCCATGTCGGTCTTGATGATGACGGGCACGCCACCGCTCAGCTTCACCATCTCGGGATACGATACCCAGAACGGGGCGGGGATGATGACCTCGTCACCGTCGTTGAGGATGGCCAACAGCACGTTGTTGATGGCTTGCTTGGCACCGTTGGAGACCAGGATGTCGGTGTCCTTGTAATCCAGGCCGTTGTCGCGTCTTAGCTTCTCGGCAATGGCTTTGCGCAGGGCAGGGGTGCCGGGAACAGGCGGGTAGTGGGTGTCGTTGCCATTAATGGCGTCGATACCGGCTTGCTTGGCGGTCTCAGGGGTGTTGAAGTCGGGTTCGCCGATGCTCAGGCTGATAACGTCGATGCCCTGGGCCTTTAGCTCACGGCTCTTGTTGGTCATGGCCAAAGTGGCTGACTCGGCCATGTTCAGAACTCTGTTGGAGAGGATGATTTCGCTCATGATTATGTGTTTTTTAAATTGTTGATTTCAAAAATAAAGTCTGCAAAGATACAAAAATCTTTCTTCTGACTTCCGACTTCTGACTTCTTTTCTTACCTTTGCCCCAAATCTGATCATTATGGGTTACTTTCTCAACCGAAAAATGAAGTTGAAGGATCTGGATTACCGCCTCAAGACCAAGTCGGAGATGCGCATCGCCACCGCCAAGATGGTGGTCCCGCTGAAGATCCAAGCCTGCGAACGCCTGTTGCTCTTTCTCGAACGTTCCCAGCTGCCTGTGCTGGTGAAAAGAGTGTATGCCCCCGGCGTCACCAAAGAGGCCTTCCACATCGCCCTGTTGCAAAATGTGGAAGAAGAGTTCGAACACAATATGGCACAGCAACTCTATGTGAGGAACGAGACTTGGGATGCCGTGCGCCAAGCCAAGGAAGAACTGGTGGGACAGATCAACGCCACCTTCGACAAAACTGAGGCTGGCACGGATGTTGTTATGGTCGCCCAGGCTTTGGTGGCTGTGCCCAACCCCTTCGTGGAACAGGCCGTCGCCATGCTGAAGAAAGAGTTTAACGAAATCTGATTTCTAACGATGAAATTTTTAGCTTCCCAAATCGCAGCCTTGCTCAATGGCACCGTCGAAGGCAACCCCAATACCGAGGTCTGGAACGTGGCCAAGATCGAGGAAGGCGCTCCCGGCATGTTGAGCTTCCTGGCCAACCCGAAATACATCCCCTATATCTATGAGACCCAGTCGTCGGTGGTCATCGTTAACAAGGACTTCGTGGCCGACAAACCTATCGCCGCCACCTTGATCCGGGTCGACGACGCCTATGCCTCGTTTGCCAAGCTGCTGGCCTTCTACGACCAGATGTCGCAAGACAAGAAAGGGGTGTCCTCCATGGCCTTCGTCTCGTCAACGGCCAAATGCGGCGACAACCTCTACCTCGGCGAGTTTGCCTTCGTGGGTGAAAACGTCACCATCGGCAACAACGTGAAGCTCTATCCCCAGGTGTATGTCGGCGACGGATGTGTCATCGGCGACAATACAGTCCTGTACCCAGGCGTGCGCCTCTACCGCAATACCGTGGTGGGCCAGCGCTGCATCATCCATGCCGGTGCGGTCATCGGCGCCGACGGTTTCGGCTTCGTTCCCCAAGAGGATGGCCACTATGAGAAGATTCCACAGGTAGGCAACGTGATGATCGACGACGACGTGGAGATCGGGGCCAACACCACCATCGACCGCTCCACCATGGGCTCGACCCATGTGCATAAAGGCGTGAAACTCGACAACCTCATCCATCTCGCCCATAACGTCGAAGTCGGTGAGAACTCGGCTCTGGCAGCCCAAGTGGGCGTGAGCGGCTCCACCCACCTCGGCAAAAATTGCGTGGTGGGAGGACAGTCGGGCTTTGTCGGTCACCTGCATATCGCCGACGGCTCCAAGTTCGGAGGCCAATGCGGCATCATGGGCAGCATCAAAGAACCCAACCAGGAGTTCATGGGCACCCCCATCCAACCTCTGCGCCAATACCTCAAATCCAATGCCCGCTTCCGCCATATCGACGAGATGGCAAGGAAGCTGGAAGAGCTTGAAAAAGAACTTGATGAACTGAAAAACCGCCTTTGAGCGGTTTTTTTTGGGACTTAATGAAATAATCCCTATCTTTGCCCGTTTTTTCTTGGAGATATAATGTGAACCCAAGTTTGGCTTATGGAAGAAAAACAGTGTACGCTTAAAAGAAAAGTCAGTGTCACGGGAGCAGGACTCCACACACGTCAGTGCGGAACCCTCACCTTCAATCCGGCCCCGGCCAATACGGGCATCCGCTTCCGTCGCATCGACCTTGAAGACCAGCCAATCATCGAAGCCGACGTTGACAACGTCATCGATACCACCAGAGGTACCACGCTTGGAAAAGGCGGCGTCAAAATATATACCGTTGAACATGTGCTCGCCTCGCTTAGAGGCCTGGGCATCGACAATGTGCTCATCGACATCGACGTGGAAGAGATGCCGATCATGGACGGCAGCAGCAAGGAATTCGTGAAAGTGCTGAAAGAGGCAGGCATCGTGCAGCAAAAAGCCCTTCGCGACTACTACGTGATCAAGGAACCCATCACCTACCGTAACGAGGTGCTGGGCATCGAACTCTCCATCGAGCCTTGCGATACCTTCCAGATCGACGTCACCGTGAAATACAACACCCGAGTGCTGGACAAGCAAAGCGCCTCGCTGAGCGATTTGAAGGACTTCGAGACCGAGATCGCTCCCTGCCGCACCTTCGTCTTCCTGCATGAATTGGAGACCCTCCTCAGCCGTAACCTCATCAAGGGCGGCGACCTGACCAACGCCATCGTGTTTGTCAACAAAAACGTCTCCTCCGAGGAACTTGACCACATCGCAGCCTTCTTCAAGAAACCCAAAGTAGAAGTCAAGGAGGGCGGTATCCTCAACAACGTGGACCTGTATTTCGACAATGAGCCGGCCCGTCACAAGCTGCTCGACGTCATCGGCGACCTCACTCTGGTGGGCAAACCCATCAAAGGCCACGTCACCGCTTACAAGCCAGGCCACTTCTCCAACACGGCCTTCGCCCGTAAGATCAAACATACCATGCTTCAACAGGATTAATACCGACTGCAATGAACCAACCTTTAGCCTACATCCATCCGAACGCCCGCATCGCAGAGGATGTCAAAATTGAACCGTTCGCTTGGATAGGCGAAGACGTTGAAATCGGCTCCGGCACCTGGATCGGCCCCAACGCCACCATCATGGATGGAGCGCGTATCGGCTGCAACTGCAAGATCTTCCCCGGCGCGGTCATCTCAGCCGTTCCCCAAGACCTGAAATACAAAGGTGAACTCACCACCTGCCATATCGGCGACGGCACCACCGTCCGCGAGTCGGCCACCGTCAACAAAGGCACCGCAGCCTCTGGAAAGACAGTGGTGGGCAAGGACTGCCTGCTAATGGCATTCACCCATGTGGCGCACGACTGCTACCTCGGCGACCATGTCATCATGTCGAACGTGGCTTCGTTGGCCGGACATATCATCGTCGACGATTGGGCCATCCTCGGTGGATTGGCCGCAGTGAGCCAGTTCTGCCGCATCGGCGCCCATGTGATGATCTCGGGCGGCGCCATGATCAACAAGGACATCCCGCCGTTTGTCAAGACGGGTACAGGCTATCCTGTTTCCTACGCTGGCGTCAATTACATCGGCTTGGGCCGCAGAGGCTACACCAAAGAACGCATCAACGCCATTCAGGACATCTATCGGGTCATCTACAGCGGTGGCATGAACGTCTCCCAGGCAGTTCAATACATCAAGGAAAACCTGCCCGAATCGGAAGACCGCGATATCATCGTGAACTTCATCGAGAGTTCCAAGATCGGCATCATGAAAAATACAGTTGGTGAATAAGCTGGCCAACGACTTCTTTGCTGTACCGCTTCACAATCTGGTTTCTTAATTCCTCAGCCTTATAATTATTATAGGTGCGGCAGCACTGTTCCATGGCCTCGGCCAACGCCTGGGCATCGCCTGGCTTCACCAGCAGGCCGTTGCTTTCGTTGACAATCTCGGGTAGCGCACCCACTCTTGTGGCCACTACAGGCAATCCGCAGGCCATGGCTTCCAGCAACACAATGCCTCCAGTCTCGTAATGACTCGAAAGAACGAAGAAGTCGCCCGTGGCCAACTCGTCAACCAAAGCTTGATCCTGCAACAGACCTGTGAAACGCACACAGCCTGTCAGCCCCATGTCAATAGCCCTTTGCTTCATGGCCTCAAGGTCCATTCCCTCGCCAATCAGAACCGTTTGAAAAGATACGCCTTGCTTTTGAAGTAATTGAATGGCGTCGAGTAATCCGCTGATATTCTTTGATTTATCTTCAAAACAACTCACGTGGATGATCTTGGGAACCTCGTTTTGATGGGGGAGGGGTTTGAATAGGTTGGTGTCGACCACATTGGGCAGCAATTGGTAACGAGGGTTCTTTAGCCTGTGGTTTTGCATTGCCTGGGCCAACAGCTCGCTCACCGTGGTGACGCATCGGGCGTGTTTCACGACCATCCGGGTAAGCATTTTCCTGAGTCCTCCGCTGAAGTCGTTGCCGGTAAGGTAGCGTGACCAATGCTCGGTAATGACATAGGGGGTGCCATGAAGCAGCTTCTGCCGATAGGCTATCAGCCCCATCCGCGTCAGCACATGCACATGGATGATGTCGGGCTTGCCAGCGAGTTCAAGGCCTTTTAGGCAAGCTCGATAATACCTGATGGCCGAACTGAGCTTTCCTTTCTTCTTGTAATAGATGCGAATGGTGTCGACGCCGTTTTCCGTGGTGCGCTCAATCTCGTATTTGTGATGGGCGTGCTCGTCGGGGTGGACATACACTACGGTGACTTCGTCATAAAGCGCCGCGGCTTCGGCATGACGCTGCACAAACAACCCGAACATCGGATCGTATTTGTGAGGATACCATCGTGCCAGAAAAACCACCTTCATCGCATGTCAATGATGTCGACGTTGGGATAGGCTTTCTCGTCGAAGCTGAAGAAATGATCGTCATACTCGTGGTCGTAACTCATCTCTTCGATGTTCAGGATGAGCTTGATACCCTCGTCAATCTCGACCTCCAGGCTTTTGAGGTTGCCTTTCTTGTCGATGACAGGGTTGAGGCTTGAACTGTCTCTCTCGAGCTTGTCGAGAATCTTATAGGGATTGTCGTCGTCGGTGGCATTGCCAACCATCACTTCCTCGTCCTCAACGATATAATGCCACTTGGTCTGGCCGTTGGAGATGACGTGCTGGTCTTCCATGATGAATTTGTAGGCGTTGTCCTGGAAATAGGCCATTCCTTTTTTTGCTTCCTCTGGCTTGGTATCGTCGCCGACGGTTTGGTAGGTGAAGCTCACCTCGAGGCTCTTGTGGTTACGAAGTGATTGCGCGAGCTTTTTTACCGCGTTGCTGTCGCTCTGGGCGAACAAGATGCTAGAGGCAAGCAGCAAGACGATGCTTGCGAGGATGGAAAGGTGCTTTTTCATGTCAAATACCTTGGTCTTTGAGTTCCAGGTCCTTCAAAATCTGTTCCAAAGCGAATTCGTTGGCAACTTTCACCTCTCTCGACTTGCTTCCTGAGAAGGCACCCACGATGCCGGCGGCTTCCAGTTGGTCGATGATGCGTCCAGCACGGTTGTAGCCGAGTTTCAGCTTGCGCTGAATCATGGAGGTGGAGCCTTGCTGGGTCTGCACCACAATGCGTGCGGCATCCTCAAACAGCGGGTCACGCGCTTCGCCGTCTTCGAAATCGTTGTCGCCGCCGCCTTCACCCTCCTCAGGCACCTCGGGCAGCAGGAAAGGCTCGCTGAAACCGCGCTGTTCGCCGATGAAGCTGGTCACCTCTTCCACCTCGGGGGTGTCGATGAAGGCGCATTGCAGACGCACCAAGTCGTTGCCGGTGGAGAGCAGCATGTCGCCGCGACCGATGAGCTGGTTGGCGCCACTTTGGTCGAGGATGGTCTTCGAGTCGACTTGTGAGATCACGCGGAAAGCGATACGGGCGGGGAAGTTGGCCTTAATGGAACCGGTGATGATGTTGACCGAGGGACGCTGTGTGGCGATGATGAGGTGGATGCCGATGGCACGGGCCAGCTGGGCCAGACGGGCGATGGGCGCCTCCACGTCGCGGCCAGCCGTCATGATGAGGTCGGCGAACTCGTCGACGACGAGGACGATGTAAGGCAGGTAACGATGGCCCTCGGTGGGAAGCAGCCTGCGGGTCTTGAATTTCTCGTTGTATTCGATGATGTTGCGGCACTGGGCGGCCTTCAGCAGGTCGTAGCGCTGGTCCATCTCGATGCAGAGCGAGTTCAAGGTCCTGACCACCTGCTTCACGTCGGTGATGATGGCATCTTCCGAGTCGGGGAGCTTGGCCAGGTAATGGCGCTCGATGCGGTTGTAGAGGGTAAGCTCCACCTTTTTCGGGTCGACCATGATGAACTTCAGGTCGGTCGGATGCTTGCTGTAAAGCAAAGAGGCAATGATGGCATTCAAGCCGACCGACTTGCCTTGTCCGGTGGCACCAGCCATCAGAATATGGGGCATCTTGGCCAGGTCGAACACATAGGTCTCGTTGGAGATGGTCTTGCCGATGGCGCAAGGCAGCGCGTATTTGTTGTTCTGGAACTTCTCCGAGGCGAGCACGCTCTTCATCGAAACGGTCTCAGGCTTCTTGTTGGGGACCTCGATGCCGATGGTGCCCTTGCCCGGGATGGGGGCGATGATACGGATGCCCAAGGCGGCAAGGCTTAACGCGATGTCGTCCTCCAGGTTTTTGATCTTCGAGATGCGTACGCCGGCAGCCGGGACAATCTCGTACAGCGTCACGGTGGGACCGATGGTGGCCTTGATCTTGTCGATCTGGATGCCGTAGTTGCCCAAGGTCTCCACAATCTTGTTTTTGTTGGCCTCCAACTCCTCGTTGCTGACCTCGGCGCGTTTGTCGCCGTAATCGGTAAGCAGGTCGAGGGTGGGGAACTTGTAATCGCGAAGCTCGAAATGCGGATCGTATGGGGTGTCGATGGTGTGATGTTCCTCACCCTCTTGGATGGTCTTCTCCTCGGGGGTGTCCTGGATCTCCAGCTCGATGCCTTGACCTTGGTCGCCCTCGTCTTCATCCTCGTACTCGTCTTCTTCATCAGGGTCGTTCTCCTGCTCGTGGAGGGTGTTCTCAGCGGGGCGGTGGATCACGGTGATGGGCGGCAGCTCGTCATCGAGGATGTCCTCGTAATCGTCGGGGTTGAAATCTTCGGGATGATCGGAGTCGACGATGCTGTTGGGGTCTTCTGGGTTGTCAGTGTTGTTAAGGTTGTTTTCCAACTGTTGCTGTTTCAAGGCTTTGCGTTCGGCTCTGCGCTCGCGCCACTCGCGGATGGCGTCGACGTTGAGGTTGTATTCAAAGAGCAGGTAAAGCAAGAACACGAAGACCAAGGTGAGCACTACACCCGAGTTGCCCATAAACTCGTAGATGCTGCTGTTGAGGAACTTGCCAACGGCGCCGCCGAAGATCTGGCAAGCGCTGTTGGGAGCTACGGAGTGGATGAAGGCAAACAGCAGGGGTACCCAAGCCAAAAGCATGATAGCATGTTTCCAGAGCTGCCACATCCTGATGCGGGAGCCGATGGTGAGGCGTAGGCCGAAGACGGCCAGCAGATAGGGGAAGAACACGGCGCCCAGACCAAACGACTCCTTGATGAGCACTTGTGAGAGGTAGGCCCCGAATTTGCCTGTGATGTTGTCGAACTGGATGGCTTTGCCGAAGATCATCGTCTCGGTTTCCTGGTACGAGCCGCTAAAGTAACTGACGAAGAACGAGATGAAGGCCAGCGTGAGGAACAGTGCGAGGCACAGCAGCAGGAATCCTGCCACATAGCCAATCCTCGGGTCTTTCTCGCGGGGTTGTTTCTCCTTTTTTTCCTTGGGAGCCTTCTTGGGCTTCTCAACCTTTTTCTCTTTTTTTTCAACAGGCTTCTTCTCGACGGGCTTTTTCTCGCTGGCCTGCTTGGACTCGGGCACGTCGACAATCATGGGAATGTCGTCGGCGACGGGAGCGGGTTTGGGCTTGAAAGTATTCTCTCTTATCTTATTTTCTGCCATAATAGTCTGTTATTTAGGGATTTTGAACATCCGTTTCCACCGTATGCCACCCCGTTCCTTGTCGACCGAGAGCCATACGAACACGGCTTTGCCGACGATGTGGTTCTCGGGAACGAAGCCCCAGTAGCGCGAGTCGGCCGAGTTGTGCCGGTTGTCGCCCATCATCCAGTAGTAGTTCATGGCGAAGGTGTAGCTGGTGGCGGGCTGGCCGTCGATATAGATGACGCCGTCCTTCACCTTCAAGTCGTGCAGCTCGTAGGCATGGATGATGCGTTCGTATAGCGGAAGGTTCTCGAGGGTGAGGGATATGGTCTGGCCTTCCTTGGGAATCTCCAGGGGACCGTAGTTGTCCACGTTCCAAGGATAGAGGTCGGGACGGTGGGGGAAGATTTCAGGGCGGAGGTCCTCGCCGGCGGGGGTGATGTTACGTTCCACCGAGGTGATGAACGACAGTTGGCGAAGCTCCTCGGCGACCTTCTCGCTGATGTTGAGGATGGCTTCGTTGGGATCGTTGCCGCGGTAGCCCTCGGTGATGTCGTATTTGTCGAGGATGCGCTTGTTGATGCCGTTGCCAGTGGTGGTGACGGTGTAGCTGAACTGCATGTTCTCGGGCTCGAAGCCTTTCTCGCCGTTGATATACACCACGCCGTCGATGATCTGGAGCTTGTCGCCGGGCATGCCGATGAGGCGTTTCACATAGTTTTCGCGCTTGTCGACGGGATGGGCGATCACATGGCCGAAGTTGGCATGGTCGTTCCACACGCGTTCACGGCCGTATTCGCGGATGAGGTCATAGTAGCTCACGCTGCTTTGGAAGATGTCGCACACGGTGTCGCCAGCAGGGTAGTTGAACACGATGGGGTCGTTGCGTTTGATTGTGGAGGTGCCTGGATAGCGGTGATAGGGCAACTTGATCCACTCAAGGTACGACTTACGGGTGGTGCTCATCGGCAAGGTGTTGTGTACAAAGGGGAACGACAGGGGGGTGTTGGGACGTTTGGGGCCGTAATGAATCTTGCTGACGATGAGGTAGTCGCCTACGCAGAGCGACTTCTCCATACTGGAGGTGGGGATGGTGAAGGCCTCGAACACGTAGGTGCGGATGATGAGGGCGGCCACCACGGCAAACACGATGGCGTCGAACCATTCGCGGGCAGTCGATTTCTTGGGACGCTTGGTCTTTTCGGGGTCCTGATAGGGAGCATCTTTCACGATGAAGGGGAAGAAGATGAAAGGCAGGATGGCTGCCATGAACTCCTCCCACACCTTGAAACGTCCGAAGCACTTGCCCAGCTCGACGAGCATCAGCAGGAGCATAAAAATGTTGATATAGGGGAAGATGATGAAGAACCACCACCAAAATTTCTTGTGTTTGCGGATGATCCTCAGCATCACGAAGATGTTGACATAAGGGATGAAAGCAAGGAAGCTCTTTTCTCCGGCGGCCTTGAACTGTTTCCAGCAAAAGGCGAACGGCACGGTGAACAGTGCGGGGACGATGAAAATGAAAAGTATCAACGACATGGTAAAATGGATTGTTTCTTTGTTAACGCCTTATTATAAAAAAGCGTGTGCAAAGATATGAAAAAAGTTTGATTGTGCGCCTCGAAGAGGCGCGATTTCATTAAAGGCGTTGATGATTCATGTTATGAAACAGGGTGAGAATTATTTTTGCAGAAAAAAGGTAAAAGGGTTTTTGTTGTGGATTTTTTTAGTAGTTTTACACAAAAATAGATAAAAAGCTAAATATATGACCAACATAAAACTATTCCAAGATAAGAAAATCCGTTCCGCATGGAACGAAGAAGAAGAGCAATGGTATTTCTCTGTTGTGGATGTGGTTGAAGCGTTGACAGATAGTGTCAATCCTACTGATTATCTAAAAAAGCTTCGGAAAAGGGATGAGATTTTGTCGAGTTACCTGGGGACAAATTGTCCCCTGGTAGAAATGTTAACCGAAACTGGTAAAAAAAGAAAGACGTTAGCCGCCAACGTCAAGGGCCTTTTCCGCATTATCCAATCTATCCCCTCACCTAAAGCGGAACCTTTCAAACAATGGTTGGCCCAAGTGGGTTATGAACGCATGCTGGAAATCGAAAACCCCGAGTTGGCGCAAGAGCGGATGAAGGAACTTTATGAGAAGAAGGGCTACCCTAAAGACTGGATCGACAAAAAGCTTCGGGGTATCGCTATTAGGCAAAATTTGACCGATGAGTGGAAACGACGTGGTATAGACTCTGAAATGGATTACGCTATCTTGACTGCGGAGATCTCTAAAGCTACTTTTGGTATGACTCCATCGGAATATAAAGCGTATAAAGGCTTGACAAAGAAAAACCAGAACCTTCGCGACCACATGGACGACTTGGAACTGATTTTTACTATGCTTGGTGAGCGGGTCACTACCGAAATCTCCCAACAAGAAGCTCCCGAGACTTTTGAAGAAAGCCGACAGATTGCAAAAAGAGGTGGAAAAGTGGCTGGCGTGGCGCGTAAAGAAACCGAAAAAGAATTGGGAAGAAGCGTCTCAACACCAAACAATTATCTTCCCGAACGAAACACCTTGGAATTAGAAGAAGGATCATGATTAACGAACACTCTAATCAAAAAAAAATATGAAGTTTACTAAAATCTTTTTGTTGCTATTTGTTGCATCGGTTGTCTTCAACGGTTGTGGTCCGGCGAAACAATATGTGAAAGTCGATAGGATGCCCGAATTCCCAGGAGGTTTTAAGAATTTGGTGGCATACATGACACAAAATGTTCAATATCCTGAAGCTGCAATGCAAGCCGGCGTGCAAGGTACGGTTATCGTTACGTTTATTGTTGAGCCCGATGGTTCAATCACCGATTGTCATGTGACGCAAAGCCTAAGCCCATCATGTGATGCGGAGGCCCTGCGCGTGGTTAAGGCCATGCCACGATGGACGCCTGGTATGGATAAAGGCGAGCCAATCAGGGTGATGTTCAATCTTCCCGTTAGTTTCAAATTCTCCAATGATGAGGATTATTGATCTGGATATCGCTTTTTTATAATAAATCATCCATCGTGAAAACCCCAGTCTTCCCAATCAGGAACTCTGCGGCGGCCAAAGCGCCCTGGGCGAGACCCTCACGGCTGAAAGCCTCGTGGGTGAGGGTGATGCGGTCAGCCGATGACTGGGCGGTGACACTGTGGATGCCGAAGACTTCGCCTTCGCGGGTGACCTCGATAGGAAGGGCTTTGGCAGGATAAGGCTCGTTGATGCTCCAATACTCATAACGGCTGCTCTCAGCAATGATGTCGTTGGCGAGCTTGGCCGCCGTGCCACTGGGCTTGTCCAACTTGTGGATGTGATGGGTCTCAGCCAACGACATGGTGTAGCCGTATTTCTCAGCGAATTGGGCCAATTGTTTGTTGATGCGAAACACCATGTTCATCCCAATGCTGAAATTGGGGGCGTAAAACAGGCTCTGCTTTTCGTCAAGGCAACGTTTCTTGACTTCGTCGAGATGGTCATACCAGGCCGTGGTGCCCACTACAATGGGCAAATGCAGGTCGAAACAGCGACATATGTTGTTGAAAGCCTGGTCAGGCTGACTGAACTCAATGGCGATGTCGGCGGACTTCAACTGATTAAGACGTTCGTCCCATTCCTGCTCGTTGTCGATGGTGACCGCGATCTCGTGGCCTTTGGCCAAGGCGAGGCGCTCCACCTCATGGCCCATTTTCCCGTATCCGATGAGTGCTATTCTCATGGCTTGAAATTCAATTTGAACGATAGCCCCACCTGGGCGTATCGGTTAGTCAATAAATAAGGGTTTTCGCTTTGCGGCAGGTAGGGGTCGACATGAAACGACAAGTCGTCGCCAATGTCGTAAGTGTAAAGGTGCCCATCGACAATGGCGTCGACGATGTTGAGCCCGTACCATGCCACCGCAATGATACAATAGAGCTCGAAATCGCGCCTGTACGACTCCTTGTAGGCCTGCAACTGGCTGGCCATGTAAACCTCTGACAGCTGAATGGCCTTCTCGCTGGGGACCTCTCCCTCGTCGAGGTCGCCGGTCTTGATTTTATAGGCAGTAAGATAGGTTTTGTAGTTGTTGTGGCTGGTGACGGCCATGTAGCCAATGCCGCCGAATCCTGCATAAATGATGGGCGTCTTCCACCATTTTCCGTTGTAGATCTGGCCGAGGCCCGGAAGGATGGCCGACATATAAGCGGCGCGCTTGGCACTGTGCTCCTTCTTCGGCACCAAGGGCTCCTGGGCTTTCGTCACTAAGGTGTCCATGGCTTTCGGCACCAAGGTGTCTTGTGCCATCGCCGTTGCCGACAGCATCAGCAAAGCCCCAATGATGATAACCAGGTGTGCGTGCCGGCGTGCCATTTATCTCTTGCTGAATGACTCGATGATGCGGTTGAACTCCTCTTCGTTCTTGAAGTCGATGACTACGCTGCCCTGCCCCTTGAGGTTGCGCTTCACCTTGACCCGGGTGTTGAGCGCCTGCGAGAGGGTCTTGATCTGGGCTTTGAAGTGCTCTGGGAGGTAGTTGGTCTGCTTGCGCACCTCCTTGCCTTCCTCGACGGTGGTCTTGGCTTTCTGGGCTAGTTCCTCGGTCTGGCGCACGCTGAGGTCGTCTTCGATGATCTGCTGGAGGAGGCGCAACTGTGCCTCCTTGTCATCAATGTTGACGAGAGCGCGGGCATGGGCCATGCTGATATGCCCGTCGCGCAGGGCGATCTGGATCTCGGCAGGCAACTTCAGCAAGCGCAGGAAGTTGGCGATGGCCGAACGGCTCTTGCCAACCTTCGAGCTCAATTGCTCCTGGGTGAGGCTGCACTCGTCGATGAGACGCTGGTAGGAGATGGCCACCTCGATGGCGTTGAGGTTCTCACGATGGATGTTCTCGATGAGGGCGAGCTCAAGCATCTGCTCGTCGTTGGCGATACGGATGAAGGCAGGGATCCGGGCTAAACCTGCGAGCTTCGAGGCACGTAGGCGGCGTTCGCCCGAGATGAGCTGGTACCGGTTGTAGCCAAGCTTGCGGACGGTGATGGGCTGGATGATGCCTTGCTCCTTGATGGACTGGGCCAACTCAGCCAAAGCCTCCTCGTCGAACTCGGTGCGGGGTTGGAAAGGGTTGGCCTCGATGAGGTTGATGTCGATCTCGGCCACAGCGCCAGCCACGTAGTCGCCGCTGATGTCACGGCTGGTGATATCGGTTTCAGGACTCTGAAGGATGGCGTCCAAACCGCGTCCCAGTCCTCTTTTCTTGTTGTCTGACATAGGTTATTTCTGACTTATATTATTCTTTTCTAAAATCTCTCTGGCCAAATTCAGGTAGTTGATGGCTCCTACCGAACCGGCATCGTGCATGATGATGGTCTTGCCAAAGCTGGGCGCCTCACCCAAACGGGTGTTGCGGTTGATGATGGTGTTGAACACCATGTCCTGGAAGTGCATCTTCACCTCTTCGACCACTTGCTTGGAGAGTCGCAAACGGGTGTCGAACATGGTGAGTAGGATGCCTTCAATGTCAAGGTCGGGGTTCAAGCGGGTCTGAACGATCTTGATGGTGTTGAGCAACTTGCCCAAGCCTTCGAGGGCGAAATACTCGCACTGCACAGGGATGATGACCGAGTCGGATGCGGTAAGGGCGTTCACGGTGACCAGACCCAGCGAGGGCGAACAGTCAATGATGACGAACTCGTATTCTGCTTTGATGGGGTCGAGGGTCTTCTTCATCATCTTCTCGCGCTCCGGCAGGTTGATCATCTCGATTTCAGCACCCACCAAGTCGATATGGGCAGGTAGCAGGTAGAGGTTGGGCGTCTCGGTCTTCACGATGACCTCGTGGGGATCGGTGCCGTCGATGATGCATTCGTAGACGCTGGTGCTGACCTTCTTGGGGTCGAGACCCACACCAGAGGTGGCATTGGCCTGTGGGTCGGCGTCAATTAATAAGGTTTTATGGTCGAGTACGGCGAGGCTGGCTGCCAGGTTGATGGCCGTGGTGGTCTTGCCCACGCCGCCTTTTTGGTTGGCTATTGCGATGATTTTTCCCATGAAATTTGTCTGAATTAATAACAGATAGCAAAATTACGTCTTTTGCCTGTCTTTTGTTGTGGAGACGGATTGAAAGTTATCAACAAAGCCCGTTTTTGTTGATAAAAAAAGCCGCACCTTTTTAGGCGCGGCTTGATGGGGCTTCCTTCTAAAGGATTCAATAATTCTTTCCGAGATCGTCGAACCACTTGTCGATGCCCTCCTCGGTGCTTTGGACAGGCTCCTCGTTGTAGTCGGCGGGATACTCGCCGGTCTCCACGAAGTTGATGGCATCGTTCAAGGCTTTCGACACCTTCTCAAAGTCTTCCTTGTAAAGGAAAATCTTGTGCTTCTCATAGAAAAAGCGGTTCTGCTCGTTGTCAAAACGCCTCTTGCTTTCCGTTATGGTGAGGTATTTCTCGTCGTTCCTAGTGGTTTTCACATCGAAGAAATAAGTCCTCTTACCGGCTTTGACAGCCTTCGAGAACAAATCTTCCCTTTCATTCATCGTTTCGTTTTCTTCCATCATGTCTATTAAGATTTAAAAATCGCACAAAAGTAAAATTATTTTTGCTACCTTTGCAATTAAGATTCAATTTTTTTTACCCCATGGAACTAAACCTCAAACGGCCCATCGCTTTTTTCGACCTGGAGACCACAGGCCTCAATACCACCCATGACCGAATCGTGGAGATCAGCATTTTAAAGGTGAATCTTGACGGCACCGAAGAGCAGCGTACCTGGTTGCTCAACCCCGAGATGCATATCTCGGAGGAGGCCTCGTCGGTGCACGGCTACACCGATATGATGGTGGCCAACCAACCCACCTTCCGCGAGAAGGCGCCCGAAATCGCACGCTTCATCGGCAACGCCGACCTGGCAGGCTACAACATCCTGAAGTTCGACCTCCCGATGCTCATGGAAGAGTTCATCCGCGTGGATTGTGAATTCGACCTGAAGGACCGCGACTTCATCGATGTGATGAACATCTTCATGAAGATGGAACCCCGTACGTTGAAAGGTGCCTACCGCTTCTTCTGCCACGCCGAACTTGAAGGTGCCCACGGAGCCGGAGCCGACACCAAAGCCACCTACGAAGTGCTCAAGGCGATGCTCGACCGCTATCAAGGGGTGGAATATGAAGACTCCAAAGGGGTAAAATCCCAAGGACCGGTCAACGATATGAAAGAACTGTCGCACTTCTCGGCCCATCACCAGAATGCCGACCTCTCGGGACAGATCATCTTCGACGGAGAGGGCAAGGAAGTGTTCCAGTTCGGCAAGCACAAAGGCAAACGGGTAGAGGACGTGTTCCGCATCGAGCCATCGTACTATTCATGGATGATGAACAGCGACTTCCCCCTCTACACCAAGAAACTCATCACCGCCATCAAACTCCGCATGGGCGGCAAATCAGCTCACTTTTAAACCCCTCAAGATATGAAAAGAACAATCACAGCCGTGTTGCTATTGATCAGCGTCCAGCTGCTGGCCCAACCCCTCTGGATGCGCCACAATACCATCTCCCCCCAAGGCGACAGGATCGCCTTTTGCTATAAGGGTGACGTGTATGTAGTGCCCACTGGCGGCGGAAGAGCCCAACAGCTGACTACAGGCTCCTCGTATGAGACCACCCCGGTGTGGTCGCCCGACGGGAAGACGATCGCTTTTGCCACTGACCGAAATGGCAACTACGACATCTATACCGTCTCAGCCGAAGGCGGCGTGGCCAAGCGCATCACCACCAATTCGGCCTACGAGACGCCACTGGCCTTCTCACCCGACGGCAAGGAGATCTATTTCTCTGCCCAGATTCAGAAAGGTGTAGACAACGCTCAGTTCCCAGCCAGCTGGATCACTGAACTATATAAGGTGAGCATCGAGGGCGGTCGCCCCGAACAAGTGGTGGCTGTGCCGGTGTGCAGCCTTTCGTTCGATAAGGATGGCCGCTCGTTCCTTTATTACGACCGCAAGGGCAGCGAGAACGTGTGGCGTAAGCATCATGTGTCGTCGGTGGCCCGCGATGTGGTGTACTACGATGCCGATAAAGGTACGCATACCATCCTCACCACCAACGTCGGCGAGGACCGCGACCCTCGCTACCTGCCTGGCTACCAGGAAGTGGTGTTCCTCAGCGAGCGTAGCGGCGGCAGCTTCAACGTCTACAAGGCCCCAGCCGATCATCTGGAAAAAGCTGAAGCAGTGACGCAGTATCAAACGCATCCGGTGCGCTTTTTGAGCGTGGCCAACAACGGGGTCATCTGCTATGGCTACATGGGTGAGATCTATGCCCATCACGTGGGAGAGAAGCCCAAAAAGGTGCATGTCGAAATCGTCAACGACCAACCCGCTGAGCAGCTGGAGAAAAAGAGCTTCGGCGGCGTGGGCAACTTCGACCTCAGCCAAGACGGCAAGTTGGTGGCTTTCACCTCGCGGGGCGAGGTGTTTGTGACCGGCACCGACGAATACGCCACCACCAAACAGATTACCCATACTCCCCAACCCGAGCGCAGCCCTTCGTTCTCGAAGGATGGACGTACCCTCGTCTATGCCTCGGAACGCGATGGTTACTGGAACCTCTATCAGGCTACCATAGAGCGTAAGGACGACTACAATTTTGCCTATGCCACCTTGATCGACGAGAAGCCGTTGTTCGACAACGACGGCATCGAGCGCAGCAATCCCGAATACTCGCCCGATGGTAAGGAAATCGCTTTTATTGAGAATCGTAACATTCTGAAAGTCTATAACATAGCATCAAAGGAAGTGCGTCAAATCACCGATGGTACGCAGCACTACGGCAGCCTGGGCTATGAATGGTCACCCGACGGGAAATGGTTCGCAGTGACCTTGATCACCCATATGCGCGACCCTTATTCGGATGTCGGCATCGTGTCGGCCAACGGCGATATGAAAATCTACAACATCACCGAGAGTGCCTACTTCGACGATGACCCGCAATGGGTGTTGGATGGCAATGCCATTCTTTTTAACTCAGATAGATATGGTATGCGTTCCCATGCCTCTTGGGGTAGCCAAAGGGATGCTTTCATCGCCTTCTTGAATCAGGATGCCTACGACAAATTCCGCCTGAACAAAGAGGAATACGCCCTGCTGAAAGAAACCGAGAAGGGCGACAAGGACAAGGCCAAAGACGAGCCTAAGGAAGAAAAGAAGGACAAGAAGAAAGACAAGAAAAAAGACAAGAAGGACGAGAAGTTAGAGGATAAGACCGATGCAGCGAAGAATATCGAAGTGGATCTGGAGCATCTTCAGGACCGCGTGATACGCCTGACGCCCATGTCGTCGAACCTAAGTGGAATGGCGCTCTCCAAGGATGGCGAGAAGTTCTATTTCATGACTTCGTTCGAGAAAGGCTATGATCTTTGGGAGATGGACGTCCGCGAAAAGTCGATGAAAATCCTGAAAAAGATGGGGCAGGGGGGTGCTGGCCTCAGGATGCAGGGCGACAACATATTCCTGCTCTCAGGCGGCAACCTGCAGAAGGTCGACAAGAGCGGCAAATCCACCTCCATCAAATACGACGCCACCATGCAACTCGACCTTGCCGCCGAGCGCGAGTATATGTTCAATCATGTGTTCCTGCAGACGGAGAAACGTTTCTTCATGAAGGACCATCATGGCGTGGACCTCGAGTTGATGAAGGAAGCCTATCGGCCTTTCCTGTCGCATATCAACAACAATTACGACTTCAGCGAGATGCTGAGCGAGATCCTGGGTGAACTCAACGTGTCGCATACGGGCTCAGGCTATCGTCCTTCGAATCATGGAGGCGACGCCACTGCCGAATTTGGCGTGATCCTGGACCTCGATTACGATGGCGACGGACTGAAGATCGCCGAGGTGGTGGAAGGAAGCCCGTTCGACAAACAGAAATCGAAAGTGAAGGCTGGCTGCGTCATTGAGAAGATCGACGGCGTCCAAGTCAAACAGGGCGAAGACTACTATCCTCTGCTCAACAACAAGGCCGGAAAGACCGTTCTCGTCACCGTCAGCCAAGGCGGCAAGACCTGGGACGAGACCGTGAAGCCCATCAGCCATGGAGCCATGAACGAGCTGCTCTATAACCGCTGGATCAAGCACAACGAGGCAAAAGTCAAGGAACTCTCGAACGGCCGCTTGGGCTATGTGCACATCCGCAGCATGGGCGACGCCAGCTATCGTGATGTGTATTCGCTGATTTTGGGCAAATACAACCTTTGCGATGGTGTGGTCATCGACACCCGCTTCAATGGCGGCGGTCGCCTGCATGAGGATATCGAAATCCTTTTCAGCGGTGAGAAATACCTGGAACAAGTCATCAACGACAGCGTGGCTTGTGTGATGCCATCGAGGCGTTACAACAAGCCTTCGGTGATGCTCATCGGCGAGGCCAACTACAGCAACGCCCACGGCACGCCTTGGGTATACAAGCACAAGAAGATGGGCACCTTGGTGGGTATGCCTGTGCCCGGCACCATGTCGAGCGTCACCTGGGAGACCCTGCAAGACCCCTCGCTCTATTTCGGATTACCAGTGGTGGGCTACCGTACCGAGCAGGGCAACTGGCTCGAAAACACCCAGCTGGAACCTGACGTCAAGGTGCGCAACACTCCGGAGAAACTGGCAACGGGCCAGGATGAGCAGCTGGAGGCTGCCGTGCGTGAACTGCAAAAGGAAGTCAAGAACTTTAAATATTGGGGGAAATAAACTATGAGCAACGGAAGAGGACGTAAGTTTTTCGGATGGTTCTTCGGCATCGGCTTGGTGGCCTTGGCCATCTGGATCTTCATCAAGTTTTTCTTTGTGTTCGGTGCCGGCGTGAAGGCGGGCGAACTGAACCTTTTCGTCTATAAGGGCTACATCTTCAAGACCTACGAGGGCCGCCTGATCCAAGCGGGCTACAACTCGAAGAACTCGAACGCCACCATCCAGTCGAACGAGTTCAACTTCTCGGTAAAGGACCAACATGTGGCCGACCAGCTGGAACATTGTGCCGGCAAGAACGTCGAACTGCACTATAGGGAATACCTCGGAACCCTTCCATGGAGGGGGATGAGCCGTTATGTGGTCGATAGCGTGATTTCCGTGAGCACAGCCAACGAGCCACTACCATTTCCAATCACTACAGAATGAAGCGACTATTAACCATAGTAATGATGCTGCTGGCGGTGCCAGTTGTGGCCCACAACGTGGTGGAGCACGATGGCGATTATGTCATCACCCACGAGTGGACGCACAACAACCAGCGGTGGCGGTGTACGTTGGGCGTGCCTGTGGAACTCTATGAGTATTATCAAGGTCGCGCTCACCAATCGGACCGTTCGGTAGAGTATGTGCTGAGCGACCACGACCGCCATTGCATACGCGATCTTGTGGCCTCGTTTGACGGCGACATGGGCAACGTGATCAGCTTTGTGCAGAGTTTGCGCTATGTGAGCGACTGGGACTCAAAACGCTGTGGCGAGTATGTGCGTTTCCCGGTGGAGACCCTGGTCGACGGTTGTGGCGACTGCGAAGACTTGGCCATCTTGGCGGCAGCCATCCTACACGAGATGGGTTTCGATGTGCTGTTGGTGAACTTGCCTGACCATATGGCGTTGGCAGTGGCTTGTGACGACAAAGACTGCGACGGCACTTTTTACGAGTTCGACGGCCGCAAGTACTACTATTTGGAGGTCACCAGCACGGGCTGGGCCATCGGTCAAGTGCCTGATGCCTACCGCTCGCATAGGGCGCGGTTGACTCCGTTGCTGCATAGGCCGCACATGCGCATGCCGCGATGCCAATACAAGCACGAAAGCTACTTCAGCGACCAGAACAAGGTGCCTTTTGCAGTGGAGGTCGAGGTGGAGAATGCCGGACCTGGCACAACCGAAGGACTGGCTTTGCGGGCGCTCATCATATCCCCAGATGGGCGTACGTTGGTTGACAAGTCGTTTCCAGTGGATGCGATAGTCGAGGGTAAGAAGGTTACCTACCGAATCCGTTTCAACGTGCCCCGTCCCATACAAGGACAGATGGAGGTCCGTGTCGAAGGGACCAACTTCGACACGGTATCCCTCTTGTTTGATGATATAGAGTTGAAATAATCACCATAAAGAATTCCCGGTTTCTGTTCCGAAGTAGAAGTAGGCATGACCGGGACGGTCGAGCACTTTGAAGTAAGGTGAGTCGCCTCGACAAAGGAAGTCGTGAGCGAAGCGATTTTGGAAAATGTTTCTAATCTGCTCACTATTGGCTCCGATTTTGAAGGGGCCGAATCCTACGTAAAACACACCGGCACGATATTCATCGGGATTGTCGCCATTGGCGCTGATGGTGTAGGTCTCCCTGCCATTGGCATCAGGGTCTTCAAAGGTGCGTCGGATGTCATGGTCCACACCTGGATCTCCAGTGAATAGATTCACTCCCATTGAAAAAACCCCCAACCTGAATCTGGCAGCGGCACTTCTGTATCGGTCGCCTCCATCCGCAGCCGGGACGCAGGGAATGTATTTGCCGAGGTTGAACATGTAATCGTTTTCGTAGGCAAAACTGCACCAATAGGTTCCTAGAATGATGGAATTGGTGGTCTGTTTGCCCTTTCCTTGATAGAACGTGGTCCCAGAATATCCGATGCTACTGGCCGCACACCATTCTCCTCCTAACCTGAATTCAAATCCATTATAGCTTTTGTCGTAAAATCGGCAATAGTAGGTAGCCCCCAAATGGGTCCGGTAACTGATGCCGTATTTTTTGGGTACGCCAAAGGAGAAGTCGACACCCAGACCAATCTGTTGCGATGACAGATGTAGATCGATATGAACGGCCAGGGCTTGGGTGTATTTCTGGAACTCGTAGCCGAAATCAGTGCAGTAAATAATATAAAAGATCAGCGCCGACTCAACAAAGCTGTTACCATCGGGATCGGTGTAGGTCAAAGGATTGTTGAGACAATAGGAGTACCGGTTGAAATTCTGCGTGAAATCGGGCATCTGGATGTTGTTGTCGGGGCTGATCATGCTTGAAGTAAGAGGGTCGAAAAGACGTCCATTCATGTTGATGAGCCCTGTGCCTTTGATATGCTCGTGACCGGTGTAACCCCTGTCGAACATCAAGTCATCCGACCTTGGGCAGAGCCCCCAGGCGTCGAAATGGTTCTCTTGCTCCATCTGACCGTTTTTATCGGTGATGGCAACCCAACTGCCAAGATGGTCCTTGAGGATGTAATGGAGTGTCGGATTGTTGTCAATGGTTTCCACAACGGCAAAGACTCCCGTGGGGCCCAAGAGGAAGGTCCATGTGGCAGGATCACCTTTCGAAGAAGTGACGAACTCGCAGTTGTTGACATAGGTCTTGTTACGGATAACGCCATCTACTTTCTCGCTCATCTTGATCCTATGGTGGTCGTAACCGTATTCAAAAGAAATGGAATTGGTGCCTTCGTTGATGGATTCCACTTTGTCGAAGACATTGTATGCCAAATCCATGCGTTCCTGCGGGAAGACGCCATGAGGGGATTGGACGGATTTGATGGCATGGGGTTGGGGCCCAGAGTAATCGGTATTGTAAAACACGGCACCGGTGGCAGTGCTCTTTTCGGTCATGCGTCCCAAAGGATCGTAATGGAATCCGCTATGCCCCTCGGCGTCGACCACGTCGGTTAAACGGTTCAACTTGTCGTATGCGAATCGTTCGGAAGATTTGTTTTTGTAGTCATCACGACGTGTCATGTTGGAGTAATGGTCATATTGATAGGAAAGATCCTGTAACACTTCGTTGTCCCTTACTGAGAGAATGGAGGTTAATCTGTGGGTGCTTTTATCATATTCGTATTTCGATACAACCCCGTTTCCCAAGGCAATACGGGTGGGTTGCATCATTTCGTTGGACTCCAGCATCCTCCATAAGTCATTTGAATCGTTGTCGGTGATGCTCTTCAGGAAGCCCTCCGAAGTGTAATGGTAGTTCACACGGTATTTCGAGGGATAGGTGGTGCTAATGACTCTTGATGCCTGGTCATAGGTGTAAATGGTTGGATATTCTTCACCCAGGACGATTTCGTTGATGCCCGATAGTCGTAACAGGGGATCGTACAAGTATTGGATGATCTGGTTGGGTGAGCTGATTTCTGTCAATAGCCCCTTTTGTCCATTCCCGCTTCCATAGGTCCATTGGGTCACTTCTTGGGTGTTGCTTTTCCTGTCAGTCTCAATCCTTCTCGTAATTCTTCCTAGCGGATCATAAAAGAAATTGATCTCATCCTGCTTGGGGGAGACCTGGCGTGTTAGCTCATTGAAGGCATTGTATTCGTAGGTCACTGTCCCGTAGTCGGGGTCGGATAGGAGGGATTGGTTGCCAAGGGCATCATAATCCATTTCGATACGCGTCTCAACATAACCTTCGAGTTGGGACCATAAGGGCTTGCCATCGGCCCGGTAGTCATAGATGATGCTGTTGCCTTCTGCATCGGTGCTTCGGACAACCCAACCCATGATATTGGTGGTTTTTGAGTTGGATTGGGTGCTTCCGTCAGGGGCGTAGTACACCGTTGAGGATGCGTTCCCGTCATGGTTGATTTCCTCCTTGGAACCATCAGGATGGTAGATGCGACATAGCTGATGGTGGGTGTCGTATTCGTATTTGTAGTAGTTGTTGGTTCCGCTGAGGCCATGAGGTTCCCACTTTTTGATGACTCGCCCGAATTCGTCATACTTGTACTCGCAAAGCAGCATCTCCCCGTTGAGGTCGTAGCTTTTGGTTTGAAGCGCTTCGCCGGTTGGGGCGAAATAGTTCCATTTGGTTTCCTGACCGGTACGTTTTTCCCATTGGAAATAGGACTCATTGCCCCATCGAAGTGCCTTGCATGTCCTGGTACCATCGGGGTGGTTGATGTTGACAGTGATGCCCATAGGGTCTTGGCTGTATTCGGTGGTCATCCCATTACAGTCGGTGGCGGAAGTGCAGTAATTGTAAACGGGATCGTACGTGTAGGTGTACACCTGGTTCAAGGCGTCGGTGCGTTTGGTAAGCAGTCTGCGACCATAGGTCTTGTCATATTCGAAAACCTCACATCGAGGTTCGTTCTTGTCATTGGGAGTGCTCACCGTCTGGGTGGTGACATTACCGGTTCGGTCATAGACGTATTCGGTTATTAAGGCCAATGGATCGTCGGGGTAGCTTCCGTCATTGGGAAGGTCGAGAATGCTGATAATTCGATAGGGCTTTTTGTCGTCGTAAGTGAATTGTTTTAGGTGGTAAAGGTCGGCATAATTGCCTTCGCGATGGGCAATATTGCATGTCGACGATGGACGGTTGATAAGCCAAGTGCTCATGTTGTCGTTGAGGTAAGTGGTGGTGTTGGTTTCCTGGAACTCGCAGATTCTGGCAATGGTGTAATCTTGATGTGTGGTAGCGCCTTTGGCTTGGCTGATTACGCTGAGTACCTCATCATACCGGTTGGTCTGGGAACAATGGGTTGCCACTTCGGTCTCGTAGATTTCTTTTTTCAATAACCTGCCAGGATGGTCCACATCGAACTCCTCGATGCTTTTGTTGGAGATGGGGATGAACACCTTGTCGTTCTTGATGTGTGAGTAGATTCTGGGGAGGTAGGTTGATCTTGCCATGAGCGCCCCATCCTGGTCGTAAACGTTTTCTTCCATCAGATTCATGTGAATGACGCTGTAGGTGTAGTCGATTTCGTATTGGCGTACGGTCTTCTTCTGCAATTGTCCGTTGCAATAGTCATCCTGGCGCGTTTTGGTGAATCCCAGGAACCCCCTGCCTTGGTTGTGGATGAGACCTCCTTCATAGAAACACTGTGTCGTCACCGGCTTGTTGCTGACGTTATAGGTGGTCAGCTTTTTCAGTGCCCTAAGCGGAATGGCGCTGCTATGGACATGGCGGTCATGGTTGGCAAAATAGCTGTTGACATGGTAGAAGTCGTCTTCGGATGGATTGTTGGGATTCGGCATCAGGTAGTCATAAGTGAACTCGGTTTTACGTCCCAGACCGTCAATGATGCTTCTTGCCTCCAATCGCAACGCGGCAGATGGCAGTCGGGACAGGGTAGTGGTTCCCAGGTAGGAAAGACGCTCCTGGCCGAGGAAATTACCCAGGCACACACTCATGTTGTCGTAGGAATTGAATGCTGTTTCACTGATTTGTTGGATGTTGGCAAAAGGAGCATTTGTGCCATTTGCCCTGATGGGGCCGTAAAATACATGGAATTGGCCATCTTTGAATAGTGCCAGGTCGGAACACCCATTGCCGTCGAAATCACCGGCTTTGAGGTAATGGGTGGTGTGATGGGGACGGTCCAAGGAAAATAGATAGTCTCCGGGAGAACTGTAAGGAAAGTTTTGGGGCAATGGAAACTTGTCGCCAAATCCCCTTGGGGTACTTAAATAGATGACCCACTTTTGTGTGGCGTTGTCGGTATAGAATAGTATGTCAATCAATCCGTCTCCGTTGTAGTCTCCCAGGAAAGCATCCTCCCAGTTGCTGGGATTGCCACAATAGATCTCATTATAGTGATAGGTATTCCCCGAAGGCACGAGTTGTGCCATGGCCGTTGTTTCGTGCTCTTTTTGGTAAAGGATTTCCGTGATGCCGTCGCCGTTGTAGTCGGCAGGGAAGAACCTGGTTGCAGAGAGATGCTCTGGAATCTCGTGGATGAGAAATTCACCTGTTGCTTCTTCATAACGGTAAAGCAAGGATGCCTCGATGCCGTTTTGCTCTTCGGAAACTGTTTGGACGAGGATGGAATTCATCCCTTCCCCGAAGAAATCGCCAACAAGGTGGGTTTCAACGAGATCCTGCGGAATGGAACAAATGGGTGTGTACTTTCTGATAAACTCAAATCCACCACTGGGAAGGTTATGGCTAAGATAGATCTCGGTTTCAACGTGATCGGGAAAGAACAAGGTTCCACGGTGGCGATTGGAGAAGATGAGGTCATCGAGGCCGTCGCCGTTAAGGTCAACCACTTGTATCCAGCTGATGTTGGAATTCAAATCAAATGACCTGACCAAGTCAAACACCAGATTACCGGAGGACACACCCTTGTTGACAAACACCTGGGCTTGGTCGTACTGGCCGTTGCTATTGGGCTGTACTGCGACAACGTCATCGAAGCCGTCCCCGTTAAAATCGCCGCTAAACTTGACTGCACTGAAGAAGCCATTGGGATTACCGTTGGTAGTGATGTGGTATTTTAATTCCGAACCGCTTGTGGCCGAATAGTTGTTGCTTCCATATTTCACCAGCGTTGGATTGAAGTGCTCGTCACCTGCGTTGAGGCGGATCTTAGTGAGTAGGTTGTAGTAATAACCGGTTTGTGGGTTTGGACTTTGATAACTGAAAGTATAAGAAAACAATTCGTTATTTCTGTTAAATATAGTTATTCTATCTAGCAATTGTTTCTTTCGATAGATGCAATTGCCCAAATAGGCAATGTCCACGTCTTCTCGCGTAGTATAGTTGAAAGCGACCCTTAATTCGGGGCTGATGTTGTCATTGGCGTTGCCTGAATAGACGATTTCGTCGAGACGGTAGTGGTCTTTGTCGATGGTGTAATGGAATTCCATGTAGTTGCCATCGCGGTCCTCGACTCGGTTTAAAAGCCATAGGTTGACCCGTTTCATCGGGTCGACAAAAGCTTTGGAGTCGGAAGAGTGTCCATAGTACATGATTCTCCCATCGGCCATCCAGACTTTGAAATAGGATGGTCCTATGATCCCCGATTCCTGAAAGGATACGATTTTGCTCATGAGATCCTGCTCTGTCCGATAGGAGACCCCGTTGCCGCCGTAATTGCCTGTCCCTGTTTTGAGCAACCTGTTTCCGTCAAGGCAAAACCGGTCGCATATTCCGATGTTCCCATCGTGATAGGGGGTGCTTCCAGTACGGCTAATGGAAGAAAGGCCTCCAAGATTCCATCCCCATCCCAACAAGCCGTTTCTGTCTTGGCTGTTGTAGCATATGGAGAGCTGGGGTTGGATGCTTCCCAATCCATCGGGTAGGTCGATGGGGATGCTGTAAACGGCTCCTCCTAAAAGACTGACGTCAACAACACCTCCCAGTGATCCGACTACACCATTGTTATTGTTGGCGAGAGTGCCTCCCGTGATTCCGCCTTCAATGGCGGAGATGTCGAATGGGTCAATGTCCAGAACCACCTCGTGACCGTTTTGGGGTTCTGCTTGAAAGCCTTTTTCCAGGGTGATATGGCTGTTGGCGGTATAATGGTAGCTGAGCTTTCCGTCAAGTGGCTTTGATAAAGTGTAACTGTGTTCTGCTTGGACTACCAGACAAGACAGTATAAGGATAAGTGTGATGATGGCCCGTTTCATGGTGCGACTCCTTTCTGCCTTTAGCGCTTGATGACTTTCCAGGTCTGATGTCCATCGGGACCATCGATTTCAAGGAGATAGATGCCCTCAGGCTGACCTGACAGATCAAAAGTAGCCGGGTTGGCGTCGATGTCTGTCTCGTTGAGGATCGCTCCGTTGAGGGTGAGCAACTTGGCATGCAATGAAATGTCTTGGCTTTGTTCTTTGATGAGGACAGTAAACATGCCGGGAGTGGGGTTGGGAAACAACTCATAAGAATCAACAAGGGATGTTTGGCCTGTTTCCTCAGGGGAAACGACTTTCTGGAAGAGGAGACTTCTTGAAATCCTGTTCCCATTGCTGTCGTAACCGAACACGATGGAGTCGCCAAGGGCTACCTTGGATTTCAACCCATCCATTTCTTCCTGCAACAACAGGATGTAACGGGTCAACTCTTCTATCTTTTCCAGCATCAAAGTCTGCATGTCGCTAAGATCGTATCCATTCTGTAGGATTTCGTCTTCTTCAGGAATGCCGGGAAGATGGCGCTTCTCGTTAAGATAAGCCCTGAGTTCATCCCAATCCATCAACTCGTAGTCATCTCTAAACACATAATCGGGCCAAAGCTTTACTTCCTTGATGTAGACCTTCGAGGAGACGATACCTCCGTCTACGGCCAAAGCATAGCCGTTGGTGTTGTTGATGGTGTTGATGCCAATCTTTCCTGTCAAGGTGATCTTACCTGACTGAAGGTCCAAGGAATTGCTTGAGTTGAAAGCCATCGAGTTGTTGGAACTGAGTTCCATGGTCCCAGTCTTGTCGACCATGATGCTGTGGTTGTTGTCGAACAGCTTGATAAAGGCTTTGTAAGCATTGGTGTTGGCGGGCTCGAGAAAAACACCGGCATCTTCGTTGCTGTCGGATTTGATATGGAGCTTGGCTTGTGGATTGGTGACTTGTCCAATGGCCACCTTACCGGTGTAGTTGTTGTTCAGCGATTTGGTGATGAGCAGGGTCGGCTTGTTGCTGTTGACACCAAAAGCGATGCTGTTGTCGGTGCTGTTGGTGAGAGGGTAGCTGGAGGTGGTTCCTGAACCGAAGACAAAAGCGTTCTGTGCCGTCGCCTTGACGTAGTTGCCAATGGCCATGCTTCCCACACCCGTGGCGAGTGCGGTGTTGCCTAAGGCGGTAGTGGTGGATTGAGTGGTTTTGCTGTTGTAGCCAAAGGCGAAACTGTTGCTTCCTGCGGCTTGTGATCCATATCCTCCGGCAAACGAGTTGTTTCCCGATGCAGTGTTGTTTTTTCCTATCGCTGAGGCGTAGGTGCCCGTGACGGAGCATCCATTATATTGTACTTGCGCTTTGACGTGAATGGCGAAACTTGCCAAAATGACTCCCAGAAGGATTGCTTTTTTAGTATTTGTTTTCATAATTATTTGTGCATTAGGTGTTTGTAGAAAATTAAGGAGGTTTAAAAGGTGTAGTTTGGGCCTGGAGCCAGTCCAAAAAGGTTTTACATAGGACTGGCTCAAGCCGGGTTTATGGAAGATAAATAGCGTATTACTTCTTGATGAACTTCCCTGTTTGTAGGGTTCTTTTGTCGGAGTAAACTTGGTATTGGTACATCCCGGGTTGGAGTCCCGAGAGGTCAATCCGCATAAGGGCGTTTTCTGGATCTACGATACGGTCGGTAACGATGAGGCCTCGGGTATCTGAGATCCTTAGTCGGAGATGGCTTGTCCCATGACTGTACAGTGGAATATAAATCACATTGTTGGCAGGGTTGGGATAAGGTGATGTGTATGGCATGCAGTAATCCAATGGCGTTTCAACCGACATGAACACTTGTTCGAAATCGCTTGGCCTCAGTTTTTTAATCACCGGATGCATGATGTTTGGTTGTGCATGGTAAATGCAGGAATCGTATACCACGATGCACCCGTTGTCGGCAGTGGGTAGGACGAGCCTGCTCTGGAAACACTGGTGCTCATCGTCGAGGTGTCTTCCTACTATTTCCTGTCGCTCATTGAGCTGATAGATGCATCCTATTCCGGGGTACAACGACCAAACATGGTAGTGGAACAAAAAATAAAAGGTGCTGTCATTGGCACTGGCCATGCATCTGTAGGATGCCGCATCGTCAATGGTGTCGGTCCGCTCGTTGAGGCAGATGAAGTCGAGGAATTCCCCTCGGATATTCACCCTGGAAACTCTCAGTTTATTATGGTCGTAATCGCCTCTGCTGCTGAAGAACAAGGCCTCTTCCTCATTAAACCAATGGTCGGTATAGCTGTCCTCCCGGTTGAGGGTGTGGTCGGACCGCTCAATTGCATCTTGCCAGATGGGATGTTCCTCGATGTAGTTGAAGGCGGAATCGTAGGTGACAAACGAGAGCACGCCACCGTAACCTGTGGAGAGTGTCAACAAGGTCTCGCTTTCCTCCTGATACCACATCTGCCTGAGGCGAAAATCCATGATGAAATACAGTGGATGGGGATAATCCTCGATGAGATAACGATGGCTGACCAAGTCGCCTTGATAGTTGAACTTGAAGAAGACGCCATGCAGGTCAAACCCCTGGTATAGATTGTTTTGGAGCACGGCCGTCGCCACGATGACATGGTCGTGACTGTCGAGCGTCGCCTTGCAACTTCTGAACGACACGGCCTCAACTTCTTTGGCGTATTGGCGCTCTTCGAGGAGGTGGAGCTGCTTGTCGAGAATGAGCACCATGAGGTAGTCGTCGTTTTCGTCAGACAAATTGCCAGCCACAAAGAGGTTGTGGTCTTTCATCTCGACGATGCATGTGGCTTTGGAATGGTATCCTTCCCTTAGGTATCGATACGTTGAGTAGCTCCCGTTCGGCTCAATCCGCATCAAGAGCGCGTCCGATAGTTCTTGATTCATTCCTTCGCGACCGGCTAGAAAAGTGACACCATCCTCGTCGATAAACCCGTCGACCAATGTGGTAAGTCCCGAAAGATGTTCGCCAACATAACTGACAACCCATTCTTGCGCGGACAAATGGAAACATAACAGACATAGTGCTATCGTGAAAAAGCGTTTTTTCATCATTTTGGCTTATTTTCAAGGTGGTGTCACTGATTTCAAAGCTGAATTAATAGGTCTTCGATTTTCAAAGCTGAATTAATAGGTCTTCGATCTCGCCGAATTCATCCTTGCTGACCTCCAGTCGGACGCCGTATTCGATTTCGTTACGGTGTGTGACGGCGCCGTTTTCCAACATGCTGCCCCGGATCTCAATGGAGATGGGTGAATAGCCGTTTAATTGGTATTGGGCAGGGATGGTTTGGGTGAGGATTCTTTTCTCGGAATAGTAATGGTCGTTCATGTAGCCGTGCTCGATGCAGAGGTCGTCGGAGTTGTCGTTGTAATAGATGCCCGTGTAAGTGGTGCCGTCGAAAATGAATCTCATTCGATCCACATAGATGTTCCGATGTCCCGCGTCGGTCCCCACATAAGGCTCGATGAGCTCGGCATACAGCTGTTCCTGTAGCTGTTCGTCAGCTCCCGAAGGGATGTCGGGATCGTCGCATTTACCCATGGGAGCAGCAAACATCCAGTTGTCGTCAATACCGAAAGGACCATCGACATGCGCTACGGGAGGGTTGTGGTTGGAGCGTTGGCCCGTCTTCCCGGAAAAGGTGATGAGTGTGCCTCGTGTGCCAGCGCTTACCTCCTTGACAGATAACGAGATGAACCCTTTGTCGTTGAATTCGTCCGACATCAAGGCGTCTCGGGCTTGGCTGACCACTTGGTCGTATAGGTTGACGGCATCGTAAATCAGGACTTGCTGCTGGGCATCGGTGGGGAGGGGTAGGGTGAACTCGTGTTCGTTGATTTGGGAATAGTAGCTCTCAGCGTCGGAATAGGTAAGGTTGAAGTAGTTTTCGACATCCCAAAGGGCGTCGTCGAGGGTGATGGCTTCGTCGCTTTTCGCTTCAGGATGGGCTTTAACAGCCTGCATCTGCTTCTTGAAAGTGCGAAGTTGTTCCAATGGGTTGTGGGAAAGCGAGCTTTCCCCGTTCTGAGGGACGTTGTCCCCCTCCTTTTTGCACCCGCTCATGGCAAGGGTGATGCAAAACAAGGCAAAAGCTTTTAAGAGTTTGTTTTTCATAATGTTGAGATTTTTGAATTAATTTGTTAAAGAGTGTTTGACTAAACAGTTGCAAATATACAACCGAAACAAAGTTTTGTCAATACTTTTTAGTGAAAAAAAATCAAAAAAATCAACAAAAAATTTTAAATTATTGTTATTTATGAAGTTACATAAAGTTGAAAGAGCCTACAAATTCAACTTTAGCTGGATCTCCTCCACCTTTCGCTGCAGTTCCTGCACTGTCTTTGCCAGCTGCTCCTCGCGCAGGGTGTTCTCAATGCGCTCGGGCATCTGGGCGCTGATGTAATGCACGAAACGCCACACCTCTTTAATATCAGAGGCCGCCAAGTCATAAGGCTGGTAAAGGGGGTTGAGCGAACTCAGCGTGACCTTGCCCTCGTCGGCAATCTTGTTCTCCACAATCTTGAATACGATGCCGTCGTCCTGCGTGAGGATGATGTAAGGTTGCCCGGTGCGCACATAGGTCCAGTCGAGCACATACTCGCCCGTGACGTACGAGCCGTCGGGAATGGGCAACATGGAGTCGCCGCTGATCTGGAAAGTGCGATATTTGCGGTCGCGCGACAGGAAAGGCATCGAGAACGTGGGTAGCACCTTGATGTACTCGGGGTCGGCAAATCCCGTGGCATAACCGGCCTTGGCACGCTCGGTGACGAGCTCGATGTTCTCGCGGTTGTCAGCATCAACCGTGGTGGCCAACACCCGCAGGTTGCTTCCCTTTACATAAGGATCGAAACCCCGCTCCAATTGTAGGAGTTGGCTGGGACTCACCAGGCTTAGGTCGACCTTCACCAGGGTGTCGATGGCAATGCCGAAATACTTGGAGAAGGCAATCAAGGCTTCAAGGCTGGGTTCGGAAACCTCGTTTTCGTAGCCACTAAGGGTGGAACGCTTCATATTCAGAGAGAAAGCCACATCGTCCTGCGTGCGGCCACGGTGCTTGCGCAAAAATTTTATGTTCGAACTGAAGTACATATCAAATATTTTGATTAGATTTACGGCGAAGATTTTGATTAAAAACTCGTCAAAGATACAATGAATTTTTGAATTGTCAAGTATTTGAAAGAAAAAAGTGATGGAACGGACGGTTTTGCATTTGGATTTGGACACATTTTTCGTGTCGGTGGAACGGCTGCTGCATCCCGAGCTGGAGGGCAAGCCGGTCATTGTGGGCGGCATGGGCGACCGAGGAGTGGTGTCGACAGCCAGCTACGAAGCGCGCCGGTTTGGGGTGCACTCGGCCATGCCCATGCGGATGGCCCACCAGCTGTGTGCCCAGGCGGTGTTCATCCGCGGCGACATGGAACTCTACAGCCGCTATTCAAGGCTGGTGACCGACATCATCGCCGACGCGGCTCCGGTCTTTGAAAAGATGTCGATCGATGAACATTACCTCGACCTGACGGGCATGGATCGCTTCAACGACTGCCGGCTGTGGGCCCACGAACTGCGGCAACGGATCATGCATGAGTCGGGACTGCCCATCTCGTGGGGACTCTCGGAAAACAAGACGGTGGCCAAAATCGCCACGGGCGAGGCCAAACCCAACGGCGAGAAGCAAGTGCCCACACCTTATATAAATAGCTTCCTCGACCCGCTGCCGGTGCAGAAGATCCCCATGGTGGGCGCCAAGACTTACGCCCTGCTGAGCTCGATGGGGGTGGAACGGATTGGTACGCTGCGCCGCATTCCACCACAAGCCATGGAACGTGTGCTCGGCAAACACGGCATCGACATCTGGAAGAAAGCCAACGGGCACGACAGCACCCCCGTGTGTCCCTACCAGGAACGCAAATCGATCAGCAAGGAACGCACCTTCGAGCAGGACACCATCGACGTCAACGCCGTGCGACACTGCCTGGCACGCATGGTGGAGAGCCTGGGCTATGACCTGCGACAGCAACATAAACTGGCCGGCTGCGTGACGCTGAAACTGCGCTACCAGGACTTCGATACACACGATATGCAGCAGCGCATCGCCTACACCGCCTTCGACCACGTGTTGCGGCAAACGGTCAACAACCTCTTCGACAGGCTTTACAACCGCCGCATGAGGATTCGGCTGGTGGGGGTGAGGCTCAGCGAACTGGTGAGTGGCGCGTCCCAACTCGACCTCTTCGACAACAACACCGAGCTCACCAACCTATATGCAGCAATGGATAAAATCAAGAACCGCTTCGGCGAAAATGCCATACATCACTCTTAACTTTCCACTTTCAACTTGCTCTCCCTACACTCATATAACAGTCTGTGCTACGGCACCATGCCGATCGACGACTTGGTAGAACGAGCCGCCGCATTAGGCTACCGTACCCTGCCGCTGACCGACATCAACACCACCATGGGCGCCGCCGACTTCGTGTCAGCGTGCCAAAAACAAGGGGTTCGGCCGGTGATGGGGGCAGAACTGCGCAACGGTAGCGAGCTGATGTATGTGGTATTGGCTCGCAATAACAACGGCTTCGCCGAGATCAACCGCTTCATCACCCAACACAACCTGAGCCAACTGCCTTATCCCTCAACGGCTCCCGACTTTGAGAATGTAGTGGTGGTGTATCCTTTCGGCCGCCGAAAACCAGGCCAACTGAAGCCCAACGAGTTCCTGGGTGTGCGCTTTTCGCAACTCACCAAGATGTTCCGCGTGGAGGCGTTCGACAAGATGGTGGCCATGCAACCGGTGACCTTCGCCTGTGCCGCCGACTATGAACTGCACCGACAGCTGAGGGCCATCGACGAGAATGTGGTGGTGACTTGCATCGACCCTGCCGCCTGCGCTGCGCCCGATGAGATACTGTTGCCAACGGAACGGTTGAAATCGACCTACGCCCTTTATCCGCAACTCATTGCCAACGCTGAACGTATCCTCAACGAATGTGAGATCAGCCTCGATGGCAGCCTCAAAAGCAAACGCTGTTTCACGGGCAACGCCTATGACGACCGCGAACTGTTGCACCAGCTGGCCTTCGACGGCATGGCATACCGTTATGGAACGGCCAACAAAAAGGCCTATCGTCGCATTGAGAAGGAGCTGGCCATCATTGAGCAGATGGGTTTCTGCTCCTATTTCCTCATCGCATGGGATATTGTGCGCTTCGCCATGACGCAAGGATTCTACCACGTGGGTCGGGGCAGCGGCGCCAACAGCGTGGTGGCCTATTGCCTGAAGATCACCGATGTTGACCCTATCGAGCTGGACCTCTACTTCGAACGTTTCCTCAACCCCAAGCGGAGCAGCCCGCCCGACTTCGACCTCGACTTCTCATGGAAGGAACGCAACCAGGTCATCGAACATATCTTCCGAAAATATGGTGAAGATCACGTGGCCCTGCTGGGTGCGACGGTCACCTTCCAAGATGCCGCTGACGAGCGCATCCGCGACTTCCCGCACTACCGCTCCATTCACGCTGGAGGGGTGCTCATCACCGAGGAACCTATCACCAACTACGTGGCCCTTGACCTGCCACCCAAAGGATTTCCCACCACACAATGCGACATGTATGCCGCTGAAAAACTGGGGCTGGTGAAGATCGACGTGCTCAGCCAACGTGGCATCGCCCATATTCGCGATGCGGTGGAGCTGGTGGAACGCAACCACAACGTGCACATCGACATCCATCGGGTGGAGGCACTCAAAGAGGATGAGCTCATCAAACAGCAATTGCTCAAGGCCGAGACCTGCGGTTGCTTCTATATCGAGAGTCCTGCGATGCGAGGTCTGCTGCGGAAACTGCGTTGCTCCGACTATAAGACCCTGGTGGCGGCTAGCTCCATCATCCGTCCCGGAGTGGCCCGGTCAGGCATGATGAAGGAATATATCAACCGATTCCATCATCCTGATAATGTGGATTATAAGCATCCGTTATTGAAGGAACTTCTCGAAGAGACCTATGGGGTGATGATCTATCAGGAGGACGTGCTCAAGGTGGGACATTACTTTGCCGGACTCGATCTGGCCGAAGCCGACGTGCTGCGCCGTATGATGGGGCACAAGATGCGCGACAAGTCAGAGTTCGAGCAAGTGACCAAGCGCTTTTTCGACAACTGCAAGGCCCGAGGCTATCCTGACCATTTGGTGCAGGAGTTGTGGCGGCAGATCGAGTCGTTTTCAGGCTACTCGTTCTCGAAAGCCCACTCGGCCTCGTACGCCGTGGAGAGCTATCAAAGCCTCTTCCTGAAAAGCCATTATCCGCTGGAGTTTCAAGTGGCGGTGATCAACAACTTCGGGGGATTCTACCAACCGTGGTTCTACCTCAACGAGGCGAAACGCATGGGCGCGAAGGTGCATCTGCCTTGCGTCAACCATAGCGAAAACCTCACCACTCTTGAAGGCAAGACGCTATATATGGGCTTTGTGTTCCTGCAAGGCATTGAGCAGCATTTTGTGGAACAGTTGGTGGCCGAACGTCAGGCCCGCGGCCCTTTTGCCGATTTGGACGACTTCATCACAAGGGTGACATTTCACAAGGACCAGCTGGTGCTGCTCATTCGCGGCGGAGCATTCGATTTCACGAAAAAAAGCCGGGCCGAACTGCTGTGGCGGGCACATCTGCACCAGTGTGACGTGGCCCTGCCCGATTTCAAGACCAACGCCTTGCGTAACGCTTACGATGAAATCGAGCTGTACGGCTTCCCCATGACGATGAGCTGGTTCGACCTGTTGCAGACTTCGTTCCGTGGCGAGTTGATGGCATGCCAGATGCTTCGGTTTGTAGGCCGACACTTCAGGATGCTAGGCAAACTGGTCACCATCAAATACGTGCGTACCTGCAAGGGCGAGCCGATGGCCTTGGGTACCTTCGTCGACGCCACTGGCGAGCCTTTCGACACGGTGCATTTCCCGAAGGTGTATAAATCCTATCCTTTCCAAGGAGATGGCGTTTATCTGCTGTTGGGCCAAGTGACCGAGGAATTCGGCCAGCCCTCGCTTCAGGTGGAAAAAATGGCGAAAATGCCCTACAAGCCAAGAATTTGATGTATCTTTGCAACCAATGAAGAAAACAGTTTTCATATTGCTCCTGGTTTTTGCCGCAATGGGCCTCCATGCACAACAGGGCCGTGTGACGGGTGTGGTGCGCGACGCGGAGACAGGGGAGACCCTCATCGGGGTGGCCGTGATGGAACCTAGACTGAAAACGGGTGTCGCCACAGATGAACGTGGTTCGTATAGCCTGGATCTTCCCGTGGGCGACCACGTGCTTCAGTTCTCCTACTTGGGCTACCAAACGTTTGAGAGACGTGTGGCCGTGGGACAGAAACCCACTACGTTGAATGTGCGCCTCGAACCCGAGGCGACGCGACTCAACGAGGTGCAAGTCACCGGCAGGAAACCCGACAGCAACGTCTCGGAGATGGCGATGAGCGTGCAAAGCCTCGATATGATTACCATCAAGAAAATTCCCGCACTGATGGGTGAGGTGGATGTCATCAAGACCATCCAACTGTTGCCTGGTGTGCAAGCTGCCTCGGAAGGCTCTTCGGGCTTTTCCGTGAGAGGAGGCGGCACCGACCAGAACCTTATCCTGCTCGACGATGCACCTATATACAATGCCTCGCACTTTCTCGGCTTTTTCTCGGTGTTCAACAACGACGTGGTGAAGGAAGCCACTTTATATAAAGGTGACATTCCAGCCAACTACGGCGGACGTCTCTCGTCGGTGCTCGACGTGAAGGTGAAGGACGAAATGCCGCGCAAGCTCTCGGGCACGGGTGGCATCGGTCTGGTGACCAGCCGGCTGATGCTGGAGACCCCGGCATTTGAACAGCAGACCTCGCTGCTGTTGGCCGGACGCACTACCTACGCCGGCCTCGTGATTCCCTTTATGGGCGAGGAAGCGAAAGGTTCCGACATCTACTTTTACGACCTCAACGCCAAAGTGACACAGCGTATCAATGACAACAACCGGTTGTTTCTGTCGATGTACCATGGAAGGGACAAGTTCAAGATACAGGATATGATGGGGTTGGGCTACGGAAACTCCAGTGCCACGTTGAGGTGGAACCACATCTTCAGCCCACGCCTGACCTCGAACCTCACCCTGGTGGGCTCGAAGTTCAACTACAACATCGACATCTGGGTCGACCCGTACGACTGGTCGCTGCGTGCCGGCTCGAAGAGCGCCCAATTGAACTACGACTTTACCATGCTGTGGAACGACAGCAACACCTCGCGATGGGGCGTGAGCACGGGTTACCTTGCCTTCAAACAGGGTGAACTGGAGGACAGAGGAGGAGCACTGGTGCAATACATGGGACTGGATGAATATACCGTAGTGACCCGCAAAGCCCTCGAACATGCGCTCTATTTCACCCACGACCAAAGCTTCGGCACCATCTTTTCGTTGCGCTATGGACTGCGGCTCTCCGCCTTGCAGAACATCGGGGAGGAGGATTTCTATGTGTTCGATGACAATCACCAAGTGACCGACACCCTGCATTACGGTCCCGGGAAGGTGTTCTATACGGAGATTCATCCCGAACCCCGACTGGCGGCCATGTTTCGTATCGACGAAGTATCATCGGTAAAAGCCTCCTATTCGCGCACCTTCCAATATGCCCAAGTGGCATCGGCGGCTACCGGCGGACTGCCCTTCGACGTGTGGTTTCCCGTGAGTCCCAATGTAAAGCCCCAACGTTGCGACCAATATGCGGTGGGCTACTTCCGCAACTTCCATCACGACGCCATCGAGACTTCAGTGGAACTATATTACAAGGACCTGAATAACGTGATCGACTTCAAGGATAACGCCTCGACCTATGGTAACGTGCTCATCGACGGTGAGTTGCGTTTTGGCAAGGGTCGTTCTTACGGGGCGGAGTTCTTAATCAGAAAGAACACAGGCAAACTCACCGGATGGATCTCCTACACTTATTCAAGGACATTTCGAACGGTCGAGGAAATCAATTTCGGCAAAGAATACCGCTCACCTTACGATAGGCCGCACAACTTTGTGATTGTGGCTAACTACGACATCACGCCACGGCTGAGCGTGGCCGCCAACTGGATTTACAATACGGGCCAGCCGGTGACCTATCCCTACGGGCAATATAGCATGGGCAATGTAACTTATGCCATCTATAACGGCAGCCGCAACGAGAGTCGCTACCCAGCCTATCACCGTATGGACCTCTCTCTCACCTGGCAGCTGCCCGACAAGCGGTGGAAACGCTGGGACAGCGAGCTGAACGTCTCCGTGTATAATGTGTATGCCCACCACAACACCTGGGCGGTGACCTTCGCCCAAGACGAAGACGGTGGCGTGAAAACCGAACGGATGTACCTCTTCTCGGCGGTGCCATCCATCTCCTATCAATTCAAATTCTAACCGCCATGAAGAAATTGACCTATTTGATACTGTTGATACCGCTTCTGGCGTTGTTTGCCTGCCACGAGGATTTCATGATTGATTTGGAGGAGGGTGAGCCTCTGATTGGCGTGGAAGGCTCGTTCACCGACGAATACAAACGTCATGAGGTGATTCTGAGCTATACCTCCGAGTTTTACAATGCCGATGAAATCAAGATGATCACAGGAGCGAGAGTGGTGGTGACCGACGGAGTGGATACCATTCCATATATTGAGCAGCTGGACCAGCCAGGGCATTACCTAACCGATTCCATTGCAGGCCATAAGAATACCACATATCGGCTTTTGGTGGATATTCCTGAAGGGGACGAAACGGTGCATCTATGGGCTGAGAGTTTCATGAATGACAACATAGAGGAGATTGATTCGCTGGTGCTAAAAACGAATAATATGTTCCCCGGGATGCCGTGGATGGATACCATATACTTGCTTTATCCCTATTTCCAGAGCCTTCCCGATCCCTCCATCGTGTATATGATCAAGGTCACCGAGGACACCATTCCGCAGAACGACACTCTGTTGCAGGTGAACACCATCCCGATGGCGGGTTATGCCGGCTATTACGTGAACGGTCCCGAGATGCTGGAGGACAACATGGAGATTCCCGTGTGCATGATTTTCGAGAGCCAGCTTTACGATGGCAAGCTGATCCGTTTGGACCTTTACAGCATTCCCTACGACTACATGATTTTCATCTATAGTGTGAAGATGTCGATGGGCAGCAATCCTTTGTTGGGTCCTCCCACCAACGTTCCCACCAACATCCAACCCCAAGGCACCGCCGTTGGCTTCTTCTATGCCGCCTCGGTGGTCTCGAAAGAGCTGATTTATCATCCTAAGGAATAAAAAAACCGCCCCCGAAGGAGCGGTTTTTGCAACGAATTACGTTGCTTGCAGAAAGCCTATGTGTTTCTTTAAGCCTCTTTCACGTTGTCCATACCGACCTGGACGGCCTGCATGTTCAGCGGGATGAGCTTGTGGGCACGCTCGGGAAGGCTGTGACGCAGACCCTCTTCGACGTTCTTGTTGTCGATGATGGGACGGAGCTTCAGGAAAGCACCCAGGATGATCATGTTGAACACCTTGCTGTTACCCATATCGGAGGCGAGCTGAGCGCCTTCGATGGTGTAGATGTGAATGTCCTTACGGGTGGGTTTGTGCGTGATGCCGTTGGGATCATAGAGCAGGTAGCCACCGGGTTTCACTTTGTCCTCGAACTTGTCGAGCGACTGCTGATTCAGAATGACTGCAGTGTCGAAGGCGTTGAGGATGGGGGAGCACACGCGCTCATCGCTGACGATGACGGTCACGTTGGCCGTACCGCCACGCATCTCGGGGCCGTAGGATGGCATCCAGCTGACTTCCTTGTTCTGCATGATACCACTGTAAGCAAGGATCTTACCCATTGACAAGACACCTTGTCCGCCGAAACCGGCT
>CAJOIH010000004.1 GCA_905234455.1 uncultured Bacteroidales bacterium | reverse complement strand
ACCACCTGGTCACTTGCAAAATCCTCTTTAGTCAGCATGACTTCTTGTTCGATATTTTGATTTTCCATGGTCGTATTATTTTAAGAGGTCGTTAAACTTAGCTTCGAGTTCGCCGATGGTGAACGGCAGACCCATTACCTTATTATATTGTTCACACTTGTATTCCGGGAAGTTCATGCGGAGGTACTTGGCAAACTGGCCGCGGTTGATTTCGCAGACCACCATCTTCTTGTGACCTTGCAGCACTTCTTCGGTGTTCTTGGGCAACGGCATGATGTAGTCGAAGTGGGCATGGGCGATGCTCTTGCCTTGTTCCATGAGGTTCTCGACGGCGGTGCGGATGACGCCGAAGGTGCCACCCCAGCTGACGACGAGGAGGTCGGCGTTCTTGTCGCCGTAGATCTCTTGCAGCGGGATGTCGTCGGCCACGCGGGCGACCTTCTCCTCGCGGAGTTCGGTCATGCGCTGGTGGTTCTCAGGGTTGGTGGAGAGGTTGCCCTTGCCATCTTCCTTTTCCAGACCGCCTACGCGGTGACGGAGGCCAGGAGTTCCCGGGATGGCCCATTCGCGGCGGAGCCATTTCTCGTCGCGGCGGAAGGGCATGTATTCGGGATCGTTGGCTTTGGCGATGGGAGGAGTGATGGTCGGGAGGTCAGCCATCTTGGGGATGCGGAACACCTCTGAGCCATTACCCAGTGAGCCGTCGCTGAGCATGATGACGGGGGTCATGTGCTCAAGGGCGAGGCGGGCAGCCTCGAAGGCAGCGTAGAAGCAGCCGGCGGAGCTACGGGCGGCGATGACGATCAAGGGAGCGTCGCCGTTACGGCCGTAGAGGGCCTGCAGCAGGTCGCTCTGCTCGAACTTGGTCGGCAGACCGGTGGACGGACCGCCACGTTGCACGTCGATGATAACGAGCGGGAGCTCGGTCATGACGGCGAGGCCCATGGCTTCGCTCTTCAGCGAAAGGCCGGGACCTGAGGTGGTGGTGACGGCGAGGCAGCCGGTGTAGGCAGCGCCGATGGATGACATGATGCCAGCGATTTCGTCTTCAGCTTGATAGGCTTTGACGTTCAAGTTCTTGTATTTGGTCAGTTCTGCCAGAATGTCAGTGGCAGGAGTGATGGGATATGAGCCGAGGAACAGCGGGCGTCCCGATTTCTCGGAGGCGGCCATCAAGCCCCAGGCAGCGGCAGTGTTGCCCGTGATGTTGCGGTACTTGCCTTTTTCGAGGTCGGCAGCTTCCACCTTGTAGGTATTGGTGAAGAGCTCCCAGGTGTCGGCATAGTGGTAACCGGCGTCGAGGACGGTGCGGTTGGCCTTGATCACCTGGTCTTTGCCTTTGAACTTGGTCTCGAAGTATTTGTAAACGGTGTCCAACTCACGGTTGAAGAGGTACATCACGATGCCGAGGGCGAACATGTTCTTCGATTTCAACATTGCCTTGTTGTCCATGCCGAAGTCCTTCAGCGCCTCTTTGGTGAGTTCCGAGATCGGGGCTTTCACCACCTGGTAGTCGGCGAGGGTGCCGTCGACGGTCGGGTCGTCTTCATAGCCAGCTTTCTCCAAGGCCTTTTCGGTGATGGAGTCGGTGTCGATGATGATGATAGTGCCGGGACGGAGCCAGCGCATGTTGGCCTTGATGGAGGCCGGGTTCATGGCCACGAGGACGTCGCAGAGGTCGCCCGTGGAGTGGATCGGCTTATGTCCGAAGTGCACCTGGAACCCTGACACGCCTGCCACGGTGCCTTGTGGAGGACGGATCTCAGCCGGGTAGTCGGGGAAGGTGGCGAAATCGTTTCCGGCGAATGCCGTAGAGTCGTTGCATACCATCGCCCGAGTCGCCCGCAAAGCGGATCACGACATGCTCAAGGGCTACAACTTTACTTTTTCCTGTCATAACTAATGGATTTAAAAATTTGTATTTTCAATATTTTTTCTGGTATCTTTTTTGAGACTGCAAAGGTACGGTTTTAATTCGGCATAACCTAATATAAAAAGAAAAACTTTTTACCTTGTTTTTTAGACTATTTCTAAATTGCAGGAATGTCTTTTGGATAACGAACAAACCAGTATATTTGCAAACTCATTTGAACACGAAACTAACCATTTAAAATTAAAAATCATGGCTTACAAAATCACTGACAAATGCATTGCTTGCGGCACCTGCATCGACGAATGCCCGGTTGGCGCTATTTCTGAAGGCGACATCTACGTCATCGACGCTGATTCATGCGTTGGTTGCGGCACTTGCGCTGGTGCTTGCCCGAACGATGCTATCGTTGAGGACTAACATTAAGCAACTCAAAGCAAAAAAAGCCTGTCAAAAGCAGGCTTTTTTTAATTTTTTTCGACCCGATTGGCATCTTTGGCAAATTATTTGATATATTTGCCCCGTCTTTTTAAAACTATTGAAACTAGAAGCATCAAATTCATCATTCACTAAAAATTTTCAAAAATGAAGAAATTAGCTTTGGCACTCGTGTGCCTCGTCAGCGTTGCTTTCTTTGCAAGCTGCGACCCCAAAGTCGAGAATCCGGAACCTTCAATCGCCGTCATCAATGAAGAAGGTTATCTCTACGACGGTCAAGTCATTGAAGCTGAGACGCCTTACCTGTTTGGCTTCCGCGCCGCTTCCAATGCCGAGACCCAGAAAGACCTGGCCAAGTTTGTCATTTCCATCAATGGCACTACTTACTGCGACAGCGTGATCTCCGGCAAGGAATTCGTTTACAGAGACGAAATCGCCTTCTATCCCAACAATGACGAGAGAGAGATCATCGGCTCAGCCGAAATCGTCGCCACTGTGACCGATGCCGCTGGCAACACCAAATCAGCTTCCATCAAGATTGACGTCAACAAGGAAGACACTCTTGAAGCTTTCGATTTCAGCTGGAACAGACACGGCGGCCAAGATGGTACCGGCCTCGATGTGTTCGGCCTGAAATGGGACAAGAACCTGAAAGACGACGTCTACGCCGTTATTGAACCCCTGGAAGGCGCTGTTCTGTACGAATTCGATCCCAGCGTTTGGGAGACCACCACTACCGAACTTGAACTGGCCAACCTGTTCAGCGAACAACTTCCCATTCTTAAATTCAACAAAGTGTCCGCTTACACCACCCATCACGATTATGACTTTGTGATCGGCACCAGCTATGAAGGCATCAACTACCTGATTCACATCACCGAAGGTATTGTCAGCAGCTTCAAAGGCACCGACATCACCATCAACGGTCAATACAAATAATCTTAATCGACCGCAAAATAAAAAAGCCCCGAGCGATCGGGGCTTTTTTTATTTCCTTACTCTGCGAAGGCGTGGCTGATTTTCCTGTTGATGAGTAGCAGCCGTTCGGGGTTTAACTTGATCACCGCACGGTCGTAGGTCATCAGGCCATTCAGCTCGGTCTCACAGTCGGTGGTCTGAGTGTAAACCGCCGCCGAGAAGCCTTGGAAGGCCATCTTATAAAGCTGCTCGGCGTATTCCACGTAGGTATCCGTTACTTGGGACTCACTTTCGAATTCCACATAACCCCAGCCCTGGTCCTTCACCCAGGTATGGCCTTCGACCTTACGGCCGATACCGCCATATTCGCCGAGCACCGTAGCACGGGTGGGATCGTAGAGCACCATCTTGGGTTCGGGATAGTGATGCAGGTCCAGGATGTCGCCACAGGGGTAGAAGTTGCCGCCCGAGGCAGGGTTCACCAGACGGGTGGGATCGAGGGTCTTGGTCATCTCCACGATCTCAGGAGTCTTGAACTGGCCCCATGACTCGTTGAAGGGCACCCACACCCCGATACACGGCTGTGAAATAAGGCTTTCAATGATCTCTTTCCACTCTTTCTTGTAACACTCCTCCGACTCCTTGGAGCGCTGGCTCTCAGGACCGTCGAAATATTTGTCGGTCTGCCATCCCGGTCCCCTACCGCCGCTGGGCATGTCCTGCCAAACGATCATGCCGAGGCGGTCGCAATGATAGTACCAACGGGCGGGCTCCACCTTCACATGTTTGCGAATCATGTTGAAGCCCAACTCCTTGGTCTTCTCCACGTCATAGGCCAGCGCCTCGTCAGTAGGTGCGGTGTAAAGCCCATCGGGCCACCAGCCTTGGTCGAGTGGACCGAAGTGGAATATCGGTTTGCCGTTGAGGGTAAGGCGCACCATGCCGCTTTCATCCCTCTTGGTGCCGAAGCTGCGCATGGCGAAGTAGCTGTCCACCTCGTCGACTTTCTTGCCGTTGCTCAGCACGGTCACCTTCATGTCGTAGAGATACGGATGGTCAGGGGTCCAGGTGAGGAAGCCTTCCGGCATGTTCACCTCCACGGGCTGGCCGCCGAGGGCTTTGCCCGAGGCGACCGTCCGGCCTTCATAGGAGACTTCCACCTGATAGAGCACATCGGCATCAGCGCCCATGAAGTCCGGAACCACCGTCACCGTGCCTCTTTCGAGGTCGGGGGTGGTCTTCACCGAGGCAATGTAACGCTCCGGGACGGGCTCAAGCCATACAGTCTGCCAGATGCCGGTAACGGCAGTGTAGAAAATACCCCTAGGCTTGTTCACCTGCTTGCCGTGCGGGATGTAGGAGTCGTCGGTGGGGTCCCAAACCCGGACCACCAGGGTGTTGTCCTTGCCGTTCAGGGTCTGGGTGATGTCGAACGAGAAGGGGGTATAGCCTCCGGTATGGCTTCCCACTTTGATGCCATTGACCCAGACGTCGGCCATCCAGTCGACAGCGCCGAAATGCAGTAGCACCCTTTGGCCCTTCCAGCCCTTAGGCAGGCTGAACTCACGCTGGTACCACAGGGCTTTGTCGGCACCAACGGTCTTCTGCACCCCCGAAAGGGACGACTCGACGCAGAAAGGCACAAGGATCTGGCCTTCGTAATTGGAAGGCTGCTTGCCATCTTTTGGGGTGATGGCGTAGTTCCACAAACCGTTGAGGTTTTGCCAGTTCTGGCGGGTCATCAGGGGACGTGGGTATTCGGGAAGCGGGTTGTCGGGATTCACCTCCGAAGCCCAGCGGGTTTTGATTTTGTCACCTGCCGGTTGATATTGGGCTATTGCGCCGAGGCAGGACAACAATAAAACGATCGTAACAGAAAATTTCATAATACTAATATTTTATCATCTCTCCATCAAGGTTTGAAAACGTTCGGCGGCGTCCATCAGGGCTGTGACAGCGCGGGGGACAAGGTCGGGGCTGGCCGTCGAAGGATCAAGGGTTTGCTCAAAGCAGACCCAGACTGAGGCGCGACGTTTGCCCGATTCCTCAAATTCGTAAAGTGAGGCCTTCACCACCTTATAGTTCCAATTGAGCGTGTTGCATGCCAACAGAGCCGCGGCGTAGTTCTCGTCGCTGACGTCGAAGATGCCGGGCAGGGCCAGTCTGAAGAAGGCGGGGTCGTCGGCATCGTTCCAAAGCAGGAAATTCCAGCCTTCGTACATGAAATTGACACCCACCTTGGAGTTCCTGGCCTTCACTTCGTTCTGTTTCAGCCAGGCCACCACGAGGTTTTTTGCTATGTGTTTCGCAGCGCTCATTTGTTAAAGCCGATTTTCGTCTTGGTGGAATACGTTGGGTTCTTGTACTTCAGCACATCCACCAAAATCTTCTGGGAGATGGGGACATCCATGTAAGCGGCGGTCATCGCAGCCTCATTGACGGCCTCGGTGATGTCGCCGGCCACGAAGTCGTTCGACAGCCTCGACAGCTCATCGTAATCGATCTCCTCACAAGGACGGTTGCTGAGGTGTTTCTTGAAGATCTCCTTGCGGGCCTCGAAGTCGGGTTGCGGCAGGAAAAACACCCTGTCGATGCAGCCGGGGCGCATCAGGAAAGGATCCACTTGTTCGGGTTGGTCTGAGGTAGCCACCAGCAATATGCCTTTCTCTGCACAACTGGCCATCAAGCCCAGCATATTCACCCGTTCCTTGGTGATATTGTCATCCCCTGGGTTGGGCATCATGTATTCCAATCCATCGACGATGATTACGAAAGGAGCTTTCACGGTGGCGGCGTCGAACACCCGTTGCAGATTGTCGAAAACACCGGGTTGGTAGATATTGCCGAACTCGGAGGCAGTAAGGACGGTGTAGTTGAAGCCCAGTTCTTCGGCAAAGCTCTTGGCCACGAGACTCTTGCCGCAGCCAGGAGGTCCATAGAGAAGGATGCCGTTGACGGGGGGCAGTTGGTAAAGCTTGGCTTTTTCGGGATTTTGCAAGGGGAAAATCACTTCCTTGCGAAGTTGTTCCTTCAGCTCATCGCGACCAGCCACCATATCGAATCCGTTGCCCGAGCCTTTCTTGATCTCATCTTCCAGTTGCGATTCAGAGGCTACATCTCCATCAGGAGTCAGGCGGTCGAGCAGCACATTGAAGAACTCTGACGCCGAAGCAAACCGCGACACGGCATGGAGCGACAAGGCTTTCTTAAGGATCTCCTTGAGGAAGTCGGGCAGATGCACGGTCTCCATTTCGAGCACCAACTCTTGTTTACGGGCCTCGCGCACCTTCGCCTTGATTTGGTTTTTGTCGTTGTTGCACTCCGTGAGGTCGACTTCCCAAGGGGCTTTCCCGAAGACGAGATAGTAAAGCAAGGCACCCACCGAGAACACATCCGACTTGGGTGTGAAGATGCCGCGATAGGTCTCCGGAGCGCGGAAGAACGGCGCCAGGTCACCCATCATGAAATTGGGTCGGCCCAGCACCATGTACGACACATGTCCGAGGTCGATGATGGTGGGCAGCATCATGCCGTCATCGAGTTCTTTGAGCATGATGTTCGACGGACGGATGTCGTTGTGCAACAAGGCCTTGGAATGCATATATTGCAAGCCGTTCAGCACACAAAGCGTGATCTGCACTGCGTCGTCCACATCGAACATCCCGTCTTTTTCGATCGACTCATGAAGCAGCTGGCCATAGTAGAACTCCGCCACTAGATAATGGAATTCCTTCTCGCCCTTGCGGACACCGCCGTTATCGATATAATGGATGATGTTGTCGTTGGGCTCTTCATTGAGTTCCTTGCAGAACACGATCTCTGGCACTTCCTTCCCGTCGATTAGCTGCGACTTGGGCAGGCTGGACATATCGTACAACTTCATGAAATAGAGCACGTCGTCGCCGCCATACACGGTATATGACTCGGCCGAAGCACCCTTCTTGATGAATTCGTTGACGATGTATTTTCCGATTTTATCCCCTTTTTTAAATGTTTCCATAATGGTATATTAGTTTTTAAATTGATAGCTTAGTCCGAGATAGAAGCGGTCCACGGGCTCTTTGACTTGTATGTCGTTGTCCATTCGAGCCGAGAGGCTGAGGGTCTGCCGACGGCTGAGCCTATAATCAACGGTGAACACGGTGCGGATATTGTCGATGACGCTGGCTTTGGGATCGTTGAGCAGCCAGTGCAGTTCGGTAGAGAGTGAATATTTGTAGCGGCTATTGGGTCGCTGATAGGCGACCTGGAACCTGTTGCGCCAATACATCTTGGGGTTGACGCGGTAATCGCCGGTGCGCTCATCCCTGAAAGTGGTCATCAGTCGGCTCCGATAGGTGAACTTATACCTGTGATAGGTCTCGGCGTAAGTCACATCGAGGCCCACTCGGGCACGGTTCTCGAAATAGCCCTTGTCGTTGTATCGGCGGATGGCACCACCTGTGAGGCCCACGTGCATCCTGTTGTGAAGGAAGGGGTATTCAAGAGTCACTTCATTAAGCCAGCGGTCAAGTTGCAGGCAGTTGTGGTCGAACCGGATTTCTTCTTCCACTTCGATGTCAAGTTGACCCACAAGTCCCGACTTGTATTTGGCATCGAGGATAACTCCGAAGCCGGTGCTCCTCCCGCCCTGCCCGAAGGTGGGAAGCGCCGATGCCAGAAGCAATGCAAGGAATACTATGTGGGTCTTGGAAGCCATTAGACGTTGAAGTCCCTGAGTTTGGTGAAGGTACCTATGGTGCTTGCCTCGCCGGGGACCGGCTTGTACCAAATCTTGATATAGGCGGCATCGCGCAGGTAGTCGATATGGCCGATCTCCATCTTTTCGATCTTGAGCCCAGTGCGTTCCTCGAGGTCGGCCATCAATTCAGCTTCCTTGCCATGTTTCACCAGCTCGATCTTGTCATAGAGGATCACCTTCTCCGACATCTGCTTGGCGTGCTTGTTGCCTTCGAAGAGCCATATGGCGACAATCACCAAGGCATTGGTGATGAAGAGTTCCAAGAGGCTGGTGGTAAGGGCTTGACCGTTGATGATGGAGATGCCCATGACCACGAAGAGGTAAGTCATCTCGCGGATGCGCAGCGTCTCGGTTCGATAGCGTATCATGCCGAAGATGGCGAAGAGGCCGAGGGCGTAGGCTACGTTCATCTTCATATTATCCATCAGCGTGATAATCAAGAAGATAACCACAGCGAACATCATGAAGGTGAAGTAATAGTCGCGGCGTTGCGACTTTTTGTAATAGAACAGGCGGATGATGATCCAACATACCAGGAAGTTGAGCAGGAAGCGGAACAGCAGGGTCCAGAGGCTCATGGAGTCGTACAGCGGGACGCCGAGGAAGTTGATGTCGGCAGCACCGCCGCCGTTACCAAATTCGCGGGCGATGTCGGGGTCAAAGGTCGGAGGGGCTTGGAGGAGGAACATAGTTAGGAGTTAGGAGTTAGGGGTTAGGAGTTAGCAGTTTTCAGTTTTTGAATTCTTCTGAGTTTTTTCTTGAAGCGGTTTTGTTTGACTTCGGGGCGTGTCATGGCGGTGCCGATGCAGTATTTGCTGATTTTGTAGGGTTTGATGCGAAGGTCAAAGAGCACTTCTTTCAGCAGGGAACGGGCGCGTCCGTCCTGTTTCAGTTCCATGATCACGAGTGGGTCCATCGAGGCCGTGGAGCCAGCGATGAAATTATAGAATTTCAAGTTGCAGTCGATGGTAAGGCGTTCGGTCTTCTCGTAGTTGACGAGGGTGATACGGTCGAAAGCCGTCTCCAAGTTGGGGCTGAGGCTCTCCACGGGATAGGGTTGTTTTTCAGCAAGGAAAGCGACGGTTTCGGGATGGTGGATGATGTCGGTATCGGGTTGCACCTGGATGCGTTTTTTCTTGGTACGGCCTTTGTTGGTCTTGTGTTTCACCTCGCAGAAGGTCAGGTGCGAGTCGACATAGGTACGCACCCTCACTTTGTCACGGACCAGATGGCGGTCGTGATGGATAGTGTACATCTTCAGGTCGGGGGTGTCGTAATACACGGTGTTGTAGGGCGACAGCCGGTTGCCTTCCACTTCCTGGGCGAAATAGTGTTCACGTACCCCTTGGAGGATGGATAGAAGCTCATTGGAAGTCACCAGGTATTTGGTATCGACCCGGTTCATGAGCTTCACCTCCTTCATCTCGGCAAGGGTGATGGGATTCATGGCGTTGACGATATGGAGGATCTCGGGGTTCACTTGGCCACGTATTCGTATACTTTGACTGACTCTAGCTTGCCGTTGGGGTAATAGTTGAGTTGGCGGCTCTTGGAGCCGTCTTCATTGTATTCGAACTTGCGGATGCGGACCACTTTGTCGCGGTCGTTGTATTCGATTTCGCGGACCACTTTGGCGGTAATGTCGCTATCGGGTGGGTATTCGCTCACCACGCGCGACTTCTGGCCATAGCTGGCGTATTCGATTTCCTCGATCTTTCGTCCCAGTTCGTCGTAGGTGGTCACATGGTCGAGGAAGGGGATCTTGGAGCCCACGGCGGTATTCCATTCCTTCAGCACCATGCCACGGCGGTTTTCACGTTTTTGGATGGTGGCATCGGAGACGGATTGGGAGAAGGCCGGGAGGGCCAAAAAGCCGACGAACAGCAATAACAATAATCTTTTCATCTTTTTTAAACTTGGATTCGAACGGTGAAGGTGGTATCGGGTTCCATTTGGAAGACCTCATCGGCTTCCACGGTGACGGTGTCGATGATGGGTGACGGCACTTCCTGGGCGTCTTGGGTATAGGTGATCACCTCATAGGTGCCGGGAAGCACTTTCTGGAAGGCGAAGATGCCATCGAGGCCGACGCGGACGTCGTCGAAATGATAGGTGTCGCCCAGTTTGCGGAGGTACACGCGATGCTCGTAGGCCCAGCCTTCGCCGCGGTATTCGTTGTTGTGGAAATACCAGGCCCACACCCTGCCGGTGATGACGGAGGTGCCGTAGGCCTTGCCGTCGTGCACATAGAGTGTCGGCACTTCGGCTACCCTACCCCGTTCCAGCGTCACCGTTTCGGCGACGGCCACTTTTTCGCCTGTGGCCAGTGTGGAATAGGCGAATACCGTATATTTGCCGGGGGTCAGGTAATCGAATTGGTACAGCCCATCGGGGTTGGTCTCGGTGTCGTCGCCATAGAATTCCTCATCGCCATAAACGATGAACACATCGGTCTTGGCGGCGTCGACGGTGTCGACATTCAGCTGGTAGTCGTCAGCGGGATGTTGCACCAGCTTCACATGGCCACGCACGGTGCCGGTGCCGCCCTCACCTTCCTTATTGTTGCACGAGGTGAATGCGAAAGCTGCTACGAGCAGCAGTATCATAAAACGTATTTTACCCATGGTATTCAATTTCAAAGATTCATCCGTTCGATGTTGTCGCAAGCCTTGTTCAGCACCTTCACGAAGGCTTTCAGGTCCTCTTCGGGGATGCCGTCAACGATGTCGTTGAGTGCGTTGATGGCCACCTGTTTGGTATTGTCTTTCATCTTCAGTCCCTCAGCCGAAAGCCTGATTTTGTTCACTCGGCGGTCCGAGGCATCAACCACCCGTTGGACGAGGCCTTTTTTCTCCAGGCTGTCGATGAACTGCGTTACTGAGTTCTTGTCCTTCTGGATGATATAGGCGATGTTCTGTTGGGTCATCTCACCCTGGTTCCACAGGGCGTCCATCACCAAAAACTGTTCCGCGGTGAGGTTGATGCCTTCTGATTTGAAGACCGCAGCGATATGTTTCTTCAACTTGCAGTTGAGGATGTTGACGAGCACGCCAACCTGTTTGATGAGCATCATGGCTTAATAATCATATGGAATGCGCATATTGGGCACTTCGGTGCCATCGTACACGCCTTTGTCGAGTTTCTCTTTGACCTCTTTGAAGGCGTTGAGTGTGTATTCCACATCTTCCATGCTGTGGGCGGCGGTGGGGATGATACGGAAGATGATCATGCCCTTGGGGATGACGGGATAGGTCACCACTGAGCAGAAGATACGGTAGTTCTCGCGCAGGTCCATGGCGATGTTGGTGGCTTGCACCACGTCGCCTTTGACGTGCACTGGGGTGACGCAGGCCTCGGCGGGACCGATGTCGAAGCCCATGTTGCGGAAGCCGTTCTGCAGGGCTCGGGTCACTTTCCAAAGCTGGGCACGGAGGCGGTCACCTTCCTCGCCACGGATGATCTCGAGACGTTTCTCGCAACCTTCGAGGATGGCAAGCGGGAGGCTCTTGGCGTACATTTGCGAACGCATGTTGTAACGCAAGTATTCGATAATCTCGCGCGGACCGGCCACGAAGCCGCCGATGATGGCCATGGCCTTGGCATAGGCGCCGATATAGAGGTCCACCTCATCCATCACGCCGAAGTGCTCCGAAGTACCACGGCCCGTGGGGCCCATGACACCGAAGCCGTGAGCATCGTCGATGAGGATGCGGAAGCTGTATTTCTGTTTCAACTTGGCGATGCCGGCCAGGTCGCCCAAGGCGCCGGTCATGCCATACACGCCTTCGGTGATGACGAGGATGCCTCCGCCGGTTTTCTCCACCACCTCGGTGGCCACTTGAAGCTTCTTCTCCAGGTCGCCCATGTCGTTGTGGCGGTACTTGTATTTATTGCCCAAGTGCAGGCGGATGCCGTCGAGCAGGCAGGCATGGGCTTCGTTGTCATAGACGATGACGTCGTGGGGGCTGGTCAAGGTGTCGATGGTCGAGAAGATGCCCTGATAGCCGAAGTTGAAGAGGTAGGCCGCCTCCTTACGCTCGAAGTCGGCCAGTTCCTTCTCGAAATGCTCGTGCATACGGGTCTGACCCGACATCATACGGGCACCCATGGGAGCGGCGAGGCCCCAACGGGCGGCGCCTTCGGCATCGGCCTTACGGATGGCCGGATGGTTGGCCAGGCCAAGGTAGTTGTTCAAACTCCAGCAAAGCACCTCTTTGCCGTTGAAAACCATACGGGGACCGAGTTCACCTTCCAAACGGGGGAATGCGAAATAACCGTCAGCACGCTCGCGGTACTGTCCGATGGGACCGCCCGAGTCTTTTGCTATTCTTTCAAAAATATCCATTTTATTAGAGTTGTTAGTTGTTCAGTGGTTCAGTTGATCAGTTAAAGGATACAAAATTAGTAAATATATTGATTATCCACAACCATAGATTTATTACTTTTGCAAAAAAATTATGACAAAATGTTGGATTTGAAAGGCAAATACGCGATCATCACCGGAGGGGGAACGGGCATCGGACGTTCCATCGCGTTGCATCTCGCCAAGGAAGGCTGCAACTTGATACTCACCGGGTTAGGTCAAAACGACCTGGATCAGGTGAAGGCCGAATGCGAGGCTTTGGGCGTGAAGGCTTGGGCCAAGGAGACCCGTTTGGACGATTATGCTTCCATCGACGAGTTCCACGGTTTTGTGGCCGAGCTGGGCGTAGGCATCGACCTCTTTGTGTTGAATGCCGGCATCTCGCAGCGCGAGAAGGCGTTGGACACCGATTTCAGCGTCGACGAGAAGATCCTGAAGATCGACTTCTTGAGCGGGGTGTATCTTGTGAAGCAGTTCGGCGACATGATCAAAGCCGCAGAGCATGTTCAATTCTCGGTGACCACCTCCCTCTCGGGGTTGTTCGGCTTCCCGTTGCGCTCGGCCTATTGCGCCGCCAAACACGCCCTGTTCGGCTTCTATGAATCGCTTGAGTTGGAATATCCCAACATCAACGTCACTTTCCTTATCCCGGGTCGCATCAACACCCAAATCAGCAAGAGTGCACTGATGGGCGACGGCAGCGCCCATGCCCAGATGGACGCGGGACAGGCCAACGGGCTCGATGTGGACCGTTGCGGAGCCATCGCAGTAAGGGCCATCAAAAGGCAGAAACACCGCAAGCTCATCGGCAAAACCGAATTGTTGATGGCATATATCCATAAATGGTGTCTTCCGCTCTACTATAGAATCTCCAAAAAAATCTCAGCGACATGAAAGAAAAAGTGATATGCGGCATACAGCAGGTCGGCATCGGGGTCAACGACTTCGTGGAGGCCTGGAAATGGTACTATGACCATTTCGGTTTCGAGGTGAAGATTGTCGACGACGAAGGCGTTGCGGAGCGCATGCTCCCCTATACAGGTGGCAAACCCCAACCGCGGCGTTCGGGTATCGCCGTCAACATACGCGGTGGCGGAGGCTTCGAGATCTGGCAGCCCAAGGGCCGCGAGCTCAACTATTTGAAAGAACCCGTGCGTTTGGGTGACTTGGGCATCCTCATCGCCAAGGTGAAGACCATCGATGTAGAACGTGCTTACAACACCTTTATCAATAAAGGCCTAGATGTCATCAGCGAGGTCCTCACCAGCCCTACGGGACAAAAGCATTTCTTCATGAAGGATCCCTACGGCAATCTCTTCGACCTCGAGCAGGACGGCTATGTGTTTGTTGACGAGGACAAGCTGACGGGCGGTGCCAACGGCGCCGTCATCGGGGTGAGCGACATGGAGCGTTCCCTCCCCTTCTACATGAAGTTATTGGAGTACGACAAAGTGGCATTCGACGGCACGGCAGTGTTCGACGACCTACAAAGCCTTCCTGGGGGCGAGCAGCGGGTCCGCCGCGTCGTCTTGGAGCGCAGCAAACCCATCGAGGGGCCCTTGTCGGGCATCATGGGCACCTCTCATCTGGAGTTGATCCAGCGTGTCGACGGCCCGGGCAAGAAGCTCTACGAGGGCCGTTATTGGGGTGATCCCGGCTACATCCACCTCTGCTTTGACGTACGCAACATGGCGGCGGTGAAAACCGAGACCGAGGCCATGGGGCATCCTTTTGTATGCGACAGCGGCGCCGACTTCGGCATGGGTGAAGCCAACGGCCACTTTACCTACATCGAGGATCCCGACGGCACTTTGATTGAGTTCGTCGAGACCTTCCGCATCCCTATTATCAAGAAGTTGGGGTTCTATCTCAACCTGGCGAAGAAGGACGACCACAAACAGCTGGGAATCCTGAAACTGCTAAGATTTGCCAAGGTCAAACGCGACAGCATCAAATAAAAAAAGCCGCGCTTGAACAGCGCGGCTTTTTTCATTTCCAAGCTCAGGGCTTATTTCTTGATACCCAACTTGGCCTTCACGTCCTTGGTGATGTCGACAGCGTCGGTGCCCACATACACGGCGGCGCCGGTAGCCAGGTCGATGACGTAGGTATAACCCTTTTCCTTGCCAACAGCGTTGATGGCGTTCTGGATCTTCTCGAGGAGGGGCTGCAGCAGCTCGGCACGCTTGGCGTCGAAGTCGCCTTCAGCATTGGATTGGAAGGCAGTGATGCGGCTTTCGAGGTCGGCCAGTTCCTTTTCCTTGGACTGTTTCACCAGGTTCGACATGGTCTCGACGTTGGCCTGATAGTCCTGCAGCTTGTTCTGATACTCGCCATACATGGTCTTGAGCTGTTCTTGGAGCTCGTTGTAGTAGTTCTCGAGGTCTTTTTCAGCCTTGGTTCTCTCAGGCATATCGCTCATAATCTCATTGGTGTTGACATGGGCGATCTTGAGGGTTTGGGCGCTGACGAAGCCGTTCACCACGAAGAGGGCTGCGGTCAGGAAGAATACTTTGATGATTTTGTTCATTTTATGAAAGTTTTAATGATATGATTATCTTTTTTTGAGGGCGCAAAGATAGCCAAAAAACTGTTATCTTACACTCCTTACTTATTTTTTACCACTTTTAGGCGTCAGGTTGGGGCCTTTGGTATTGGTGTTGGAACTGCCTGAAGCGGCGGCGTTGGCGCGTTTACGGTCTTCGCGGCGCACGGTCTGCATCACGTTGCTGAGCTGGTCGAGCACATCGTCGCTGATGTCGGCTTTTTCCGAAGCCCAGAGGACGGAGGTACCTGAAGCCAGGTCAAAGATGAAGCTATAGCCTTTGGTTTGTGCCACTTCGGAGAGGGCGGTGTAGATCTTCTCCTGAATAGGCTGGATCAGCTCGGTCTGCTTGGTATAAATCTGGCCTTCGGAGCCGAAATACTGCATCTGCAGGTTCTTGGCTTCCTGTTCCTTGTTGATGATTTCCTGTTCGCGGGCGTGTTTTTGGTCTTCGGAGAGGAGCACCATCTCGGTCTGATACCTACGGTACATTTCCGACACTCTGTCATAGATGGCTTTGATTTCGTTTTCCCATTGGGTCGAGAGGGCGTTGAGTTCTTCCTGGGCATCGGCATATTCGGGGATGTTGCTCAGGATGTAGTCCGAGTCGACATAGGCGAACTTCTGTCCGCCAAGTTGGGCATAGGCGCTGAAGGAGCCGCAGCAAACGATGACGGCAGCCAGCAGTAATGATTTCAATGTTTTCATATCGAGTTGTTGTTGATTTGTTGTCCAAAATAATTCATAACATCAATAACCGTGCCGATTTCCATATTAGTCGATGGAGCCTCCGATGGAGAAGTGGAACTGGCTTCCGTTGGCGCCGGATTGCCCAGGCACCGGGTCGAAGCCATAGCCCCAGTCGAGGCCGAGCAGGCCGAACATCGGCAGGTAGATACGGGCGCCGACACCGGCTGAGCGGTACACCTTGAAGGGGTTGAAGTTCTGGAATCCGAGCCAGCAGTTGCCTGCCTCCAGAAATCCCATGGCATAGATGGTGGCCGAGGGGTTAAGCGACAGGGGGTAGCGCAACTCCAGGGTATATTTGGTAAAGATGTTGCCTCCGTAGGTAGTAGCGCCATAACCCGGGGTGAGCGACTCGTTCTTATAGCCTCTCATGCCTATGATCTCACGGCTGTCGAAGTTATAAGTGCCCAAGCCGTCTCCGCCGAGATAGTAGCGGTGGAATGGCGTGGGGCCGATATCGTCGTTATAGAAGCCCAGATAACCGAAGCGAACGCGGGTCATCAACACCAGCTTTTCGTAGAGTTCCGAGTACCAAGCGGCTTTGAACTCCCACTTGTGCATCTCGATCCACTTGTATTTCTCTTCTTCGGTCATGGTGGCATAATTGTTATTGCTGAAGAGGGAGTATGGCGGAGTGATCTCGAGTGACAATTGCACCTCGGAGCCGCTACGCGGGTAAAGCGGCTGGCTCACGGAGTTACGGCCGATGGTGATGTTGTAGCTGAACATGTTGTAATAGCCGTTGCCCGTGCCGAAGCTGAGGATGCTGGAGTAGTTCTTCAGGCGGTAGTTAATGAACGAAAGGCCTTGATAAAGGGTGAAATAGTCATCGGGCCAGGTCAACCTACGTCCGAGACCCACGGTGACACCCGACATACGGAAATAGCCGAAATTCTCGTCAGCTCTCTTGTAGCCGTTGGAATAGAACGATTGGTAGACGGAGGTGGTGAAGGCGTTAGGCTTGCGGCCGCCGAGCCAAGGTTCGGTGAACGAGGCTGAATAATAGATATAGCGGGTGCCGTAGGTCGAGACGTTGAGTGAAAGTTTCTGTCCGTCGCCACCGGGGATGGGCTTCCAGGCGTCGGCGTTGAAGATATTCCTCATGGAGAAATTGTTGAACGAGAGTCCCGCTTGCAGGATGAGCATGTTATAGCCCCATCCGGCTGAGAACGACACCTGGTCGGCGCTAGCTTCTTCCACTTTGTATTCGATATCGACGGTATTGTCGCTGTAGTTGGGCTTCACATCGGGGAAAATGGACTCCTGGTTGAAGAAACCCAGGGTGGCCAGTTCGCGGACGGTACGGGTGACATCGCTGCGGCTGAAGAGCTGACCGGGACGGCTGTACATCTCGCGAATCACCACGAAGTCATTGGTCTTGGTATTGCCTTTCAGCGTCACGTTGCTGATGCGGGCCTGTTTGCCTTCGTTGAGGCGGATCTCAAGGTCAATGGAGTCGTTGTCGACTTGCACCTCCACAGGATCGACGCGGAAGAAGAGGTATCCGTCGTCCATGTAAAGTGACGAGACATCGAGTGTCGTCTCGCTATAGGTGAGGTTGGTGTTGAGCAGTTCCTTGTTGTAGACATCGCCGGGCTTGATGCCAAGCACGTTGTCGAGGGTCTCGCTGGAGTATTTGGTGTTGCCCGTCCAGTTGATGCTACGATAGTGGTAAAGGTTACCCTCGTCGATCTCGATGTCGATGCCGATGTTGCCGTCGGCCATGGGATACACAGAGTCGCGAACGATGATGGCGTCGCGGTAGCCTTTGGCGTTGTATTTGGCGATGATATTCTGTTTGTCGTCCTCATAGTTCGATTCAAGGAACTTGGAGCTCTTGAAGATGCGGGGGCGGTAGTTCTCGTAGAAATACTCCTCCACATCGGTGATGGCTCTGAGGGGTTTCAGTGTGAGGACATCGGCGACGGCGTTGACCACCATGGGTCCAAGCGGGTCAAGCGGGTTGAACACGCCTTTCTGCTTGGTCTCCTTCATGGCTGAAAGGATCTGGGCGTCATTGAGGTGTTCGTTGCCGATGAGGTTGATGGCGCCGATCTTCACCTTTTCGCCCTTGTCGACGTTGATGACCAGGTCGACTGAGTTCTCGCGGGTGGTGTCGGGCACTTGTTCGATCTCAACCAAGGCGTTGGTGTATCCTTTCTCGGCGTAGAAGTCCTCGATGATGCGACGGGTCTTGGTCTCGAGGTGGTTGGTGGCGATGTCGCCGCGCGAGAGGTTGATTTTGTTGCGAATGTCGTCGGCTTCGGACTTCTTGATGCCGTTGAACGAGAACTTTGACACGCGTGGGCGTTCCTGCACCACGATCTGGAGGAAGACCTTGTCGGCCACGATGTTGGTAGTGTTGATGGCTACGTCTTCGAACAGGCCTTGTTCCCAGATCTTGCGGATGGCAGCGGCGATATCGTCGCCCGGGATGGTGATCTCGGAGCCGACCTTCAAGCCGGAGAGCATGGCCAGCACGTTGGCATCGACATATTTCGTGCCTTCCACGGTGATGCCGGCGATTTCATAGGTCTTGGGGTTGTTGTAGTCGATGTCAGAGAGGTCGTCGCCGATCCTGATTTGGGCCATGGCGTTGAGGCCCATCATCAGGAGGACAAGGAGTATATATTTCTTCATTCGTTTCATTTGCTCAGTTGTTCGCTGGTTTTGCCGAAACGGCGTTCGCGGTGTTGATAATCGAGGATGGCCTCATAGAGGTCGTCCTTGCGGAAGTCAGGCCAGTATTTGTTGGTGAAATAGAGTTCCGAGTAAGCCAGTTGCCACATCAGGAAGTTGCTGATACGGAGCTCGCCGCTGGTGCGGATGAGGAGTTCGGGGTCAGGCCGGCCTGCGGTGGAGAGGAAGTTGCTGACAGTGTCCTCGGTGATGCTGGAAGGCTCCAACGTGCCGTCTTTGGCTGCCTGGGCCATGCGGCGGGCGGCATCGGTGATGTCCCACCGGCCCGAGTAGCTCAGGGCAAGGATGAGTTCCATGCGTTCGCCTTTGCTGGTGACGTCGATGGCACGGAACAACTCATCGCGAATGCCTTGCGACATACGGTCGGTGTCGCCGATTACGTTGAGGCGGATGCCGTTTTTGAGCAGGGTGGCTGTCTCTTTCTTGATGGTCTGCGAGAGCAGGGTCATCAGTCCGCTGACTTCGTCGCCGGGACGGTTCCAGTTCTCCGTGGAGAAGGCGTAAAGCGTAAGGTGTTCCACGCCCAGTTCGGCGCAGGCCTCGTTCACCTCGCGGACCGCTTGGATGGCGCTTTGGTGACCGAAGAGGCGCGGCTTGCCATGTTTTTTGGCCCAGCGGCCGTTGCCGTCCATGATGATGGCGATATGCCGAGGCAGGCGTTCTATGTTGATTTGTTCCTTGAGTGTCATAATCAATGATCGGTTATTTTGCAGGCGGCGCTGTCGGGGATGATGAATTTCCAGGTGAGCGAGAGGTTGACCATGCCAAACCAGTCGTTATTGCGGGGATTGCCGCGCTGATAGCCCTCGGGGAAAGTCCCAGTAGGGTCGGTGAAATCGTATCCTTCTACAACGACGTGTTCTTTCGCATAATTGCTATGGACGCCGTCGAAGTAATCGGTTAAGGTATAATGCATTCGCCATTCGAAGGTGGCGCCCAGATGTTCCGAGACGGAGAGTTTGCAACCCAGGCCGAACGGGATGGAGAGCGCAAAGTTATGTCCCTCTAATGTCGGTCCCACGGTAAACTCATCCACTCCTACCTTTTGGTCATTCACGACAATGGTACCTTCATGAAGGTTATTGATGTACAGGGCATCCACGTTGTCGATGCCGGTAAAAGGCTGGACATGGTACATCAAACCTGAGACACCACCAAAGATGTAGGGTGAGAATCCCTTATCCTCCTTGCCCGTGTAGTAATCCAAAAAGTTGAACTCCACCACCATGCTGAGGTCATGGGCGGTAGTCTTGAAGTTGAGCAGGCTTTGGGGACGCCAGGCGGTGACGTTGTCACGGGCCCTGACTTTCAGATAGGTGTAGTCGAGACGGAACGACCAGCGCGAGTCGTAGTTATAACGCACCACTCCGCCCAAGGCATAGTGGAACTCGTTAAGTTGTTTCCAATCCCATTGCCGCAGGTTGCGCCATACGTTGAGGTCGCCGACGTATGAGGTGCCTCCCACATGGGGACCCACTTCGATGGTCTGGGGGGCCTGTGCTCTTGCCACGCGGGGCGCCAGCACAGCCATCACACACATTATCAGCAAAAAACGCAGTCTGTTCTTCATAGGTTTAAAAGCTTGCAAAGTTACGACTTTTTTTCTAATAATGTGTCAACGCTGAAAATCAATTTCTATTGTCCTTGCCCCAGGATAGTTTGTTGCGGATGGTGCTGAAGAAGTCGGTACCTTCGAGACGCACTGTATTGATGCAGAAGCCGGCTTTGCGCACCATCAGTTCCACCGAGGTGTCGAGGGCACAGACGCGGGAGTCCATGCTGAACACAAACTGCCGTTCTCTTCCTTCCACTTGGATGCGCACAGTGCTATCGTCGGGGATGACGATGGGGCGTACGGTGAGGTTATGTGCCGCGATGGGGGTGATGACGAAGCTATGCGAGTCGGGGGTGAGGATGGGACCTCCTGCACTCAGCGAGTAGGCGGTAGAGCCCGTGGGGGTGGCCATCAGGATGCCGTCGCCCCAGTAGGTGTTGAGGAAGAGGTCGTTCACGAAAACCTTGACGGAGAGCAGTGAGTGCTCGGGATTGCGGATGATGTTGATCTCATTGAGGGCATAGTTGACCGAACCGTTGAACACGCCTTGAGGGGCCACCAACTCGAGAAGGGTGCGGCTCTCGGTGGTGTAACGGCCTTCCATGATCTGTCGGATGGCTTGGTGGATCTCCTCTTTGGCCACACTCGAGATAAAACCCAAGCGGCCCATGTTGATTCCCAGCATGGGGATGCCCGAAGCACCCACTAGGGGCACCGCGTCGAGCATGGTGCCGTCGCCGCCGATGGAGAGCAGCAGGTCCACCTGGCTGTCGAGTGGCTCACGGCGGTTGAAGCAGTCGAGCACTTCCACGTGGTTTTGGGCCAGCACGTCGGTCAGCTGGTGCAGATAGCCCTCGTTCTCGGGGGCGATGGTCTTTCCGTAGATGGCGATTCTCATGGGTCGTAGTATTTAAACGTTCAGATAGCGCATCAGGTGTGAGTAGCGTTCCATCAGGTCGCTGTTCTCGTCATGCGAGCTGAATGTGTTCAGGATATGGTAGTTGTATCTGTAGAAGCTATTGACGATGGCGGTGCAGTCGGCCTTGTTGACCAGAACGCTCACCACCATGCGGCCGGGATCCTCGGGGATGTCATCGATAGTGAGGCCGACGATCTTGGCGTCGTTTTCCTCCACGATACGGGCAATTTCCGAGAGGCTGTAGTCGAAGGCGCCCATCTCCAGTTGGATGAGGCAGGCCTCTTGGCTTTCCAGTTGTTTCAGCAGCAGGTCTTTAATCGTCGGTTCCATAGCTCCAGTCTTCGTTGTTGTACATTCTCAGATAGTTGTTGTAACGCCAGTCGGCGATGTCGCCGTTCTCCACGGCTTCTTTCACGGCGCATCCCGGCTCGTGGGTGTGGGTGCAGTTGGCGAAGCGGCATTGGCTCATCCGCTCTCGCATCTCGGGGAAACGCTGTGCCAGGGTGTCGGTCTCCATGTCGTAGAGGGCGAACTCCTTGATGCCCGGAGTATCCACGATCCACGCACCGAATTCCAGGTGGTGCATCTCGGCGAAGGTAGTGGTATGCTTGCCCTTGTTGTGTACATCGGAAATGGCACCGATTTTCAGGTGCTGGCTTGGGTCGAGGGCGTTGACCAGGGCGGACTTCCCCACCCCTGAGTGGCCTGCGAAGAGACAAATCTTGTCCTGCATCAGCGCCTTCAGCTCGTCGAGTTTGAAGCCCGTCTTGGCCGACACGCCGAACGAGGTGTAGCCGATCTCCTGATAATACCCGATAAGTTCAGCCATCTCCCCTATCTGGTCGTCGGTGTAAAGGTCGCATTTGTTGAACACCAGGGCGGTGGGGATGTGATAGGCTTCGGCGGTCACCATGAAGCGATCGATGAACCCCGTGGAGGTACGCGGTTGTGCCACGGTGGCCACGATGATGGCGAGGTCGACGTTGGCGGCGATGATATGAGAAGCTTTGCTGAGGTTGACCGACTTGCGGACGATGAGGTTGTTGCGTGTGGCGATGCTTTTGATGACCCCTGTGGGTTTGTCGGGTTCCTGTTCAAACACCACGTTGTCGCCCACGGCCACGGGGTTGGTGCTGCGCAGCCCGTCGAGGCGTATCTTGCCTCGCAGGCGGCACTCCCATTGCCGTCCCTGTTCGTCGAGGACGATGTACCAGCTTCCCGTTGACTTGATGACTTTGCCGTTCACGGCGCAAAGATACAAAAATATCTTTTTATTAATTCCGCTGGTAGCGTTTTCCGGGCAAAGCCATCACGATGCCGTCGAACTCCAGGTTGAGCAGCAGGCTGGCCAGTTTGGTGGTGGGCAGTTCGGTGCTTACGATGAGGTCGTCGAGGCTCACGATGCTTTTGTCGCCGAAACAGTCCATGATACGTTTTTCCTCGTCGGAAAACTCGCGGAAGATGGTGGTTTGGCGTTCTTCCTTGGTCTTCTGGCATTCCCATCGCATCACGTAGCGCAGGTTGTCCACACTTTCCATGAGATGGGCCCTATTGGTACGGATGAGGTAGTTGCAGCCTTGGCTGTAGAGGTCTTTCACCCGTCCCGGGAAGGCAAACACATCGCGGCTATAGGAGTTGGCCAGGTCGGCGGTGATGAGCGATCCGCCCTTCAAGGCGGATTCGACGACGACGACGGCGTCGGCCATGCCGGCGATGATGCGGTTGCGGCGAGGGAAGTTCTCACGATCGGGTTGGGTGCCGCTCATGCACTCGGTGAGCAGTCCGCCGTTGGCAAGCATCTCCGAGGCCAGTTTCTTGTTCGCTGCGGGATAAATCTGTTGCAAGCCGTTGCCCAACACGCCCACCGTAGGAATCCCAGCCTTCACCGAAGTGCGATGGGCCATGGTGTCGACCCCATAGGCCAAGCCGCTGACCACAAGCACCTGCTCATCGACGAGGTCGTTGACGAGCTGGGCACAGTTGTCCTTGCCGTATTCGGTGATGTTGCGTGTCCCCACGACAGCCACCACCTTGGAGGCGTTCAGGTTGGCGTTGCCCTTGTAGTAGAGCATGATGGGACTGTCCTCGCATTGCAAGAGCCTACGGGGATAGTCGGAGTCCTGGTAAAAGAGCGGACGGATGTTGTTTCTCGCGATGAACTCCACCTCCTGTTCGGCACGGCGGAGGAGATCCTTGGAGTGGCATAATGCGTCAATGGTGACATCACGCAAGCCGTTGATTTTTTCTAGCGACTTACGGTTTTCCCTGAAGATGGCTTCGGCGCCGCCGCAGTAGGAAACGAAGCGTTTCCCGCTGATGTCGCCAATGCCAGGAATCAGCGTGACGGCAATTTGATAGATGGTTCCCGGTTTCATATATAAAAGATTTTTTGTTGCAAAATTACAACATTTCTTTATATATGAAACTTTTCAATAAAAATATTTATTTAATCGAGCTTCAACACGGCGAGGAAGGCGGATTGCGGCACTTCCACGTTACCGATCTGGCGCATGCGTTTCTTGCCAGCCTTCTGCTTCTCGAGCAGTTTGCGCTTACGGGAGACGTCGCCGCCATAGCACTTGGCCGTCACGTCCTTACGCACCTGACGTACCGTCTCACGGGCGATGATCTTGGCGCCGATGGCGGCCTGGATGGCGATGTCGAACTGATGGCGTGGGATGAGTTCCTTGAGCTTCTCGCACATACGACGGCCGAAGTCGTAGGCATGGCCACGGTGGATCAAAGTGGACAGGGCATCGACCGACTCTCCGTTGAGCATAATGTCGAGCTTGACCAAATCGGCATCCTGGTAGCCGGCGATGTGATAGTCGAACGAAGCGTAACCCTTGGAGATCGACTTGAGCTTGTCGTAAAAGTCGAACACGATCTCGCTCAGCGGCATCTGGAAGGTCAGCTCCACACGGTCGGTGGAGAGGTAGACCTGGTTTTTCAACACCCCGCGCCGGTCGATGCAGAGCGTCATGATGGGACCGGTGAAGTCGTTCTTGGAGATGATCTGGGCGATGATGTAAGGTTCCTCGATATGGTCGATCTTAGTCACCTCAGGCAGCCCGCTGGGGTTGTGCACCTCGATCATCTCGCCATCGGTCTTGAAGCATTTGAACGACACGTTGGGCACAGTGGTGATCACATCCATGTCGAACTCACGGTCGAGGCGCTCCTGCACAATCTCCATGTGGAGCAGACCCAGGAAGCCGCAGCGGAAGCCGAAGCCCAGTGCGGCTGACGATTCGGGTTCCCACACCAGCGAGGCGTCGTTCAACTGAAGCTTTTCAAGCGAGGCCCGCAGTTCTTCGTAGTCGTCGGCATCCACAGGATAGATACCTGCGAAAAGCATAGGTTTGACGTTCTCGAAACCTGCCACAGGCTCGGCGCAAGGATTCTCCACATGGGTGATGGTATCGCCCACTTTGACCTCCTTCGAGGTCTTAATGCCCGAGATGATGTAACCCACATCGCCGGCTGATAGGGAAGCTTTGGGCACCTGTTTCAGTTGCAGCACACCCACCTCTTCAGCATTGTATTCCTTGCCGGTGGCGAAGAACTTCACCAAGTCGTTGGTATGGATGGTGCCGTTCATGATGCGGTAGTAGGCGATGATGCCGCGATACGAGTTGAACACCGAGTCGAAGATGAGGGCCTGCAGGGGAGCGTCGGGATCACCTTTGGGGCAGGGCACCTTTTCGACGATGGCATCGAGCACGGCGGGCACGCCTTCGCCGGTACGGGCACTCACCTTGAGGATGTCGGAGGGATCGCAGCCCAGCAAGTCGACGATCTGGTCTTCCACGATATCGATCATGGCGCTGTCCATGTCAATCTTGTTCATTACGGGGATGATTTCCAGGTCATGTTCGAGGGCCGAATAGAGGTTGGCGATGGTCTGGGCCTGGATGCCCTGGGTGGCGTCGACCACCAGCAGGGCTCCCTCGCAGGCGGCGATGGAGCGTGACACCTCGTAGGAGAAGTCGACGTGGCCGGGAGTATCGATAAGGTTGAGGGTGTAGACCTCGCCCTTGTAGTTGTATTTCATTTGGATGGCGTGGCTCTTGATGGTGATGCCACGTTCGCGCTCGAGGTCCATGTCGTCGAGCACTTGGTCGACGAGTTCTTTCTCGCTGACGGTCTTGGTGAGCTCCAGCAGACGGTCGGCCAGGGTGGATTTGCCATGGTCGATATGGGCGATGATGCAGAAGTTGCGGATGTTTTTCATGGGCGCAAAATTACGAAATTAAATCGTTGTTTTGCTCACGGGCTTCGTCAAATTTCGTCTTCATGGTCGGATTGTTACGCGTCAGCTTCTTAATAGTGAGGTCATCGAGTTTGTCGTTGGCCAGTCGCAGGTTGTTCTCTGAACCGATCAGCGCTTCCTTCATCTTCTGGAGGTGGAGGATGGTCTTGTCGATCTCATCGATGGCGGTCTGGTACTTCTCATAGGCGAGACGGTAGTTACGGCCGAACTTGTCCTTGAAGTCGTTGAGTTGGTTCTCGAAGTTGGTGACGTCGACCGACTGGTTTTGGGCGATGGCCAGTTGCTTTTTGTATTCGAGGCTCTTCTTGGAGGTCTGCACCAGCAAGGTAATAAGGGGGATGAAGAACTGCGGACGGATGACATACATCTTCGGGTAGCGGTGCGATACGTCGACGATGCCCGTGTTGTATAGTTCACTTTCGGGTTCCAGCAGGCTGACCAGCACGGCGAACTCGCAGTGTTTGGCGTTGCGGTCGGCGTCGAGCTTGCGGAAGAAGTCCTCGTTACGGTGTTTGGTGGCGGTCTCGTCCATCTCGTTTTTCATCTCGAACATGATGGAGACGTACTCGATGCCCTCCTCGAAGTCGCGGAAGATAAAGTCGCCCTTGGTGCCTCCCGAGGCATCGTTGTCCTTCTCGAAATAGGCATTGGGGAAGAGCGGACGTACCCGTTCAAACTCGGTACTGCAATGGATCTCGAGGGTCTCGCCCACCATCTTGGTGGAGAGGCGGGCTTTGAGGTCCTTGTAATATTCCACTTGCTCCTGGGCGCTTTTCAGCTTACCTTCGTATTGTTCCTTAAGCACAGCCAGCTTCGAGTCGGTCTCAGCTTGTTTCACCTCGGCGTCCGACTTGAGTTTGGCGATTTCCGCTTCCTTTTGGGTCAGGTAGTTTTGGGCTTTTTGCCGGACCTCCATGACGGCGATTTGCTGACGGCTGTCGCTTTGGGCAATTTGCGATTTCAGCTGGGCGATTTCTTGGTCTTTCTTATTCAGTTCAGCCAGATGGTTCTTTTCCAGTTGGGCTTCGGCGGCTTTCTGCTCGGCATGCTGTTGTTGGTGCAACTCATTGATACGGCGGTTGACTTCCGCATCGAACTCACGGTTCTTCACTTGACTGAGGATGAGGGCATAGTCAGCTTCATCCACAGTAAACACGCTTCCGCATTTGGGGCATTTCAGTTCTTTCATCTCGGGAAATTTTTGCAAAGATAATCATTCCGTGGGATAATGGCCTAAATAAACAAGCCCTTGGTTGCCGTCGATGGCAATCTTGTCGCCCATCTTCAAAGGATGGCCATTAATACTGCCGAACTCGTCGTCGACGTCGACCTCGAGGCCGTCGCAGCTGACCACACAGACCTTGCCGAGACGGACAGCGGTGACGGCTGCATGCGAGGTGGCACCGCCACGGGCGGTGAGCAGACCGTCGCAGTCGAAGATCATGCCGATGTCGTCGGGCACCGTGTCGGGACGCACCAAGATGACGTTGTCATTAGGATATTGCTTACGGAGTTCTTCGATTTGATTGGCGTTGAATGCGGCCAAGCCGTTCATGGCGCCACCGCCAATGCCCATTCCACGTCCCACGGAGCGTTGCAGCCGTTGCTCCGGTTTGTCAAAAACGAAGGAACTTTCCGTTTTCAGCTTTCCGTTTTCCGTTGTCTTGAGGTCTTGGTCGCGGGTCTGAAGGATATGGAAGTCGTCAGGATTGTCGCTCTCGAAGGTGAATTCGATCTCCTGCGGGCTGTAACCGAGTTCCTCGGTGAGCTTGACGGCGGTATTATAGATCTTACGGTACATATCGGGCAGCAGCGTCTGCATCGAGGGACCTTCCAGTCCGGCGGCTTTGCGCTGGGTCTCCCCTATCGGCAACGGCTTCACCAATCCACCTACGATGTCCTCGCCCTGGCTACGCAAGGTGAAGTCGCCATAGAGGTGCACACCGGGACGTTCGCGGTTGGGGTTTTGGGTGAACACCACGCCAGTGCCCGAAGTGGCGCTGCGGTTACCGAAAATCATCTGCTGCACGATGACAGCAGTACCCCAATTCTCAGAGATACCTAAATGACGGCGGTAGGCAAGCGCACGCTCCGAGTTCCATGAGTCGATGACCATGTTGACACACTCGATGAGCTGCTTGAAGGAATCCTGCTCGAAAACCACATGGTGTTCATCAAGGATGCGTTTGTATGCCATGGCCATCTCACGCATTTGCTCAGCCGTGAAGTCGGCTTTCATCATCACGCCGGTGCGCTGCTTGTAAGCGTTGATCTCGTCGTCGAACACATCACGCTCGATGCCTTTGGCCATGCCCCAGCTCTGCAGCAGACGGCGGTACGAATCCCACACGGTCCAACCCTTCTGTGGGTCTTGTGCTGAGGCCTCGGCAATCTCGTCGTTCAAGCCCACGTTGAGCAAGGTATCCATTGCTCCGGGCATCGAAATGGCCGTCCCCGAACGGACCGAAAGCAACAAGGGATTCTGAGGGTCGCCGAACTTCTTCTGGGTGATTCCTTCCAATCCAGTGATGAAGCGGCGGATCATCCCGTGAATCTCAGAGCGTAGCTCGGGGATGGTATTGATAGTCTCATTGCGACGGAAAGTCTCCGTGGTGATAACAAAGCCGGGAGGAACCGGCAAACCATTGAGGTAGAGGTTCTTAAGGTGGTAAGCCTTGTTTCCAATAAACACTTGGTTGTCCATCTTCGGGGTGGCTTCCCAGAAGGGGCTGATCAACATTTCGGAGTTGTAGGTCATGATGTCGCTGATGAGCTTCTCATCGAGGTCGGCAGCCATGCCTCGCAACGACTTCAAGATGCGGGCAATGAAGTTATCCAGGGGCTGCATCAGGAAGGCATCCGACAGCAGGTCACGGTGGAATTCCTCCGACTTGCGGCTGATCAGCGCTGCGGTCTCCTTCTCGTCGAGCTTGCCCTCGGGATCAAAGAGCTGCGGAACGACCACCTTCAGCGGATATTCATACGACTTCAGGAAGTAGCTGATAACGATGCGTTTGACATCTTCCGAGATAAACTGGAAGATGTTGATATACTGGTCGAACGAGAAGCTTCGCGAAGTCAGTGAGTACTTGAGCATCTTGAGTTTCGAGTTCAAGCCTTGGTTGGTGATACCGTCAAGTTCGAGGCCTTCGCGGAAATACTCCAGAATGTCATAAATAACCTCCAGCGTGCGGGCGGAGATGTATTCGAGGTTGATGCCCTGGACCACCTGTTCCATCAGCTGGGTGGCCACACGTTCGAGGCGGAAGGTCAGACCCATGGCCTCGAATTTGTTCTCGCGGTAGGTGCCGTACATCGAGGGGATGCCGATGGCGATATGGCGCTTGTGGTAAATATTCTCCCAGCCTTCGCTTTCCTCGGGGTTGAAGATAATCTGCTTCAGCTTCTCCATGAAACGATAAATCATCTTCAGTGACTTGCCGATCTCCTTGTTCTTATAGGCGGTTTCAAACTCGTCGATGTCCTTGTCGGAAAGGAAGGGGCAGCTTCTTAAGGAATTGAAAATGTTCACCGACTCAAAGGAATACTTCTCACGGAGGAAGGCGTACAGGTCACGAATGTCCATCAAGCGGGCGTGCTCCCGGTCTCGAATCCTGGGTTCGAGCCCAAGTTTCTCGGCGGCACGGGTGATGAGTTTGTCGAAATCGTCGCGCGAGAGCATCAGCAGGTCCTCGGCATCGAGGCAGCTGATCTCGCTCATCGTCACAGTGATGTCATGGACATGGGTGAACCACTCACTATCGACGTCGATGCTGTCGTACACGTTGTTCGGCAAGATGGACCTAAGATTCTCCTTGAAGCCATCGCTCCAAAACTGGAACACACTGAATGTCAGTCCGATAAGCGTATTATTACTCTCAGTATGCACTTGTTTGCGAAGGAAATGCACCAGTTTATCCTCACGCCCTGAGATCTCGTCCATGTTGGTGGTGACGTTGCGGATCTCGCCCTCAGCGCCAATCTCGTTGAAGTAGACCGGGAAGATGCGAGTGAGCTGTTTCACCTTCTTATAATAGGGAGTGATGTTCGAGTTGAGGATCTTGGTGATTTCGCGCTGGAAGAGGTCGGTATCGCTGAGGAAGATGCCGCCCAATTTCAAATTGACAATCAAGCTGGAGAGCAGTTTCTCCATGGGGAACTTGGAGTGTTCGATAAGTTCGAGCCACACCCGAATGTTTTTGATATGGTTCTCATCCACAGAGAGTTGCCAATCCTCGTTGACAAACACCTTACCTGGGGTGACGAAACCGAAATTGATGAGTTTTTTCTCAAAGTAGTTGACGATTTCCTTTTGTTCGGTCTGGTCGATGTCGATGATCTTCAAACCGAGGGTAAGTTGAAAGTCGAGCACAGCCGACATATAGTCCTTTCGCAGTTCCTGGGCCAAATCGAAGATGGTGTCGATGAAGGGCATGACCTGTTCTTGCGGCATCTCGTCGACGGCATCGCGGAGCATGCGATTCATGTTCCAGATAAGGCGTTCTCGCTGGCTCTCCATACCTGGGAGGTGAAGCAGGAAGAACACATAATGGAACTTGGTGATGAAATGCGGGAAGGTTTCTTCCGACTTGGTGAAACGAGAGGCGATTTGATCGAAGACCGGCATTTCTTTTAGTTTCTCCCAGGTATCGGCATGATTCAGGTCGTTGTTGAGTTGGCTGAAATAGGGTTCGCCGATGGATTCCTTGATGGCTTGGGCTTCTTGAGGTTCCACCAAAGCGGCTTTTTCGTTGAGCCAATTCTCCACTTGGGTGGTATCCTGCCAATAGCGATAGGTTTCCCCGAGGATGGTTTGTGTCAGCTTCATCGCCCTGGGGCCATATTGTTCGTCATGAGCTAGAGTATCTAGATATCTTATGGCATATTTCGAGGCCAGGATATAGCAATCACGGTTGGCGTCGAATCGCTCCTCAAGGACGTCAAAAACAGCGTCGATAATGTCATTGCGAGCGCAGCGTGGCAATCCAGTATTACCCTGATTGGATTGCCACGTCGCTTCGCTACTCTCCGCTCCTCGCAATGACAAACTTGAGGCTTTCTCCGAAAACTCCATAAGCGTGTTAACAATATTGAGTCTCAGCTTCTTAGGAACGTCAGGTCTCATAAGGCTGCGCATCATCTCGATGGGGATGAGGTAGGCGTCGGCGGGAACATCTTCCCTGGTATAAAACCAGAAGTCGTCGATGAGGATTTTGCGCAATTCCTCGGTGACGAAAGCATGGTTCGACATCGGGTGGTGGTATTCGGTGATGCAGTCCTTAGCCCGTTTGTTGATGCCGAAGTATTTGACTGACAGGTTGATAAACTGCTGGTGTTCTTCGGGGATGAAGATATCTTTATATCGGGTTTGTTCAAGATTGGCCTCGAGGGCTTGTGATTTGAAGGGTTCTGACATGATCCAAAGATAGTTTTGGCAAAAATAGGGAAAAATTAACGATGTTTTCCGGAGAATATCGTATTTTTGCAGTTTTAATTCAAACAAACAATCATATCAATACATTTCAAAATGGAAAAGATTAAAGTTGGTATCAATGGTTTCGGCCGTATTGGCCGCAACGTGTTCCGCATTATCTGCGAACGTCCGAATCTGGAAATCGTGGGCGTCAACGACTTGACGAGCACCAAGGTGCTGGCCCACTTGCTGAAATACGACTCCACCCAGGGCAAGTTCCCCGGCACCGTGGAGTGTGACGAGACCGCTCTGATTGTCAACGGCCAGCGCATTCCCGTCACCGCCGAGCGTTCACCGCTGAACATCAAATGGGGCAAGACCCCTGACGTGGTGGTTGAATCGACCGGTGTGTTCCGCTCGAAGGAAAGCAGCAAGGGCGGCTATGGCGACCACCTGAAAGCCGGTGCCAAGAAAGTCATCCTCTCCGCCCCCTCGAAGGACGCCATCGACGCCACCATCGTGGTCGGCGTGAACAACCACGAGCTCACCGACGACGTGGAGTGCGTGAGCAACGCCTCCTGCACCACCAACTGCCTGGCTCCTGTGGCCAAGGTGTTGAACGACCGTTTCGGCATCGAGCAGGGTTACATCACCACCATCCACAGCTACACCAACGACCAGGTGATCCTCGACGGCCCGCACAGCGACCTGCGCCGCGCCCGTTCGGCCGCCATGTCGCAGATCCCCACCACCACCGGCGCCGCCAAGGCTGTGGGCATCGTCATCCCCGACCTCAATGGCAAACTCGATGGCATTGCCGTCCGCGTCCCCACTCCGACTGGTTCTTTGGTTGACCTCGTGTGCACTTTGAAGACCGAAGCCACCAAGGAGGAGATCAACGCTGCCATGAAGGAAGCTGCTGAAGGCCCCATGAAAGGCGTGCTCGAGTACACCGAGGACCCGATCGTCAGCTGCGACGTCATCCACAACCCCCACAGCAGCATCTTCGATGCCCAAAGCACCATGGTGATGGGCAAGATGGTGAAGATCATGTCGTGGTACGATAACGAATGGGGTTACTCCAACCGCATGGTGGACCTCATCGAGATGATGAAATATTAATTCTTCGGTTTACCGAACAATCATGATCGACCCCTGAAGGCGCTTGGCGACAGGCCCTTCGGGGGTTTGCATTTCCACGTCGCAGACGTAGAAATAGGTACCGGTGGAGCATGGTTGACCGCTACCGCCCACACGGCCGTTCCAGTTGATGAAGATATCGTCGGTGTCATAGACCGTACGACCCCAACGGTTGAAGATGTGCATCTTCACGTTGGTGATGAGTTCAGGAGTGATGTCACGGGGGACGAACACGTCGTTGATACCGTCGTCGTTGGGTGTGAATACGTTAGGCAGCTCATAGACCGGCTGGTCGGGCTCAGGCTCTGGCTCATCAGGATTAGGTTTCACCTCGATGATGGCGGAATAGTTCACCAGCGGACGCGGCAGTCCTTCAAGGGTGTAATGCCCATAGGTACGGACATAATACTGATAGGTGACGTCGTTCAAGACGTGAACGTCGGTATAAGATATAGTGGCGACACTGGCAGTTTTCACAAAGACCGTATCTATTTTCTTGAAGACCTCGGTGCTGTCGACCACCCATGGCACGGCCTCAGTCCAGTTCAAGGTAACGGTTTTGTCGCCTCCCGTACCTGTCAGCATCACGGGTCCGGCAGGAGTGCTGGTGCCCATCACTTGCTGGTTGGCATCCTTCATCTCCACACGATAGGTCAGCGACCGCACCTCTGACAGCTGAACCTCTCCATCACGGAACGTGGAGTCCGCACCGGTATACACCGTGCTTTCCACGCCATCAAGATTGCGAATCAACTGATAGTTGAAAGGGGCAGTAAACTGAGGATCGATGTCACGCGGCCTCACCCATTCCACCTGCATCGGGCCATCAAGCAGTTGCATCTCGTCGTTGGAGACTTTGGTCATCAACGGCTGGTTGTTGGGAATCTGGACACAGACCTCGTCACTGGGTCGGCTCTCGGCGCCGCCATGGAAGAGCGCTACGACACGGTAGCAGTAGTCGACGCCCTGGAGGAAGTCCTGTCCCCCATTGTCGTCGAGATACGAGGTGGCATTGGCCGGTAGTTCGGCGATGAGCTGATAACCCGGTCGCACTCCCGTCTCACAATAGTCGGGCACATAAGGCGTGGAGCCCGTACGGCGATACACTCGGATGGCGGAGACGTTGGAACAATACAAGTAAGGGGACCATGTGAGTTGAAAGTGAGGTGTGACTTCCAACCCTTCCACTGCGGGCCCGATGACTGTGATATTAATCGCGTGGACGTTGCTCAATGGAATGGGGAACGAATCATCCTTGGCGTGGATCACCAGCTGGTAAGGCGTCTTACGAATATGGCTGCACACGGTTTGCCAGGTAAACTCAAAGGCGGGGTTCAGTCCGAAATCCGTTGGAGGTGTCATCACGGCGGGACTGACCGGCAAGCCGAGGGGTCCACCCGAAGCCTCCAAGGTAACTTGGTCGCCATCGGGATCGAGGGCGCTGACAACAAAATCGAGTATACTACCAGCAACAACACAAGTGTCGCTTATTGCATTAATCTGAGGCAGGTTGTTGTTACAGGCTTCGACGAGGATTTGCATGTCGCGAATCACTGATCCGACTTTCACGCCTTGGCGCCATTCTTCGATGAGGATGGCCACGTTGTACTCGCCTTGAAGCATGGGGTTTTCCCACTGGAGGATGCCTGTGGCGGGGTCGATGTCGAACAAGCTCGAGGCCTGGGGGTAGGTATACCCCGGGATATCCTCGCCGTTGGCGCCCTTACATGGTACGAGTCGGTAACTGAGGCTGTCGCCGTCGGGGTCGTAAGCCCCAGGATGATGGTAGAAAGGCTTGCCCACGCAGCCACGGTCGACGGGGGCGTTGAGCAGCTGTACCGAGTTGTTGTATCCCAAGAAGGGATTAATGACCAACTCGCTCTCGATATACATCGGCACGCTCACCGAGTTGGGCACGTTGACCACGCCATAGTTACGGTCGGGGTCTTCCATGCTCACTACGTAGGTGCCCGACGAGGCGTAGTTGTGGACCATCCGGTAGACATTGAGCGTATAGTCGTCGCCGAGGTTTTCATACACCACACGTGGCACATAGTCGCCAAAGCCGTCGCCCCACATCACCAGCAACGAGTCGCGTTGCACGCCGGCCAGGCTAGGGGTATAGGTATAGCACGTCAGCGTAAACTCGTAGGCGTTGCCCCCTTTCCATTCGTAGGTGATCTCGGCAGCACGCTGGTGGGTGGCCCAGGCTGGGAGGACCATCATCAGCAGGACGACAACAAAAAAAAGTTTACGCATAGGTGAATTTTTGAATTGCAAAGGTAAACAATAATTATTTTTTGATAACTTTGCGAGTTAAAAAAACAATATAGGATGGAGCACGTTTTACCCGACGATTACAAAAAAGAGGAGCAGGAAGAGATTCTGCGACGATACGAGCATTTGCTGACGGTCTGGCAAACGCGCAAAGAGCCTCAGGACCTGGCCCTGGTGGAGGATGCCTTTTACTTCGCTGCCAATGCCCATAGCAAACAGCGTCGCCGTTCAGGAGAGCCTTACATCTACCACCCCATCGCCGTGGCCACCATCGCTGCCGAGGACATCGGGTTGGGCCGCACTTCACTCGTGTGCGCCTTGTTGCACGACGTGGTGGAAGACACTGAGTTCACCCTCGACGACATCCGCCAACGGTTTGGCGACAAGGTGGCGTTGGTCATCGACGGCCTGACCAAACTTGAAAAAGTGGAAAACGCCGAGAGCCTCCAGGCAGAGAACTTCAAGAAGATCATCAGCACGCTCAGCTACGACGTCCGTGTGGTGCTCATCAAGCTGGCCGACCGGCTGCACAACATGCGCACCTTGAGTTCGATGCCACCCCACAAGCAGCTCAAGATCGCCTCTGAAACCTCATACATCTACGCTCCCCTCGCCTATCGCCTGGGACTCCATGCCATCAAGAACGAATTGGAGGACCTCTCCCTCATGTATCGCGACCCGGTGGTGTACGACAGCATCCGGAAACAGATGGACGGCATCCGAGCCGAGAAAACCGCACTGCTTCGCAGCTTTCTGGGTCCTGCCCAAGAAGCCTTCAAGAAACGCGGCGTCGAAGTGACCAGCCAGATCATCGAACGCTCCACCTTCTCCATCTGGAAACGCATGCAGAAGAAGCAGCTCACCTTCGACGAGTTGTACGGCAACTTCAACGTCCGACTCATCGTGGACTGTCCGCTCGACATGGAGAAAATCGAATGCTGGAAGATCTACGCCATCCTCACCGACGTGTACACGCCCAACGCTGCCCGGCTGAAAGACTGGATCTCGTCGCCCAAGATGAATGGTTACGAGTCGATCCATGCCCTGTTCATGAGCCACGAGGGCAACTGGGTGGAGGTACAGATTCGCAGCAAGCGCATGAACGAGATTGCCGAGAAGGGCTTTACCGCCTATTGGCAGTACCGCACCGACAACCAGACCGAGAGCGGATTCGACGAGTGGATGAAACGCATCAAGGAACTGCTGGGTTCGGAGAGCGATTCGACCATCGACTTTGTGGACACCTTCACCAACGACTTGTTCTCCGACGAGATCAAGGTATTCACCCCACAAGGCAAGGCCATCGCATTGCCCAAGCACTCCACTGCCCTCGACTTTGCCTATAGTATCCACTCCGAGGTGGGCAACCATAGCATCGCCGCCCACGTCAACAACCAGCTGGTGCAGCTCGACCATAAGCTGAGCACCGGTGACCAAGTCGAGATCATTACCTCCGAGGCCCAACACCCACAGGAGAAATGGTTCGAGTTCCTCAACACCGCCTTTGCCAAGTCGAAACTCAAAGCCGGCATCAAGGAATACCGACGCGGCTTCCGCGAGAAGGGCGAGGAGCTATTCAACGACATCATGAAGAAGCTGGCGATGGAACCCTCGAAGGCCAACCGCAACAAGGTGATGGAGAGCCAACGCCTCACCAGCGCCGTCGACTTCTTCTATTACCTCAGCCAAGGCAAGATCACCGAACAGCATATCGCCAAGGTGCTGAAACCCCAAAGCGGCAGCGGAAGCAGCTTCCTGAAACGCATCACCTTCGGGCTGATCGGCAACGAAGACAAACCGGAAGACTCCGTCCTCGAGTCATTGGGCGAGTTCGATTTCAACGTGGCCACCTGCTGCAATCCCATCCCCGGTGACGAGGTGGTGGCATTCAACTTTCCCGGCGAGCCGCTGCAGATCCACCGGTCCGACTGCCCCAAAGCCATCAACATGATGTCGCATTTCGGCAACAACATTGTCAAAGCCAAATGGCAACCCAAGAGCGACATTGCCTTCCTTGCCACCCTGAGGATCACCGCCATTGACAACGTGGGGCTGCTCAACAAGATGACCGACCTGCTCTCCAACGAGATGAAACTCAACCTCCACTCCCTGCAGATGGAGTCGAAGCAAGACCTCGTGGAAGCCAACATCGCCATCTACGTGCACAGCACCAACGAGCTCAACCTGCTCCTGGAAAAACTCAACAAAATGAAGGAAGTCAAAAAAGCTGTACGTGTTAAACTGTCATGAAAGAGAACAACGATAACATTGCACTGACTGTCAAAAAGATATTCACCGAATACCTCCAAATGCGCAACCTCCGCAAGACGCCGGAGCGTTTCGCCATCCTTCAGGAGATCTACTCGTCGAACGGACATTTCGACATCGAGAACCTCTACAACCGGATGAAAGAGCGCAAATACCGTGTAAGTCGCGCCACCTTGTACAACACCATCGAGTTGCTGCTCGACTGCGACCTAGTGGTCAAACACCAATTCGGACACAACTGCGCCCAATATGAGCGTTCCTACAAGTTCCGCCAACACGACCATTTCGTGGACCTCGACACCGGACAGGTGATGGAATACTGCGACCCGCGACTGCTGGAAATCCAGAAGACCATCGAGGAAGAACTCGGCGTGGAGATCACCCACCATTCATTGGTGTTTTATGGACACAAGAAAACGGAAAACGAAACGGCGCAAGCCCTCACCGACCGAAGGAAGGTAAAACAGAAAGTTTAAAACTATGAACAACAAGATAGATATTTTATTAGGATTGCAATGGGGTGACGAAGGCAAAGGCAAAGTCGTTGATGCCTTGACACCCAATTATGATATCGTGGCGCGTTTCCAAGGCGGTCCCAACGCCGGTCACACCATCGAGTTCGGGGGCCGCAAGTTTGTGTTGCACAACATCCCCTCAGGCGTTTTGACCCCAGGTTGCGTCAACCTCATTGGCAACGGTGTCATCATCGACCCGCACATCTTGAAAGGTGAAATCGAAGGTCTTCAGCAGGCCGGCTTCGACTTGCGTCGGACGCTTCTGATTGCCAACCGTGCCCATCTGATCCTTCCGACTCACCGTGCCTTGGATGCCGCCAACGAGAAGGCATTGGGCAAGATGAAGGTCGGGACGACCCTGAAAGGCATCGGTCCCACCTATACCGACAAGACTGCCCGTAAGGGTCTACGCATCGGCGACATCGCCAGCCCCGACTTCCGCAACCGCTATGAAAGCCTGAAACAACAACATCTGCGCCAGATGTCCGCTGTAGGCTTTGACTTGAACGGCTTGCAACTCGACGGCGTGAGCTTCGAGGAATATGAAAAGCTGTGGTTTGAGGGTGTGGACTACCTGAAGCAGTTCCAGTTCGTCGACGGCGAATACTATATCAACGAAGCTTTGGACAACGGCAAGAAGGTGTTGGCCGAGGGCGCCCAGGGATCCATGCTCGACGTGGACTTCGGCAGCTACCCGTTTGTCACCTCCTCCAACGTCATCGCCGCTGGGGTTTGCTCCGGATTAGGCGTCGCCCCGAGCCGCATCGGCAAGGTCTACGGCATCTTCAAGGCTTACTGCACGCGTGTAGGCACCGGTCCCTTCCCCACCGAGCTGTTCGACGCCACAGGCGAGACCCTGCGCCAAAACGGACATGAATTCGGCGCCACCACGGGCCGTCCCCGTCGCTGCGGCTGGCTTGACCTGCCTGCACTGAAATACGCTGTGATGCTCAGCGGCGTCACGGACCTGATGATGATGAAATCAGACGTCATGGACGAGTTCGAGACCATCAAAGTAGCCACCGCCTATCGATACAACGGGAAGGAGACCCAACAGTTGCCGTTTGCCGCCTGCACCGAAACCCTGGAACCCGTTTACACCGAGCTTCCTGGCTGGCAACAGAAAATTTCAAACAGCATTCCTGAAAAGCTGGAAAGCTATATCAAATTCATTGAAAATTACATCGGCGTGCCTATCAAATTTGTTTCCTATGGCCCCGACAGAACCCAGAATATCTTAAGATGATCATTTTAGAAAAACCATACGTATCCGCCCCATTGGTGGCGTATCTCGAAGAGAAGCAAATTCCCGTCCTTCATAACGACATGGCCGATGTGCTGACCCAGCAAGGCCACAAGCTCCATTTGTTGAACGACCAGCAGTTTGTGGAACAATACCTGCAGACCAAAAAGCTTTATGCCGTTTCGGAAAACGCCCTGGTGTGGCTCTATGCCCAACTGCCCGAGTCGGAGTTGGTGAAGAAGGTCAAGATCCTGAAGGACAAGGCCGAATTTAGGAGAATCTGCCAGCAAATCTATCCCGACTTCTATTACAAGGAGGTGGAGATGAAAGCCCTGCGTGGCTTGAATCCCGACGAGTTGCCCCTGCCGCTGGTGTTGAAGCCCTCTGTGGGGTTTTTGAGCGTAGGCGTGTACATCGTTCGTTCGAAAGATGAATGGCTGAAGGCCTTGGACGACATTGACAAAAACTTCGCCAAGCAATGTGCGGTGTTTCCCGAGACCGTGGTGCGTAGCGAGAACTTCGTTTTGGAACAGTTCATCGAAGGCGAGGAGTATGCTGTTGACGCTTATTACGATGCCGATGGCAAACCCAACATCATCAACATCTTCCATCACATCTTCAAGGACGAGACCGACGTAAGCGACCGTCTCTACTGCATGAGCAAGCAGATCTTCGAGGCCAACTATCCGGCTTTCAACCAGTTCTGCATTGACTTGAACGGCGTGTTGCAACTCAAGAACTTCCCGATGCACGTGGAGTTCCGCGTGGACAAACGCTCAGGCAAGGCCATCCCCATCGAGGTCAATCCCTTGCGCTTCGCCGGCATGTGTTTGAACGACCTCACTCGCCACACCTGTGGGCTGTTACCTGTGAGAGCCTTCTTTGAGGGCACCCATCCCGATTATGCGACCATGTGGAACGGCATCGAGAACGACGTATTCAGCTTTGTGGTTTTGGACAAGCCTTACGAAACCACCAAAGCCATTGACTTCGAGGCCATCAAGAAGCATTTCCACGGCGTGCTGGAGACCCGTGACATCAAGAACCCCGCGATGAGCATCTGGGGATTCTTGTTCACCAAGACCGAACCCGAGCACAAAGAAGAGTTAAAGAAGATCCTTTTCTCTGATTTACAAGAGTTTATGATATAAACACAATGCGAAGACACCTATTATTCATCCTTGCCGTCGCACTGCTCTCAGCATGCACGCAGGAACCCGAACACGAGGCTTCAGCCGAAGAAGAAGCCCTGGAATTCCTTTACCAGTCCATGCCGCTCGGCGATAGCATTGACTACACAGAAGGGTTTTATCAGGAATGCATTAGCTATGCCTATAAAGCCAAAGCCGAGTTGCCTTGGGGCGACAGCATCCCCGAACGGGAGTTTAGGCACTTTGTGTTGCCACCAAGAGTCAACAATGAGAACCTTGACCGATTCAGAGCCACCTATTATGTGGAGTTGAAAGATCGCGTTCAAAACCTCTCGTTGTATGACGCCGTGTTGGAGGTGAACCATTGGTGCCATGAGTATGTAAACTACAAAGGCTCTGACAGCCGCACCTCCTCTCCCATGGCCACCGTCAAGACTTCATGGGGTCGCTGCGGCGAGGAGTCGACGCTTCTTGTGACTGCCTTGAGGACGGTAGGAATTCCAGCCAGACAGGTCTATACCCCACGTTGGGCCCATTGCGACGACAACCACGCCTGGGTGGAGGCTTGGGTAGACGGCCATTGGCACTTCTTAGGCGCCTGCGAGCCTGAGCCCGTGCTTGATTTGGGATGGTTCAACGAGCCGGCATCGAGGGCGCTGCTGCTCCATACCAGGGTGTTCGGCGACTACGACGGCCCCGAGGAGGTCATCAGCCGCACCCCCTACTACACCGAGATCAATGTGGTCGACAACTACGGGGAGACGGACAAAACCACCTTCACTGTGAAAGACATCCACGGCAAACCGATTCCTGGTATCACCGTGGAGTTCAAGATCTACAACTACGCCGAGTTCTGTACTGTGGTGCGGAAGACCACCGACGCCAACGGCCAGACCTGGCTCACTGCCGGCTTGGGCTGCATGATGGCCTATGCCGCCAAGGACGGCATGTTTGGCTTCCAGGTGTTCAAGCCGGGCGAGCAGGAGGAAGTGACCATCGTCCTCGACCATCAGGAAGGCAGCTCTGACAGCTTCGAGTTCGACATGGTTCCCCCGGCTCCGACCGCAAACATCCCTGAGGTCAGCATCGAGATGCGTACCAGGAACAACCACCGCGTCAGCTACGAGGACTCGTTACGCAACGCCTATAACGCCGATTGCAAGGAAGCCCAACAGCGATTGATCATGAATACGGGCAACAAGACCCTTTGCCGGATCTACGAAAAGACTTGGGGCAATTACCAGACGATCGCCGATTTCGTGCAATACGCCGGGGAACGGCAACAGAGCATCAAGGCCGTCAACCTGCTACAGCAAATCTCCGACAAAGACTTGCGCGATATCAGCCTTGAAGTTTTAAAGGACCACTTCGACCACACGCCTAGCCTCACCTCTTCTGTCTTCTCGATGCCGCCCGAGCTTTATGATCAATATATTCTGAATCCACGCATCAGCAACGAAATGATTGTTGCTTGGAGGGAACCTCTCACTGGTTTCTTCTCCGAAACAGACCGTCAAGTTTACCATGACCATCCCATTTTTTTGGTGGATTGGGTAAGGAATAACATCACCGTCGACGACGAACTCAACCTACAACGCATCCCCATCTCGCCGTTGGGTGTGCTAAAAACCCTGAGAGCTGACCGTCACTCCCGTGATATCTGCTTCGTGGCCATGGCCCGCAGCCTAGGCATCGCCGCACAAATCAACCCCGTCAACGGAAATGTGCAGTATTTCGACAAGAATCAATGGATTAATGTTGACTTTGAAGCTGCTGAGCCTGTCAATAACGCTGTCGGTTACCTCGACCTCCAATATCAGCCCAACAGGTCCATTGTCGACCCCAAATACTACACCCACTTCAGCATCAAGAAGTTCGATGGCAACCGCTTCAGGCTCTTGGCCTACGATGCCAAAGATCCTGGCATCGACGACGGCATGACGCTTTCTTCCTTTGATCACCCTACCCCTTTGGACGAAGGTTATTACATCCTCACCTCAGGCACCCGATTGGAAGACGGTACCGCATTGACCCACAGCGAGTTCTTCACCATCAAAGCCGGTGACACCACAACAGCAAACCTGATATTGAGAGAACCAGAAAAAGTTCTTCATACTATCGGGTATTTCACCCCAGATAATAATTTCCTCGAACTCTCATACAACATACCCTTCACCATTCCGGAACTGGCACTGGTAGGTTCCCCCTATTATATCCTTGGATTCCTTGACTCCGGCAGTGAACCCACCACTCACGCTATGCAGGACATCGCAACCTATAAAGACACCTTTGACAGTCGAGCTATTCCAATATTCTTTATTTTCAACACCAAAGAGGACTATCAGGAGTTCATGTTAAAAGAATTCAAAGACTTACCTAAACGAACGACATACGGCATTGACGAAGGAGAGTTACTAAACAATTGCCAAATGAGTCTCCAACTTGAGAGCCGAAACCTGCCCATCTTTATCGTTGGCAATATCCATGGTGAGGTGTATTTTATAAAACAGGGTTACACAATAGGTCTCGGGGAACAATTAATAAAGTTCGCAGAATTGGCAAAAAAACGAAGCAACCCATAAGGATTGCTTCGTCGCTTTGGTTACCTCCCATTCGATCGGTATTACAACTTCCTTGCGACCTCCTTCTCGGTGTAGCCTTCGATGATGTCGCCGACCTTGATGTCGTTGAAGTTCTCGATGTTCAGGCCGCAGTCCATGCCGGCGGGCACCTCCTTGACATCGTCTTTGAAACGTTTCAGGGAGCCGAGTGTGCCGGTGTAGATCACGATGCCATCGCGGATGATACGGATCTTCGTGTTGCGGGTGATCTTGCCGTCGAGGACCATGCAACCGGCGATGGTACCGACTTTGCTGATCTTGAAGGTCTCGCGGATCTCGAGGTTGCAGGTGACCACTTCCTCGATTTCGGGAGACAACATACCCTCGATAGCCGCTTTGATCTCCTCGATGGCGGTATAGATGATGGAATAGATACGGATATCGATCTTCTCCTGTTCGGCCAGCTTGCGTGCCTGCACGGTGGGACGCACGTTGAAGCCCACGATGACAGCGTTGGATGCCGAGGCCAGCATGATGTCGGACTCGCTGATGGCACCCACTGACTTGTGGATGACGTTGACCTGCACCTCTTCGGTGGAGAGCTTGAGCAGGGAGTCGGACAGGGCCTCCACAGAGCCGTCCACATCGGCTTTGACGATGATGTTGAGCTCCTTGAAGTCGCCGATGGCGATACGGCGTCCGATCTCGTCCAGAGTGATGTGCGGGCTGGTACGGCGAGCCTGTTCGCGTTGCAGCTGCTCGCGGCGGGTGGCGATGTCCTTCACTTCACGCTCATCGGTCATCACGTTGAAGGTATCACCAGGTTGCGGTGCGCCGTTGAGGCCCAGCAGCAGGACAGGTGTCGAGGGACCTGCCTCGGTGACCTTCTGGTTGTGGTCGTTGAACATGGCCTTGACCTTACCGTAGTTGGTACCGGCCAGTACCATGTCGCCGATGCGGAGCGTACCGCTCTGCACCAGGATCTTGGCTACATAGCCACGGCCTTTGTCGAGGGCCGACTCGATGACGGTGCCTTTGGCCAGTTTGTTGGGGTTGGCCTTCAGGTCGAGGAACTCAGCCTCGAGCAGCACCTTTTCGAGCAGCTCTTCCACGTTAAGACCCGTCTTTGCAGCAATCTCCTGTTCCTGGTATTTACCGCCCCAGCTCTCGACGAGGATGTTCATTTTGGAGAGCTGTTCGCGGATCTTGTCAGGGTTGGCGGTGGGCTTATCGATCTTATTCAATGCGAACACGATGGGGACGCCGGCGGCTTGGGCGTGGTTGATGGCCTCGACGGTCTGCGGCATCACGTTGTCGTCGGTAGCGATGACGATGATGGCCACGTCGGTCATCTTGGCACCACGGGCACGCATGGCGGTGAAGGCCTCGTGACCGGGGGTATCGAGGAAGGTGATCTTCTTGCCGCTGGCGGTGGTCACCTCGTAAGCACCGATGTGCTGGGTGATGCCGCCTGCCTCGCCGGCCACGACGTTGGTATTACGGATGTAGTCCAAGAGTTTGGTCTTACCATGGTCGACGTGACCCATGACGGTGACGACAGGGGCGCGAGGCACCATATCTTCCTCACGGTCAACCTCTTCGGTCTCGGCGATGGCCTCTTGCACGTCAGCGCTGACGAAGTCGACTTTGAAGCCGAACGTCTCGGCGACGACGGTGAGGGCCTCAGCATCGAGGCGTTGGTTGATGGAGACAGGCATGCCGAGGGTCATGCATGCGGCGATGACTTTCACGACAGGCACGTTCATCATCACGGCCAGGTCGTTGGCGGTGACGAACTCCGTCACCTTCAGCACCGACTGTTCCTCTTGCTGGCGCATCTGTTCCTCCATCATGCTGCCTGCCACTTGCTGGCGTTTCTCACGACGGTGTTTCGAGGTCTTCGACTTGCCCATGGGCGACAGGCGCGCCAGGGTGTCTTTGATTTGCTTCGAGATTTCCTCGTCGGAGAGTTCGACTTTCTCCTCGTGTTTGGGCTGCGGTTTGCCTTTCTCTTTCTTGGGCTTTTGCTTGCCTTGAGGTTCGACGGTGCCTTTGCCAGGGATGGCTTCCGGCTTGCCGGCGATGCGTTTGCGTTTCTTCTTCTTGGAATCGGTCCCAGTTTCAGAGGAGGCAACCGGTTGCTGTTTGGTGCGCTTGCGTTCTTCGGGCAGTTCGATCTTGTCGAGGATCTTGGGGCCGTCGAGTTTTTTCACCTCGGTCTTGATGAACCTTGGCTCGACAGGAGCGGGTTCTTGCTTCTTCTCTTCGGCTTTCTTCTCCACGACGGGTTTCGTTTCGACCTTGGGAGTCTCCACAGCTTTCTCTTCTTTCTTCTTGGGTTCCTGCTTCTTAGACTCTTTCTTGGGTTCTTCCTGTTTCTTCTTCTTGGGGTTCAGGCTATCGAGGTCGATCTTGCCCAGCACCTTGATGGGGCTTTCCGTTGTCTCTTCCTTTTTGGTCTCCTCCACGGCAGCTTCCGGTTTGGTCTCGGCAGGCTTCACCGGTTCCGGCTGTGTTGCAGGTTCGGGCTCGGTTTTAGTCTCTTTGGTTACCGGCTTCGTGGATTGATGGCTGATGGTGGTAGAGCGGATGACCACTTCGGCATCCTCTTCCTCGTCTTTGGAAGCAACGGTTTGGGTAGTTGAGTCGACCGACACCGATCCACCTTTATAAGAGAGGTCGCCAAGTTTCTTAGCTTCATTCTTCACTTCCCGCTCCCCTTGGTATTCCTTGACGAGCAGTGCGTACATGTCGGCGGTCAGTTTCGTGTTGGGCGACGAGTCCACCTGGAATCCCTTCTTGGCGAGGAAATCCAAGATGGTGCCCATGCCCACGTTGAATTCTTTGGCCGCTTTCGACAGTCTAATGGTAAAATTTGAATCTTCTGACATGGTTTCCTCCTTCTTTAGTTATCGTTTTCGAATTCAGCCTTCAGGATGCGGAACACGTTGTTGACGGTTTCGATCTCGAGGTCGGCGCGGCGGGCCACTTCTTCGGGGTTGATGGCCAACACTTGTTTGGCGGTATCGCAGCCGATGCCGGTGAGGGCGTCGATGACCCACTGTTCGATCTCGTCGGAGAACTCTTGGAGGTCGACATCCTCTTCATCGGGGGTGATTTCGCTGTTGCGGTACACGTCGATGTTATAACCCGTCAGTTTGCCGGCGAGTTTGATGTTATAGCCGCCCTTGCCGATGGCGAGGCTGACTTGGTCGCTGTCCATATAGACGTTGGCGAGCATGTTCTCGTTATCGAGGACGATGCTACTGATCTTGGCGGGGCTGAGGGCGCGGGTGATGAACAGGGTCGGGTTGGTCGTCCAGTTGATGACGTCGATGTTCTCATTGCGCAGTTCACGGACGATGCCATGGATACGCGAGCCTTTCATACCCACGCAGGCGCCAACGGGATCGATGCGGTCGTCATACGACTCCACGGCGATCTTGGCACGTTGGCCTGGCTCGCGGACGATCTTCTTGATGGTGATGAGGCCGTCGTAAACCTCAGGCACTTCAGCTTCGAAGAGACGTTGGAGGAACACCTCGGAGGTACGCGAGAGGGTGATGACAGGTGAGCCGTTGACGTTTTCCACGCTCTTGACGATGGCGCGCACGCTGTCACCTTTTTTATAAATGTCTGAGGGGATCTGCTCGGCGCGGGGCAGGATGAGTTCGATGCTCTCGTCGTCGATGGCCACGATTTCGCGTTTCCACACGTGGTTGACTTCGGCGTTGATGATCTCACCCACTTTGTCTTTGTACTTCTGGAAGATGTTTTCCTTCTGGTACTCGCTGATCTTGGTCTGGAGGTTCTGACGCAGTGCCAGGATGTCGCGGCGGCCGAAGCTCTCGATTTTCAGGATCTCGGAGACGTCGTCGCCCACCTCGAAGTCAGGCTCGATGCGGATGGCGTCGGAGAGCTTGATCTGGCGGCGCGGGTCTTCGAGGGCGTCGTCGTCGACCACGGTACGGTTGTGATAGATTTCGAAGTCACCCTTGTCAACGTTGACGATGATGTCGATGAAATCTTCGGTGTCGGTATCGAACTTTTTGTTCAGCATGCCTCTGAACACATCTTCAATGATGCGCATCATGGCCTCGCGGTCGATGTTTTTGAACTCTTTGAATTCGGAGAATGTTTCAACTAATTTGTAGTTTTCCATTATATGTAATTTTAAAATATTATTGCGGGTTTGATTTCGGTGGTTTTACGGTCCAGAAGAAGATTCACGGGCTCTTCGGCGGGTTTCTTCTTCGAGGTTTTCTTCGGGGCGGGGGCAATCTCTGCTTTTTCTGCATCGAAGCCAACGAGCTTCCCTTGGAATTTACCCAGTTCCTTGGTCTTCACTTCCACGTCCTTACCGACATATTTCTGCAGTTGGCGGTCAAGTTTCAAAGCGCCGCTGAGGCCCCAGGAGAACACGCTCAGCTCAAAGTCCTCGGTGTCGCGGTCCAGCTGCCCCTCCACGTAACGGCTGATGGACACGCACTGGTCGATGTTGACGGCCGAGTCGGCGTCGACATAGACCTCGATGACGTTGGAGGGCTTCACTTTGACTTCCACCAAGAAGAGGTCGGTGTCTTGGATGGATTTTTCTACTAAGTTAGAAATCAGTTCTTTACTTATCATTATACCTTGTTTTTTTCAACGAAAAAAACCTGTTACATTCGTAGCAGGTTTTCCTTTCTTCCACTCGAACCTTGACAGGCAGAACCAAAATCTGCAGTGCTGCCATTACACCACTCGACACCTTCATTCGTTTGAATGCGGGTGCAAAGATACGGCTTTTTTTATTATCTGCAAGGTTTTTTTGAATTTTTTTGTAATTTTGCGCTTTCAATTGAATCCAACATGACTTTTAAGAAGCTAAACAACATTATTGGGTGGTCGGTGGGCATCATCGCCACGGCGGTATATTTCATCACCATGGAGCCGACTGTAAGTTGGTGGGATTGTGGAGAATACATCTCCACTTCATTCAAGCTGCAAGTGGGTCATCCGCCTGGGGCACCGCTGTTCCAGCTCATCGCCCGTTTCTTCACCCTGTTTGCCGGTGGCGATGTCACCCGTGTGGCTTTGATGGTCAATGCCATGTCGGCCATTTGCAGTGGACTGACGATCACCTTCCTTTTCTGGAGCATCACCATGATGGCCCGCAAGTTGTGGATGAAGGAGGATGAGAACTCCACTTGGAGAAGCAAAATCACGGTGTTGGCCGCCGGTCTTGTTGGCGCGTTGGCTTACACCTTCACTGAATCGTTCTGGTTCAACGCCGTCGAAGGCGAGGTCTATGCCATGTCGTCATTCTTCACTGCGGTGACCTTCTGGGCCATCCTCAAGTGGGAACGCGTGGCCGACGAGCCCGACAGCAGCCGTTGGATTATCCTTATCGCCTATTTGATTGGCCTCTCCATTGGCGTGCACCTGCTCAACTTGTTGTGCATCCCCGCCTTCGTGTACGTGGTCTATTTCAAGAAGTGGCCCAAGACCACTTTCAAAGGATTCCTGGTGGCCGGACTGGTGTCGCTGGCATTGCTCTGGCTGCTCAACATGTTCCTCATCCCGCAGATCGTCAACTTGGCCGGCAAGTTCGAGTTGTTCTTCGTCAACAGCCTCGGTGCTCCGTTCAACCTCGGCACCATCATCTACTTCGCCCTGCTGGTCGGACTTATCGTTTGGGGACTGTTTTTCACCTCGAAGCGCAAGAAAGTCATCGGCAACATCGCAGTGCTTTCCTTCATGTTCATCCTGATTGGCTACTCCTCTTTCTTTATGTTAGTCATCCGTGCCAACACCAATACCCCCATCAACGAGAACGAGCCCAAGGACGCCCTTTCGATGCTAGCCTACCTGAACCGTGAACAATATGGTTCATGGCCCCTGCTCTATGGAGCCTATTACAACGCTCCCATCTCCAACGGCGTCGATGGCAAGCCCATCTATGTGAAGGACAAAGATAAGGGCCGTTATGTGATTACTGACGACAAGAAACACAGCCAACCCGAGTACCCTGCTGAGATGAAAACCTTGTTCCCCCGCATGTGGAGCAACCAGCCCAAGCACGTCTCGATGTACGAGACCTACCGCAAGAATCCCCGCGGCGTGGTCACGGGTGAAAAGGTTAGCGTGCGTACCATCGAAGGCACCACCCAGGTTGTCAACAAGCCCACTTTCGGCCAGAACCTGAGGTTCTTCATCAGCTACCAGTGCAATTGGATGTACTGGCGTTACTTCATGTGGAACTTCGCGGGCAGGCAGAACGACCTTGAGAGTCAGGGCGAACTCGATCGCGGCAACTGGATCAGCGGCTTCGACGCACTCGACAGTGCACGACTTGGCGACCAGAAGAACATCCCTGACAGTCTGAAGAACCCTGGACGCACGAAATATTATTTCCTTCCCCTCATTTTGGGACTCTGCGGTCTGTTTTGGCTGCTTCGCAAGGATCCGAAGCAGAGTTGGATCATCTTCCTGCTCTTCGTCATGACGGGTCTCGCCATCGTGGTCTACCTGAACCAGACCCCCTACCAGCCCCGTGAACGCGACTATTCGTACGCCGGTTCATTCTACGCCTTTGCCATCTGGATCGGTTTTGGCGTGGCGGCCCTCATCGACTGGATCGACCGCCTCACCAAGAGCAAGAGCGTGGTGACCACTGTCGCCGTGACCTTGGTATGCCTGTTCGCCGTGCCTGGAGTGCTAGCCTCGCAAGGCTGGGACGAGCACAACCGTGGCGGCAAGACCTCGGCACACGACTGGGCTCGCAACTACCTGGCACAGTTGCCGCCCAACGCGGTCATCTTCACCCGTGGTGACAACGACACCTTCCCCTTGTGGTACATCCAAGAGGTAGAGGGCTTCCGCACCGATGTGCGTGTAGTCAACTACATGCTCTCGTCGGGTTATTGGTACGCCCACCAAATGGGCCGCAAAGTCTACGACTCCGAAAGGCTCCCTTTGACGCTGTCGCCCAAGGAATACGACAACGGCGTCAACGAGTCGATCCGTGTCATCGAGGAAGAAGGGCTGAAAGGCCAGTATGTGGAGTTGAAGAGTGTGATCGATTTCATCCACAACCCGAAGGCCGTGAAATACTACACCAACGGCTCCTCCACGCATTACCTCCCGGTCCGCACCCTGAAGCTCACCGTCGACAAGGAAGCCTGCTTGCGCAACGGCATCGTCCCCGAGAGCATGAAGGATCGCATGGTCGATGAAATCTGCTGGGAAGTCAGTCCCAAAGAGACCTATATCTATAAGAATGCGCTCCTGCTGCTCGACTTCATGGCCACCAACAACTGGGAACGTCCGGTGTACTTCACCTCGTTCAGCGACATGTCGAGTGTGCTTGGCATCGACAAATACCTGCACATGGAGGGTCTCTCCTACCGTTTCATCCCCGTCGAGGCCGACGACTACTACAAAGGCTACGGCGGCGTTTACCGCGAAGGCAGCTACGACCTCTTGGTCAACAAGGCCCGATGGGGTAGCATGAACGAGGAGGGGGTGGTGCCTGACCGCGAAAGCGTCCGCAACGCCGACTTCGCCCGCCAAAGCTACGTCCGCCTAGCCCAGAGCCTCGTCAACCATCAGGAGTACGACTCCGCCATCGTGGTGATGGACAAGTACCAGGAGTTCTTCCCCAATGAGAAGTTCCCCTACGGACTTCGTCTGTACCAGTTCCCCGAGCTGTACTATGTGTGCGGCGCCATGGAAAAGGGCGACGACTTCATGCGCAAGATGGTGAAAAACTGCTGCGACAAGGCCGATTATTACGGTAACATGGAGAGGAAGTTCGTCGAGTATTTCTCAGAAGACATCGACGAGCAGGTCAGCATCCTTCGTCAGATGCAGCTCACCGCCGGCCAATATGACCGTGCGGAGTTGAAAGCTGAGCTTGACCCTATCGTAAGCGGATACTTGCAGAAGTATTACATGGAGTGACGGAATGATCTAACGATCATCACGATACCCACGATGACGAATGGGACGCTAAGCCATTGTCCCATGTCAAACATCATGTTGTTCTCAAAGGCCACCTGGACGTTCTTGAGGAACTCGATGGCGATGCGTGAACCGAATATAATAATAAGGAATGTGCCGAACATCAGGCCCGGACGCTTGTCGCCCAGCCCCCGCTTGTAGTACATCCAAAGCAGCAAAGCCATAGCCACCAGGCAGAAGAAGGCCTCGTAGAGTCCCGTGGGATGGCATGGAAGCAGCTCGCCGGCCTCGTTGAAGAACTGCTCGTTGCCACGCACGAACACGAAGCCCCAAGGCAAGGTGGTGGGGGTACCGTAGATTTCGGAGTTGAACACGTTACCCAGACGGATCAAAGCCCCGACCAGGCACACCGGGATGACGATGCGATCGAGCAGCCAAAGGTAGGTGATATGCTGTTTCTCCCCTTTCTGTTTCTTGGTGGATTTGTTGAACCTCCGCACATAGAGCCACAAGCCGATGAGGATGCCGATGGCGCCTCCGTGACTGGCCAAGCCCCCTTCCCAAATCTTCAGGATCTCCAAGGGATGCGGAAGGTAATACTCCGGCTCGTAAAACAGGCAATGACCCAAACGTGCGCCGACGACGGTGGACACCAGCATGTAGATCAGCAGGGAGTCCATCGACCATTCCGGCATCTTCTCCTTTTTGTACACCTTGCTCATCAGGATGTAGCCCAATAAAAAACCCACTGCCCAGCAGATGCCGTACCAGCGGACTTGCAGCGAGCCCAGCGAGAATGCCACCGGGTCGACGTTCCATGTGATGTAGTTCAGAATCATTTTCCAATTATTTTGTCGGCAAAAGTAAATAATATTTCAAGATAGCTGTAACATTTTTAATTTTGATGCGTCTTATTGGTGTTTTTAGAGACAAACATCAATAAATAACGAACGTATGAAAAAAGGAATTATTACAATGATGGCGCTGATGCTCGGCATGTCGGGCATGATGGCCCAAAGCACAGTGGTCGTGGCTGGCGCCGGCGACGTGACAATCAGACAAGGCGATGCCTTCCAAGCCAAATGCGAAGGTGAAATGGTCACCATCAAAAACGACAACAAGATTGTGTTGACCTCTTACAAGGATTACGACCTCACCCTTCCCACGCTGGGATCCATCCGTTTGACGGGTGCCGGTGATTTGCATAGCGACGGCGTCTTGAATCTCTCCAACCTGGATATTCTGGTCTCCGGCGTCGGCGACGCCATCCTCAACGTCGAATGCGACACCATCAAAGCCAAAGTAACCGGCATCGGCGACCTGAATCTCACCGGGCACTGCCGTTACCTTGAAGCCACCGTTACGGGGCTGGGTGACGTTGAACTCGACAACTTCGTTGCCGACTCGCTCAACATCAACAAAACCGAAAGCAGAGACGTACACGTCTCCTTGCCCGAAGGTCCCGTCCGCCACGACAACCTGCTCTTCGACCCGAACTGGAGCGGCTTTGAAGCAGGTTTGAACATGCTCCTTGGCCCTGGGCCCAGCACTGAATTCACTGGACAGTATTCCTTGTTGGAGCAACGTCCTTGGAAGAGCTGGGTATATAACTTCAACATCGTCGATATCGGCGTGGCTTTCACCCGCTCCCACCGCGCAGGCATCTATACGGGTATCGGATTGAGCTGGAACACCTTCCGCTTCACCAACCCTGTACGTCTCGAAAAAGGTGACGATCAGTTGATTTGCAACCTCGTCGACGAATCGGTCGAAGGGTATGTCAAGAAGAGCAAGTTGGGTGTGCTTTACCTCCAGGCTCCTTTGATGATCGAGGTGAGACCGACACGCAAGTTCTTTTTCGCCGTGGGCGTGACCGGAGGCATCCGCCTCGACTCGTGGAACAAGATCAAGTTCGAGGACAGAAAGACCAAAACCCACAAAGACTATTACATCAACCGTTTCAAGCTTGACGCCTCGTTTCGTGCCGGTCGTGATGAAGGTTTGGGATTCTTCGCCAACTTCAACCTCCTACCCTTCTTCGCCGAAGGGAAGGCACAAGACGCCCATTGCCTCAGTTTCGGATTCAGTCTGAATTTCTAAACCTACCATTTTTATATGACGAAGGACGAATACAACAAGTGCGTTCAACACTTCTCAGACGGACTGTTCAGGTTCGTCCTTTCCAATATACGCAACCGCGAGTTGGCCGAGGACATCGTGCAGGAAAGTTTCGTGAAGGTATGGGAACGGCGCAACGACATCCCCATGGAGAAAGCCAAGCCTTACCTCTTCACCACCGCCTACCACACCTTGGTTGACCAAACCCGACGCAAAGAGTATACAGCCTTCGTTTCAGAGGAGGCTGTTTCGTTCATTAATGCCCAAGGTGGAAGCCCGCATTACCCTGACGTGCAAGAGGTGTTGCACCAGGCCCTCGCCACCCTGCCCGAAGTGCAGGCCTCTGCCATCTTGCTGCGCGACTACGAAGGCTATTCCTACGAGGAAATCGGCCACATCCTGAACCTTAGCGAATCGCAGGTGAAGGTCTACATCTTCAGGGGACGCACCGCCCTGAAAAACTATTTGAAAAGCATGGACAACCTAATTGATATCGAGTCATGAAAACGAATTTGGAAAACTACGAGGAACGCTTTGTCGACTATATGGAAGGCCAGCTCGACGCCACCGAGATGCAAGAGGTGGAGGCTTTTGTGGCACAACACCCCGAATTGGAAGAGGACTTCAAGCTGTCCTGCAGCACCAAGCTGGTTCCCGACACCAACGTGGTCTTCGCCAAGAAGGAAAGCTTGATGAAGCCCGTCACGAAGGTCAGACCTTTGTGGGTGAGGATCGTGGCTGCGGCAGCCTGCGTTGCATTGCTCATCGGTGTCGGCATTCGTTTTCTAAAGCCCCATCAAGGGTTGGTCCAACAGCCCCTACTGGCCGAGTTGGCCCCTATCAAGGCACAACCCATCGGCGTTGACCCCGACGGACAGGTGTTGAGAAAAAGCCAAGTGAAAGCCGTCACCCTAAGGAAAGCGGCTCCCCAACCCAAAGTGCTTGAAGAGGCTGCACCCATTGAAATGATTGCCGACGTGGAGCCCTTGGAGATGATTGCTGCCATCGTTCCCACTGGGCCAAAACCATTGGAAACGCAGGAAGCCCTGGCTTACGATGACATCGAGATCAAGATGTTTGTGGAGTTGGGAGAGCGGCTGACCGCCATCGATCCCATCGCCTTGCAGGAGCCCATTGCGTTGCGTCCTTGGGACGGCTTGTTCGACAACGTTCAAGAAACCACCAAAACCCTTTACAAGCGAACTGCCAAAACCGTCATGGGTGCTTATTACTGGGTCGACTACCACCTCAACGAGGCTAAGGACCAGTTAATGGCCTCCCGTTAAGACACGCTCGGCAGTGAGGGTCTCGCCTTCGGTCAGCTCAAGTCTCACCGTGATGGATTGCGGGTCGGTATTCCACAGGAATTCGTGCAAACCTTCTACATGGTATTTCCGGTTTTGGTTGGGGTTCATCTCCACCTTCACCTTTTGCTCATAAAGGCAGTTGTCATCCTGGTCAAACACCGAGACCGTCAGCACACCGTCGATGTTACGGAGCAGGTCGGAGGTGACAAACACCTGATAGTCGCGTTTGTCGAGACTCAAGAGCACTGGTGCATAGAGTGTCTTCAGCTTTTCATGAAATACTTTGGGGTTGCCATAGTAGTCGATCGACGACCAAGAGGTCACAGGCCAGGCGTCGTTGAGTTGCCAGTAGAGCGTGCCCATGTTGTAAGGTTTGGCGGTGCGGTGAGCCTCAATGGCAATTTCCATGCCGTAAGCCTGTGAGTGCTGGCTCAAATTCACATATTCCTCAAAGTTCTTGGGTTGTTCTGAAGGGAAATACCGATGGATGAAGTCGTCGATGAGTTGGGTGCCGCGGGCATGTTTCTGATGCGCTTGGATCACTTTAGAGTCGATGCTCAAGGGTTCACCTTGGGCAATCTTTTGTAATGTCGAGTAGTCGGGATAGCTTTGGTAGCCGTATTCGCTGTTGAAGCGACCCACCTTTTCACGATACACCTCGTAGGGTTGTTCGCCCCACCACACGCCCCAGTAGTGTACGTCGCCCTGGGTCAGGCTCTCGGGACGGCCCCACCCTTTCGAAGGCGAGCTCGGCCAATAGGGACGGGTGCCGTCATAGGTGTCGACCACCATGGGGAGGATGGTCTCGAAAAGGCGGTCGTAACCCGCTTTGATGGCACGGTCATCATCTTCCGACCATCCCAGCGACTGTTGCCAGCCCCAGTTATAGTAGCCTTCGGAAATCTCATTGCCGCCACACCAAAGGCCCAATGAAGGATGTGAGGCCAGGCGTTTCACTTGCTCCAAGGCCTCGATCTTGGCGTTTTCCATGAAAGCCTCGTCATAGGGGTACATGGTGCCGGCATACATAAAGTCCTCCCAGACCAGAATTCCTAGAGAATCGCAAATGTTGAAGAAGTCATCGGAGGGATAAATGCCTCCACCCCACACACGAAGCATGTTGAAATGGGCGTCCTGGGCCATTTTGAGCAGTTTATAGGTGTGGTCGGGGTTGATCCATGTTTCAATCATCTCCTCAGGGACGTAGTTGGCACCTTTAGCGTACATTGGCACACCGTTCACCTTGAAATAGAACGAGAAGCCTTTGTCGTCAGGTTCCTGAACCATCTGAACGGTTTTAATACCGGTGGTTATTTTCTTGGAATCCAACAGCTTATCGTGTTGTTTCAGCTTGATTTCAAAAACATAAAGCTTTTGTTCACCCATCTCGTTAGGCCACCAGAGTTCAGGGTTATTGATATTGAAGTTGAACACTTTATGCTGGTTGCCTTGCACCACCGAAAACGGGAAGCTTTGTAGCAGTTTGCCTTGGCAAAGAAGTTCCGCTGTCAGTTCACCGCTTTGTGTGCTTTCCACATCGAGGTGCAGTGTCAGCTGGGCTTGGCTTTTCGAGGCCTCGTTGGTGACGATATAGGCATTTTCGAGTCTTGCTTCGGACCAAGCTTGCAGTTGGACCGGTTTCCAGATGCCCACGTTTTTGTATTTTGGGGCCCAATCCCAGCCATGCTGATAGGGAGCTTTACGGCTGACAGCATATCGCTCCGGCAGGCGGGGCTGATGTGCTTCATAGAGGGCGGTTTGAAGGCTGTCGTAGCGGGGGAAATCCAGCACTAAAAGATTATCGTTGGGTTTCAGCAGCGGTTTCACGTCCTGTTTCCAGATACGGAATTGGTTATTGGCATCAAAAAGCTTCTGGCCATTGAGTGTCACCAAGGCATAGGTGTCGATGCCTTCGAATACGAGTTCGACCACGTCTTTTTCGAGAAGGCTTTCATCCACATTGAAACGAGTGCTGTAGGTCCACGGATGATCCGAGATCCAAAGCAGTTCCTCTTCGACGGTTCCCAGATAAGGATGTGGGATCAGTCCGGCGTCATAGAGGTTTTGTTGGACTACCGAGGGCACGGTCACTGAGAGGTTGACGTTCAATGTATCACCTGTGAGGGTCCAGTTTTGTCCCACGTCTTGTTCGATGACATTTTGGCGATGTGAACAAGCGGCCAATACAACGGCCAGAATGAATAAGGTTGTTTTCCTCATGGATTGATCAGCTTTTCCATCTCGTAAATGATGTCATAATTCGACTCGGTCCAGACCATGGAAGCGCCCGTGGCGTCTTTTTGGTCGGGATAGAGCTGCTCGTTGAAGCGCGGCACCCAGTGGCCCAGCGAGGCATGGACGTTGACCACACCTGTTTGGTTGACGATGTCCATCACATTGGCGAGGTTGATGCCGCCACCGGGCATGATGGCAATGCGGTCGCCGTAGCGCAGTTGCATCTCGGCAATCATGGGGATACCTTCTTCGGCGGTAGGTTTGCCACCCGAGCTCAGCACCTTGTCGAAACCCAGTCCGATGATTTGTTCCATGGCTTCCAAAGGTTTCACGCAGGCATCGATGGCACGGTGGAAGGTGAACTTCATCCCCTCGCCCGCTTCCATCAGGGTTTTCAAGGCCTCCAGATCGGGCATCCCCTCGTTGTTCAGGGCGCCGATCACCACGCCTTCGAAGCCCAACTTCTTGCAGAGCATGATGTCGGTTTTCATCAGGTCGATTTCTTCCTCATCGTAGATATAGTTGCCCGGTCGGGGGCGGATGAGTACCCTCACGGGGATGAAGGAGATGTCGATGGCTTTGGCAAGGGTCCCAAACGAAGGGGTGAGTCCCCCCACTTCGAGGGCTTCGCAGAGTTCAACACATTGGGCACAGCCGTCCATGGCGTTGCGCAGGGATGGAATGCCGTTGGCACAGATTTCGAGACGGATCATGACAATAAGATTTTTTGCAAATATACTAAATTATTATCTTTGCAGTCCAAAATCAACCAACGTGATTTACCCGGAACGCTTCGAACAGAAAATCGGCTTCAGCCATGTAAGGGAAGCCGTCAAAGGGCACTGCATCAGCGCCATGGGGTTGGAACGTGCCGAGCGGATGGACTTCCGCACTGACCGTGAAGCCATCGAGCGGAGCCTCGACCAAACCGTGGAGTTCATGCAGCTGCTGCAGAATGGCGTGCCTTTCCCGGTGAGGGACTACCACGACCTGCGCGAAGCGTTCCAACACATCAGGATCCCTGGTACCAGCATCAGTTTGGAGGATCTCTTCGCCATGAAGCCCTCTTTGAATGCCTTGAGCTACATCCTGAAGTTCGGTCAAAGTGAGGCTCGTGAGCACTATCCCGAGCTATGCGCCCTCACCGATGGCATCACGGTAGATCCCGTTGTGTTCAGCGAAGCCAACCGCCTCGTCGACGATAAAGGCGAGATGCCCGACAATGCCTCACCCGAGCTGGCGGAGATCCGTCGTGACATCCACCGCAAGACAGGCGGCATTGAGCGTCGTATCCGGCAGATCATGAGCGACGCCAAGACCTCGGGATGGGTCGACCCGAAGGCCGAGCTCACCATCCGCGACGGACGCATGGTGATCCCCGTCCATGCCGGCGACAAACGCGCCATCAAAGGCTTCGTCCACGACGAGTCGGCCACGGGACAGACCGTTTACATCGAGCCTGCCGAAATCGTGGAAACCTCTAACGAAATCAAGGAACTCGAATATGCCGAACGCCGCGAGGTGCAGCGGATCCTGATGCACTTCACCGACCATATCAGGCCTTCCCTCCCCGAACTCCTGAAGGCGTGGGGTCTGCTCGGCCAGCTCGACTTCATCCGCGCCAAGGCCCTTTACAGCCAGAGCATCAGCGGCATCAAGCCAGTCATCAAAGACGAGCCTTTCTTCCACTGGATCCAAGCCAAGCATCCCGTATTGGAACAGCGGTTGAAAACGGAAGGCAAAAGCATCGTGCCCCTCGACCTTAACCTCGACCTTGAGAACCGCATCCTAGTCATCTCAGGTCCCAATGCCGGTGGCAAATCCGTATGCCTGAAGACCACAGGCCTTATCCAATACATGCTGCAATGCGGCCTTTGCGTGCCCATGCATGTCGACTCGGAATGTGGGCTGTTCGACAGCCTATTTATCGACATCGGCGACGAGCAGAGCATCCTCGACGACCTCTCCACCTACAGTTCTCACCTGCGCAACATGAAGGTGCTGCTCGAGAACGCTGACGGGCATTCGTTGTTCCTCATCGACGAGTTCGGTACGGGTACCGAGCCCCAGTTGGGCGGTGCCATCGCCGAAGCCATCCTTTTGGAACTCAACAAGAAAAAGGTTTTCGGCATCGTCACCACCCACTACGCCAACCTGAAGTTGCTGGCCGACCATCACGAGGGAATCGTCAATGGTGCCATGTTGTTCGATACCAAGTTCATGCAGCCCATGTACATCATGATCACTGGAAAGCCTGGCAGTTCGTTTGCTTTCGAGATCGCGCGAAAGATAGGGTTCCCTAAGGACATCCTCGACGAGGCTTCACACATCACCGGCGAACAGCATCTGAGGTTTGAGCAGCAGTTGCAGCAACTCGAAGTCGACAAGAAAGCCATCCGCAAAAAGGAACGTGAGCTACAGGTGGCCGACACTTTGCTATCGGAGGTGGTGGAGAAATACAAGAAGCTGCTCAGCGAGCTGGAGGGCAAAAAGAAACAACTGATGCGCGATGCCGCCAACGAGGCTCAGGAACTCATCGACAAGGCCAACAGCAGCATCGAGCGCACCATCCGCGAGATCAAGGAGGCGCAAGCCGAAAAGGAACGCACCAAGGAGATCCGGCAGGAGCTGAAGAAGACCAAGGAGGAGATTGCCGCTGCTGGCAAGAAAGCCTCCGAGCCCAAGCAGTCCAAGCCCGAAGCCACAGGCGATTTAAAGGTAGGCGACACTGTATGCATCGACGAGATGGAGATCGTGGGCGAAATTGTGACCATCAGCGACACCGACGCCACCATCCTGTTCGATACCGTAAAACTACGCACCACTCCTGACAAGCTTCGCAAGGTGAGTCGGGCCGAGGGCAGGAAAGCCATCCGCAAATGGCAGTCGGGGTTGGCTGACGACCTCAGCGAAAAGGCCGAACATTTCGACTTGACCTTGGATGTAAGGGGAAAACGGGCAGAAGAGGCATTGGACTGCCTGGCCAAGTATTTGGACGAGGCAAAGCTTTTGAGCATCAAGGAGGTAAGTATCCTTCACGGCAAAGGCAATGGCATCCTACGCAAGGTGATTCGCGAGTATTTGAGTCGCGATCACGATGTGGCAGGTTTCGCCGACGCGTCACTCGAAACAGGAGGCGCGGGAATCACCAGGATTACATTAAAATAACTCTGTCCTGTTTATTTTTTCCGGAAAAGCGAAAGGATAAACAGCAACAGCACTGAGCCGAGGGTGCCGACGAGGAGTTGGCCCCAGAACGAGCCACTGCCGCTCAGGCCGAGAAGGCCGAACACCCAGCTACCCAGGAAACCGCCGACCACACCGACGATGATGCACACTAACAGGCCCATGCCTTTTTTCATGATTTTACCAGCCAGCCATCCGGCCAAGGCTCCGATAACTAAAGATACTATGATTCCACCCATGATTGTTGATTTTTTGAGTTGTTGATTTGTTTATAGACCAGAGGTTTTTAAGTATTTTTCCAATTCTATATTTTGCTGTTCAATATAATCAAGTATTTCTTCTCTACCCAATTTCGTCTCTGATGAGGTGATGAAGATCTGTGGAAGCTCTTCCCAATCTTGCAGAAGACGCGTTTTATAGGCATCAACATTTTTATCCAATTCCGCTTTACTCAATTTATCCGCTTTGGTAAACACAATGCAGAATGGGACTTGGTTCTCGCCGAGCCATTCCATGAAGCCGACGTCGCTATTTTGCGGTTCGATGCGTGAGTCGACGAGCACGAAGGTGCAGATGAGGTTGCGGCGGCGACGGATGTAGTTGGCCAGCATCACACGCCATTCCTCGCGGGCTTTCTTGGAACGCTGGGCGTAGCCATAGCCTGGCAGGTCGACGAGATACCAGCTGTCGTTGACGATAAAGTGGTTGATGGCGATGGTTTTTCCCGGTGTGGCCGAGGTCTTGGCCAGTCCCCGCCGTTGCACCAGGGCATTGATCAACGACGACTTGCCCACGTTGGAACGGCCGATGAAGGCATACTCCGGGATGTTGTCCTTGGGCAGCTTGTCGATCTTGGTGTTGCTGGAGATGAAGTGTGCGTCTTTGATGATCATAGTCAGCTCAGGTGAAGGGGTTTCTCGTTAGGGTTGAAATTGGTGTGACGTTCGAATTTTTCGGGGAAGATGTCGCTGATGGTAACCAGGATACCGGTCTCCTCCACGTGGCCGAAGGGCGGGTTGACGGCGGTGCCAAACGAGCGCATGGTGCTGGAGAGGCTCATATAGGCGTTGACCAGCGGAGGCACAGCTGCGCCGTGTTCGCGGACATTCTTTACCAGGATGCGGTAGTTCTCGTTGTAGTCCTTGCCGTTGAAGAGGGCTTTCAGCTGTGCTTCATCCGTCAGGATGGGCAACTCCAACTCGGGCCAGGGCTCCAGAAGTCCGTCGGGATCGGGGAAGTTGGTCTTCATGAAATAAAGGATCATGTCGCGAGAGGCACGTTCCAGTTGGGGATACATGGTGACTTTGCCAAAGAAGTATTTGGCATTGGGCAGGGTCTTGCACAGGTAGCCCAGGCCATCCCATAGGTTGTCGAGCGAGTAGATGCCTTTGGAAAACGACTTGGAGGGTTGGTAATCGGGCTGCACGAAAGAGCGTCCCAGCTCGATGGTATAGGGAAGGTATTCGTTGATGAACTGGTCAGAATACCGGAAGAGTTCGCCCGTGGGGGTGTCGACACGGCCATCGCCGATGGGTTTCAGTTTGTCGCACAGCATGTAGCGGTAGCCGCCTACGATAGCTTGGTCGAATGGGTTCCACACGATGAGCTGCTCGAAGTAGTTGTCGGGGTTGACGTCGAAGGCATCGATGTCGCAGTCGAGTCCGGTGCCGCCACCTGAGTCGCGGAAGCTGATCTCCCTCAAACGGCCGATTTCGCGCATGACGTTGGGGGCGTTGAAGGCGTTGACGACGTAGATCTCGTTCTTTCCGTTGTTGGTCACACGGATGAACCGCTCGAGGGTGAGTTCCTCGAGGATCTGTTTTACCGGTATGGGATCGATGATATGTTTCATATCACGGAATTTGATAATTCTTTTCAGGGTCGAAGGGTTCGTCGGAAAGCAGGTTGTAGGAATAGCACCGAAGTTTCTCGGCCCATTGGGCGTCGGTGAAACGGCTGTCGAACGTCTGCCAAGGGATGGGTTTCCCGAAGGTGATGGTGAGGCTCTTATTGCGTTGCTTGAAGAACTCGGCAGGAAGGAAGGCCATCTCGATGTTCACTTTGATTTTGAGCCATTTGCGCAGCCGTGCCAAGTTGTAGAAGAAGCGGCTGTTATGACCGTCGATATGGGTAGGCACGATATCGCGATGGTATTCCTTGGCTTTGGCGACGAAGGTCTTCTTCCATTCGAGATCCATGATCTTCCCTCCTTTGGTCTTGCGGGAGCACAGTCCAAAGGGGAAATAGCAGATGGCATGGTCGCCCGCGAAGGTCTCGTTGAACAGACGGAGGTTCTCCTCTTTGTTGGCCACGCCTTTGCCTGCCTTGTTCACTGGGATGAAGATAGGCTGGAGATTCTTGATGAACATCAGGAAGTCGTTGACTGGGGTAAGGGGTTCATTGAAGTACTCACCCACGGTGCCGATGAGGGCGATGCCATCGAGACCGCCCAAGGGATGGTTTGAAGCCACCAGGGGACGTTCCACTGCCTTCAGGTTTTCCTCGCCCTGCACCACGATGTTCAGGTTGAAGTCCTTGACGACCGCCTGCACGAACTCCACCCCGTGAAGATGCCCGTAGGTACTCAGGATGTAGTTGATATCGTCCACGTGCAGCAACTTTTGGATGCGGCGCACCAACCATGGATGCTTCAACAGCTTCGGTGCCTTGGCTGCCAGGATCTTGTTCAGGTCGATCAGATTGCCGTATTTGTCCTCCATTTGCCTTTAATTTTCTGCGTAATAAATGACAAATTTATAAACAAAATCCCAAAGATTGGCTCTTTTCAACTGCTTTATTTTTATTGTTGATAACTATCTTATTGATTTTCAATAAATTAACATACATCAACAACCCTGTTGATAAAATTGTTGAAAACTAATCACCTTTTTGGCTTAAAAAAGTGGGAAAAAATGGGAAAGAATGGTAAAAAATGCATAATTTTGCTTCGAAATATAGAAAGATATGAGCAACCCTACCGGAACATTCAACTGCAAGCTCGATGCGAAAGGGCGTTTGATGCTGCCTGCTGACTTCAGGGAGCAGCTGGGCGGCCAGACCGAGGAGGACTTCATCTTGCGTCCCGGACTACACGGCACCTACCTGGAGCTGTATACCATCGGTGACTGGAACCGTCGCCGCGAGGTCCTGATGCAGGTCAACACCTTCGATCGCCGCAAGCTCGACATCATGCGCAAGTACCTCGACGGGGTGAAGCGTGTGAAACTCGACGCCAACGGCCGTCTACAGATTCCCAAGGAACTGTTGGAACGTAGCGGCATGAGCAAAGAAGTGGTCATCGACTCGATGTTCACCAACATGGAAATCTGGGATAAGGCCAAGTACGACGAGCGCGTCAGCGCCATCACCACCGAGGAGCTGGCCACTGGTGTGGAAGAGTTGTTCTCAGGATTGCAATTCGGAATTTAAACTGTCATGTATCATCAACCGGTGCTTTTGAAGGAATGTCTGGAAGGGTTGAATATTCATCCTGATGGCGTGTATGCTGACGTCACCTTTGGTGGCGGGGGTCATTCGCGTGCCATCATGGAGCGGCTGGGCACCGGTCATCTCTATGCATTCGACCAGGATGAGGATGCGGCGGCCAACGTCATCGACGATGCACGGTTCACCTTCATCCCACAGAACTTCAGCTATTTCAAGAACTTCATCCAGTTGTACCACAACGGCCAGCTCGACGGTGTCATCGCCGACCTCGGAGTTTCGTCGCACCAGTTCGACACTCCAGGAAAAGGCTTCTCCACCCGTTTCGACGGGAGGCTCGACATGCGCATGAGTCAGTCCAACCCCATCGACGCCGCCAATGTCGTCAACACCTACGAACTCGATGCCCTTTGCCGCGTGCTGAGTCTCTATGGCGAGCTGCCCAACGCCCGCCAGATCGCCACTGACATCGTGATGGCCCGCGACGCCGCACCCATCGAGACCACCAGCCAACTCAAAGAAGCCGTTCAGGGAAGACTCCCACGGGGCCGCGAGAACAAGGTGCTGGCCCAGATCTTCCAGGCCTTACGTATCGAGGTCAACCATGAGATGGAAGCCCTCACCGCCTTCTTGTCACAATGTGCTGACGTGCTCAAGCCCGGAGGTCGCCTCGTGGTCCTCTCCTACCACTCGCTCGAAGATCGTCTGGTGAAGAACTTCACCCGTACCGGCAATGCTGAGGGAAAAGAGGAGAAGGACTTCTTCGGCAACCTCATCACACCTTATATAATTATCAACAGGAAGCCCATCGTGCCCTCCGAGGAGGAGATCGCCCAAAACAGCAGGGCGCGGAGCGCCAAACTCAGGATAGCGGAAAGGAGATGACATGAAGAGAGAGCGTAACGAAAAGAAATCGAAAGGGGGACTTTTCATGAATATCCTGGGAGGCAGCTTCCTCACTCGCGAGGACTTCTCCAAGATCTTCCCTTTCCTCGTGTATGTCACCGTGTTGCTGATGCTCCTCATCACCAATGCCTACCTCGCCGAGAGCACCAGCCGCGCCATCAAGAACAACACCAACCGACTCCGCGACCTGCGCGTGGAATACACCTACGCCAAGTCGGCCTTCACCAAGGAGTCGACCCAAAAGATAATGATCGAGAAACTCAAGGACCAAGGTCTGAAAGAATCTCTTGAAACCAGAACAGTGAAATGAAACGTGATCCGAAAACGAGCTGCCTGATCAGGACCTTCCTGGTTTACATCGCAGTGCTGGCGGTGGGTGTCCTCATCATCGTCAAGGCCTTGCTGGTGCAGACCAAGGATGGCGACGAGCTGCGTTCACTCGCCGAGCAGGTGGAGACCCGTTTCGACACGATCTGGGCCTCGCGAGGCGACATCCTCGCCTGCGATGGCAGTGTGTTGGCCACCGACGTGCCCATCTTCGAGGTCGGCATCGACCCCTCGGTCATCGACGACACCGCCTTCTACGCCGGCATCGACCAACTCAGCCAGCAACTGGCAACCTTATTCCCACGCAAAAGCGCTGCCGCTTGGAAGAAAGGTCTCGTCGAGGCCAAGACCAACGGCAAGAAATACTTCCTCGTCGACCTCAACGTCAACTTGGGACAATACCGTGAGATGGAGACCTTTGCCATCCTCAAGAAAGGCAACCTCAAAGGCGGTCTCACCAAGTCACAGCCCAAATTCAAGCGCAACCATCCTTACGGCACCCTCGCCGAACGTACCATCGGCTATGTCAACGACGACAAACTCGTTGGACTGGAGAGTTCGTGCGACACCATCTTGCGTGGCAGCAACGGCCGCCACAAGCAACGTCACCTCCACCATGGCACATGGATTCCCATCGAGGACGAAAACAACATCGACGCCATCAACGGCAACGATATTGTGACCACCATCGACATCGGCATCCAGGATATCGCTGAACGCGCCTTGCGCAACGCCGTCGTCAACAACGTCGCCGAACAAGGCTGCGCCATCGTCATGGAAGTGGCCACCGGCGAGGTGAAGGCCATCACCAACCTGCAGCGCAACAAGGAGACCAACCAGTGCTTCGAAGGCTACAACTTCGCACTGGGCGTGGGTATCGAGCCCGGTTCGACCTTCAAGCTCGCCTCCATGCTCGTGCTGCTCGAGACCTACCCCGAACTCGACGTCAACAAACGCAACGTCAACATCGGAAGAGCTCACACCCCACTTACCTTCTCCAACAAGAAGATGTATGACGACCACCCTGTCAACCAGGACGGCATCGTGACCATCCGCGAGGTGTTCGAGCAGTCGTCGAACAAAGGCACTGCCAGGCTCATCACCGATTATTTCGGCAACAACCCCGAACGTTACGTCAACGGACTTTACAACCTCGGGTTGAACACGCCCTTGGGCACGGGGATGGCGGGTGAAGCCAAACCATACATCAAACATCCGACACTCAACAAGAACCACTGGTCGAAGACCTCCCTCCCCTGGATGTCGATCGGCTATGAGCTGAGGCTGCCCCCCTTGCAGATCCTCACCCTCTACAATGCTGTGGCCAATGGAGGCAGGATGATGAAGCCCCAGTTTGTCAAGGAGATCCGCAAGGACGGCATCACCTTGCAGACCCTCGAGCCCGTGGTCCTCAACGAGCACATCGCTTCACCCAAGACCATCGACACCTTGCAGAGCATGATGAAAGGCGTAGTCCTGCGTGGCACCGCCAAGGCCCTCAAGGACACCGAGTATGGTATCGCGGGCAAGACCGGTACCGCACAGCTCTACAACGTGGAAAGGAAGGCCTACAAATGGATCAACGCCGACGGCCGCTGGGAACGCGACTATAACGTCACCTTTGTCGGCTTCTTCCCTGCAGACAAGCCCGTCTACAGCTGCATCGTCGTCATCAGCAAGGCCAAAGGCCGCTTTTATTCGGCAGGCAAGGTCGCCGCTCCGGCTTTCAAGGAGATCGCCGACCGCGTCTATGCCACCAAGATCAAGGGCCTGGTCGAGACCGAGCCTGTAGCTGCCAGAGACGCCGAATACCAATATAACCCCAACCCCCTGCTCTACGACCCGATGCGGGTGCCCAACGTGCAAGGCATGAACCTCAGCGACGCCGTGTATCTGCTCGAGAACATGGGCTGGACCACCCAATTCGAAGGCTACGGCCAAGTGACCCATCAGTCAGTCCCCGCCGGCGACTCGCTCCGCCCGGGAGGTTTAATCACTCTAACACTGGAAAAGAAATGAAGATCAAAGATATCATCGTCAACTGCAACTTGCTGGAGCTCGTCGGCGACAAAGACCTCGACATCACGAAGGTGTCGTTCGACTCCCGCCAGGTGGAACCCGGCACCCTGTTCTTCGCCGTGAGAGGCACTCAGAGCGACGGACACGACTACATCGACAAGGCCGTGGAGCAAGGCGCCAGCGCCGTGATCTGCGAGACCATGCCTTCCTCTTTGAAAGAGGGCGTCACCTACATCCGTGTCGACGACAGCGCCTATGTGCTCGGCGTGGGAGCTGCCAACTTCTACGGCAACCCCTCCAAGAAGCTGAAACTCACCGGTGTGACCGGCACCAACGGCAAGACCACCATCGCCACCCTGCTCTACAGGCTCTTCACCGATGCCGGTTATGCTTGCGGACTGCTCTCCACCATCGAGAACATCATCGACCATGAAGTCGTCCCCGCCACCCACACCACCCCTGATCCTGTGGAACTCAACGCTTTGCTCCGCCGGATGGTCGACAAAGGTTGCGAATACGCCTTCATGGAGGTCAGCTCACATGCCATCGACCAGCACCGTATCGCCGGCCTGCAGTTTGCCGGAGGCATCTTCACCAACCTCACGCACGACCATCTCGACTACCATAAGACCATGGCCAACTACCGCAATGCCAAGAAGAAATTCTTCGATGACCTGCCGGCAGAAGCCTTTGCGCTGACCAACCTCGACGACAAGAACGGCGCCGTGATGCTGCAAAACACCAAGGCCAAGAGACTCGGCTATGCCCTGAAACACGACGCTGACTTCAAAGGCACCGTACTGGAGAGCCATTTCGACGGCATGGTGATGAAGGTGAACGGCATCGAGCTCTGCACTCGTCTGGTGGGCGGTTTCAATGCCAGCAACATCCTCGCCATCTACGGGGCGGCCATCAGCCTGGGATTCGACAAGGACGAGCTGCTGGTCGAGATCAGCAAACTGAACGGCGCCAACGGACGGTTCGACATGGTGCATAGCGAGACTGGCATCGTTGGCATCGTTGACTACGCCCATACCCCCGATGCATTGGAGAATGTATTGAAAACCATCAATGAAGTGCGAAAAAAAGGTCAGGGTCTCATCACGGTAGCCGGTTGCGGTGGCAACCGCGACGCCACCAAGCGACCCGAGATGGCTGCCGTGGCCGTGAAACTCAGCGACCGTGTCATCCTCACCAGCGACAATCCACGCAATGAGGATCCCGAGGAGATCATCCGTCAGATGAAGGCCGGCATCGAAGCCGCCGAGATGGGCAAAGTGCTCTCCATCACCGACCGCCGTGAGGCCATCCGCACTGCTGTGGCGCTGGCCAAGAAAGGCGACATCATCCTGCTCGCGGGCAAAGGCCATGAAGACTATCAGATCATCAAAGGCGAGAAACGCCATTTCGACGACAAGGAAGAACTATCAAAAGCATTAAAGGAGAAATAAGCCATGTTATACTATCTGTTTCAGTATCTAGACCAAATCAACTTCCCCGGAGCGGGTGCGTTCAACTACGTCACCTCCCGCGCCGCCACTGCCGTCATCCTGTCGCTCATCGTCTCGGTATGGTTCGGCAACTGGTTCATCAAGATGCTGAAACGGAAAAAGGTCACCGAAACCCAGCGTGATGCCAGCATCGATCCCTACAACACCAAGAAGGTTGGTGTGCCCACCATGGGCGGCGTCATCATCATCGCGTCCATCCTCATCCCTGTGCTGTTGGTAAGCAAGCTCCACAGTGTCTACACCCTGTTGATGATTGCCACCACGCTGATCCTCGGCATCTTAGGATTTGCCGACGATTACATCAAGACCTTCAAGCACAACAAGGAAGGCCTGAAACCCAAGGTGAAGCTTGGAGGTCAAGTGCTACTCGGCCTCATCGTCGGACTCACCTTGCGTTTCAGCCCTGCCGTGCAGATCAATGAGACCGTCCAGGTGAAGATCGAGGACAACAAGGAGATCGTGGTGAAGAGCCCCGATGTGAAGTCGACCCGAACCACCATTCCTTTCGTGAAGAGCCACGACCTCAACTACGCCGACTTGTTCAAATGGGCCGGTCCCAAGTGGATGTACAACCTGGCTTGGATCTTCCTCGTACTCCTCACCGTGTTCATCGTCGCTGCCGTCAGCAACGGTTCCAACCTCAACGACGGCATGGACGGCATGGCTTCGGGCAACTCCGCCATCATCGGGCTGACGATGCTGATACTGGCCTACATCTCCAGTAACGCCGTCATCGCCAGCCACCTCAATTTGATGTACATCCCTGGAAGCGAGGAACTTGTAATCTTCCTAGCCGCCTTCGTAGGTGCCTTGGTCGGTTTCCTGTGGTTCAACTCCTTCCCTGCCCAGATCTTCATGGGCGACACTGGCAGCCTCACCATTGGCGGCATCATCGCCGTGTCGGCCATCATCATGCACAAGGAGTTGCTGCTCCCGCTGCTCTGCGGCGTGTTCCTCTTCGAGATCTTCGCCAACTTCGACGTCGGCCATTTCGTGCGCCACGGCAAGAAACACCGCGTCTGGAAGAAAGCCCCGCTGCACGACCATTTCCGCACCAGCTACAGCGACTTCCAAAAGGCCTGGCCCAATGCCACCGTGACCTTCAAAGGCCGTGGCGAAGGTTGCAACACCGTGCACCACGAGGTCAAGATCACCATCCGCTTCTGGATCGTGACCATCCTGCTGGCCGCCTTCACTCTGCTCACCTTCAAAATCAGATAATAGATAAACAAACGCTATACTTATGAGATACTTATTTGAATCACCGAACAAACCCAAGGAACGCAAACCCGAGAACATGGCTTCGGGCATCACCGCCAAGGTGCTTGAGATCCGCAAGGAAAGCATCAAGAACTGCATGGGCGACCTGATCACCATGAACCACCGACAGCATTACATCGAGACCATCGACGGCGTAAGTTATTACGACGACGCCCAGGCCGAGAGCGTCAACGCCACCTGGTTCACCTTCGAGAACATCGTCAACCCCGTGGTGTGGATCGTAGGCGGCTCGTGCCACAACAACTACAGTGAGCTCATCGAGACTGCCAAGCGCAAGGTGAAAGCCATTGTGAGTTTGGGCAGTGAAAAGGAAAACATCGAGATGACCTTCAGAGGCACGGTGAATGAGATCTATGAGGCCAATGACATCGACGAGGCAGTGAGGATCGCCTCCATCATCGCCGAGGAAAACGACCTGGTGCTCTTCTCGCCCGCCTGCAAGGACCAAGAGCTCTCTTCAGACCAACGCGGCACCCGCTTCACCCAAGAAGTAGCCAAACTCAACTCCTAACTCTTAACTGCTAACTCTTAACTAAACCATGGGCTGGATCAACAAGATACTGAAAGGCGACCGGGTCATCTGGGTGGTGATGTTCATCCTCGGTGTGATCTCCCTGCTGGCGGTGTATAGTGCCACCAGTTCCGAGGCCCATGTCCGTTCGGGCATCTACAACGACAAGGTACTGTTGAAACATGCCGCCACTTTGATTGCAGGGTATGTGATGATGTTCTTGGCATCGCGCATCGACTATCGGAGATACTCCAGAGCCATCGAGATCGTGTTGCTGCTCTGCTGCGTGTTGCTGGTGTTCACCTACTTCTTCGGCAGCCGCATCAATGGCGCTTCGAGGAGCATCATGGGATTCCAAACCAGCGAGCTCGCCAAGATCGTGCTTATCGCCTACCTGGCCAAATACATCGTGGTGTGGAATGAGAAGGACTACAAATTCAAGGACCTCATCATCCCGCTCTTCCTGCCCATCCTGTTGATCGTGGGACCCATCTTCCCCGAGAACCTTTCCACTGCCGCCATGCTGTTCGTGGTTTGCATCGTGATGATGTACCTTGGGCAGATCAAGTTCGGCTACCTCATGATGCTCATCGGCTTCATTGTGCTGTGCATGGGCATTTATATCCTCACCGACGACATTGTCTATAACCGCAACCAGCGGCGTTACGAGAAGACCGTGCAGCTCGCCCAGGAGCATCCCGAGGACCTCAAGTTGCAGGAGAAGGCCATGCGCAAGCCGCGTGTGAGCCGTGTGAAGACCTGGCAGGGCCGCATCGAGGCCGTCCGCCTCGAAAAAGAAGCCGCCAAGGCCAACGGAGGCGAGAAGGCTCCTTTGCAGATCGACGACCGCAACGCACAGAAGATGTACGCCAAGATTGCCGTGGCCCGAGGCGGATTATTCGGCAAGGGCTCGGGCAAGAGCACCCAGCGCAACTTCCTACCCCAACCCTTCTCCGACTGCATCTACGCCATCATCATCGAAGAATACGGGCTGGTAGGCGGCATCTTCGTGATGCTGCTCTACATCATCCTGTTCACCAGGGCGATACGCATCATGAAGAAACGGCCTTTGACCTTCGGCGCACTGATGGCCTTTGGCATCGCCTTCATCCTCATCATGCAGGCGATGATCAACATGGGCGTCTCCACAGGACTCCTGCCCGTGACCGGCCAACAGCTCCCCTTCGTGAGCAAAGGAGGTTCCTCGATGCTGATGACCGGATTTGCGGTGGGCATGATACTGAGCGTGACCAAAAGCATTGATGTTGATAAACCAGAAATTATAGAGGAAAGCACCTCTGAGGCAATAGTCACAACTGAAACTACCGAAGATGAACAATAGCGGAATGAACACGGTGTATTTTTTAGGCATAGGCGGCATTGGCATGAGCGCCTTGGCGAGGTATTACCATAGCCAAGGATGGCTGGTGGCCGGCTACGACCGCACCTGTTCACCGCTCACCAGCCAGCTCGAAGCGGAAGGCATGGCCATCCACTACGAGGACAACCCTGCGCTGTTGCCCGTTGATATCGACAAGGTGATCTACACCCCGGCCGTTCCTCAGGACCTGAATGAGATCGCTGAGCTCCGCCGCCGTGGCATCCCCCTGATGAAACGCGCCGTAGCTTTGGGCGAGGTCAGCCAGGCCCACTTCACCATCGCCGTAGCCGGCACCCATGGCAAGACCACTACTACCGCCATGGTGGCCCATATCCTCAAAGAATGCGGCGTCGACGTGACCGCTTTCATCGGAGGCATCGCCAACAACTTCAACAGCAACCTGGTGCTGGGCAGTGGCATCGAGAGCACCCTGGTGGTTGAAGCCGACGAGTTCGACCGCTCGTTCCTGCAACTCGCGCCCAACGTCAGCATCATCAATTCCATCGACGCCGACCATCTCGATATCTATGGCGACCGCAAGCATCTGGTGGAAGGCTTCAACGCCTTTGCCCAACTCACGCAAGGCCCCGTTATCGTCAAAGAAGGACTCGACGTGAGCGCCAGCAAGATGCTCCGCTTCGGATTCGGCGAAGCGTGCGACTATCGGGTCGACAAGCTGAACCTTCCGTTATCCATCCCCGGCAGGCACAACCAACTCAACGCCACCGCGGCTTTCGCTGCAGCCACGCAGATCGGTCTCCAGCCTGAGGATATCCTCCGAGCCTTGAGCACTTTCAAAGGTGTGAAACGTCGCTTCGATATTAGAGTTAGAAACAAAAAGCATATTTATATAGATGATTATGCACATCATCCTGAAGAAATAAAATCTTGTTTGTCGGCCATTAAAGCATCGTTCCCTTCCAAACGGGTCACGGTGGTCTTCCAGCCGCATCTCTTCACTCGTACACGCGATTTCATGGAGGACTTTGCCAGGAGTCTGGCAATGGCCGACAGCCTGATTTTACTCGACATCTACCCAGCCAGGGAGAAGCCCATCGAGGGTGTCACCTCCCAGGCCTTATTGGAAAAAGTAGCGATCGCAGACAAGCGTCTGTGTTCGAAAGACCACCTGCTGGCCACCGTGGAGCAGCTGCATCCCGAGCTTTTGGTCACCGTGGGGGCAGGCGATATCGACCGTTTTGTGGAACCACTTGAAAAAATGATCAGCCAATGGTAAAGAAGATTTTGCGCATCGTGTTATGGGTGGTCACTGGAGCCGCGCTCATCGTCCTCTTTGTTGCAGGACGCAAGTGGTACTTGGAGACGCCTTTGAAGGGCATCCAGATCCACTTGGAGCGCAGCCATGCCGACGGTTTTGTGCAGAAGGATAGCCTGATGGCCTATGCCGAGGCGGTCAGCGGGTTGAGGCAGCATGCGAGGATCAGCAGCGTCGACATGCAGCGCATCAGCAAGCTGCTGAGTGACAACCCTTGGATTGAGCGTGGCAGTGCCTTCATCGACCTCAACGACACCTTGTCCATCACCGCCAAGGAATATGAGCCTGTGCTTCGCGTGTTCGGCGTCGACGGCCGTTCGGTATACGTCACCGCCGAGGGCACCCTTATCCCTTCGAGTCCCCACTACACGCCCCATCTCCTCATCGCCAGCGGCAACTTCGACGAGCAGTCGGGCATTGCCGAGGCATTGGCCATCGCCCAGGCCATCAACGCGGACGCGTACCTCACCGAGCATATCGGCCAGATCTACCGGAACCAGGACCAGGAGTTCGAGGTGACCGTCAACAACCTGCCTGCCAAAGTCATCTTGGGCGACACCACAGACCTCGACAGCAAGCTGTTGCGCCTCAGGACACTACTCGAGAAATACAACAATACCGAGGAACTTATCGGATATAAGACCTTGGACATCAAGTATAAAAATCAAATCGTGTGTACAAAAAAATAAAACTATGAGTGAAGGAAAAATCATTGTCGGATTAGACATCGGCACCACCAAGATCGCCTGCATCGTGGGACGGAAAGGTGCCAACGGAAGAATTGAGATCTTAGGTTACGGAAAAGCCGCTTCAACGGGTGTGAGCCGTGGCATTGTCACCAACATTGACGAGACCGTCAACGCCATCAAGACTGCTGTCGACGAGGCTGCTGCGCAGTCGAATGTCGACATCAAGTCGGTCGACGTGGGTATTGCCGGACAGCACATCAAGAGCCTGCAGCACCGCGGCGTGCTGATGCGCGACAACCGCGACACCGAGATCACTGATGAAGAGCTCGAGAAGCTGCGCATGGACACGTTCAAGATCAACATGGTCCCCGGCGAGGAGATCATCGACGTCATCCCGCAGGAGTACTTCGTCGACGGTGAGATCGGCACCACCCCGAAAGGCATGTTGGGCAGCAAGCTGGAAGCCAACTTCCATGTGATCATCGGCCAGACCGCAGCTGCCATGAACATCAAGAAATGCATCGAGCGCGCCGGGCTGGAGATGAACCACATGATCCTGGAGCCCATCGCTTCGGCCGAGGCTGTCCTCGACGAGGAAGAGATGGAAGCCGGTGTGGCGCTGGTTGACATCGGCGGCGGCACCACCGATATCGCCATCTTCCATGAGAGCAAGATCTACCATTCCGCCGTCATCCCGCTCGGCGGCAACATCATCACCGAGGACATCAGCAAGGGTTGCGCCATCATCCGCCGCTACGCCGAAGACGTGAAAGTCAAGTTTGGATCGGCCGTGGCCAACGAGAACCGCGACGACGAGCTGGTGTCGATTCCCGGCATCAGAGGCAGGGCCTCCAAGGAGATCTCGTTCAAGAACCTGGCCAACATCATTCAGGCACGCATGGAGGAGATCTTCGAGATGGTCAACTACGAGATCCAGAAGGTCAACTCACAGCACACCCTCATCGCCGGTATCGTGCTCACGGGCGGCGGCTCACTGATGAAACACATCCAGCAACTCGCCTCGTTCAAGACCGGTCTCGACGTACGCATCGGCTACCCGAATGAACATCTCACTGATGACACCGCCAAGGAGATGGCCAGTCCCATGTACGCCACCGGTATTGGCCTCGTCATCGAAGGCATCGCCCGCGCCGAATACCAGGAGAAGATGGAGCGCCGCAAGCACCCGGGAGCGCCGTTTGTCAAACCCATACCTGTGGAAACGCCTGTGGAAGAAGCGCCCGAGGAAGAGGAAAAGAAAGACACCGGTCGCCGCTCCTCACGTAGGACACCCAAGGAAAAAGGTGAAAAGAGAGGTTTCGACATCACCCGCATCATCACCAAATTCTTCTCCGAAGAAAACGAAATCAAGGAATAACAAAATAAAACAATATTAATATGGATATCTTTAACAGTGACATGTTCAAACCGGTACAAGAGAAACCGGCGAATTATATCAAAGTGATCGGTGTAGGTGGAGGCGGCGGCAATGCCGTGAACCACATGCTTGCAGAAGGAATCGAGGGCGTTGACTTCGTCCTTTGCAACACTGACTATCAGGCATTATTACGCAGCACGGTCCCGACCAAGGTGCACTTGGGCAAACGCGAACTCGGTGCTGGCAACGACCCTGCCGTGGGACGTGAAGCCGCCTTGAGCAGCGAGGAAGAGATCGACAAGCTGATGGACGAACATACCAAGATGGTGTTTGTGACCGCTGGTATGGGCGGTGGAACCGGTACAGGTGCTGCTCCCGTGGTAGCCCGCATCGCCAAGGACAAAGGCATGCTCACCGTAGGCATCGTCACCATACCCTTCGAATGCGAAGGCCGTCGCCGCAAGCAACAGGCCCAGGCTGGCATCGAGGAGCTCAGGAAGCATGTGGATACCCTCATCGTCATCAGCAGCGACAAGCTTCGCGACGAGTATGGCAACATGAAACTCACCGAGGCCTTCAAGAAGGCCGACGACGTGTTGACCACGGCCGCCAAGGGCATCGCCGAGATCATCACCGTGACCGGCTACGTCAACGTCGACTTTGAGGACGTGAAGACCGTCATGAAAGACAGCGGCAAGGCCATCATGGGCACAGGTCGTGCCAGCGGCGAAAACCGTGCCGAAGACGCCATCAAGCTCGCCATCAACTCGCCTTTGCTCAACGACAACAACATCGAAGGTGCCAAGAACATCCTCATCTACATCACGTCAGGCAGCGACGAGGTGTCGCTCGACGAGGTGGTGGAGATCACCGAATACGCCCAGCGTGTCTGCGGCAACAGCTCCGACGTAATCTGGGGCAACGGCGTTGACGAGTCGCTCGGCAACGACATCAGCGTGACCCTCATCGCCACCGGTTTCGACAGCAAGAAGACCGTGACCACGGCTCCGCCCGCGGTCACCGTCAAACCCGAGGCCCCGACACGCATCGTCCACGGCCTCAACGAAGAGCAGCAGCCTGCTGTGCAACCCGAGCCTGTCCACGAGGTGGAGCACAAGGCCGAACCCATCTTCGAAGTCGAGCCCCAGGCTGAACCCGATCCGGAACCCATCGCTTTCGAGCCCACAGCCCCTGCTCCCGCCGAGCCAGAGTCGCACGGCGCCACCATCCATCGCATCGACGAGCCTACACCCACTGTCAAGGTATTCGACAACCCCTTTGCCGGCAGCAGCCACGATGACGACAGCTTCGAAATCACCAGCTACCACAGCACCCAGGTGAACACCATGGAACACGAGGTGGCCGAAGTGGAGACCATCGTGGAAGAGAAGCCCGTGGAGAAGCCCTATGATCCGAAGGAAGAACTCAAGCGCAACCGTCTTCGTGCCTTGAGTCTCAACTTCAAGACCCAGAAAGGTCTCGAAGAGCTTGAGCGCGTCCCCGCCTACATGCGCCGTGAGAGCAACTATGAGGAAACCGTCGCCGACGAGGAGGTTTCGCCCTACAGCGCCAACAGCGATGGCATCAGCACCGAGAACTCGTTCCTTCACAAAGACGTTGATTAATGATGCGTCATAACCGCATCATAGTACTTTTACTATTACTTACAGCTGGGCTCTCTGCAAGGGCCCAGTTGTACCAAAACGACTTCGACAACGGCTACACCTGGTATCCGCCGTGGATTAATCTCAAGCTGGTCCAAGACAGCACCCAGGCTGAAGACAATTTGGTTTGTGTCTGTGATACAACCATGGACTACGGGTTGGGCTTCGTAATCGAAGCCGGGACGCTGTATCCCAGAAAGAACATCAACATCCAATTCGGGGCCGACGTCAAGACTGACAGCGCATCCACCCAGGCACGTATCGTATTCAGCATCGACGAAGCCGGTGTGAACCGTTATTGGCAGGCCTATCCTTTGGCGATCTACCTCAACGACTCCTCGGAATGGTCGCGGATCTCCTTCAACCTAAACTTCCCGGCCGACTATATAGGCAAGGGAAAGATCTCTTCCTATGTGTTGAACGATGCCAAGGAGGTGTTGTGGTTCGACCATGCCGAGTTGATGGTGACCGTTTGGGACATGCCAAGTTTTCTGCCAAGCATCCCGCACGACAGCATCACCGAAAACAGCGTCGTGCTGCGACAAGACGACACGCTGGACACGCCTCTCACCCATCCCATTGGGATGTTGACTGAATACATTTTGGATGGCGATACCGTATCGGAGTATCATCCTTTCACCGCTGCAGGAGACAACCTTTGGATTGCGGTTTCCGAGATCGACACCACTTATTTTGGGTTCTACAAACGCGAAAACCATCTTGTACTCACTCCATGGAGCCACTTCTTCAAGAACTGTCATTTATTACGCCAAGCGCTCGTCGTTCCCTTCATCGACAGCACGATGACAATCTATCGGAGAAACATGGCTGTTGACACTGTGCTGTTTCAATCCGAGTATTATTTGGATCGTGAAGGTTTCAAAGTGGGAGAAGGCGACCGCACGGTGATCTCTTACCATCAGACCGGCATCTCCTCCACCCAGTTCGACGCTGTCCACAAGATTGCCTATTTCAATCTCGACTATTGGCGTGACCATCCGATGATTCATTATCCTTTGAGCGATACGCTGGAGAACTATTTTGAGGACCGTTCCTGTCGCCATGTATATGAAGGCATTCAATGGGACCATTTCATCACGCTCTATGAAGGCAACGATGTTCCCAACCTGCCCCGCATCATGTCTGTCCCCTACGGTTATGAGTCAGGCATCATTTTCACTGAGCACGCTGACTGGACTGATATCCGCACCCATCGCGCTGTGCTTTTCGGCAGTGAGAAGATCACCAAGGCTAAAAACGCCGTCGGGGGCTTTGTGTATTACGGCATTCCGGTGACCAAAAGTGTCTTTTACAACAATCCCGATCGGGTCACCAATGACGAGATCAGCCATGGTGCCTTCAAGGGATTGCACAGTACCGTCAAGACCGACCGTGATTTTGAGCGGCTGCTGGACCAACTCCAACGTATCGGATTCGACATCTGCCTCCATACCCCAGAGCAATACACTACCACAAAAAGCAATCTAAAGGAGGCTTTGGCCTACATGCAACGTCATTTCAAATCGACCACTTGGATTGACCACGGCTACAACAACGGACTGATACACAACCGAGAGGACATGGTGTGCGATGGCCTCAACCGCCAGTCCGACTATTACGCAGCTTACTTATGGAGCAGTCACGGCATCAAATACCTATGGAACGCCTATTACGAAGAGAATCCCATGGAGCAGTGGCATTTCGACAACAATTTAATGCAGCCCTACCCTGGCTTCGGTGATGCCCTACCAAACCGGCAAGTCACCACCATCGTTGGGCACGACTACATCTCCACAGGAAGCCTCCTCCCGACCCAACACCGCCTGTCCTCACCCGATTTCCTTACTTGGTGCACCCCTTCCACCTTGGAGGCCGTCACCGATGAGGAATGGGATTTTTACTATAGCTATCAACGTCTTCAGCAGCTCGTGGACAACCACAGTATCCACATCACCCACCTATATCCAGCTTGGGTAGTCCCTGGAAGGACTTTCTGGACCTATGATGAGGACAGCACCATTGTGGCTTTGCCTGGCATGAACCGCGCCTTCGAACGCATTGCCAACCTTCGTGACGAGCACAAGATGCTGCCCATGACCATCAAGACCTATCTCGATTACTATTCCAGTCTGCTCCAGGTTGATTATGAGATCATCGACTCAGAGCACATCCGCATACACAACAACGGCTTTGAGGAAGTCAAAGGTTTTACCTTGTTGTGTCCCTCGCCCATCCGCTTCGAGGACAACCGCTATTACGAGTTCCGTAAGTCAGGGGCTTTTTACTATGTCTGGTTCGACCTCAAATCTTATGATGAGGTAGTTATAAGAATCATTAATAACTGATTATGAAACGTTTATCCATATTTGTTTCCGGCAACGGCACGAATCTCCAGCGTATTGCTGAGTATTTTGCCAATAACAAGGAGGTTGAGATTGTCAACGTAGTCTGCAACAACCCCAAGGCTTACGCCATCGAACGCGCCCATCGGTTGGGAATCCCTGTGCGGATGATTACCAAAGCCGAATTCAACAGTCCTGAATTCGTCCAGGAAATGGCTGTTTTGAAGTTGGATTTGATTGTGTTGGCCGGTTTCCTATGGAAGATCCCAGCGGGATTGATCCAGGCTTATCCTCGTCAGATAGTCAACATCCACCCTGCCCTATTGCCCAAATACGGTGGCAAGGGTTTTTACGGCGAGCATGTCCACGAGGCCGTAGTGGCAGCTAAGGAGGCTTTCTCCGGCATCACCATCCATTATGTGAACGAGATATACGACAGTGGGGAGATTATTCTGCAAGCCCATGTCGCCTTGGACGAAAAAGAAACGCCTGACTCCCTGGCGGCTAAGATCCACCAATTGGAGCAGGCGTATTTCCCTGTAGCTATCGAGCAGGTATTATTCCGTCGGTAAGGCCTTGAAGCCGTTGCCCATGATCTCGGAGCTCTCAATCACGTTGACGAAAGCGTTCGGATCAAGGAATCTTAAATTGGCCTTCAATTTCACCAAATCGCCACGATTCAAGGTAACGTAGATCATCTTGCGTTCTGCGCCCTGATATAGGCCGCTGCCTGCGAACACAGTACCACTGCGGTCGAGATCCTTAAGGATGAATTCACGCACCTCATCAATCTTATCCGTTACGATGAATGCCGTCTTGTAGCTCTTCACACCTTCCACCACCAGGTCGATGATCTTGCTCTCAATAAAGATGAGGATGATGGAATAGATTGGGAGTCGGATGTCCTCGAAGGCCACGAGTGTGGTCAGCGAGATGATGCTATCCACAATCAGCACAAGCGTACCCAAGCTAATCTTGGTGTATTTATGAGCGATCATAGCGATGATATCGGAACCTCCAGAGGTGGCGCCCGAGCGGAAGATCACGCCGATGGCCACGCCGTAGATCAAGCCTGACACCACAGTGTTAAGGAAGAAGTCGGGCATGAAGAAACGCTGCACCTCGCCTTCCATGAAGAAAAGCGACGACTGGGTGGCGGCATCGAAGAAGGGACCGTCATGGATAAGGGGCGCATAGCCCCACCAGGTCTCGACGATGAAGGTGAAAACAGGAATCAGGATCACCGAAATCACCGTCTTCACGCCAAATCTAGGTCCCAATATGATAGTACCGATAATCAGCAGCGGGATATCCATGCAGATGCCTGCCAAGGAGATTTTCCATCCCCACATGGCGTTGAACACGTTGGCAAGACCATACACACCGCCAGGAGCCATGTGGTAGGGGTTCACAAACATCACGTCGCCCACGGCGAAAAGGGCAGAGCCCAGCACTAAATAAGCATAGGCCAGAATCTGCTGCTTCAGTTTCTCATTCTTCATAGGATTGGATTTTTTGAAGCGGCAAAAATACGGATTTTTCCCTTATATTTGCAAAAAAAAGGTCATGTGCCGTCGCCTCCTCATTCTGTTTTTCCTATCCTGGTGGATCAGCCTGCCGCTCTTCGCCCAGGAAGGCCCCATTTTCGTCAACGAAGGCGAGACGGTGGTGTATCTTCTTAGCCGTGATCCCAAAGGACAGAAAGGCACTGTTTCTGACGCGCTCCAAAACGTGCCCGGGGTGAAGGTCGACACCGAAGGCAACATTAGCTTGCGAGGAGTGAGCGAAGTGGTGATCTTCATCAACGGGAAGCCATCGCACTTTGACGACGAAAGCCGAAAAAACTATCTGCAGCAGGTATCGGCGGCCTCCATCGACCGCATCGAAGTGATGACCAACCCATCGGCACGCTACACCACTGCCACTGACACTGGAGTCATCAATATCATCACCAACAACGAAGGCCAGTCGGAACGGCATCTCAGCATCGGCCTCCAATCGAACACCCGCCCTGAGCTCTCGCCATGGATCTCTTATATCTGGAGTACTCCCAAAGCTTCTTTCACCGCCAATCTGAAAGGTTCCTACTCCAGTACCACAAAGCACACCGACAAATATAGCTACTCCTTGGTCGACCACAATGATACTCGAGTTGGCGTCATGGATACGGCCACCTATATCCGCTCACAAAGTGACGACACCGCTCGCTATTACAGTGTGGAGGTATTCCTCAAGGGAGAATACCATCCCGATGAGCAGAACGACTTCATGGTATATTTCAACATCATCCCCAATCTTGAGAAAACATCCTCGCTTTCAAATACTTATAGGAAAGAATACATTCACGAAGCAGGAGTCTACGAGTACAGCATCTACAACGACAACCGCCAGCTCATGTCGTACGGCTCGACTGGTATGAGTTGGCACCATCGTTTCCAGAAACCGGGACATTTTTTGGGATTGCATGTCAATTCGGATTATGACTTCGGTGGCAACACCGCCAAAGAGGTGCGCACTTTCAAGAACCAGCCATCGCTGAACCGCAATATCAGGCAAACCAACGACTTCGTTGACATCGGCAACGAGGCCAAGTTGGAGTACACCTATCCATACCATCAAAACGGTGAGCTTTACGCAAGCTTGAGCAACACCTTCAAGCCCGACAACAACATCGGTTTATATGACACCCTGGGAGTGGACGGCTACATCACCGACTGGATGCGTTCCGAGAACCGCAAGTTCAGTCGTGATTTCCTATCGGGAGTCATTGTGGTGCAGCATCGTTTCGGCCCATTGACCGTTAAACCGGGGTTGAGTTACGAGACGGTCTTCATGCGGGCACGTTATTATGACACCCCCGAATACGACACGCTGATGCGTTTCGCCCACTGGTTGCCCTCGCTGCACCTCTCCTACCGCACCGAGTCGCAACATAACTTCAGCCTTGGCTACACCCGCAAGACCGATTACCCCTGGATGCGTTATTTCACGCGCCGCATTGTATATAGCGAAGAGAGTTTCTCAACAGGCAACCCTTTGCTAAAACCCACTTTGATCGATGCTTTTGAGGTTTCTTGGGCGAAATATTGGGAGCATCTCGGCTCGGTCCATATCAAAGGCTATTATAACAACTCCATCCACGCCATCAACCAGGTGAGCGATGTGGCTTACGATGCTTTCTTCGGCCGTGTGGTGCCCTACAGCAAGCCTGTCAACCTGAACAAATACTTCGAGGCCGGCGGCGAGTTCAACCTCACCTACCGACCCAGTGCCACCTTCAACGTCCGCCTTGATGCCAATGTGTTCGACTCGTACATCGAGACCATGTACGACAAAACCCAGGACAGTGTGATCCGAAGCGAACTGTGGTCGTATAATCTGCGTTTAAGCACTTGGGCAAAGCTTTGGGACAAGCTCGAAGTCCACGCCACAGCCTATTACAATTCACCCACTCAGACCCTCTTTGCCACAAAGCAAACTGCTTATGGCATCGATTGCGGATTGCGCGCAGACTTCTTCAACAAGCACCTCTCGGTGTTGTTGAACGCCTACGACATCTTCAATTGGAACAAAGAGGACAATTATACTTTCAACCCCTATTATATCTCCTACAGTTCTTACAAGGCGAACAGCCGGTATGTGAGTTTGGAATTGGTTTACCGATTACAATAAAAAAGGGGGCTTTCGCCCCCAAAGATTCCCCAGGGTGATTATTTTACAGTAATTTCTTCTTGAGGGTTTCGATCATGTCGACCGTCATCTTGTCGAGGTCGTACTTCGGGTTCCAGCCCCACTCCTTGCGGGCGCAGCTGTCGTCCATCTTGTTCGGCCAGCTGTCGGCGATGGCCTGGCGAATCGGGTCGAACTTGTACTCCATCTCGAAGTTAGGATAATACTTCTTGATGGCGTTATAGATGATCTCCGGATCGAAGCTCATGGCCGTAACATTGAACGAGTTGCGGTGCACCAGCTTGGTGGGATCGGCTTCCATGATGTCGACCATGGCGTCCAATGCGTCGGGCATGTACATCATGTCCATGTAAGTGCCTTTGCTGATGGGGCAGTAGAACTTCTCGCCCTTCACAGCAGCATAGTAGATCTCCACAGCGTAGTCGGTGGTACCACCGCCGGGCAGCGTTAGGTTGCTGATGAGGCCCGGGAAACGGACGCTACGGGTATCCACACCGAAACGGGTGAAGTAATAATCGCTCAGCAACTCACCCGTCACCTTGGTCACACCATAGATGGTGTTGGGGCGCTGGATGGTGTCCTGAGGGGTGTTGTCGTGCGGCGTTGAAGCACCGAAAGCGCCGATGGATGAAGGCGTGAAGACGGCGCAGTTGAAAACGCGTGCCGTCTCAAGGCAGTTCACCAACGAGCCGATGCCGACGTTCCAGCCCAGCATGGGGTTCTTCTCGGCCGTGGCCGAAAGAATGGCAGCGAGGTTATAAATCGTGTCGATATTGTAGCGTTTCACCACATCAACAATCTGCATGATCTGTGTCGAGTCGACTCTTTCAAAAGGACCATTCTCAGCAATTTCACCAGTCAAAGGGCGAAGATCCGAAGCCACCACGTTTTCGTTTCCGTAGGTAGCACGGAGCTTCTTCACCAATTCTGTTCCGATCTGTCCGCCGGAACCAACAATCAATATCTTTTTCATTTTTTATAGTTTTATGTATGATTCTTCAAATTTAGCTTGCAAAATTAAAGATTTTTCGTATTATTGCATTCAGAATCTTCAATTATTAACCTATAAAGATTAAAAAATGAAAAAGCTATTATTCGCACTCGCAGCGGTAGCCATGCTGTTCACCGCCTGCAACAAAGACAGAGAAACGCCATTGGAAAACAACACCCTCGTTTATGACGGTGTGACCTATCAATTCCGAAGCGAAGCCATACTCGAAGGCCAAAGCACCTATTTGAGCTACTTTGCTTTTATCAGCGATAATGATAATTTCCAAGGACACATTGATGGCTTGAACAAAACTTTCGACCTCACTCAACCCCAGGACTTCATGTTCGACATCTACATGTATATTAATCAAATGCCCATCAATTTAACCTTTTATGATGCTAACAGCATAAACGGTCAAATAGGCGACACCCAGTACAGCGGCGAGTCCATCTTCAGCGAAGGCACCTTCACCAACACCTATGATAATAGCGGTGTCACCTGCGAGCTTCACGGCACCTTGAAGAACGGCAAGAAACTGGCCTATAAGGTTTCCGTTCCTGAAAACGAAATCCAAAGACCACCACACAAATAACAACATCACCTAATAAAAAAATCGGCTGGCCATGTGGTCAGCCGATTTTCTTTTGAATTCAGAAGTAAGAATTACTTCAAAATGCCCAGTTCCTTGCCGATCTTCACGAAGGCGGCGATGCACTTGTCGAGGTGCTCGCGCTCGTGAGCGGCGCTCACCTGCACGCGGATACGGGCTTGTCCCTTCGGCACCACGGGATAGTAGAATCCGGTGACGAAGATGCCTTCTTCCTGCAACTTGGCGGCGAACTTCTGCGACAGCGGGGCGTCGTAGAGCATCACGGCGCAGATGGCCGATTGCGAAGGCTTGCAGTCGAAGCCAGCCTCGGTCATCTTCTTGATGAAGTAGTCGGTGTTGGCGTGCAGCTTGTCCTGAAGCGTGTTGGTCTCGCTCATCATCTCGAACATGCGGATGCCGGCGGCCACAAGGCCCGGAGCCATCGAGTTGGAGAACAGATACGGACGCGAACGCTGACGCAGCATGTCGATGATCTCCTTGCGACCGGTGGTGAAGCCACCCATGGCGCCGCCAAAGGCCTTGCCGAGGGTTCCCGTCAGGATCTCGATCTTGCCACGGAGGTTGAAGTGCTCCGTCACACCACGTCCAGTCTTACCGACCACACCAGCGGAGTGACTTTCGTCAACCATCACCATGGCATTGTATTTCTGGGCTAATTCGTAAATCTTGTCGAGCGGGCAAACGTTGCCATCCATTGAGAACACGCCGTCGGTGACCACAAGGCGGAAGCGGCAGCCTTGAGCGTCTTGCAGTTGCTTCTCGAGGTCAGCCATGTCGGCGTTAGCATAGCGGAAGCGCTGGGCTTTGCAGAGGCGCACGCCGTCGATGATGGAAGCGTGGTTCAGCGCATCGGAGATGATGGCGTCATCGGGACCAAGCAAAGGTTCAAACACACCACCGTTGGCGTCGAAGCAAGCGGCGTAGAGGATGGTGTCCTCAGTGCCGAAGAACTCGGCGATCTTGGCTTCGAGTTTCTTGTGAAGGTCTTGGCAACCGCAGATGAAACGCACGGAAGCCATGCCGTAGCCACGCTGGTCCATACCGTCCTTGGCGGCTTGGATCAGTTCCGGATTGTCGGCCAGGCCGAGGTAGTTGTTCGCGCAGAAGTTGAGGCACACCTTGCCGCCAACCATGATTTCGGCGCCCTGGGCGCTCTCGATGATGCGTTCATGCTTGTAGAGGCCATCGGCTTCGATCTGAGCCAATTCCTTCTTCAGGTATTCTTGAAAGTTCGTGTACATTGTATGAATGTTTTAAAACGTTTTCTTTGGCCGCAAATTTACAAAAAACAATAAAACACGGACAAATCTGCCCGTGTTTTATTATAAAAAAACAATTCTGTTTTTACATGCCTGCGACAGCTGCCTTGATACCGGCATAGACCAAATAGTAGAGCGCAATGCCAACGATAGCAAGGACGATACCAGCAATGGCGAGTCCTTTTTTCTTGTTCTTGAGGAACACTGCGACCAATGAAAGGGCCAGGCCAACCCAGCAGAGCCAAATGCTCCAAAGGTTAACCAGCGGAATCCATGAGAAAATGAGGCCAACTAATGCGACAACAAAACCAGCGACGCCAAGGCCGTTCTTTTGTAATTGATTTTCTCCCATTTTAGTACACCCTAATCCGTGTCGGGTACAACTTCTAATTATGATAAAAATTAACTAATAGGTTACAAAAGTAATTCATAATTGAATATCCTCCAACAAATTTTCAATTTTTTTTGTATTTTTGCAGCAAATTACGTAATATTACTTAACCCATGAACGGCACCTTATATATTTATAACAGTCTTTCCCGCTGCAAGCAGCCTTTCAAACCCTTGAACGCCCCCCATGTGGGCATGTACGTGTGCGGTCCCACCGTGTACGGCGACGCCCATCTAGGTCACGCCCGGCCGGCCATCACTTTCGACCTGGTGTTCCGTTACCTGAAACACCTCGGCTACAAGGTGCGTTACGTGCGCAACATCACTGACGTGGGCCATCTGGAACATGACGCTGACGAAGGCGAGGACAAGATCGCCAAGAAAGCCCGTCTCGAGAACCTCGAGCCCATGGAAGTGGCACAGTACTACACCAACCGCTACCATGCGGCCATGGACAAGCTCAACGTGCTACGGCCCTCCATCGAGCCCCATGCTTCAGGCCACATCATCGAGCAGATCGCCATGGTGCAGAAGATCCTGGACCACGGCTTCGCCTATGTCGAGAACGGCAGTGTGTATTTCGACATCGAGAAATATAATAAGGTACACCCCTACGGCATCCTCTCGGGACGCAACTTCGAGGAGATGCTCAACACCACCCGCGAACTGAGTGGCCAGGAAGAGAAACACAACCCTGTGGACTTCGCCTTGTGGAAGAAAGCTGAGCCCAAGCACATCATGCGTTGGCCCTCGCCTTGGAGCGACGGATTCCCGGGATGGCATATGGAATGCTCCGCCATGGGCTGCAAGTATTTAGGTGAAACTTTCGACATCCACGGCGGTGGCATGGACTTGATGTTCCCCCACCACGAGTCGGAGATTGCCCAAAGCATGGCCGCCAATGGCAAACAACCCGTCGTTTACTGGATGCATAACAACATGATCACCATCGGCGGACAGAAGATGGGCAAATCGTTGGGCAACTTCATCACCCTTGACGAGTTCTTCAACGGCAGCCACATCAACGCCAAGGGCGAAGAGATGATCGCCCAGCCCTACAGCCCGATGACCATCCGTTTCTTCATCCTGCAGGCGCACTACCGCAGCACCTTGGACTTCAGCAACGAAGCCCTGCAAGCCGCCGAGAAGGGTTACAACCGCCTGATGGAAGGCGTGAAGACCGCTTCTAGTTTAAAAGCCACCGATGGCGCCGCCTCGTTGGAGATCCAGAAGATTGTTGACGCTTGCTATGACGCCATGAACGACGACTTCAACAGCCCCATCGTCATCGCCAACCTATTTGAGCTGGTGCGCATCGTCAACACTGTCAAGGACGGCAAGGCACAGATCAACGCCCAAGAGTTGGAGCTTTTGAACAAGACTTTGAACGAGTTTGTGTTTGACATCCTCGGCTTGGTCGACAGCAACGCCTCTGAAGGCAACGGCGACTTGGTGGAAGGCCTCATGCAGACCATCATCGACATCCGCAAGGAAGCCCGTGCCAAGAAAGACTGGGCCACCAGCGACCTCATCCGCGACGAGTTGGCCAAGTACGACATCGTTCTCAAGGACGGCAAGGACGGTACGACTTGGAGCAAGAAGTAATTGAGTTAGGAGTGAGGAGTTAGGAGTGAGGAGTTTTTTATTGTTATGAAAAAATCATTTTTGTTTTTTGCGCTGTTCTTGGCGCCTCTTTTGCTTTTCTCTCAAAACAATCTTTGGAAAGATTCACGTAACATCTGGGAACTCGACGGTAGGCTCGGCAAGTATTTCCCTTTTGAGCCCCGTCACGCTTATATGAAGGTACTTCCGCAATATGGCGTTGACCTGCGTGTAGCCCGTCAGACCGACGGTCGCGCCCAATGGGAGAAAGACTTCAACTACCCCATTTATGGTGCTTTCCTGCGTTATGAAAGCAACAATGTTGACAGTATTCAATATAAGTATAGAGACGAGAACGGCTATGAGCGTGAGATCTGGCGTTCGCTGGGCGATTGTATTTCCGCAGGAGGTTTCATTAATGGACATTTTTATCGTGGGAAATACTGGTCGTTTGATTATGACCTGATGGGCGGACTCTCCTTCTGGACCAAGCACGGCGACGAGTTCATCGGCTCAGTGGTCAACGTGCATCTGGCCATCGACGCCGGTCCGACCTTCATGATTGAGGACAACTTCGACCTGCTGGTGCGCTATCAGTTCTCCCATTCGTCGAATGCTGCCTTGCGTCTTCCCAACTGCGGCATCAATGTGTTCAGCTGGCTGGTGGGGCTCCGCTATCATCCCAATGGACGGCCCGAACTCATTCCCAAGGAATCACCACGTCCGGCATTCAAGAAGAACACTGCTGTCTTTGCCAGCTACTCCGCTGGTCTTTTGCAGACCAACGAGTGGATGCGCAGCTACCAGATGCCCGATGGCACCATGGTGGCTGATATGCCTTCGGAGCGTCCCTATTATTTCGCCAATGGCATTCAGTTAGGCCTCCATCGTCAGTTCTGCCCCAAGTTCAGCTACGATGTGGCTTTGGATTTCGGCTGGACCGGCGAGACCAAACGAATGTACGAGAAAGCCGTCCAGATGTACAACGACGGCCACGAGTATTTCACTGGCGACGATGCCATCCCGCTGATGGATTATAGCTTTGCCCGCGGGTTGCATCTGGCACCTTCGGCCATGTTTGAGATCAACTACAACCGCTTTGCGTTTTGCCTCGGCGGTGCCTATTACCTCTGGCACGGCATCTATTACGGCACCGACCAGAAAAAAACATGGGGGCTGGCAGAGTCGTCGGAGAGCAACTTCGAGGACACCTACCTACCCCCTTGTTATCGGACCTTCTATGGTCGTTTAGGTTTCAAATATTACCTCGGCGAGAAACGCAATATGTTTGTCGGTTCCTTCATGAAAGTCCACGAGGTGGTCATCGATTACGCCGAGTTTACGTTTGGCATCAATCTGTTCCAGTGGTAAAGCGTTTCGGCAACTCCTTTTCCAGATCCGGCATCAATCGCCTCACCACTTTTTTATCATAGAAAAAGCGTCCTGCGACGACACGGATCACCGTATAAGCCGGAATGGCGGCCAACATGCCAAGGATACCACCGATATGGCCGGCGATAAGCATCACGATGAAAATCTCAAGCGGCGTAGCCTGGATGCTGGTAGAGTAGATGACGGGTTGAAGGACAAAGTTGTCGATCAGCTGTACCGCCAACATGATGACCAGCACGATTAGGCCGAACACCCACACATTGACACCCAAACCAATGCCAGCACCGTATTTGAGAATCATGCAAAGCAGTGCCCCAAGCACCTCACCGATGATGGGACCCACGTATGGAATGATATTGAGTATTCCCGCGATGAAACCAATGCCCAATGCATAACTGACGCCTACACGGGCAATCAACCACAACCCCAAGAAATTAAACAGCGCTACACCCAGCATCTCCAATACAAGACCGACGAAATAGCGTGACAGCAAATGCTCAATGTCTCCAATGGCTTCCGTTACTGAGGCCTCAATGCGATCAGGAACCAAGGCAGCCACAATCTTGGAGAACAGTTTCTCGTCCTTGACAAAGAAAAATGAGATGAACACTACTGAAAAGAGGCCCACAAACAGATTAATCAAGACGGAACCTACCGAACCAAGTAGGCTGCCAATGGAAAAGTCGGACAGGGATCCCTTCAAGTAATCAAGCAATACACCTACGGCATCGTAATCCTCGCCAAGACCAGGAAACAGACTCACCACCCACCCATTGATAGTGCCAATGATATTCCCATCCGAACTACCCATATCGCTGAAAAGAGACGCATCATTCACGATACTGACAATCACCGGGATCACCAAAACGACGACCAACAGCAAGAGGGCGAGAACGATAATGATGGACAATATGGCCAAAAGCCCATTGGGTGCGCTTTTCTTCTTGATCCGAATCTTTCGGAACAGCCGCATCAAAGGTTGGCTGAGAAGAGATACCAAAAAAGCCAGGATGATGTATATCAGCACGTTGCTGAAATACCAACACAGCACAGCGATGATTGCCAAGACTCCGAGAAAGATCAGGTATCCGGCAAGTTTCTCAACTTTACTTTGGTTTTCCATGCATCAAACCATCAGTGCGCCGACCAGTCCCAGAATGGCATAAAACTCAGGAAGAGCGGCGTAGATGAGGGTGTTGGTGAAAACGTTGTGGCCTTGGCTGACGCCGACGATGCCGTTGGCGCAAACCTGACCTTGACGGATGGCGGAGATCATGCAGACCAGGCCCACGCAGAGGCCCACGCCGAAGATGACGAGACCGTTTTCAGGATTGGCCTGCATCTTGCTCAGCAGCATGAAGAAAGCCACAAAGCCGTAGATACCCTGGGTGGCCGGCAGTGCCGACAACACCATGAAATTGCCCGATGCCTCGGGACGTTTCTTGAGACCGCCCTCAGCAGCGTTGCCCGCTGTTGAAGTGCCGATTGAACTTCCGATACCTGCCAAGGCCAATACGAGGCCTAAACCGAGATAACCTAAAATTGTTGATAACATAGTTTTAAGATTTTATTGTTGAATTATTTAGTTTTCTGTTTTTAAAGGATTAAAGTTGCGGCCCGAGCCTTCGTAGCCCGAGTTCTTGAAGAATTCCAGGAAATTAAGTCTCAGAGGATGCACAAAGGCGCCTAACACGCACATGGCAACGTTCAAGGTATGGCCGACGATCACGATGAGGATGAAGGCCACCCAACCGAAGCCGCCGTCACCCAGGGCCTGCAGGCCGATGGCATTGAAGGCCTCGCCGAGTTTGGCGCCAGCCAGACCGAGGGCATACAGACGCAGGTAGCTCAGCACGTCGCCCAACAAACCCGTGGCGGTATTGTAGGTCTCCCACAGACCCGCACCGAAGTTCTTCAAAGGATTGCGATGGATGTCGTTAAGGAAGAAAATGCCCAAAGCCGACAGGATGCCGAGCACGATGATGACCCATTTGGTCACTGCCTTGTCCATCACGCCCATCAGGGCGAGACCGCCGATGATGACGCCGCCCACAATCAGCAAAGTCCAGCCCCAAGTCCCTAACGAGTTGAGGAATCCCTTGGTCTTGGTACTCTGGTAGGTCTTCACGATCATGGCGAGACAGATATGGACGATACCGACGATGAGTGCCAGCACCATGGTGCCGTCGTAGCCGGCAATCTGAGAAGGTAGCATAATGCTCTTCACTGCGTCAGGCAGCCAACTCCAGGTGAGCATATCCACTGAGAAGAAGGTGTGGAACAGGAATCCCACCACGGTAGTGGCGATGCCGAGGGTGATACCCAAGGGGGCGATGTTGCCCAGCACCTTCTTCAGTGCAAGACTGGCGCCGATGAGCACCAGGCCATAGCCCATGTCGCCCATACAGAAGGCGAAGAAGAGCATGAAGAAGATGGAGATGAACACTGTTGGGTCGAACTCGTCGTATTTGGGCCGGCCGTACATGTCGGTGAGCAGCTCGAACATCGAGACAAACCTATTGTTCTTGAGCTTGATAGGCGGGTTGTCGTCGACCTTGGCTTTGTCGGCCACGTAGAACACGTTCTCCTGGTCGAGGAGGGCGCGTAAGTTTTCCTCAGAGGCAGCGGGGGCGAAGCCTTCGAACACGGTGATGTAGTCGTCGGCTGCCTTCTCTCCTGCCATATGGGCGAGGTGCAGGTCGAGCTTCGAGGCAATGCGGTCCATCTCCTTGCGGAGGTCGGCCTCGTGGCATTTCAGTTCGGAGAGGTGTTTGTCCTTTTGCTCGATGGTGTCCCTCACGGTTTGGATTTCCTTCTCGATGGCAGCGCAATCCCTGGTGGGGGCAGTTAGTTCCTTCATCGGGAAGTCGTAGTCGTCGTCCTCGGCCACCACCACGAAATAGGTGTTGGTGCCGTCGTTGGAGATCTCGCTCAGGGCATATTGCTCTTTCCAGGCGGGGTCGATGGCCTTGGCCTTATAGAAATGCATCTTCAAGCCAAGATCGGTGAGGCGTCTCACGCTGTCCACGTCGAACTGGCCCCAGGGCTTGCTTTCCTCGAGGTCCTTATAGAGTTGCGCCAACTGACTTTGTGCTTCCTCTTTTTCCTTAACGGTGTCGAGCACGTTGACAGCGAGGTCGCCATAGGTCTTCTCGGCGAACTCGGCCGGCGTCACTTCTTTCAAATGGAAAAGCGCTTTGCGGTAGATGTCGGCACGCAGGGAGAGCTTCTCCGACTGTTCGTCGATAGGCTTCACCGAGCGGGTGATGTCGACCAGCCCAATTTCCTGCAGTTTCTTCAGGAAGGCGTCAGCGTCGCCGCTCATGAGGATGAAGTCGTATTTCGTCATTTCAGTTACCATAGGCAGCTTCCTCCTCTTCAAGCACGTGTTTGTTTTTCATGATTTTCTGGGAGGCCTTGTCGAGGTTCTCCGCGTCTTCCATGTATCGTTTGATCTTACGTATGGCTTCGTTGTAGCCTGGGATTTGCACCTTCTCGTAGAGGTTCACCTTCTGGGTGGTCTTCTTGCGCTGGAAGTCGAGGATACGTGCCGCTTCGGTGTAGATCTCCGATTCGATGCCCAGTTGGGCCAGGTTCTTGAGGATCTGCACACCGTCGGCGAACCACATCGGCTTGGTGAAGAGGTTGATGTCCTTCACCTCGTAAAGCACTTCCTCGAGCGCTGGCGTAGGCACGCCGGCGATCTTGACGGTCTTCAGCTTCACGTCGGTGATGGTGATCAGTCCCGGCTCAAACTCGTTCCAAAGACGGGCCATGTACTCGTACGACTTGAGTTCGTCATTCAGTCTGGCCACAAGGTCCTCGGAGCGCTGCTTGGCTTTCTTCACCTCCATGCGCAAGGCGCTCTCCTTGCTCTTCAGCGTGGGAAGTGCCCGGGTTCGGGTCTTCAACTGCTTGTTGAGCTCGTTGAGCGAGGTCTTGTTATATTGAAACTTAATGGCCATCTTACGCTTTCCAATACTTATTAATCAATGATTCCTTCAAGCCTGTTTCGGCCTTGGTGAAATACTTGCTAAAGAGCTCCCAGGCGGTATCGAGCATTTCGGTAATCGGGATGTTGACGTCGATGGCAAGCAGGCGGGTGGCATATTCCTTGGCATAGTCGAGGCAACGCAGGTCGTAGTCGCTCAGGTCGAAGCCGTTCTCTAGCTTGGTCTTGGCGTTGGCGGCGTCGGCGTAGAGTCGCACCGAGGTGTTCATCACGGCGCTGTGGTCCTCGCGGGTCTTCTTGTTCTGAACCAGCTGTTTCAGACGCGACAATGAGCGGAACGGGTCGACGATGACCTTGCCCGAATCGGGGTCGGCGCGCAGGAAGAGCTGGCCTTCAGTGATGTATCCTGTATTGTCAGGGATGGCGTGGGTGATATCGCCGTCGTTCAGCGTCGTCACGGCGATGATGGTAATGGAACCGCCATCGGGCAGCTGCACGGCCTTCTCGTAAATCTTGGCCAAGTCGGAGTAGAGCGAACCCGGCATGGAGTCCTTCGAAGGAATCTGGTCCATACGGTTCGAGACGATACTCAGGGCGTCGGCGTATAGCGTCATGTCGGTGAGCAGCACCAGCACTTTCTCGTTCTTGTCAACAGCGAAATATTCAGCGGCGGTCAGTGCCATGTCGGGAATCAGCAGACGCTCGACAGGGGGCTGGTCGGTGGTGTTGACGAAGCTGATGATCTTGTTCAAGGCGCCAGCACTCTCGAACTGGTTCTTGAAGAAGAGGTAGTCGTCGTTGGTCAAGCCCATGCCGCCGAGGATGATCTTGTCCACATCGGCGCGGAGGGCCACCATGCTCATCACCTGATTATAGGGTTGGTCGGGGTCGGCGAAGAAGGGAATCTTCTGGCCGGAGACCAGGGTGTTGTTCAAGTCGATGCCAGCGATACCCGTAGGAATCAGCTGTGAGGGCTGACGACGCTTGTAGGGGTTCACGGAGGGGCCGCCGATTTGGCGTTTCTCGCCTTCCACGGCCGGGCCGCCGTCGATGGGTTCGCCGTAGGCGTTGAAGAAACGGCCTGCCAGGTCGTCGCTCACATTAAGTGTGGGCGGCTCGCCGAAGAAGGTCACTTCGGCGTTGGTGGGGATGTCCTCGGTGCCGCCGAACACCTGCAGGGTGATGGCGTTGTCCTTGATTTTCACCACCTGTGCCAGACGTCCTGCCACAAGGGCCAGTTCGTCGTTCGTCACGCCCTGGGCTTCAAGGGTCACAGTGGCCTTGGTGATGGCGCTCAGCTTGGTATAGATGCGTTGGAATGCTTTCTCACTCATGTTTCAGTTCCTCCTTAAGCTGGTTCAGGTATTTGTTGAATTGTTCCGACTGGTACTCGGAGTAGTTCATCTGGCGGCAGATGTTGATCAGTCCCTTGAAGTAGGTGGTGCACTGCTCGAAGTTGTCGAACTTGAACGAGCGGTCACAGATGCCAAGCATGAGGTCGAGCATGAACTTCTGGCGTTCCAGGGGTGAGCAGCCATCGATGTCGTCGAAGGCGTCCTGTTGCAGGATGACGAAGTCGATCAGTTCCGACTTCCAGTATTGTTCATGGTAGGCCATCGGCACGCCGTCGTCACCTAATATATTAATTTGCTCGTAGGCATCCTTGCCTTTGCGGATGATGAACTTGGTCTTGGTGACTTTGTCGACCCAGCCTTTCTCGATCTTTTCATCGAGGTATTCGATGATTTCAGGATATTCGAGGTATTTGGAATAGGAATCCACGGGGTCGACGGCGGGGTAACGTTTCTTGTCGGCACGGTTCTGCGAGAGGCCGTAGAAGCAGCGGGCTGCTTTCTTGGTGCTCTCGGTGACGGGTTCCTTGAGGTTACCGCCGGCGGGTGACACCGTACCGATGAAGGTGATGGAGCCTGAGGCGCCGTTGTTGAGTTTCACATAACCCGCACGGGCGTAGAAGTTGGAGATGATGGCCGAGAGGTCCACCGGGAAGCCGTCCTGACCGGGCAACTCTTCCAGACGGTTACTCATCTCACGGAGGGCTTGGGCCCAGCGCGAGGTCGAGTCGGCCAGCAGGAGCACCTTCATACCCATGGCGCGGTAGTATTCGCCGAGGGTCATCGCCGTGTAGACCGAAGCCTCACGGGCGGCCACCGGCATGTTGGATGTGTTGCAGATAATGATGGTACGTTCCATCAGGCTGCGACCTGTATGTTTGTCTTTCAGTTCGGGGAACTCGGTGAAGATCTCCACCACCTCGTTGGCACGTTCGCCGCAGGCCGCCATGATGATGACGTCGGCGTCGGCTTGCTCGGCGAGGGCGTGTTGCAGCACGGTCTTACCGCAGCCGAAAGGTCCCGGGATGAAGCCCGTACCGCCTTCGGCAATGGGGTTCAGCGTGTCGATGGTGCGCACGCCCGTCTCCATCACTTTGAAGGGACGTGGTTTCTCCACATAGCCACCCACGGCCACTTTGACAGGCCATTTCTGGGTCATCGTCACGGGGATTTCTTCTCCTTCGGGGTTGGTCAAGACAGCGATGGTGTCGGTGATCTTGTACTTGCCGGGGGGTACTATCGATTTAACGATATACGACATATCGAAATTGAAGGGCACCATGATTTTGTGAGGCAGCCAGCCTTCTTTGACTTCGCCCAGCCAGTCGGCGGCGACGACCTGTTGTCCCACTTCGGCGATGGGTGTGAAGTCCCATAGTTTTTCTTCGTCGAGGGCCTTGGTGTATTCACCTCTCTTGAGGAACACGCCCGTCATGGTGGCGAGGTTGTTTTGGAGGCCGTCGAAGTTGCTCGAGAGCAGTCCGGGACCGAGGGTCACCTCGAGCATGTAGCCTTGGAATTCCACTGGGTCGCCGATCTGCAAGCCACGGGTGCTTTCGAACACCTGGACCGAGGCCTTGTTCCCGTTCACCTTGATGACTTCTGCCATCAGCTTGACGCCTTGCAAGTCGATGAAGCAGATCTCATTCTGTGCCACAGGGCCGTTCACCTCGACGGTGACCAGGTTAGCAATGATTCCTGTAACTTTTCCTGTAGTTTTCATATATGTGTTTTTCTTAATTCTTTATTCCTTCATAAGTTCCACGCACTTCGGAAACGAGTTTCTTGAACATCTCCTGACCCTTGTTGGGATCGAGTTCGGCCCAGCGCTGAACGGTTTTGGCTTTGACCAAATAGGCCAGGATGGCATTCATGTTGAAGTATTCCATGCGGGCGATGTCGGAGGCTTTCTCCCATTTGAGTTCGTCCATTTTCTGTTCACGTTCCACGAAATCGGCGTCGTCCATGACGGCGGCAATTTGCTGGGCCTCGTCGAAGTCAGCTTCAGGCAGTTCCACTTGGTAGTCCTCCCCTTTCTTTCCGAGTCGTTTGGCCAGGTACTGGACTTTGATGTTGCGCAGGCGGCCGTCAAAGTCGAAATATTCGCGGATGAAGCGGTTTTTCGACGCGGCGGCTTTTGCATAGAAATCGGCGCCCAGGGTTTGTTCGTCAAAGCCTTCTTCCATGAGATCGACCAGCTGCTGGTCCTTTTCGGAGAGCAGTTCCATGATCGATTCCTTCACGGAGGCATAGTCGAAGCCCGTGTTCTCGAAACCCGAGGTCAGTTCCGGCAGTCCGGCCACGATATAAACGTAGTTATCCATCAGCCGAAGAGGATTTTCTTGGTGGCGGGACGCAGGTAGTTGGCAATGAGTTGCGTAAACTCGTCATCAGTGAACTGGAGCACATAGCCGCCGTCTTTGGGGGCCACCTTGAAGCCACCGTTCATCTTCTTGGAGTAATCCACCTTGACTTCGCCTTTGAATTGGTTGGCAATTTCGTTTTGCACAAAGGGCTCCACCTGGGCTTTCATTGATTCAGGGAGGATCAGGTCGAGGGCCACGGGGCTCGCATTCTGCGGGTTGAATGCTTTTACCACATTGGTAATCAATTCTTTCACGAACTCAGCATTGCCCATGTTGGCCTTCACACCTTCAGTAGCGGTGTTGGTCACCACCATCTTTTCGATTTCCTGTTTTGTCACGGCGATGCTTTGGGTGGCGGCCATCTTGATGTCGGCGGTCACTTTGGTCTTCAGTTCTTCAGCCTCTTTGTTGGCTTGGGCCACGATGCGTTCCGCTTCGGCTTTGGCTTGGGCGATGAGGTTGTCCGCCTCGGCATGGGCTTTTTGCAGCAGCTCCTCGCCTTCCTGTTTTCCTTTCGACAGGCCTTCGTTATAGAGCCTGTCGGTCAATTCTTGAAGTTTGTCTTGCATATGATCTTTATTGTGATACCTATTTGAAAATTGGCTACAAAATTAAAAAAACAATTCTCAAAAACAAAACAAACAAATATGAAACTCCATGTTGCAGTTTTTATTTTTTTACTAACTTTGCAGTTTATCCAAAAAAGAAAAAACGGATATGTCAGAAACCATCAAAGGACACATCACCCAGATCATCGGCCCGGTGGTCGACGTATATTTCGACGGCGGCGAAACCCATCTCCCAAAGATCCACGACGCCCTCCATGTCACCCGCTCCAATGGCCGCACTGTGGTACTTGAATGCCAACAGCATATCGGTGAGGATTCCGTGCGCACCATCGCCATGGATTCGACCGACGGTCTCATGCGCGGCATGGAAGTCACCCTCACTGGAAAGCCCATTTCCATTCCTATAGGCAACCAAATCAAGGGGCGTTTGCTCAACGTCACCGGTGATGCCATCGACGGCATCGGCACCCTCGATCGCAGCAAAGAATACCCCATTCATCGCGAACCCCCGAAATACGAGGACCTCGCCACCTCCAAAGAAGTGCTCTTCACCGGCATCAAGGTCATCGACCTGCTGGAACCTTATCTGAAAGGCGGTAAGATCGGTCTCTTCGGCGGTGCCGGTGTGGGCAAGACGGTGCTCATCATGGAGCTCATCAACAACATCGCCAAGGGTTACAACGGCTACTCGGTGTTCACCGGCGTAGGCGAACGCACCCGTGAAGGCAACGACCTGCTGCGTGAGATGATCGAATCGGGCATCATCAAATACGGCGACGAGTTCCGCAAGGCCATGGACGAAGGCGACTGGGACCTCAGCAAGATCGACAAGGAACAGCTGGCCACTTCGCAGGCCACCTTGGTGTTCGGACAGATGAACGAGCCTCCGGGAGCACGTGTGAGCGTTGCCCTCTCCGGCTTGACCGTCGCCGAGTCGTTCCGCGACGACACCAACAGTGGGCAAAGCGACATCCTCCTTTTCATCGACAACATCTTCCGTTTTACCCAGGCGGGTTCAGAGGTGTCGGCCCTACTCGGCCGCATGCCCTCGGCTGTGGGTTACCAACCCACCTTGGCTTCAGAGATGGGACAGATGCAGGAACGCATCACCTCCACCAAAGACGGTTCCATCACCTCGGTGCAAGCCATCTACGTGCCTGCCGACGACCTCACCGACCCTGCACCGGCAACGACCTTCTCACACCTCGACGCCACCACGGTGTTGAGCCGTAAGATCGCCGAGCTAGGCATCTACCCCGCCGTCGACCCGTTGGATTCCACCTCTCGCATCATGGATCCCAACATCATCGGCGAAGAACACTATAACACTGCCCAACGTGTCATCCAGCTGCTGCAACGCAACAAGGAACTGCAGGATATCATCGCCATCCTCGGCATGGAGGAACTCTCCGAAGAAGACAAACTGGTGGTGCACCGTGCCCGCCGCGTGCAGCGCTTCCTCTCACAGCCCTTCCATGTGGCCGAGCAGTTCACCGGATTGAAAGGCGTGATGGTACCCATCGAAGAGACCATCAAGGGATTCAACATGATCATGGACGGCAAGGTGGACCAGTATCCTGAGGCCGCCTTCAACCTAGTGGGAACCATCGAGGAAGCCATTGCCAAGGGAGAGGAAATGTTGAAAGTGAGGAGTGAGGAGTGAGGAGTTACAAATGAAAGTCGAGATCATTACACCGGAACAAAGCCTTTATAAAGGGGAAGCCACCTCGGTAACGGTGCCTTCGATGCAGGGACCGTTTACCATGTTGGAGCATCATGCCGCCATCGTAGCCATCCTCGAAGCCGGCCAGGTGGTGATCACCGACCTCAATCAAGAACAGCATGAGTTCGCCATCAAAGGCGGCTTCTGCGAACAACACGATAACCAGATTATCATCTGCGCGGAAGTGGAAAACGGAAAATGAAGAATAACAGAACTACATATTATCTGGCGCTGTTCCTTCTCATTGATATCATTGAGGTGGGAGTGCTGTTGTGTTTCTTCAGCCACAAGGAATGGTGGACCAACTGGATGGTCACCGCCCCCAACCTCTACATGATGCTTGGGGCGCTCTACTGCCCGATGATGAAGAAAAACCTCGACGCACAGGTCAACCGCCAGCGCTGGTTCTACCTTTACAAAGGAATCAAGATGGCACTCACCATTCTCATGCTGGTGCTTTACATCGTCTTCGTAAGACAAGGGGCCAAACCTTTCGTGATCGTCACTGCCATCGCCTATCTCATCGGACTGTTTGTTGAAACCTACAGTTTTATGGAGTATCTGAAACATCTGAAGCAATGAAGTGCAGCCTTCGGCATATCATCCTTATGTTGCTACTGCTTCTGGCAGGTTCGCTGAAAGCCGAGACGCTCGACGTGAAATCGTTCATCTTCGGCCATACCGGCGACGGCTACTGTTTCCACGTCACCGAAATCAAAGGCAAGCATGTTTGCGTGTGGCTCCCGGTGATTGCCCACAGCAAGGAGACGGGTTGGCACGTGTTCAGTTCGAAACATGTATGCGAGTTGAAGGAGGGCGAGACCTATCAAGGCTTTTACATCGCTCCGATGACCGATCCGAAATATCCTGGCAAGTTGGTGGAAGTCAACGGTCAAGGTGAGATCACCCGACCCTTCGACCTCTCGTTCACTCGCAATGCCTTCGGCATCTTCCTGGTGTGCGGCTTCATGCTGGCTTTCTTCCTTCCCGCTGCGAAGAAATACAAGAAAGACCCGATGGCCACCCCCACGAAATACCAAGGAATGATTGAGTGGCTCACCTATATGGTGCTCGATGGCGTCATCAGCCCTTCCATTCCGAAGAGCAAAGTGCCGAAGTTCGCACCTTATCTATTAACGGTGTTCTTTTTCATTTTCTTCTGCAACCTCTTTGGATTGATACCCTTCTTCCCCTTCGGGTCGAATGTCACGGGCAACCTGTCCATCACTTTGGTGTTGGCCTTATGCACCTATGTGGCCGTCAACGTGTTCGGCAACAAGCATTATTGGAAAGAGATCCTTTGGCCCGATGTACCCTTGTTTTTAAAGTTCCCCATCCCGCTGATGCCCATCATCGAGCTCGTCTCGACCCTTACCAAGCCTTTTGCCCTGATGATCCGTCTGTTCGCCAACATCCTGGCGGGCCACATCGTCATCATGGTGCTGATGGCCTTGATTTTCATCATTGGCGGCATGTACGGTGCTGGCATGGGTGGTGCCACCTCCATCATTTCCATCTTCATGATGGTGTTCATGACCGCGTTGGAATGCTTGGTGGCCTACATCCAAGCCTATGTATTTACGATGCTTAGCTCAATATTTATTGGTATGTCACAACAAGAAACTGAATAACTGAACAAACTTAAAACTATCAACTATGTTAAACATCTTAGCAATCTTACTTGAATTTGTAAAAGGACCTTATGTACCTGGTATTGCTGCCGTTGCCGCAGCCATTGCCGTTATCGGCGCCGCTTGGGGTATTGGAGGCATCGGCAAGTCGGCCATGGAGGCCATTGCCCGTCAGCCCGAAGCCGCTGGCAATGTCCGTTCGAGCATGATCATCGCCGGTGCTCTTGTCGAAGGTGCCACCCTGTTTGCCGTTGTCGTGTGTATCTTAGCCGTCATTTAACATGGAACTCTTTCTTCCTGAAAGCGGTTTGATGATATGGATGCTCATCGGCTTCCTCATCGTGCTGTTCATCTTGGCAAAGGTGGGCTGGCCGATGATCATGGGGGCTGTCGACAAGCGCAATCAGCACATCAGCGACTCTTTGGTGGCTGCCCAGGAGGCCAACGACGCGTTGGCTGGCATCGAAGCCGCCAAAGCCAAGGCGCTGGCTGAGCAGCAAGCCGAGCAGGTGCGCATCATCAACGAGAGCCAGGAACTGCGCAAGCAACTCATCGAAGAGGCCCGCAACGAGGCTCGCGCCGAAGCGGAGAAGATGGTAGCTGACGCTCGCCTGAAGATCCAGAAGGAACAGGAAGAGGCCATGAGCCAGATGAAAGCCGAGGTGATCAGCCTCTCGGTCGACATTGCCGAGAAGTTGCTGCAACGCGAACTCGCCGACAAAGATGCGCAGAGCCGCTATGTAGAAGCCATCCTCAAAGAAAACCAACCCCGAATTGAAGCCTGATGGACAACGGAAAGATATCGGTTAGATACGCCCGTGCGCTGCTTCAAACAGCCAACGAGGAAGGGTGTGCCCGTGAGGTGTACGAAGGGTTGGTACGGCTTACGGCCAACTATGGCCTGGCCATCCAGCAGTTCAACGAGGCGCTCTCCAACCCCATGAACGAGGCTCAGGAGAAGCTCCAGCTGCTGCATGCTGCCATCGGCGACCCGGTGCATCCCTGCCTGGCCCGTTTCCTGGAGTTCGTGACCGAGAAACGGCGCGAGAACCGCATCTTTCTCATTGCCCTGAAATATCAGGAGCTGTACCGAAAGGAGCAACACCTCCTTCGTGCCGACGTCACCACCGCCACCGAGCTTGATGACAAGGCATTGGCAAGCATCGGCGACTACGTGCGGGATACTTTCCACCAAGACGCCGAACTCCATGTGAAGGTCGACCCCACCCTTATTGGCGGCTTCGTCCTCGACATCGAACACGACCGCCTCGATGCCAGCATCAAAGGCCGTCTTGAAAAACTGAAAAAAGAGATATGAAAGCAAGCGAAATATCGAGCATCCTGAAGATGCAACTGGAGAACCTAAGCAACCGCGCCAACTTTGAGGAGATCGGCAAGGTGTTGCAGGTCAGCGACGGTGTGGCCCGTGTGTACGGGCTCGACCACGTTCAAGCCAATGAGATGGTGCAGTTTGAGAACGGCACCATGGGCGTGGTGCTCAACCTCGAGGAAGACAACGTGGGCGTGGTGCTTCTCGGACCCACTGAGGGCATCATGGAAGGCGAGACCGTGCGCCGTACCCAACGCATTGCCTCGGTGCTGGCCGGCGAAGGCCTATTGGGCCGCGTTGTCAACAGCCTGGGCATGCCCATCGACGGCAAGGGACCCATCCAAGGCCAGACTTACGAGATGCCATTGGAGCGCAAGGCCCCCGGTGTCATCTACCGTCAGCCCGTCAACGAGCCCTTGCAGACTGGACTCAAGGCCATCGATGCCATGATCCCCATCGGCCGTGGCCAGCGCGAACTCATCATCGGCGACCGTCAGACCGGCAAGACCGCCATCGCCATCGACACCATCATCAACCAGAAGGAGAACTTCAAGAACGGCGATCCCGTTTATTGCATCTACGTCGCCGTGGGACAAAAAGGCTCCACCGTGGCCAACCTGGTGAAAGCCTTGCAGGACCACGGTGCGATGGACTACACCATCGTAGTGTCGGCACCTGCCTCCGAACCCGCTGCCATGCAGTTCTACGCCCCTTACGCCGGCGCTGCCATCGCCGAGTATTTCCGCGATACCGGCCGTCATGCGCTGGTCATCTACGACGACCTCTCCAAGCAGGCTGTCGCCTACAGAGAGGTGTCGCTGATCCTCCGCCGTCCTCCGGGACGTGAGGCCTATCCTGGCGACATCTTCTACCTGCACAGCCGTCTGCTCGAGCGTGCGGCCAAGATCATCAAGAACGACGAAGTGGCTCGCCAGATGAACGACCTGCCTGACAGCATCAAGGACATCGCCTGTGGTGGTGGCTCGATGACCGCTTTGCCCATCATCGAGACCCAGGCCGGCGACGTTTCCGCTTACATCCCCACCAACGTCATCTCCATCACCGACGGACAGATCTTCCTGGAAACCAGCCTCTTCAACGCCGGTGTGCGTCCCGCCATCAACGTAGGCATCTCGGTGTCGCGTGTAGGTGGCAACGCCCAGATCAAATCGATGAAGAAGGTGGCAGGCACCTTGAAGTTGGACCAGGCCCAGTTCCGTGAGATGGAAGCCTTTTCGCGCTTTGGCGCCGAACTCGACGCAGCCACCCTCGCCATCCTCGACAAAGGCCGCAAGAACGTAGAGTTGCTGAAACAGCCACAATACAGCCCCATGCCCGTGGAGAAGCAAATTGCCATCATCTTCTGCGGAACCAACGGCCTACTCAGCAATGTGCCCATTGACAAAGTCCACGAGTTCGAGAAACAATTCCTCCGCCTCCTCGAAGTCAAACATAAGGATGTCTTGGATCAGCTGAAACAAGGCATCGTCAACGACGACATCAAGAATCTCCTAAAAGAAACCGCCAAACAGTGCCTAGCCTAAAGGAAATAAGAGCCCGCATCGCCTCGGTGGCTTCCACTGAGAAGATCACCAACGCCATGAAAATGGTCTCCGCCGCCAAGCTGAAGAAGTCGGAGAGCACTACGTTGCGTTTCCTGCCCTATAAGAGCAAACTCAACGAGACCCTCTCCAACTACCTTGACGCCTTGGAGGAGACGGTGAACATCCCTTTGGCGGAGCAGCGTGAGCCCAAGCGTGTAGCCATTGTGGCCTTCTCGTCGAGTTCAGGCCTCTGCGGTGTGTACAACGCCAACGTCAACAAGCTCTTCCTCAAGACCTATACCGACTACGCCGATCGTCTGGGGGCCGACCATGTGGAAGTACACCTCTACGGGAAAAAGATTGCCGAGTTTGCCGCCAAGAACGGCATCACCGTGGCCACCACCCACAAAAGCGTCAGTGAGGAACTGTCATATGACCTCGCCACCGAGCTCAGCGACCTCATGGTCCAAGCCTTCCTTGAGCGCCGCATCGACCGCGTGGTGATGGTCTACAACCACCATAAGAACGCCGGTGTGCAGCAGCCCATAGTCGAGGCTTTGCTGCCTTTGGCTTCGGGCGATGCCCCGAAGGGAGAAGGCTTCCCCGAGAAAACCTTTGATTACTTGGTGGAGCCCTCTAGGGAAGAATTCGTCAACGCATTGGTACCCAAGGTGATACGCACACTCTTCTATTCGGTGATGCTTGACGCCATGACCGCCGAACACGGGGCGCGGATGACCGCCATGCTCATCGCGAGCGACAACGCCGCCACCCTGCTCCAAGAACTACGACGTGACTACAACCGTGCCCGACAGAATGTGATCACCACCGAATTAATTGACATTGTAGGTGGTGCTGAAGCGTTGAATGATGGTCATTGACATCTTTGACGATATGGCCCAAGTTACCGAGGAGGAGATTCAGCGTCTCCTCCCTTTGGTATCTGACGAACGTCGGGCAGAAGCTTTGAGATACAAGCATCTTTTTGGCCAATATGCCTGTTTGAAATCGTACGTAATGTTACGAAACCTATTGGAGCAACAAGGTCTCTCCCACCCTTTCCTCTTCGACCATAACGAGCACGGGAAGCCTTTCCTGAAAGACCATCCCGAGGTCCATTTCAACCTAAGCCATTGCAAGAACGGCATCGCCGTAGCGGTTTCCAACCAGCCGGTGGGCATCGACATCGAGAGCTACCACCTGGCCGGCGACGGACTCCTCCGCTACACCATGAACGAGGAGGAGCAACGCATTATTAATGAAAGCGACGATCCAGTAAGGACCTTCACTGAGTATTGGACCAAGAAAGAGGCCGTTTTCAAGCTGAGGGGCACGGGGATCACCCGTGATTTACACGGATTACTCCAGGGAAACGAAGTGGTGGAAACACACGTCAATCCCGAGAAGCAATACGCTTATTCAGTCGCCTATTGGTGAGATCACTCCTGGTTGGCTTCGAACATCCTGACCAACTCGTCGGGGGTCATGCCCAGTTGGGTGATGGAGATGGCGGCATCGTTGGCAAAGGGGCTGTCGGGATAATCATCGACAATTTGCTGATAGGTCTCCCTCGCCTTGTCGAGGTCGTGTAGTTGCTCATCATAGACGAAGCTGGCGAGCATGAACAGGGCCACGGGGTTCTTGTCGAAATCGGGATAGTCGGCCAACAATTGATCGACCAAAGCGATGCTCTTTTGGGTATCCTGTTTGGCGAAGACAGCCTCCTCGATGGCGCTAAACAGCGCCTCAGGCGAGTCGAAGGTTTCAACGGCCGCGGTCTGCTGAGGTTCTTTTTGGGTAGTTTTCACGTTGCGATGGCATCCAGTTAGGGCCAAGGCGAGCAATACTGCCAGCATTAATGTCTTTCTCATCTTCTTCTTTGTTTTTTGGGGAACAACATTCTATAATCCACGTCGCATTTTCCTTCTGAGATATCACGCAGTTTGCCTTGAAGCAGCATTTTTCTCAGCGGGGCGATCCGGTCCACATGCACATGGCCTTCGAGGTGATCGTATTCGTGTTGGATGATGCGCGACTTGATGCCGGTGAATTCCTCCTCGTGTTCCACGAAGTTCTCGTCCAGGTAACGCAAGCGGATGCCGTCGTGGCGGATCACTTCTTCATAGATACCGGGCAAGCTGAGGCATCCTTCCCTAAAAGGCACCTCGTCACCAAAAGTGTCGATCAGATGGGCATTGATGAACACCTGCTTGAAGCCTTTGGCATCGGGGTAATCGGGATAGAACGGATCAGCATCGACCAGGAATAGGCGGATGGATTGGTTTACTTGTGGAGCGGCCAGTCCCACGCCTTCGGAATGGGCCAAGGTCTCCCACATGTCGGCAATAAGTTTCTCCAGTTCGGGGAAATCCTTGTCGATGTCCTTGGCGACTGCTTTGAGGGTTGGGTGACCGTATGCAACGATGGGAAGAATCATATGATTTGAAAGTTGAAAGTTATTTCAAGGAGCTGAGATAGGATTGGAGTAATATGGTTGCGGCGACGGTATCCACGAGGGCTTTGTCTTGCCGTTGTTTTTTCTTGAGGCCGGCGTCGATCATGGTCTGGTGGGCCATCACCGAGGTGAAGCGTTCGTCGTACCGGACGATGTTCGTTTGGGGCAGCAACTTGCGCAGGCGGTTCACCAGAGGCTCGATGTATTTGGAGCAGTCCGACGGGTTGTTGCGCATGTCCTTGGGTTCGCCGATGACAATGGTCTCGACCTCTTCCTGCCGCAGATAGTCGACCACCCATTCGGCCAGCTTGCCGCTCTCCACGGTAGTCAGGCCATTGGCGATGATCTGCAGCGGGTCGGTGACCGCGATGCCACAGCGTTTTCTACCCAAATCGATAGCCATGATCCGAGCCATGATCCTTATTTTTTAGCCGTAAAGAAAGCTTTCTTGAAGCCATCGACCAGGTCGAGTTTCTCCCAGCCGAAGAATTCCACGTTCTTAAAGGTCTTGCCCCCTTCGACAAAGGTGGTCTTGTCCTTGTAGAAGACTTCGACCTTGCGGGTCTCAGGTTGGCGACCAAAATGACCGTAGGAGGCGGTCTCCTCGAAGATGGGGTTGGTAAGGCCGAAACGTTTCACGATGGCGTAGGGGCGCAGGTCCACCATACCGCGGATTTTCTCGGCGATGGCTGCATCTGTCAAGACCTTGCCATCCTTGCCTTTCACATGGGCGGTGCCTTCGGTGTTGACGTAGAAGCCCACTGGCTCGGCGATGCCGATGGCATAGGCAATCTGCACCAGTGCTTGGTCGCACAGCCCGGCAGCCACCATATTCTTGGCGATGTGACGTGCGGCGTAGGCTGCGGAGCGGTCCACCTTGGAGCTGTCCTTGCCGGAGAAGGCGCCGCCGCCGTGGGCGCCGCGGCCGCCGTAGGTGTCGACGATAATCTTGCGGCCGGTGAGGCCGGTGTCGCCGTGGGGACCGCCGATGACGAACTTGCCTGTGGGGTTGACGAAGATCTTCATATCCTGGTCGAACAGCTTGCGTAGCTGGGCGGGCAGTTTGCGTTTCACACGGGGCAGGAGGAAATTGAGGATGTCGGCCTCGATTTTGTCGACCATCCGCATGTCGGCCTCGCGTTGGGCCTCTTCGCTGTTGTCGGCAGGCTTCACGAACTCGTCATGCTGGGTGCTGATGACGATGGTGTCGATACGCAGCGGTTTCCATCCCTCTGCATATTCCACGGTCACTTGTGACTTAGCGTCGGGGCGGAGGTATTTCATCTGTTTGCCTTCGCGTCGGATGGCGGCGAGTTCCTTTAACAAAAGGTGGGCCAGGTCGATGGTCAAGGGCATGTAGTTGACGGTCTCGTTGGTGGCGAAGCCGAACATCATGCCTTGGTCGCCAGCACCTTGTTCTTCAGGCTTCTTGCGGCCCACGCCCATGTAGATGTCGTTCGACTGGCCATGGAGGGCCGAAAGCACGCCGCATGATTGGGCGTCGAATTGGTATTCTGATTTATTGTAGCCGATATGGTCGATGACGCGGCGTGCGATGTCTTGGATCTCGACATAGGCGTTGGTGCGGATTTCGCCGGCTACCACGCACAATCCGGTGGTCACCAGGGTCTCGCAAGCCACTTTGGACTTGGGATCGTAACGTAGTATTTCGTCCAATACGGCATCGGATATCTGGTCCGATACTTTGTCAGGATGGCCTTCTGAGACCGATTCTGAAGTGAAGTAATAACCCATAACAAATTGATTATTAATTGATTAATAAATTCATTTGTGTGGGAAGTTGTTGACTGAAGGAAAAGGAAAAAGCATTGGTTTAGCATTTTTTCTTGTGGTTGCAATCAAAACAAATCTTTCCACGAAAAGCGCTGCAAAGATAATAGTTTTTTTCTCAAGAATGGGGGAATTAGGGATTTTTCTTTTTTTACGATAAAGATTTCTCTAATTCTCGATAAAAATTATTTCGTGAGTTTCTGGAAAGCTTCCTCGATGCTGATGTCTTCTTTTTGCAGTGTCTTGATAATGAACCCATTATCCACCGACCATTTCATCAAGCCCGCGCGAATGTCGGTATCGCCTTCAGGTTCGAGGATCCAGTGGTTGTTTTTCACCCGTTGCACTTTGGCCACTTTGGGGATGCTGAGGAGTTGTTGTTGAGCCACTTCGTTCTCAAACTCCACGATGACCACGTTGGCGGAGGTATGGGTTTGTTTGAGGTTTTCGATTTGGTCGTCGGCGACCACGACACCTTTATTAATAATAATGGCCCTTTGGCAGATGGCTTCCACTTCTTGCATGATATGGGTGGAGAGGAGCACGGTTTTTTCTTTGCCCAGGTTGTCGATGAGATTACGGATGTCGATGAGTTGGTTTGGGTCGAGGCCTGAGGTGGGTTCGTCGAGGATGAGCACTTGGGGGTCGTGCATCATGGCTTGGGCCAGGCCCACACGTTGGCGGTAGCCTTTGGAGAGGGCGCCGATTTTCTTGTGGGCTTCGGGGCCGAGGCCGGTCTCGTCGATCATGGCTTGGATGCGGTCTTTGGCGGCTTTGCCTTTGAGTTGGTGGATGCCGGCGACAAACTCGAGGTATTCGCGCACGTACATGTCGAGATAGAGTGGGTTGTGTTCAGGGAGGTAGCCCACGATGCGTTTCACGTCCATGGGTTGTTCGAGCACGTCGAACCCGTTCACTGTCACTTTGCCGGAGGTGGGTTGGATGAAGCAGGTGATGATTTTCATAAGGGTTGATTTGCCTGCGCCGTTGGGTCCGAGCAATCCCACGATTCCCTTGTCAATGTGGAGGTTAACGTTGTTCAGTGCGAGTTGTTCGCCATACTTTTTGGTGATATTTTGGATCTCGATTGACATTTTTTTTCATTTTGGGTGCAAAGGTAAGAAAATTCTTTGTAATTTTGCGCCCTCGTTAGTAAAAAGCTGTTCTATCCGCAGTCATCAATAGGATAAAAACAAACAACTGAAAATGAATACTTTAAGTTACAAAACTGTTAGCGTCAACAAGGAAAATGCCAACAAGAAGTGGTATGTAGTCGACGCTGAAGGTCAGATTCTCGGACGTTTCGCTTCCGAGGTCGCCATGATCCTCCGCGGCAAGCGCAAGCCTTGCTACACTCCCCACAGCGACTGTGGCGACAACGTGATCATCATCAATGCTGAGAAGATCCAGCTCACCGGCAACAAGATGGCCGAGAAGTACTATGTGCATTACACCGGTTTCCCGGGTGGCCAGCGTTTCCGCAACGTGAGCGAGCAGTTGAAGAGAAAGCCTCAGGCTGTTCTCGAGCACGCCATCAAGGGCATGCTTCCCAAGACCAAGCTTGGCAACGCCATCTATGGCAACCTCTATGTGTATGCCGGTTCAGAGCATCCGCATCAGGCCCAGCAACCCGAAGAACTCAAAATTAACACTATTAAGAAATAATCATGGAAGTAATCAACGCTT
>CAJOIH010000003.1 GCA_905234455.1 uncultured Bacteroidales bacterium | reverse complement strand
CTACCCCCCAACCCGCCCATTAAACCCATTCAACCCAACAATGAAACAACTCAGTCTATGATAAAAGCTTATGTTTTTCCCGGCCAAGGCGCCCAGTTCGTAGGCATGGGCAAGGACCTCTTCGACGGCTCGTCGAAAGCCAAGGACCTGTTCCGCAAAGCCAACCGCATCCTGGGCTTCAAGATCACCGACCTGATGTTCGACGGTACCGATGAGGACCTCCGCCAAACCAAAGTCACCCAGCCGGCCATCTTCCTCCACTCGGTCATCCTGGCCTCGGTGCTCGACGACTTCCAACCAAGTATGGTGGCAGGTCACTCGCTCGGCGAGTTCTCCGCCCTCGTCGCCAACAAGGTGCTGAGCTTCGAGGACGGCCTGCGCCTCGTGGCCAAACGCGCCAACGCCATGCAAAAAGCCTGTGAGATGCAACCCGGCACCATGGCCGCCGTCATCGGCATGGAAGACCAAGTCGTCGAAAAAGTGTGCGCCTCCATCACCGATACAGTCGTCGTCCCAGCCAACTACAACTCACCCGGCCAAATCGTCATCTCAGGCACCCTCGAAGGCGTGGAAAAAGCCACCGAGAAACTCAAGGAAGCCGGCGCCAAACGAGTGCTCCCACTCAAAGTCGGCGGCGCCTTCCATAGCCCTCTCATGGAACCCGCACGCGTCGAACTGGCCGAAGCCATCAACGACACGGACTTCAACTTCGGCATCTGCCCCATCTACCAGAACGTCACCGGCCAGTCGGTCACCGACCCCGAAATCATCAAGAAGAACCTCATCGCACAACTGACCTCCCCGGTGTGCTGGACCCAGACCATGCAAAACATGATCGCCAACGGCCTCAATAGCCTCACCGAAGTGGGCCCCGGCACCGTGCTCCAAGGCCTCTTCAAGAAGGTGGACCGCAACCTGGAGATGTCAAGCGCAGCATTCAATGAATAACGGGAACTCCTCCTCACGGACCTTCCTGACCATGGTGGCCATCGGTCTGGCCATCGGCATCTTCGTCAGCCTCATCACCGAGAACGTCATGCTCAAACGGCGCCCTCAAGTCGTCGCCAACAGCAAATTCGACGAGGTGATGTACCATATTAATAATACCTACGTCGACACCGTCAACACCAAAGCACTTGAAGAAGAAGCCATCATGGCCATGATGGACGAACTCGACCCGCATAGCCAGTACATCTCAGTGGAAGAGTTCAACGCCGTCAACGACCCGCTGCTGGGTAGCTTCGAGGGTATCGGCGTTCAGTTCCGCATCGTCGAGGATACCGTCACCATCGTCAACACCATCAAAGGCGGCCCCTCCGAGAAAGTGGGCGTCATGGCAGGCGACCGTATCGTCTATGTCGGCGACTCGCTCATCGCTGGCATCAAAATCAAGAACGAATCGGTAATGCGCCTCCTCAAAGGCCCCAAAGGCACCAAAGTGGCTGTGAAAGTCTACCGCAGGGGCGAACCCCAACTTGTCGACTTCACCATCACCCGCGACGTCATCCCCACCTATAGCGTCGACGTCGCCTATATGCTTGACGACCAGATAGGCTACATCAAGCTGAGCAAGTTCTCGGCCACCACCCATAAAGAGTTCGCCAAAGCAGCCAAAGACCTGAAAAAACAAGGGATGAAACAACTGGTGTTCGACCTCCGCGGCAACGGCGGCGGCTACCTCAACGAAGCCGTCGACATCGCCGATGAATTCCTACCCAAAGGCAGTCTGGTGGTCTTCACCGAAGGCCGGTTCCGCCCCAAAAACACCTACTACGCCAACCATAAAGGCATCCTCGAAGACGTGCCCGTGGTTGTGCTGATCGATGACGAGTCGGCCAGCGCCTCCGAAATCGTGGCAGGGGCCATCCAGGACAACGACCGCGGCACCATCGTCGGCCGCCGCTCCTTCGGCAAAGGCCTGGTTCAGGAACAGATCATGCTCAGCGACAGGTCGGCCATCCGCGTCACCGTGGCACGCTACTATACGCCTACCGGACGCTGCATCCAAAAGCCTTTCGACGGTAGCCGCAAAGACTACCTCCTCGAGTCCTACGACCGCTACGAGAACGGAGAGCTCTTCTCGGCCGACAGCATCCACATCAATGACACCTTGAAATATTATACCCCGAAAGGGAAAGTGGTGTACGGCGGAGGCGGCATCTTGCCCGACGTGTATGTCCCCCTCGTCGACGACAGCACCGAATACTACTTCAACCGCATCGCCAACCTCGGCATCCTCTACCAATATGCCTTCGACTACTGCGACAGCCACCGCCAGGAACTCGCCCGTTATAAGACCTTGGACGACTTCGACCGCTTCTTCCACGTCACCGACGCCATGTTCAACGAACTGGTGGCCCGCGCCGAGAAAAAAGGCCTCAAAGGCAATGCCACCGAGAAACAAGTGGCCCGCCGCAATGCCGACATCCTGCTGAAAGCCTACATCGCCCGCGACCTCTTCGACGATGCCGCCTTCTATCCCATCTACCGCCCCCTCGACGACGTCCTCCAAAAAGCCCTCGAAATCCTCGCCTCCAACCCCCTCTAGTCTAGCCCCTCTCGAACATATAGAGCATCTAGAACGTCTAGCCCTCCAAAAAAATCGAAAAAAAATTTCTCTTTCAAAAAAAAGTTGTATTTTTGCAGCCCGATTTTGAGGCAATATGGAAAAGGAAAATGAATTCTTGATCCCTGTCAGCGGTCTCGCCCTCGGTGTCCACAACTTCAAATTCGACATCAAGGACGACTTCTTTGCCGATCTCGACTATTCCGAGGTGAAACAAGGACAGGTAACAGTGGATCTCGAAGTGGTGAGGGAAGAGCTGATGATGACGCTGAACTTCCAGCTGGAAGGACAAGTCCTCGTCACTTGCGACCGATGCGCCGACGAGTTCATGATCCCTATCCAAAGCGAACAGGTGTTCTACATCAAGTTCGGCGCCGACGAAACGGACGAGTCAGACGACGTGGCCGTAGTGCCTGCTGAGGAGCACGCCTACGACGTAAGTTCTTTGATTTACGAATATATCATCCTCGCAATACCCATGCACCGGGTCCATCCCGACGGTGAATGCAACCCGAAAGTCCTCGAGATGCTTTCACACGACACGGAGCCCTCTGACGAAGAATGCATGATGGATCCCCGATGGGCGGCGCTGAAGGATGTTAAGATTGAAGAAAATTAATTAAACGGTATTAACATTTTAAAATAAAAGTAAAATGGCACATCCTAAACGCAGACAGTCTCACACCAGAGGCGCAAAGAGAAGAACTCAACTCCGAACGTGAGCGTCGATCCTACTACCGGCACCATGCACGTCAGACACAGAGCTTACTATGTCGACGGTGACCTCTATTACAAAGGCAAAGTGGTAATTGCCGCCAAGTAAAAACGGATTTTTTTCATAATCTTTATATTGTTTTTCCCCACCGGGCCCGTACCGGTGGGGTTTTTTTCTTTAGTGTGTCAAAGACACGCTACTTTTAAAGCTTCTTCAGCAGCTTCAAACTCCAGAGTGAGTTCGCTGTAATGATGCGCATCACTTGAAATGATCATCGGAACCCCCATCTTGTGCGCCTCCGCCATCAACCATGGCGAGGGATAAAAACCATTGTACCGTTTCTTGTAAATCCCCCTCGTGTTCACCTCCACAATCAAGCCTTTCTCATGAATCAAGTCGAGCGTCTCAAGCGCTAACTTGCGGTACCATGGTTCATCTTCATGGAAATACCGGTCCCGATTATGCATCTTGATCTTGTCGAAATGGGCGATGATGTCAAACTCCTCCTGCTCGATCATCTGGTTGGTCTGGTCAAAGAAACACCGCACCGCCCGCCGGATGTCGCCACCGAAGAACTTCTGCAGCCCTTCGTCGTAAATCTCCCACTTGGGCCCGTCAATGAACCAGAGCTCCTCAGGATTGGCCGAATGCCCCACCAAATGCACACCCCCAATCAGATAATCAAGGTGGTACTTCTCCTTGGTCACCGCAAACCGCTCCGAAACCCCAGGAATGTAATCCACCTCTAGTCCCGCTAGTATCTCTAGTTGATCTTTAAATTCCTCCTTCAACTGCCCAACCTCCGCCAAATACTCCGGCATCCGCTCGGCCTTCACCGAGAAAGTGTTGTCGAAAGGTAGGGGACCATGCTCCGAAAAACCCAACTTCACCAATCCCTGACGGATGGCCTCCTCCACATGCTCGCGGGGCGTGGACTTGCCGTCAGAATAGATGCTGTGGGTATGAATGTTGAAGTTCTGCATTAAGGCTCTTGGGGTTCCTGTGGTTCCTGAGTGTAAGGAGGCTGTTCGATGGACTGGGGTTGCGAGGGAACGATGATCGCACAAATCAAGTATCCCAACAGCGCCGCTCCACATGAAATGAAGGCGAGAATCACCCAAAGCAGACGAACCAGCGTGGAATCGATCTCAAAATAGTCACCAAGACCGCCACAAACTCCGCAGAGTTTTTTGTCAATGACGGAACGATAGAGTTTCTTTTGCATGGCATTCAGTATTAATTATTCGGCGCAAAGGTAAGGGCTTTCCTATTAATACCGCAAGGGTTTATGGATATTTTTTACCTTTGCAGCCATGAAAAAGAACATCGAAATCATGGCTCCCGTGGGCTCGTACGAAGCCCTGTCAGCCGCCATACAAGCCGGTGCCGGCAGCGTGTACTTCGGCATCGGGAAACTGAACATGCGCTCAAGGTCGGCCAAGAACTTCACCCTGGACGACCTGCGCCAGCTTGCCGAGACCTGCAACGAACATGGCGTAAAGAGCTACGTCACCGTGAATACGGTCATCTACGACGAGGAAATGGACGAGATGCACCAGCTGCTCGATGCCATCAAAGCAAACGGCATCTCGGCCATCATCGCCTCCGACCAAAGCGTGATCCAATACGCCCGCCAGATCGGCGTCGAAGTGCACATGTCCACCCAATGCAATATCACCAACCTGGAAGCAGTGAAGTATTACGCCCAGTTTGCCGATGTGATGGTGACGGCCCGTGAACTTGATATCGACCAGGTGAAACACATCACCGAGGAAATCGAACGCCAACAGATACGGGGACCTCATGGCGATCTGGTGCGCATCGAGGTGTTCTGCCATGGCGCCCTGTGCATGGCCATCTCGGGCAAATGCAACCTCAGCCAGGACCTCTTCAACTCCTCCTCAAATCGGGGCGCCTGCCTGCAACTGTGCCGCCGGGGCTACGACGTCAAAGAACGCGAAGAAGGCTTTGAACTGGCACTCGACAATGAATACATCATGTCGCCGAAAGACCTTTGCACACTGCCGTTCCTCGACCGAGTGCTGGAGGCCGGCGTGGAAGTGCTCAAGATCGAAGGCCGCGGACGTTCGCCGGAATACACCAAAATGACCGTAGAGGTATACCACGAAGCAGTGAAGGCCATCCAGGAAGGCACCTTCACCCAAGAGAAGATCGACGCATGGATGGAACGCCTGAAAAGCGTCTATAACCGCGGCTTTTGGGATGGCTATTACCTAGGCCGCCGTACCTTCGAGTGGTCCAAGCAATACGGCTCACAAGCCACCCAAACCAAACTGTTCATCGGACAGGTAACCAATTATTTCAGCCGTTTGAGCGTCGCCGAAATCCGTGTGGAGACCCACGACCTGAACGTCGACGACCCCATCATGATCATCGGCCCAACCACAGGTGTCTACGAGGATGGTATCCGCGAAATCCGTCTCGACGAAGGCCCCGTGCCTCGCGCCGTCAAAGGCGACATCTGCTCCATCCCGGTCAAAACGGTGGTCCGAAGGGGGGATAAGGTCTATAAGATAGTGGACAGCCTGTGATTCAATTCCGCAGTCTTCTCCTCATAACCCTTCTTTCCTAACAAAGCGAACATGTTCTTCTTGTAAGCCTCCACGCCGGGCTGGTCGAAGGGATTCACCTCAAGCAGGTAACCGCTCAGGGCACAAGCCATCTCGAAGAAGTAAATCAGCTGGCCAAGCACGAAAGCCGACACCTCCGGGATCTCCAAACGGATCACCGGCACGCCGCCGTCCTCGTGGGCAAGCATGGTGCCGAGCTCGGCCTTGTGGTTCACCTCCGAGATGCGCTTGCCGGCAATGTAGTTCAGCTGGTCAAGATCCTCGTTTTCAAGAGGGATGCGAAGCTCATGGTTGGAGCGCTCCACCGAAATCACCGTCTCAAACAGGTTGCGCAAGCCGTCTTGGATGTACTGCCCCATGGAATGCAAGTCGGTGCTGAAAGTGACCGAAGCGGGGAAGATACCCTTGTGGTTCTTGCCATGGCTCTCGCCGTAGAGCTGCTTCCACCACTCGCTGAAATACACCAACCGGGGCTCGTAGTTCACCATGATCTCGTTGGTCTTTCCCATCAGGTACATCATGTGGCGTACCACGGCGTATTCCGACACGAAGTTGCCGTTCAAGGTGGGGTTGCTCTTGCAAAGTTGCTCGATCTCGACGGCACCTTTCACCAAGGCTCGGATGTCGATGCCAGCCACGGCGATGGGCAACAGCCCCACCGGAGTGAGCACCGAGAAACGGCCTCCCACGTCGTCAGGGACGATGTAGGTCTTGTAACCCTTCACGTTGGCCAGCTGCTTCAACGCACCCTTGGCCTTGTCGGTGATGGCGATGATGCGCGAGGCGGCCTCCTGCTCGCCATACTTATTAATAATATGTTGCTTCAAGATGCGGAAGGCAATGGCAGGCTCAGTGGTGGTGCCCGACTTCGAGATCACCGCCAGGGAATAGTCTTTTTGGTCCAAAATGGCTATTAATTCATGAAGGTAATCCTCGCTCATGTTATGCCCGGCATACACGATCAAGGGCCTTTCGCCACTCAACGGGGCAAAATGGTTCTGCAAAGCCTCGATGACGGCACGGGCACCCAGATAGGAACCTCCGATGCCAATCACCACGAAAAGGTCCGACTTCTTGCGCAACTCGGCCGCCGTCCGCTCAATGTCGGCAAGGAAAGCCTCGTCGATCTCCGAAGGCAGGTTGACCCACCCAAGGAAGTCGTTGCCGGCACCGGTCTTGTTGAAAATGGTATTGTAGGTCGAAGCAATGGCAGACTCGTAGGACTGCATGTTTTCCTTGCTGAGGAAGGAAAAGGTGTGGTTGAGTTCTAGTTTCATAACGTGAGAATTTGATGCAAATATAATCAAAAACAAGAAAATCCCCACAAAAGCGGGGATTTTCATGAACCAAAAACCAAAATTTATGAAACCTTTAAAATAGAAGTTGTAATCACAACTTCCAGGTCATTATGATAAGAACCGCTGCAAAGATACGACAATTTTCAATTTTACAAAGCTTTTTTCAAAAAAACTTTAAAAATTCATGTTGAGCGAACAAGGAGGAAGCTGCACCGAAGTGTCGTTGATGAAATCCCAAAGGGCATCGCCCACCACGCCGCTGTCGGTGTTGGTGAGCACGATGAGGGTGCGCCCCTTCTCAATGTCCCGGATGAAGAAGGATCGGTACCCTTTCCACCAACCGAAATGAAACAGCACGCCAGGATGCTTCTCGTTCATCCGCCACCCGAAACCGTAGTTCTCACCCTTCTTCCAGGTGGGCGACCCGGGCACGAAGGCCTCCCGCTGGATACTGTCGGGCAAGAACAGCCCGTACTCAATGGCCGTGCGGAACCGGTAGAGGTCCTCCACCGTCGAAAACATCCCCTTGTCGCCCAAAACGCCGTTCAGATAGTCGTCCTGGGCCCTCCGGGCACCTTTGCGCAACAGGTCATGTCCCTGCACCTCGGTGTCGACAAAGGTCTTCAGCCGGTCGACGCCTCGTAGCGAATAGATGTACGACCGCTCCATGCCCAACGGCTCAAACACCTGCTCCCGCATGAAGTCCTCGAAATGCTGCCCCGACACCTTCTCCACAATGCTGGCCAGCAACGCATAGTTTACATTGGTATAGTGGAAGGTGACATCAGGTCGGTTGTAAGGGTCGGGCTTGTGCTGGGCGTACAGCTTGATGATGTCGTCGTTGCCCACAGGAACCACCCGGTCGGGCCAACGCTCGTCGGCCAACACCTCGTAACGCGACAGGCCGGAACGGTGGTTCAACAGGTTGCGGATGGTGATGCCTTGGTAAGGGAACTCGGGCAGATACTTCGTGATGTCATCGTCATAGTCAAGCTTCCCCTGGGAATACAACAGCATGATGGCCTCGGCGGTGAACATTTTCGAGACCGACGCCAACTGAAACTGGTCGTCAACACGCAACGAATCCTTCTGCCTGGTGAGATTGCGCCAGCCGTAAGCCTTCTTGAAGATCACCTGCTCGCCTTCGGCATAGAGCACCACGCCGTTCAAGTTCTGGCTTTTGTGCATCTCGTCGAATGCCTTCTCCGCCATGGCGGCACGACGCTCCACCTTGGCCTTGCCCAGGTCCACAAAGAGGCTGTCTACATTCAACTCGGGGACCGGCCCGTGAGGCTTCTCCCTACACGAGGTCATCACCAGCCCCATCAGTCCACAAGCAATTAATATGGCTCTAACGACAATCTTCATCTTAAAGAGGCAAAGATAGAGAGTTTTTTTGTAATTTTGCAGCGTTTTTCAAACATCATTAATATTTCATGTCACAATTTACCGATTTTGGATTGGACTCCGCTCTGTTGAAGGCAATAGGGGAGCTGGGGTTCGAAAATCCTATGCCGATACAGGAACAAACGATTCCTGTACTGTTGGAACGCGACACCGACTTCGTCGGCCTCGCCCAGACGGGAACTGGAAAGACAGCCGCATTCGGATTGCCGCTGCTCCAGAAGATAGACCCCTCACTGCGCGCCGTGCAAGCGCTGATCCTCTGTCCTACACGTGAACTCTGCATGCAGATCACCAAGGACCTCCGCAACTATGCGAAGTACATCCCCGAAATCCTCGTCGTGCCGGTCTACGGCGGCGCCAGCATCGAACTGCAGTTCAAGGACCTAGCCAAGAAACCCCAGATCATCGTGGCTACGCCCGGCCGACTCCGCGACATGATCCGCCGCAATCGGGTCGACTTTAGCAACGTGAAGACCATGATCCTCGACGAAGCCGACGAAATGCTCAACATGGGCTTCCAGGAAGAGGTCGACGACATCCTCGAATATATGCCCAAGGAAGGCCGCCATACCATGCTCTTCTCGGCCACCATGCCCAAAGAGGTCGAAGCCATCCTCAACAAGTACATGACCGACCCCGTGAAAGTGGCCGTCGGCGAACGTAACTCGGGTACCGCCAACGTCGACCACCGCTACTACATGATGGCCGCCAAGGACCGCTACTCAGTGCTCAAACGCATCATCGACTACACCCCGTCGATCTATGGCATCATCTTCTGCCGTACCAAACTCGAGACCCAAGAGATTGCCGACAGCCTCATCCAAGACGGCTATAACGCCGCTGCCCTCCACGGCGACCTCTCACAGGCCATGCGCGACAACGTTATGGACCATTTTCGCAAACGCTCCCTGCAACTGCTGGTCGCCACCGACGTGGCCGCCCGTGGCATCGACGTCAAAGAACTGACCCATATTATTAATTATAACCTGCCTGACGACATCGAGACCTACGTGCACCGTAGCGGTCGTACAGGTCGCGCCGACAAACGGGGCATCTGCATCAGCCTCGTGCACCTCCGCGAAAAACATAAAGTCAAGCAAATCGAAAAGATCGTAGGCCGCCCCATCGAACGCGCCATGATCCCCACCGGCAAGGAAGTTTGTGAAAAACAACTCTTCAATCATATTGACCGTATTGAACACGTCGACATCAACCGCGAAGATATCGATGACTACCTGCCAGTCATCTTCAAAAAGCTCGAATGGATGAGCCGCGAAGAACTGATCACCCGCATGGTGGCCCTCAACTTCAACCGCTTCCTCGACTACTACAAAGACGCCGTCGACCTCAATGCCGACGACAAAGCGGAAAAGAAAGACAAAGCCGAACGCAAGAAAGAACGCGACCGCATGGACCAAACCATGAAACGCCTCTATTATGGCATGGGCAAGAACGACCACGTCCTTCCCCAAAAGATCATCGGCAAAATCAACGATGTCACACGCACCAAAAACATCCCCATCGGCCGCATCGACCTCTTTGCCGACTACTCTTACGTCGACGTGGAAGAAAGCTTCATCCCCCTGATTCTCGAATGTTTCTCCGACCCGCGCCGCAACCCCCAAGGCATCTACGTCGAAGTAGCCAAGGACCAACCCAAACGCGAAAAGAAAGCTTCCCCCCTGGAAAGAGAGAAGACAGAACGTCGTGAAAAAAAGAAAGCTCCTCGTGATGTCGTTAAATCGAATCCCGATAAACCGAAATATAAATCAGAGCGCTCCCGCGACGGCCACGAATGGCTCGACCCCGACTGGCGCGACCATCTGGAAGACGTCGAAGTGTTCATCGATGAAGACGACGTCCGCCCCTCCCGCAAAAAACGCAACGAAGAACGTGGCTTCGGCGCTCGCTCCAACAACCGTGGCCGCCGCGGCGCCGCCCGCAACGCCGAACCTGATTATTATTCCCCACGTCGCCACGGCGGCCGTCGTAAATAATCATGGCATCGGTGAAAACATGGTGGAGAGCCGCCCGTCCCCGGACCGTGCTGCTCTCCCTATCCGGAATCCTGATGGGTGGCTTCCTGGCTGTTGCCGCCAACCCTGCAGTCAACCCGTGGACCCTCGCCCTCTGCGCCCTCACCGCAGTCTCATTGCAAATACTCTCTAACCTCGCCAATGATTACGGCGACTTTAAAAAAGGGGTCGACAACACCCACCGCACCGGCCCTCGACGCACCCTCCAAAGCGGTGCCATCACCGAACGCCAAATGCGCACCGGCATCGCCATCACCGCCGTTATTGCATTAATATTAGGCGCATTATTAATCTTTGTTTTTGCCCATCTTACCTGGCAAGAACTGGCGGTATTTGCTATCGTGGGTGTGGCCGCAGTCCTAGCCGCCCTGTTGTATACCCTTGGCAAACACCCCTACGGCTACCAGGGCCTCGGCGACCTGTTCTGCTTTCTGTTCTTTGGCTGGGCAGCCGTGGCAGGTACATACTACCTCGCCACCAAAATTCTCGATCTCGCCATCCTGCTCCCAGCTACCGCCATGGGCTGCTGCTCCAACGCCGTGCTCAACATTAATAATATGCGCGACTACGAAAACGATCAAGTCTCGGGCAAAAACACTCTCGTGGTCAAGCTGGGCCTAAAATACGCCTTCGCCTACCACATCCTATTAATAGTCGTCTCGTTCCTCTGCTTGACAGCCTTCTCAATCCTGAAAGAAGCACCCTTCTACAGTTACGCCTTCTGGCTGCTGTTCCCCTTGTTTCTCAAGGATCTATTTACCATCCGAAAGACTTTGCAATCGGGTGTTCCCGACCGCCTGCTTCCCAAGCAGGTGCTTCACACCTTCCTGTTGACAATGGTATTCGGAGGGCTGTTTTTACTTGGAAATCAGTGACACGGTATAACCGTAGCACCATTCGCCAAACTCGTAGCGTGAAGTCTTTTCTTCGCCAACGTGTAGGGTGTAAGGTCCATCAACGGAACCGGAAACGTCCCTGATGGTGAGCTCGACAAAACCATCTCTGATAGACACGATGGTGATGCTGTGGTCAGGAAGACGTTTTTGAGGCCATTCTAGCCAACCGGGTTTAAGCTGGGAAACAGGAATCTCATAGACGTCATCTCCGCCCATCATTCGGCCGGTCACTTCACATTCCTTGGAGGAGGAGTCCACCAATCTAAGAATCAGATTTTCATTCATGGAAATACTGTTTTAAAACCGAGGTAAAAATACAAAAAAATAAAAGGACACCAACAATTGATGTCCTTTTGATCGTCGGAGCGGCCCGACTCGAACGGGCGACCGCTTGCACCCCATGCAAGAATGCTAGCCAACTGCACCACGCCCCGATTGCATTTGCGGCTGCAAAGATAGAAATGTTTTTTGAATTGTGACGCGTTTTTCTTAAAAAAAGTTATCTTTGCCAAAAAAATACTCCTAACTTCTAACTTCTCACTCCTCACTATGGACCACATCGAATGCCTCATCATCGGCTCCGGCCCAGCGGGCTACACAGCCGCCATCTATACCTGCCGCGCTGACATCAAAACCGTCGTCTACGAAGGAATGCAGCCTGGCGGACAACTTACACAAACTACCGAAATCGAAAACTTCCCAGGCTATCCCAAGGGAATCAATGGCCCCGATATGATGGAGGAAATCCGCCAACAGGCACTGCGCTTCGGCGCCGAGATCCGCGAAGGCGAAGTCACCGCCATCGACATCACCCAACGACCCTTTAAGGTGACCACCGAATACGACGGCGAACTGCTGGCCGATAGCATCATCGTCAGCACCGGCGCCTCGGCCCGCTACCTCGGCATCCCCACCGAAGAGGAATTCAAAGGCGGCGGCGTGTCAGCCTGCGCCACCTGCGACGGCTTCTTCTATAAAGGCAAGGACGTGGCCGTGGTGGGCGGCGGCGACACCGCATGCGAAGACGCTACCTACCTCGCCAAACTCTGCAACAAGGTCTACCTCATCGTCCGCCGCGACGTGCTCCGCGCCTCCAAAGCCATGCAGCATCGGGTGCTGAACACCCCCAATATCGAAGTGCTCTGGAAACACCAAACCAAAGAACTCTTCGGCGAACAACAGGGCTTCATGAAGAAACTCAAGGGCGCCGTGCTCTACCATAGCGACACCAAAGAGGAACGCACCATCTATGTCGACGGCTTTTTCGAGGCCATCGGCCATACCCCCAACACAGAGCCCTTCCGCGGTATCCTCGACATGGACGAGGAAGGCTACATCATCACCAAGCCCAAATCCACAGCCACCAACGTGGAAGGCATCTTCGCCTGTGGCGACTGCCAGGACCGCATCTACCGCCAAGCCATCGTGGCCGCCGGCACCGGCGCCATGGCCGGCATCGAAGTGGAACGCTACCTTATCTCGCAAAAATAATTAGCGTCAGGCACGTCATTGCGAGGAGCGTAGCTTTGCGAAGCGACGCGGCAATCCAACCTGACTCGTTTTTGGTCGGATTATATGGAATTAACAACCCCAATCAATATCACCCCCCTGCCCCAGACCCTCGTCTACGGCGACGGCCTCCTCTTCTTGGGCTCCTGCTTCGCCGACGAAATCGGCAACATCAGCCGCAGCTTGGGCTTCAACGCCCAAGTCAACCCCTTCGGCACACTCTATAACCCCGCCAGCATCGCCCAATCCATCAAACGCCTCCACACAGACACGCCCTTTTCCAACAACGAGGTGATCCGGGTAGGAGAGGAGTTCTACTGCACCTTCAGCCATAACACCGACTTCTGGTGCCCCTCCGAAACCGCCCTGCTCGACAAGGTCAATGCCCATCTCGCCGAGGCGCACAACCATTTCGTCAACGCCCAATGGATCATTCTCAGCCTGGGCACCTCCTGGGCCTTCTCAGAAAAAGACTCCAACCAAATCGTCTCCAACTGCCACAAACTCCCCGCCAACCGCTTCAACCGCAGCTTCCTTACCGCCAACCAAACCGTGGCAACCCTTTCCGAACTGCTCAAGACCTTCCCCGACAAGCAGTTCATCTTCACCGTCTCGCCACTGCGCCACCTCAAGGACGGCCTCCACGAAAACCAGCTGAGCAAAGCATCGCTTCTTTTGGCGGTGGACGAAGTGTGCAAAACCTTCGATAACGCCCATTACTTCCCCGCCTACGAACTCCTCCTCGACGAACTCCGCGACTATCGTTTCTATAAGGAAGACATGATCCATCCCACCGACCAAGCCGTCCACTACATCTGGGAACGCTTCACTGAATTCGCCATCAACCCCTCCGAATACCCCGCCATGAAAGCCGCCGAGGAGCTCAAACAAATACTCCAGCACAAAGCCATCTTCCCCAATAGCGACGCCTACCGGAAGTTTGAATCGTATAAATTACAAAAAATCAAGGAATTAGAAACCAAATTCCCTAAAGTCATGCCACTTGTTGGTCGATGATCTCCTTGAACTCATCAAGCATGTTTGGCGTATGGATGAGCCTCATTGTCTCGCCACTTCCGAGATACAGGATTTTGATACCTTTTTCTGACTCACGTAAGGCCTCCAAATAGACGCTCCGCTTGATGTGTCCTGTGGTGAACACCACGCCGAGATTGCTGTCGCCGTTCGATGAGGACACCTTTTTGTTGAACACAATGAAATCGTTTTTGCTAAATCCCAACTCGGGCCGGTTCTTACACTCCACAAAGAGGTAACGCCCAAATTTACTGAAAAAGGCATCGTTGAGGTCGTTGCGGACGATGAGGTCAATCTCGTTGCTGGCACTGTCACGCACTCTTGTTTCAATATGAATGAAACCCATCTGTCGAAACAGTCCCACCACAAACTCCTCGAACAACCGTCCTTTCTTCGCCGCATTGGGTTCGTTTTTGGCCTTGGCGTAAAGGTCCTCGAGGATTTGTATGGCAAATGGATTGAGGTCTTTGTTGAAATAACCATTAATGATTTTGGTGAGCTCCGGGACCCATGCCACGAGCGCTTTCTTTTCTGAGATGGCTAGGATCGCCCCCCTGGAAAGGTATTCGGAGATGCGTGTCATATAATCGCTCATGTAGGCGGATACGATGATGATTTTGGCGTATGGATTGGCAATCATGATCTGATCCATGACATCAAATCCGTCAATGGCATAACCCTCCATCCTTAAATCCACAATAGCCACAGAGTAATACCGCGTGATCACCTTCGTCATGATGTCTTTCTCTTCGGAGGTATGGTATATATTGCAATCACCCAAAGCCGCTTGCAAAGCACAGGTTAACTCCTTTGCCTGGTTTTCTTGGTCGTCAATGATAAGTATCGATTTGTTCATCTTTCTTTGGTTTTGTTGTTTTACGTTGCAAAGTTATGGATTATTTTAAAAATGTCAAGTATATTTATAATAAAAAATTATTCTATCTAAAATAGTAATAAAGTATAATCATTATTAATACTAATCAATATATTAATAATGAAAACTAAACTTTTTTTGAGTTTGGTGGCGAGTATGGTAAAAAAATTCATCAAAATCAAAAGAATTCTTAACTTTGCACCCACATCCTTAATAATAAAAACAAAAAAGGTCTCATGGCACCCCAAAAATACGCTTTCCGGTTCCTTTTCCTGATGGTCAGCCTGGTTTTGTGTTTGACAAGCTGGGGCCAATCGGTTGAGGATTTTGGACATCATACCTGTGCCACAGCCGCGATGTTTTGCAGTGAGACAGGGCTGACCATCCAATCGACAGCCGAAAGTTTTTTTGAATACCACACCAAAAACAGCCAAGGTCAATGGGTTCCTTATAGCCAATCAGATTATCCAAAATATGGGTGCCTTTCCTCTTATTTGAACAATCCCACACAGTACACTTCGAGGGCTGTGGTCTGGTTATATTTTAGAATTAAGACCAACGGGACTTTGAGATTGTCTATTTCTGGCGAGAACACATCTCCTGACTTTTGCTGTTGGGGTCCTTTTATCAATAAACCAACAGCCAATCAATTGACTTCTAATCCGATCTATTGCAATGATGACATTGGTTCAAATAAAACCTTGACAATTGTAAATGCACAAACCAACAAATACTATGTTATTGCGATCACCTATTTCTATCAAGGAACCACGTTGAATGTTGCTAAAACAGGCGGCGGCGCAAAAACCTATAGCCTTATTGATTTTGATTTAAGCGCAAACACGCCATGCGAAGGCGATATCCTAATGCTTGAAGCCGAGAATATTCCAGGAACCACATACCAATGGATTGGACCCGATTCGCAAACCCAATCGGGTCGGACGTGGGCCCGTCAAAATGCGTCATTGGCAATGTCGGGCCATTATACCTGCATTGCCTCCAACAACAATGGAGGTTATGGAGAATCCGGGATCGATGTCGTTGTTGACATGAGACCTGTTGTCAGCAATATTACTACCAATACGGGTAGTACCGAACTGTGCGAAGGAGAAGAAATCACCCTTCATGCCAATGAACTACCGCCTAATGTGTTTTATTCGCCAGGCGACATTCTATGTACCGACGGTAGCGTGGTGAAGCCTTCCGATTGGCCTTGCGGAAAAACAGCCAAAGGAGTGGTGTTTTATGTGGACGCAACAGGACGTCATGGCTGGGCTGTTGATAAGAACATCACCACCAATTCAGCAAATCAGCAACTCGCAGGCCAGACTACCATTGGATGGACGAGTACTACAAATAACACCTATCGAACTTATGACATTCCTTACTTGACCAATTATCAGAATTGGAGAGATGCCATTAAAGACTTTGACGGATACACCAACACCCAAATCATAAGGAATTATTCATTTCGTTCCTCTTCCCCTAACACATCGTATCCAGCAGTTTGGTCTGTTGACTTTGAAAATGGTTGGTATATTCCTGCCGCCGGACAACTCAACATTCTTTTTGGCGAACTTCTCATCGTCAATGCCACCTTGGCATTGTTAGGAAATGACGGCCTGCCGATTTCAACTGAAAGTGACATGTGGTCCTCCACAGAGTTCAAGGTAGAAGGGAATAATATTGTGCGAGTTCTTAAACTCCAATTAAGCGGCAACGATAGTACAGGGCGCATTTACCATGAAGATAAAAAAACAAAGAAAACAGTTCGGGCTGTGATTGATTTTTAGACTATGAAACTTAGGATATGGATATTGCTGTTTTTTCTCATGGGCAATAGCATGCTATTGTTCTCGCAGTATTTCCATGTCGGTGATATTGTCAATAATCCAGATAACACGCAGGGAGTGGTTTTTTACATCAATCCCGAAGGAACCGAAGGCTGGATGGTGGCGCTGAATGATGCTTCATCGGGCTGTAAATGGGGGAATAATGGAGATGTTACGAATATCCCAAATCTGACAGAAACCAACATTAACTTATTGGGAGATCTAGATGGACTTGTTCATACCCAGGTTATAGGAGGTAGTAGTGGCTACCCAGCAGCATGGTCAGCTGCTACTTATGGCAACGGATGGTATCTTCCTGCCATCGGACAGTTAAGGATATTAATCAGCAAGTTGGGTTTGATAGAAGAAACATTGATAGCCAATGGCGGGTCGACACTTTCGGCAAACTATTACTGGTCGAGCTCCGAAAAGGATGAAACTCACGCCTGGACGGTTTGTCTGAAATACAACAATGATCCAAGTAAGGGAGGCTATTTCTGGTCTGACAGCAAGAATAAGAATTATGCGGTCCGCCCCATCCGCAACTTTTCAATCCCAAAAATCAATTGGAACACAGGTGAAACCACCACAGACATCACCGTCTCGCCAACCCAAACCACAACCTATACCGTTGAAGCTTCAGGAGATCTTTGCGGCAGCGTGGCATATATTACAATTACCGTCAATCACGAAACCCACGATGTCTTCAATGAAACCGCCTGCGAGAGCTACACTTGGCACGGCCAAACCTATTTCGATAGCGGAACTTACGTGTATTCCTACACCAATGATACCGGCTGCCCCAGTGCCGACACCCTTCACTTAACAATTAATCATGGGACCCATGCTGCTGAAACCAAGACCGAATGCGAGAGCTACACTTGGCATGGGACGGAATATACCTCCAGCGGAACATATACTTACTCCTACGAAAACGCCTTGGGTTGTCCCAGCGTCGACACCCTCCACTTAACGATTAATCACGGGACCCACCTCATTGAGAACCACACGGAATGCGAAAGCTACAACTGGCACGGCCAAACCTATACCCAAAGCGGAACCTACATCTATTCCTACACCAACACCGCCGGTTGTCCCAGTGCCGATACGCTCCACCTGACCGTAAATCACGGAACCCATAACGCCGAAACCAAGACCGAATGTGAGAACTATACTTGGCACGGCCAGACCTATACCCAAAGCGGAACCTACCTGTATTCTTACACCAACACCGCCGGCTGCCCCAGCACCGACACGCTCCACTTAACGATTAATCACGGGACCCATGGTGCTGAAACCAAGACTGAATGTGAGAACTATACCTGGCACGGGACGGAATATACCGCTAGCGGGACATTTACCTACTCCTACGAAAATGCCTTGGGTTGTCCCAGCGTCGACACCCTTCATTTAACGATTAATCACGGGACCCATGCAGTCGAAACCAAGACCGAATGCGAGAGCTACACCTGGCACGGCCAGACGTATGCCCAAAGTGGAACCTACGTTTATTCCTACACTAACGCTTCCGGCTGTCCCAGCGCCGATACCCTTCACTTAACGATTAATCACGGGACCCACTATACCGAGACCAAGACTGAATGCGAGAGCTATACCTGGCACGGACAGACCTATACCCAAAGCGGCACATACGTGTATTCCTACACTAGCGCTACCGGCTGTCCCAGTGCCGACACCCTTCACCTGACCGTAAACCACGGAACCCATAACGCTGAAACCAAAATCGAATGTGAGAACTACACTTGGCACGGGACGGAATATGCCGCCAGCGGGACCTACATCTATTCCTATACCAACACCGCCGGCTGTCCTAGCGCCGACACCCTCCATTTGACGATTAATCACGGGACCCACAATGTCGAAACCAGGACCGAATGTGAAAGCTACACCTGGCATGGCCAGACCTACACCGTCAGCGGAACCTACGTGTATTCCTACACCAACAACGCCGGCTGTTCCAGCGCCGACACGCTCCACCTGACCATCAACCACGAAACGCATAACGTAGAGACCCATACGGCTTGTGAGAGCTATATCTGGCACAATACCGAATATACCCAAAGCGGAACTTATCTCTATTCGTATGACAACGGCTCAGGTTGTTCAGGCGTCGATACCCTGCATTTGACCGTCAACCACGGCACTCACAACGCTGAAACCAAGACCGAATGTGAGAACTACACTTGGCACGGCCAGACCTACATCGCCAGCGGTACCTACGTGTATTCCTACACCAACACCGCCGGTTGCCCCAGCGCTGACACGCTCCACTTAACGATAAATCATGGTACCCACAACACTGAAACCAAGACCGAATGTGAGAACTACACTTGGCATGGCCAGACCTACACCGCCAGCGGTACCTACGTGTATTCCTACACCAACACTAGCGGTTGTCCCAGTGCCGACACCCTCCACTTAACGATTAATCACGGTACCCACGATGTCGAAACCAAAATCGAATGCGAGAGCTACACCTGGCATGGGACGGATTATACCGCTACAGGTACCTACGTATATTCCTACACCAACACAGCCGGCTGCCCCAGCGCCGATACGCTCCACTTAACGATAAATCATGGTACCCACAACACTGAAACCAAGACCGAATGCGAGAACTACACCTGGTACGGCCAGACCTATACCCAAAGCGGAACTTACATATATTCCTACACCAACACTAGCGGTTGTCCCAGTGCCGACACCCTCCACTTAACGATTAATCACGGTACCCACGATGTCGAAACCAGGACCGAATGCGAGAGCTACACTTGGCATGGAACGGAATATACCGCTAGCGGGACATATACTTACTCCTACGAAAATGCCTTGGGTTGCCCCAGCGTCGACACCCTTCACTTGACCGTCAACCACGGAACTCACAACACTGAGACTAGGACTGAATGTGAGAGTTTCACCTGGCACGGAACAGAATATACCGCCAGCGGGACATATATCTACTCTTACCAAAACGCCTTGGGCTGTCCCAGCGCCGATACCCTCCGCTTAACGATCAACCACGGCACCCACGAAACCGAAACCAAAACCGAATGTGAAAGTTATACCTGGCACGGTACCGAGTATACTGCCAGTGGAACCTACGTTTATTCCTACACCAACACTGCCGGCTGCCCCAGTGTCGATACGCTCTACCTGACCATCAACTACGAAACCCATAACGCATACCATGAAACGGCTTGCGAGAGCTATACTTGGCACAATACAGATTATACCCAAAGCGGTGTTTATCTTTATTCGTATGATAACGGCTCAGGTTGTTCAGGCGTCGATACCCTCCATTTGACCGTCAACCACGGGACTCACATTGTTGAAACCGAGACGGCCTGCGAAAGCTTCACCTGGCATAACACGGAATACACCACTACTGGCACATACATTTACGAGTACGATAACACCCTCGGTTGCCCCAGTGTCGACACCCTTCACCTTACCATTAATCACGGGACCCACGACACTGAAACCATTACCGAATGTGAAAGCTATACCTGGCACGGAACGGAATATACCGCCAGTGGGACATATACCTACTCCTACGAAAATGCCTTGGGCTGCACGAGTACCGACACACTTCACCTAACCATCAATCACGGTACCCACGACACTGAGACTAGGACTGAATGTGAGAGCTATACTTGGCACGGCCAGGAATATACCGCCAACGGAACATACATTTACGAGTATAACAATAGCCTCGGCTGCCCCAGCGCCGACACGCTCCACCTTACCATTAGCGACGCTGTGCTTTACGACCAATACGAATCTTCTTGCGAGTCGTTCACCTGGATCGACGGCCAGACCTACACCGAGACCACCCTCGGCGAACACTCCTTCACCTTCTCCGAAGCTAGTACCCACGGCTGCGACTCCATCGTGACGCTCTACCTCACCGTCAACCACGGCACCCATAACGTCGAAACCCAATCGGCCTGCGAATCCTTCACCTGGCACGACACGGAATACACCACTACCGGCACCTACCTTTACGAGTACGCTAACGCTACCGGCTGTCCCAGCACCGACACGCTCTACCTGACCATCCACGAAGCCACCCACAATGTCGAAACCGCCACCGGCTGCCAAGCCTATACCTGGCACGACACGGAATACACCTCCAACGGCACCTACACCTACCTCTACGAGAACGAATGGGGCTGCCCGAGCGCCGACACGCTCCACCTCACCATCAGCGACGCCGTGCTTTACGACCAGTATGAGAGCACCTGTGACGAGTTCAGTTGGATCGACGGCCAGACCTACACCGAGACCACCCTCGGCGAACACTCCTTTACCTTCCCCGAAGCCAGCACCTACGGTTGCGACTCCATCGTGACACTCTACCTGACTATCCACCACGGCACCCACAATGTCGAAACAGCCACCGGCTGCCAAGCCTATACCTGGCACGACACGGAATACACCGCCAGCGGCGTCTATACCTACCTCTACGAGAACGAATGGGGCTGCCCGAGCGCCGACACGCTCCACCTGACCATCAGCGACGCCGTGCTTTACGACCAATACGAATCTTCTTGCGAGTCGTTCACCTGGATCGAGAGACCACCCTGGGTGAACACTCCTTTACCTTCCCCGAAGCCAGCACCTACGGCTGCGACTCCATCGTGACACTCTACCTGACTATCCATCACGGCACCCATAACGTCGAAACCGCCACCGGCTGCCAAGCCTACACCTGGCACGACACCGAATACACCGCCAGCGGCGTCTATACCTACCTCTACGAGAACGAATGGGGCTGCCCGAGTGCCGACACGCTCCCCACCTGACCATCAGCGACGCCGTGCTGTACGACCAATACGAGAGCACCTGCGACGCTTTCACCTGGGTCGACGGCCAGACCTACACCGAGACCACCCTCGGCGAGCACTCCTTTACCTTCCCCGAAGCCAGCACTTACGGTTGCGACTCGATCGTGACACTCTACCTCACCATCACCCCAGTCCTTCCCGGCGATACCACCGCCGTCGTGGCCGCACCGTTCCAATGGTACGAACACCTCTGCCTCACCACCGACGACTACATCCACATCTTCGAAAACGGTAGCTACCTGGGCTGCGACTCCACCGTGACTCTCCACCTGACCATGCTGGCCTCCCTGCCCGGCGATACCACAGCAACAGTCTGCCAATCACTCGAATGGTATGACCAACTGTGCGATACTACCGGCGACTATACCCATACCTTCATCAATGGCGGCTACCTCGGCAACGACTCCATCGTCATCCTCCACCTCACCGTCGAACAACCCTTCTTCGACACCATCTCCCACACCTCCTGCCACTACTTCGAATGGTTCGGCCACACCTATACCCAACCAGGCTACCATCAACATGTCATCCCCGGACCCGTCTGCGACAGCACCTTCGTGCTCCATCTCGAAATTGTCGACGAATATGTCGACACCCTCAACAAAACCGCCTGCTTCTCCTATGAATGGAACGACACCGAATACACCGAATCGGGCTCCTATACCGAGACCTTCCTCTCCGAACAGGGCTGCGACTCCACCGTCACCCTCAACCTCACCATCATCAACCCCAATATCCAAATCCTAGGGTATAAAGATATTTATTATGCATCAGATATATGGCACGGAATTTACCATTATTATGTCGTCGACTCCGTGGCCATACCCCTCGCCCCCATCGAATGGCAGTGCTCCAACCCCGACTGGATACTGCTCCGCATCAGCGACTACCAATGCAAACTCATCGCCACCGCCGAAGGGTCCTCCGTACTTACAGCACATACCCTCGTCGCCGACAACTGCGACGAACTCATGTCCATCGAAATCAACGCCACCGAATACTATAAGGACGAAGAAACCGAAGTGTCACTCTTCCCCAACCCCTCGCGCTCCGAAGTGAAAGTACAAGCCCAAGGCCTCATCCACGTCAAACTGTTCAACACCACAGGACAAATCGTAAGGGATATCCCCGTGAATTCAACGGATTTGATCGTCATCGATACTGAAAAGCTGGTTCGCGGCGTTTATCTGGTGGAAATCACCACCATCAATGAAGTTGTTTTGAAACGAATGATCATCTATTAATGCTGAAAACGTGTAAGTTACATATCATTGGACTAGCGCTGGCACTCATGGCAACATTCTCGGGATGTAAGCCCGAGACTGGCGATACCATCATCCTCGTCGGCGAAGAAACGGCTTTCATGACCGCGAAGGAGCTGATGAACGAGGACCTCAACGACGCCCAACAAAATGCCTTCCTCTCCAAACTGCCCGACCTCTCCGACAACACGGACGTGCTCCCTCCGGATATCATGGGCGAATATAAAATCAGCCCCAAACAGTTCGTCGAATCCAATATCGGTTTCGACTTCTTTAGCGACGACCACGACGTGCTCCTCCGCGTGTTCAACCAACAAAACCGCCTGGCCCAAGTCGATTTCTTCGAAAGCGGCGTCAGCCGTATCGACGACGCCTACGTCATCGGCGAAGGCAACTTCTTTACCCTGTATTTTACCGAAGAACGTGAAATCGAGTTCATGGGTGTGGCCTACAGCTACGAACGCCTGATCGTGATTACTGGCGAAAAGGTGACCGAAGGAATACGCAACCTGCGCTTCGGCAATATCATCCTCAATGTGGAAAACGGCATCGATCCCCTGGTGGGCGACTTCGAGCCGGGATGGTTTTTCATTTATAAAGACGCCGACGGACTGTCGGAAAAAGGTCACTGGTTTTAAATGATGAATATGAGACGTTGGACTATTATATGGATCCTCTTGATTTTGAGCACGATACCATCGCTTGCCCAACGTCACTTCTATCCCAATATGCCCCCCGATGATGCCGCCCGCTACGAAGGTCCGGTCTACGGCGTCAAAGGCGGTGTCAACCTCCCGCGATTGTATTACACCTCCACGGCACTGAGCGACTTGCCCCATGAACTGCTGCTGACGCCCTCCGCCGGTTTTTTCCTCGAACTGCCCCTCTCCCGAATGGTAACCATCGCCCCCGAACTGCATTACCAGCAACGTGGCGGCGCCACCTCCTACCAGTTCAACGGACAACAGGAATCCTACCGCTTCATAGCCCATTACGTCACCCTGAGAGTGCCTTTCTATTGCTATGCCCCAGTGTCTGACCGATGGAAGCCCTACCTCTTCCTGGCCCCCGAAGCAGGAAGTCCGATCTTCGGGAAAATCCAACTGAAACGGCCCTCCGGCGACGTTGAGACCGACATCAACAACGCCAATATCAATCGTATCTATCTGGGTGCCTTGGGCGGCATAGGAATGCGAATTAATATCCCCTTCAGCACCATCACCATGGTGCTGAAAATCGAAACAGCCTTGAATTGGGGCCTGATCGATACCTATTCCCCCTCCGAACACGCCGGCACAGCCCACCCCGTCAACATTCAAGCCTATTCCATCGAAGGCCATCGCTGGTCACGAGGCCTGGAATGCCACCTCGGCCTGGGCTTTTTCATTAATAAATACAACGCCTGCAGCACCTTCCAATAATCGAAGGTTAGTCTTTTGCAAAAAGATCGATGTAATCTTTTCCTTCAGGGGTTTCCGGCAAATCTTCCTCGCTAACCATGGTGAAAACGTATACGAGCTCCTTCTCGTTCTTGGCCTCTCTGGTATATTGCCGCTTCAATTTGGGTTTTACCCCTTGGATTCCTAGCGTTTCCGCCGTCTTTCGCTGGAGCGTCTTCTCCGGGGTGTCGCCAAAGGCCACATGCCACCAGTAACGCCTGATGGTCGCTCCCTTAGTATTAATAATATGTAAATGCACCACGGGATGCAGTATCTTGTTGCCTTGGTGCAACTCAACATACAACGCCCGCCCCATGATGTTGCCGCGCTCGTTCACAATGGGCAGGAATTCCATCTGATTCACCTCGGGCTCAAATCTACGCAGTTCGTCAGTTTTGGTTGGTGGGGTAACGTTATCGGCGGATTTGTCATTGCGAGAACCCCGAGAGGGCTCACCGACCGAAGGGAGGTAACCGGAGCTTTGCGGAGCGACGTGGCAATCCACATGTCGTAATGTGGGGTGCTGCGTGGTTACATGTTTTTTCTGAACCACCCGGGTAAGCTCCATCGGCTCAAACGACACTTCCTCCACCACAATTCGCTCCGCCCCCTTCAGCTCGATGACGTCTCCCGCCTTCTTTCCTGTCAACGCCTTGGCAATAGGGGAGGTGAACGCAACAAGTCCTTTCTTCACGTCGGCTTCATCCACCCCCACAATTCGCACCACGCGCCCGTTGTAGCGCACCCAGGCTCCAAAACTCACCGTGTCCTTGCTGGCCTTCGTAAGGTCGACCTCCACTGCACTGCTGATACGGCCGATGAGCAACTTCATCTTCGCATCGATGAAGTTGCCCATAATGTAGTTGTCGCCTGCTTTCATGCGCTCAGCCTCAAGGCTCTTCAACTCCTCGTTGAGCGCCGCAAGCCCTTCTTTGGTGACATAGTTGGGCACCCCCTCGGGCAGATAAGCCCTCGGCGGCACCATCGGAATCTCTTCCTGATCGCCTTCCTTGATGAATCCTCTACTCATTGTTTTGCAAAAATAAGAAAAAACTTAGTCTTTTTTCTTATTGGTGCGTTTGATGGTGTGTTTTATTTTGACTGCCATAAGATTTAATTCTATGGTAGATTCTGATTCAGATGCTTCGGAGTTGACAGAGATTAAATCATTAAGCAATTCACCCGCTCTGGATAATAACCCCTTTTGCTTTTCTTTGTCTGGCTCATTTTGTATGGATTGGATGTTTCGAGCCAATTCGTGAAGTTTAGCAAAAGTCTCAATAATCAAAATAGTTGTCTGTGTGGCAAAGGGACTTTTTAAAATCGTAGCAAGCATGTAAAGCCCTTTTTCGGTAAAGGCTCGTGGCTCCATAGTGGATTTTTTAATAGGTTTCATCCGGTCGAAATTTTCGACCACATACTGTTTTTCAGACGATTGCAACGTAAAATAATATCCTTCAGGGAATTTTTCAGGGTTGTTTTTCACCGCCTCGTTAACTCGTTTTGTTTCCACGCCATATAACTCGGCTACATCTCTGTCAATTAATACCTCTTGACCACGTAATACGATGAACCGCTCTTCGATTGTTTTGGTGTTAATCCGTAAGTTTTGCTTTTTCATCACAGAATATTTTATTATCAACGCAAAGATATGTAATATTTTTAAAAAGTCAAATATTTATGTAACTTTTCTTTATTTTAAATAAAAAATGAATACAATACACCTATTATTAATAATCAACAATAAATAAATTATATTATTTCAATAATTGTATACCTATTCATGAATGCCGTAAACCAATAATTGACATTTCCGAAAACTAAAAAGCATAAAACCATACTCAATATCGATTACGCTGATATTCAATTGGTTGAAAGGATTGTTTTTACCTTTGAAAAAAAATATCCATTAATCACTAAATCTTTCAACTATGAGAAAAATTAAAATCGGTCTTTTCATGGTCGCAATAGTGACTATGACTTCATGTGCATCGGTGAATGTTATTCCCTTTGCAAAAAACAGTGTTAATTCAGTGACACTTAAAGAATTGAATTTGACAAATGCGGATTATACCATTTTAAACACCATTTCTGAATCTGCTGTTGTAGCGGTAACTTACTTTTCCAACAATCTTATTGAGGTCCGTGATGCCGAAAACACTTTTTCCTATACCCTCACTCCAATTGGGAAAAAAGATGAGGGCCGCTACCAATTACAAAAACAAGAAGGTGTCATCCGAGCCGGCTTTTTATCCAATGACTATGGAAGAGTTGATATGACAAGCCCAGAGGATATGGCTAGAACACTTGCGGTTTACAGGCTTATTAATACCTCTCAGTCTATCGGCGCTGATGGGCTGGTGGAACCAGTGATTTCCACAAATATTGAAGGAACATCGGGCTCAATGGGTAAAATGACGGTTACCTATAAAACAACCGTTTCGGCAAAACCAGTTAAACTTAAAGTGACAGGAAAATGAGAGCCTTGAAATTATTACTTGTAGTTGTTTTGGCGGTTTTTATGGCGTCTTGCACGACTCAAAAAACCGTTACAACCATTCCAGTAAGTACACCAACAATTAATCTAGCCCTTGTCCGTGACGCCCAAAGCAATAAGTTCGTAAATCTGGATTATGGCATTAAACTCAATCTCAAAGACGAACGCAGTTACGAAAAGTCATCGAAAATTGTTTATAAACACGATGATTACTTGACATCAGCTCCCCGTGTCAATGTTTACCCCGAAGTGGTGTCGTTTGTAAGCGAAAGCATGAGAAGATACATGCGTACCATGGGTTTCAACTTAGACGCCGATATTGCTACTGATTATTTGCTTGCTGCAACGATTAAGGAATATAATGTAAACTATCTTTCAGGTGTCGGCTGGTCAGCAATTGTCAATATGGAGATCGAAGTTTTTGACAACGATCGTCAACTGGTTTACCCAAACGTCTCAATTGTGGGAAGGGCTTCAAGAGCGGGCAGTGGTAGCGATTACAATACAGCAACCGCAGTGATGAATGCCGCTTATGCCAATGCTTTGGAAGATATTGACTGGGATCGCATCGCTTTTTTCCTTAAAAAAGCAAGCTCCCCATCTTTGGAAGGAAACAAAAAGGTCCAAGGCAAAGGAGATACCGCTTTGGAACAGACCATTGTCCGTTGGGACGTTCAGTCACGTCCACAAGGTGCCGATATTTTCTGGCGCGTGGTGAGTACGACTCCCGAGGTGAAGAGCACGAACAACAAATATCTGATGACCACTCCTTATGAGGCAACAAAGACATTGGACATCAAAGGGCTGACATATAATACTTCAGGTAATGTCCGCATTATTTTACGTTGCGAAAAAGACGGCTACATGTCACAAGAAAAAGAATTTGACGTACGCATGGTGCTGGATCAGGAGGAAATCTCAGCTTTCTTCAGGTTGGTAAAAGATGAATGAGATGCTTTTCATTCATCAATTGATGGAGAAAAGGAGCATCCAAATGATGCTCCTTTTCTTTTTGAAGAAAGACAATGATTTGAAAACAAAAAAAACAGTACCTTTGCTTCGTTAAACATCAAATAAAGAAGATAATAATCGAAATATATTAATCTGAGCTTCAGCTCTTATTCTCCGTAATCGGAATCGGCCAAATCCATGTAGCGAGAGTAAGTTGCGAAAAGTTCGCGCCATAGGGCGTGAATTATTCGTGCTTATATGCTACAAAGGCTTCGCCGAGCCTCGATTACGATATAAGCAACAAATGGTTCCGCCCTCTTTGTTTGCTTTGAGCAAAGGCTCCGTTAGGCAAACAGATCATGGAAGAGCCCCATATCGGACATATCATCAAACAAGTGCTCCAGCAGCAAGGCCGTACCATCACCTGGCTCGGAAAACAACTGGGCTGCTCCAGACAGAACATCTACAAAATCCTCAACCGCCCATGGATCTATACCGACATGCTCCTCAAAATCAGCGACCTGCTGGGCTATGATTTCTTCAAGTGCTTTTCGGAATACCAAAAAGAAAAATTCCAGTTGAAAAATTATTCATAAAAAAATAGTTGCAAACTTAAATAATTGTAGTATTTTTGCAGTCGAGATACAAATTTTCGTCTTTTTGATATCGTTTTATTTAAAAATGCTTTAAAAATATATCATTATGATTAAAAATTCGTATCTTTGCGCAGATCTTAACGCAATTACTATGGCTCAAGTATCCATGACGGTGAGAATGGACTCATTTTTAAAACAACGTTTCGACGCTCTTTGTGCCGAATTTGGCATGAGTGCCAATACCGCTATGAACATTTTTGCAAAAGCGGTGGTGCAACGTGGAAAAATTCCTTTTGAGATCAGATCAGATAGGGCAGGGTATTTGGAACAAGCACAAGAAGCTTTTATGGCAATGAGGAGAAGAGCCGAAATGGGTGAGACTCCGGATCTGACCATGGAAGAAATTGATGAGGAAATCCGAAAAGCCCATGCCGAAAGATGAGTGTCTTTGCTGTTTTTGACACCAATGTGCTTGTTTCGGCCATGTTGTCACACAATCTTTGCTTTTTTCCCTGATTCCACTGATGTCGTGTTTTACGAGTCCGCACTATCAATGAAGGGAGCTTTTGTTGTTACAGGTAATCTCAAACATTTTCCGAAAAGCCCCATCGTGGTTACGCCAAATGAATTATTAATGATGCTGACAGAAAAATAAGGCTGCCACATCGTGACAGCCTTACTTTCAAAATATAGAAGACAATTCTATTTGATCACCAACTCCTTGATGATGTTGTCGCATTTTCCGACCTTCTCGATGCACCAAAGCAGGTAACGGGCATCCATGCAGATGGTGCGCTGCACCTTCTGCTCGAAGCTCAAGTCGCCGCTCATGGCCTCCCAGTTGCCGTCAAAGGCCAAGCCGATCAGGTTGCCCTCGCCGTCGATGACGGGACTGCCCGAGTTGCCGCCGGTGATGTCGTTGGTGGTGATGAAGTTCACGACCAAATCACCGTTTTCATCCGCATAACGGCCGTAATCCTTCTTGGCCACAAGGTCGCGCACATCCTGAGGAATGTCGAACTCCCAGTTGCCAGGCACGTACTTGGCCATCACACCGTTCATGGTGGTGTAGTAGTTGTAGTTGACGGCATCGGCGGCCTTGTAAGGCTCCACAGTACCGTAAGTCAGACGCATGGTGAAGTTGGCGTCAGGATAGAAGTTGCGGTCCTGCTGCATCTCCATCAAACCCTTCATGTAAAGGCGCTCGCCGGCATTGCCGAGGTTCTGGGCCTCTTCATAACGGGCATACAGCACCTGATACGAGTCGATGATGTCCATCGCCATGGCATACAACGGGTCCTTGTCCAAGCTCTTGGGCTTCTCCAACCACTTCTGCATACGGTCCTTGTCGGTGAATACACTCTTCTCGAAGGCTTTTTCCACCCAAGCGGTGAAGTCACCCTCGTTTTCCATGCCGATTTTCAATACTTGCTGCGGCATCAAAGCCACAGGGATGTTCTTGTAGAACAAAGCCAACAGGGCAGCAGTGACATCGCGGTCAAGCGGCATGCTGTAATCCTTGAAGAAAGCGTCCACGCTGCCTTGCATCTTGGCGGCAGCAGCCTTGATGTCGTCCTTCTCGGCCTTGTCCTCAAACATCTTGTTGATGCGCATGAACCTGCGGCTGAAAGCAATGGCCTCGCCACCGTTCCAACCGGCCTCACGATGATATACAAACGACTTCTGGATCTCGTCCAGGATCTGCCATTTCTGCTCGATGCCGTCGAAAATCTTGCCATATTCAGCCTGACGCACCGCGCTGCCGTTCACCCAATTCCTGAAGTCGGCTTCCTGAGCTTGGCGACGCTCGTACACGTGATTGCGCTTCAGCTGTTTCACCTGACCGATGTAGTACTTCCAGTAGTTCGACACGCTGGCCTGCTTCGAGGCATACATGATGAAGACCTCCTGGTCGGCGTCCATGTGCTTGCGGTAGTTGTTGAGCTTGGTGGTACGGCAGTCGATGATGGCGGGACCTTCTTCCTCAATCACGTTCTTCACCGTGTAAGAAGTGGAATAACGGTCGGTGCTTCCCGGATAGCCAAGGATCATGGCATAGTCGCCGGGCTTCACACCGTCCAAATTAATGGGAAGATACCATTTGCTCTTCATCGGGATGTTGTCGGCACTGTATTCTGCAGGACTGCCATCAGGGGCGGTATAGACGCGGAAGATGTTGAAGTCGCCCTTGTGGCGGGGCCAGGTCCAGTTGTCGGTGTCGGCGCCGAACTTGCCGATGCCCCACGGGGGACAGCACACTAAGCGCACGTCCTTGTATTCGTCGTACTCGAAGAGGATGTATTGGTTGCCACTGTAGAAAGGTACCACCTCCACGCGCACCTTGCGGTCGCCTTTGCGCTCCTTGACCAAGGCTTGGCTGTTCTTGGCCACCAACTCCTCACGCTCGGCCTCGGTGGTCTCAGTGGTGACACCGGCCAGCACGGCCTCGGTCACGTCTTCCACCTTGTTGAGGAACAGAACGGAGAGTCCCGGGTTGGGTAGCTCCTGGCTCTTCTCGTTGGCCCAGAAACCGTCAGTGAGGTAGTCGTGCTCCACCGATGAATGCTTCTGCACATAGCTCAGACCGCAGTGGTGGTTGGTGAGCAGCAGCCCCTCGGGCGAGATGATCTCACCAGTGCAACCGCCGCCGAACTGTACGATGGCATCTTTGATGCTGGGTTGGTTGAAGCTGAAAATCTGCTCGGCAGTGAGTTTGCAACCCAACGCCTGCATCTCAGCCAAGTTCTGGCCATTCAACGAATAAGGCAACCACATGCCCTCGTCGGCTCTAGCCACCATCACCGACAGCAGCAACGCCGTAATCATCAAGAGTTTTCTCATTTCAAATATGCTTTTATGTTATTTTCAATCCTTTTGGCTAAGTCTTCCGAATCCGGCGCCTTCTCGAACTTGTGCCCGGTCACCTTCTCATACAACTCGATATACCTTTCGGAAACACTCTCCACATAAGCTGGGGTCATCTCGGGCACCTTCTGGCCTTCCTTGCCCTGGAAACCGTTGGCCATCAGCCACTCACGCACAAACTCCTTCGAGAGCTGCACCTGAGGCTCGCCCTTGGCGAAACGCTCCTCGTACTGGTCGGCGATGAAATAACGCGACGAGTCGGGAGTGTGGATCTCGTCCATCAACACGATCTGGTCGCCAATCTTGCCGAACTCGTATTTCGTATCCACAAGAATTAATCCTTGTTTGGCAGCGATCTCAGTGCCTCTCTGGAACAACTTGCGGGTGATGTCCTCAATCTGCCGGTAGTCGCTCTCGCTGATCAAACCTCTGCTGATGATCTCCTCGCGTGAGATGTCCTCGTCGTGGCCTTCTTCGGCCTTGGTGGTCGGGGTGATGATGGGCTCGGCGAACTTCTGGTGTTCCTTCATGCCGTCAGGGATCTGCACCCCGCAAATCACATGCTGACCGCTTTTATAGGTCCTCCAGGAACTGCCAGTCAGATACCCCCTGATGATCATCTCGATAGGGAAGGGCTTGCACAACTTGCCGATGGTCACCATCGGGTCGGGTGTGGCGAGCTTCCAGTTGGGCACGATGTCAGCAGTGGCGTCGAGGAACATGGCGGCTATCTGGTTGAGTACCTGGCCTTTGTAGGGGATGCCCTTCGGCAAAATCACGTCAAAGGCGGAAATGCGGTCAGTGGCCACCATGACCATATATTCGTTGTTAATAAAGTAACAATCGCGGACCTTGCCATGGTAAACACCGGTCTGTCCGGGAAAGTTAAAATCTGTTCTGGTTAAAGCGTTCATTGTTATTGTTGTTCAGTTAGTTCTTCTTCGTTCTGACTTCCCTCTTCGGTCTCCTGTCTTCTCTTATAGGCGTTAATGATGTCAGTGACCAGTTTATGACGAACCACATCCTTGTCATCCAATATGATGAATTCGATGCCCTTCACGTCTTTCAGCACCTCCATGGCCTGAGGCAGCCCCGAAGGGACGTGGGGTGGTAAGTCGATCTGGGTGATGTCGCCGGTGATGATGAACTTGGCGGAGCGACCCATGCGGGTGAGGAACATCTTCAACTGGCTGCGGGTGGCGTTTTGGGCCTCGTCCAAAATCACAAAGGCATGGTCCAAAGTGCGACCGCGCATGAATGCCAAAGGCGCAATCTCGATGGTGTGGTCCTCCATATAGCCTTCCAGCTTCGAGCTGGGAATCATGTCGCGCAAGGCGTCATACAAAGGCTGAAGATAGGGGTCGAGCTTGTCCTTCAAGTCGCCGGGAAGGAACCCCAGATGCTCTTCGGCTTCTACCGCGGGACGGGTCAGAATAATCCTCCTGACCTGCTTGGCCTTCAGCGCCCTGACAGCCAAAGCCACTGCCGTGTAGGTCTTGCCGGTGCCTGCCGGACCGATGGCAAACACCAAGTCCTTGTGCTCCGAGGCACTCACCATCCGCTTCTGGTTGGCAGTGATGGCCCTCACCGCCAAGCCGCCCCGACCGAACACCAACACATCGCTTTCCGACATCTTCTGCTGCAACTCCACGTCGCTGTTGGCCTTCATGATGTCCTCGATGTCGCGCTCGTCGATCTTGCCCTTCCGTTCCAGCTGCATGGTGAGCATCTCGTAACGGTTGATGAAATACTCCATCTCGTCCTCGTCACCAATCACTTTCACGAAGTCGCCCCGAGCGATGATCTTCAACTTCGGAAACAGCGCCTTCACCTTGTTCAGATACCTGTCGTTGGGCCCATGAAGGTCCTTCGGATCGACATTTTCTATCTGGAGTATCTGTTCTGCCATTTTTGTTCGTAATTTTTTGCAAAGGTAATGAAATGTTTCTTCATTTTTTTCAGATTTAATCATATCTTTGCAAACATATTTTATTGGGTTACAAATGGCCATCATCACGTTGACGAGCGACTGGGGTTCTGCCGACTATTACACCGCGGCAGTGAAAGGGGTGATACTCTCACAGATTCCCAATGCCACCATCGTCGACATCACCCACGAGATCTCGCACTACAACATCGCCGAGGCAGGCTTCATCCTGCGTAACTGCTACCGCAATTTCCCCGAAGGCACCATCCACATCCTCGCCGTCGAGACCATCGAGTCAGACCAAAACCCGCATGTCGTGGTCAAGGCTCATGGACAGTATTTCGTGGGGACCGATAATGGCATCTTCAGCCATATCCTCGACAATGAGTTCGACGAGGCGGTGTTCATCGATGTGGAACAGGACACCAACCTCTACACCTTCAGCACCCGCGACCGCTTTGCCAAAGTGGCCGTCATGATCGCCAAAGGCGAACCACTGGCCAACATCGGGGCAAAACGCGAACAACTCAACAACGGAGGCTCGTTCTGCGCCACAGTCAAAAACAACATCATCGAGGGTATCGTCATGCACGTCGACGCCTACGAAAATCTCATTACCAATATCTCCAAGGAATTGTTCGAGGAAGTGGGCAAGGGCCGCGACTTCACCATCAAAGTCAAAGGCGACCTCTACACCATCGACGAAATCTCCGACTGCTACGACGACGTGGATCCCCTCGACCCCGTAGCCCTCTTCGGCACCCACGGCTACCTCGAGCTGGCCCTCAACCACGCCCGCATGTCATCCCTCTGGGGCCTCGACATCCGCTCTTCCATCCAGGTGGTTTTCAAATGAGACGAGTAACCGTCGAACAATCATCGCAATAATAAGCCCTATCAGCACTCCCAAAACCGCCCCAGCCAAAATGTCGCCCGGGTAATGTACACCTATATATATTCGGGAATAACTCGAAACAAGAGCCCAAGCAAACAGCCACCAACCTATACTGCGATAGCTTTTCCTTAACACCGCCGTCAAAAAAGTGGCCACCGCAAACGTATTGGCGGCATGCGACGAAACAAAACCATACCGCCCCCCGGGCAACCCCTTCGGCAAATGCACCAAACCCTCCAAATCGGGGTTGAAACAAGGTCTTAACCGTTGAAACAACGGCTTGCACACATGGGCCGACAGTTGGTCGGAACACAAAATCAATACCACCACAGCCAGCAAAACCCACCAGCCGCGCTTGCCGTATTGCTTGAAAACCATGTAAAGCAACAGAATATAGAGAGGAATCCACAGCCACATCTCGGTAATGGCTACCATCACCGTGTCGAGCCACTCCGTATGCAACCCGTTCAAAAACAGAAACAACTGACTATCAATAGCTTCCATCTTACCATCCCTCGTCCTCTTTATTCAAGGTCAACCAAATCAAATCCTTCAATTCCTGAATCCCCTGACCCGTCACCGAACAAATGAAAACATGCGGCACCTTCTTCGGCAAATGCTTCTTGATCTCCTTGATCCTATCCTCATCAACAAGGTCGCACTTGGTGATAGCCAACAAACGCTCCTTGTCCATCAACTCGGGATTGTATTTCTTCAACTCGTTGAGCAAAACATCATAATCCGCCTTCACATCAGCACTGTCGGCAGGCACCATGAACAACAAGGTGGAATTTCTTTCAATATGACGTAAAAATCTGATACCCAAACCTTTACCTTCTGCTGCGCCTTCGATGATGCCAGGGATGTCAGCCATCACAAAACTCCTGTGGTCACGGTAACTCACAATGCCAAGGTTGGGCACCAAAGTGGTAAAAGGATAGTCGGCAATCTCAGGCCTTGCAGCAGATACCACCGACAACAGGGTCGATTTGCCAGCATTGGGGAAACCTACCAATCCAACATCGGCCAATAGCTTCAATTCCAGCACGATCCATAGCTCTTGCGAAGGCTCGCCGGGCTGGCAGAACTTGGGAGCCTGCATCGTGGCGGTCTTGAAAAAGGCATTGCCCTTACCGCCGCGACCGCCTTTCAACAACACCACGGTCTGTCCGTCCTCGGTGATCTCGCCCAGCTGTCTGCGGGTCTCAGCATCGTAAGCCACCGTCCCCAACGGCACGTCAATAAACACGTCCTTGCCGGCAGCTCCAGTGAGCTGGTTGCTGCCACCCGGCACGCCGTCCTCAGCCAACAAATGCTTGGTGTAACGCAAGTGCAGCAAGGTCCACATCTGGGCGTTGCCGCGCAAGATGATGTCGCCGCCACGACCGCCGTCACCACCGTCGGGACCGCCCTTGGGGATGTACTTCTCCCTGCGGAAATGCATCGAGCCTGAACCGCCCTTGCCCGAACGGCAAAAGATCTTCACATAGTCAACGAAATTGGAACTGGCCATGGTCTAAGCTTTTTAGAAAGTGTCAATATACTCCACCGCATCATAGTCGATCTCGTACTTGTCGCAGTTGAAGTCCAAGTCGACACCCGGAGCAGTGGGCTTGGGGAAGTCGCCCTTGCTGATGTGCAAGGTCGGGTCGGCATACACACGCTGCATGTAAAGCGCCCAGATGGGCAACGCCGTGCGGGAACCTTGACCCAACTCAGTGCTGCGGAAGTGCACGCTGCGGTCCTCGGCACCTACCCACACACCAGTGGTGAGGTCGGGGGTGATGCCCATGAAATAACCGTCGCTCTGGTTCTGCGTGGTACCGGTCTTGCCGGCAATGGGGTTGTTGAGGTTGTATTTGTAATGCAAACGCACACCAGTGCCGCTCTGTACCACGCCCTTCATCAACTCAATCATCTTGTAGGCGGTCACCTCGCTCATGGCCTCCGACTCCTCAGGGGCGAAACGCTCGATGACGTTGCCGTTCTTGTCCTCGATCTTGGTGATATACATAGGCTTGATATACACACCCTGGTTGGCAAAGGTGCTCATGGCACCGACCATCTCGATGAGCTTCAAGTCGCATACACCCAGACAGATGGCGGGCACGGGATCGATGGGTGACTCCACACCCATCCTCCTCGCCATGGTGATCACGGCCTGCGGACCGAACCTGTTCATCAGGTAAGCGGAGATCCAGTTGTTCGACTGGGCCAACGCCCATTTCAATGTCACCTCCTCATTCACATGCTTGCCGCCAGAGTTGCGGGGCGACCAGAACTTGCCGTCCTCCAACTGGATGTTATAAGGGATGTTCGGAATCTTGGTGCAAGGGGTGTACTCGCCTTCCTGCATGGCCAGCGAATAAAGGAAGGGCTTGAAGGTGGAACCCACCTGGCGCTGGGCCTGGGTCACATGGTCGTATTTGAAATAACGGTAGTCGATGCCGCCCACATAAGCCTTCACGTGGCCGGTGTGGGTCTCGATGGAGACTAGGCTGGCTTGCAGGAACCACTTGTAATACATGATGGAATCCCATGGCGTCATGATGGTGTCGATGGGACCGTCCCACGAGAACACCGTCATCTCCACCGGGATATCGAACACCTTCCTGATGGAATCAGGATCCATGCCCTGGTTCTTCAGGTTGCGGTAACGGTCGCTGCGCTTCATCGAAGCCTCCAAAAGGGCCTCAATCTGGTCCTTGTCGTTCAGCGAGAACGGGGCGTTCTTCTTGCCCTGCCAGTGCTTGTAGAAACTGGGCTGCAACGAACCGCCCATGAACTCCCTCACAGCCTCCTCGGCGTAACGCTGCATGCGTGAGTCGATGGTGGTGTAGATCTTCAAACCGTCACGATAGATGTTGTATGGCTTGCCGTCGGCACGATAATGGGTGCTGGCCCACTCAGTGAGCTCCTTGCGCAACTGCTCGCGGAAATAAGTGGCCTGGCCGCTGTTGTGGTCCATCACGCCAAAATGCGACATGTCGATGGGAATCTGCGAGATGGAGTCGTATTCAGCTGAGGTGATGTAGCCGTTCTTCTCCATGCTCTTCAGCACGATGTTGCGGCGCTGCAATGCACGCTCGGGGTTGCGCACGGGACTGAAGCGGGTAGGGGCGTTCACCACACCAGCCATCAAGGCGGACTCCTCGATGTTCAGGTCCTTGGGATCCTTGTCGAAGAAAGTCTTGGCCGCCGAACGGATGCCATAGGCGTTGTGCCCGAAAGCCACCGTGTTGAGGTACATGGCGATGATCTCGTCCTTCGAATAGTTGTATTCCAACTTGGTGGCGGTGATCCATTCCTGGAACTTGCGCAACACCAGCTTCATCTTGCTCAGGTTCTCGCCACGGGGAAACAGGTTCTTGGCCAACTGCTGGGTGATGGTGCTGCCGCCGCCTTTCTTGTTGCCGCTGAGCACGCCGTAAGCCACGCGGAACAACGACTTGCCGTCAATGCCGGAATGGCTGTAGAAACGTTCGTCCTCAATGCTGATCAAGGCCTGCGGCAGATAAGGCGACAGCTCGTTGTAACGCACATTGGAACGGTTCTCCACATAATAGCTGCCCAACACCTTGCCGTCGCACGAGATGATCTGGGTGGCCAGGTTGGTCTGGGGATTCTCCAGCTCCTCGAAGGTGGGCATGGTGCCGAACACACCTTTGGCAACGCAGAAAAAGAACAGCACGACCACCACTAACGCAATGCCGAAGAGGCTCCATAGCACCCGCACGGCCTTCCGCCCGTTGTCGTCGCCCTTTTTCTTTTTCCCGGTGTTTTTCTTCTGTTGTTCTTTCATGATTTATGGTTGCTTTTCGATGAACAGCCCGATGTCGGCGATGCCCTTCAGCACGGGCTCGCGCATGGCCTGCTCGATTTCAAAATGATAGGTTCCCTCCAAAGGAAAGCGCATCGCGGGATTAAGGGTGATGTGCAGGTCCCTCATGCTGCCGCTGCTCTTGCCAACCCACCTGCCGTCAGGTGCGGCCAACAGGCACTGGATGGTGTCGCACATCTCGTTGCCGTTGGGCAGCGTCGTGTGCAAAAACACATAAAGGTTGCTGTAACGGTAGTTCTCCATGTGCCGCAGGTTCATCCCGAAGGCATAAATGCCCACCGTGTCGTTCACCGTCACGTCGAAAGGCACACGGTGCTCCACGTCCCACTTCGCCTCGGGAATCACCCCGCGCTGGTCGAAGCCGTGACCGCCACAAGCATAGAATGACAGGATAATTGTTAATCCCAATATGAATCTAATACTCCTCATTCGTCACTCCTAACTTCTAACTCCTCACTCCTCACTTAATCAATCGCTCATCTTGTTAAGGTCCTTCTCGCTGTATCCTTCGTTGGTATGCTGCTCCTTCGTCACAGCGTAGTCCTCCAGTTTCTCAGGCTTCTTGCCGTCTTTGTTCATCTCGATGATCTCCTTCACCTTGTCCACCGGAATGGCCATGATGTTGCCCTTGTCGGTGGTGTAGGAGTACCACATGATGCCCTTGAACACGTCGTTCTTCTGGTGGATGGCATCGCCGTTCTCGAACTTCAACACGATGTTCGCGTCAGGGAAAGCCTTCAAGGCGTCGGCATAAGCCTCGTATTCGTAGTTGAGGCAGCATTTCAGCTTGCCGCACTGGCCCGCCAGCTTTTGGGGGTTGGGCGAGAGCTGCTGGATGCGCGCCGCACTGGTGGTCACACTCTGGAATGTGCTGATCCATGAAGCACAGCACAACTCCCTGCCACAGGAGCCCATGCCACCCAATTTGGCCGACTCCTGCCGTACACCGATTTGCCGCATCTCAATGCGGATGTGGAACTCCTCGGCAAGCTTCTTGATCAACTCGCGGAAGTCGACACGTCCATCGGCGGTATAATAGAAAATGGCCTTGGTCTTGTCGCCCTGATACTCGATATCGTTGAGCTTCATCTCCAACCCAAGGTTCTCGGCAATGGTGCGGGTGCGATACAAAGTGCTGTCTTCCAGTGCGATAGCGGCAAGCCACTTCTCCACGTCGTTAGCCCTTGCACGACGGTACACCTTGCGCATCTCCTCCAAGGGAGTGCGGTAACGCTTGCGCTTCATCTGCTTCTCCACCAGGGGACCCACCAGCGTCACAATGCCGATGTCGTGCCCTATGGCAGCCTCTACCGCCACCAAGTCGCCCTCGTGCAGGTCGAGCTCCTCAGGGTAGGTGTAAAAGTCTTTATGGTCGTTCTTGAATCGCACTTCGGCAATCAAGGGCGTACCTTCGGTCTTCTCTCCTTCGTAATCCTTCATCCAGTTGTATTCGTGCAACTTGCAGGCGCTGCGGTTCAGCACCAGCTGACCCTCCGCAAAATCGCCCTTCATCTTGCAACAACCACGGTTGAAGACCGGATCCTTTAAACTTGGTTTCATTGTTTTAATTGTTCGTTAATTAAAGTGAGCTATAGCTCGGCGAGAACGTGTCCCCTTGTCTCACATCACCCGTCCTTAAGCCCTTTTTCAGCCAGCGCGAGCGTTGCTCCGAGGTGCCATGGTTGAAAGTCTCGGGCATGGTCTTGCCATAAGCCTGCTTCTGCAAGTAGTCGTCGCCAATCTTGGAAGCGGCATTCAAAGCCTCTTCAACGTCGCCGTCCTCCAACGAACCGAACATCTGGTTGTCGTGATAGGCCCACACACCGGCATAGAAGTCGGCCTGCAGCTCCAAGCGTACGCTGGTCTGGTTGTAACCCTTGGTGTTCTTGCCATAACGGGCCATTTGCTCATGGGCTTCACCCAAAGTGCCCAGCAGGTTCTGCACATGATGTCCCACCTCATGGGCAATCACATAGGCATAGGCAAAGTCGCCGTCCGCACCGATCTGGCGCTTCATGGTCTTGAAGAACTCCAAGTCGAGATATACCGTCTCGTCGGCCGAGCAATAGAAAGGACCGCTTTCCGACGTCGCACCGCCGCAACCCGACTGTACCGATCCGGCAAAGATGACCATCTTCGGAGGACGGTAGGTCAAGCCCAGCTTCTTGAATTCCTGGGTCCATACATCTTCGGTGCCAGCCAAGATCTGTTTGCAGAACGTCATCAGCTCCACATCCACCTGGCTGTAGTCCTGGCCGTCGGTGTATTCGGTTTCAGTTTGCGCGCCTCCCATCTGTTCCATGACCTGGCTGGGGTCGCCGCCCATAAACATGATGATCAATGCGATGATGATGCCACCGAGGCCGATGCCGCCGGCAGCCTTGACTCCGCCTTTGCCACGGCGGTCTTCCACGTTGGTGCTTTCTCTGCGTCCGTCTAGTTTCATGATGCGTAGTTTTAAATGAAAATACAAAAATAATGGTTTTTGCGAAAATAGGTGCCGATTAGCGTGTTTTTTTTATAACTTTGCCTATTGTTTTTCAGAAATCAATCTTAAAATTCTTGAATATGATCGTCTATGTTAATGACACTCCGGTGAAAACCTATTACGGAGCCAAAGTGAAATCAGCTGTCATGGCTTTTTTCAGAGACCAGAACATCCCCACCAAAACCGCCGTCAAAGAGGTCAGAGACGCCTACGGCAACATCGTTGACATGAGCGGTTCCATCCGTGCTAACTCGAAAATCTACATCAAGCTATGAGAAAGCACCTCCTGATCGCCTTGGTCGTCCTTCTTGCCTTGGCCGGCTGCCAACCCAAAGAGACCAAGCTGTATATCGCCTCCATCAACGATATGCACGCCAACATCGACAATATGCCCAAACTGGCCCACGTGGTCGACAGCCTCCGTACCCTGTACCCTGACCTGCTGCTGTTCTCAGCGGGCGACAACCGCTCGGGCAACCCCATCAACGACCGCGCCGACGAACCGGCACGCCCGATGGCCGAACTGATGAACGCCGTGGGATTCGACCTCACCTGCTTCGGCAACCATGAATGGGATAGCGGCGTCGAAGCCCTCCGCAACGTGATGAACGTTGCCAACTTCCCCTTCGTGTGCGCCAACGTCACCTTCGACGACACTCTCAACATGCCCGTCAAACCCTACGTCATCTTCGAACGCAACGGACTCAAGATAGGCGTCATCGGCGCCATCCAACTGGGCCCCAACGGAATCCCGGACTTCCATCCCGACAACGCAGGCGGCAGCCACTTCCGCCCCATCGAAGAGGTGCTGCCCGACTATATGTTCCTCCGCGACGAGTGCAACGCACTCTTCCTGCTGTCACACCGTGGCTTCGAAGAGGATATGGAACTGGCCGAACAGTTCCCGCAGTTCGACGCCATCTTCGGCGGCCATAGCCATACCCTCGTCAACGACAACACCTTCTCCAACGGCGTGCTGGTGACCCAGGCAATGAACAAGGTCAAATACCTGACGCTGAGCACCTTCACCTTCGACAAGAACGGCAAGATGATCGCCAAGGAAAGCCACAACATCCCCGTCAATACCATCAAGGAAAAAGATGAGAAGGTCAAAGCCATGGTGGATAAATTCAACAACAACGAAGTGTTCTTGAAAGTGCTGGGCTATAACGACGCCGCCATCGACGACTGCTTCCAATGCCTCGGCTCCCTCATGGCCGATGCCGACCTGGAAATGGCCGGAGCCGACCTCTCCTTCCAAAACTTCGGAGGCGTGCGTTTCGACACCATCGGAGTCCGCCCCATCACCCTGAAAGACCTCTTCTCGCTCGATCCCTTCGACAACGAGTTGATCCTGTTCAACATGACGGGTCAGGAAATCGTCGACTTCCTGGGCGTTTCGTTCTTCACCGACCACGGCCCGAACTACTGCGCCGGATGCTCCTATACCTATTCGGTCGACGACGAAGGCCAAATGAAAGACTGCCAGGTGACCCTCGCCAACGGCAAGCCACTCGACCTGAAAGCTACCTATAAAGTGGTGATGAACAGTTACATGTCGTCGGCATTCGACTTCGAACATGCCGACCCGGGCACCTCGCTGTTCCGCACCTCCAACGAAGCCCTCACCGCCTTCCTGGCCAACCATCCGCATATCAACTATGCCGGCGCCATCCGCGTGATCGAAAAATAACTTGGAACGGTATTTGTTAAGAGTAAAAACTGAACGTTTAACCCTTAAAAACGAAGCATCATGAAAACCAAGAAATTCTTAATGACTTCCCTGTTAGTGATGGGGATGATCATCGCCAAAGCAGCGAACGGCTATCCGCCAGAATTAGTCTTGGTCTCACAACCCGTGCTGACCTATGACTACAACTCGGTCACCATCTATTACGATATCCAAAACATCGGAGATTACACCTATCGTGGCGATCTCTATATCTACCTCGATCCCGATAACGGTTACTGCTACGCCACCGAATACATGCGGATTGGCGCCGGCTGCATCAAGAGAATCGCAGTCAGCATCCCGGCCTATCGCCCGAACCCCTCAGTGCGCTACACAGTGATGCCCTACTACGAACTCTATGACGAGCTCTACAGCTTCACCACCTTCGAGTACTTCGAGCCGATCCGCTTCTGCTGGTACGGCTACCGCGACGAGCCTTGGGTGGTCATCCACGTCGGACCTCGCCCGCGCCACTACCACCGCCCCTGCGACTACCGCTTCTACTATGACGGCTACTACCCGATGCTGCCTCCTCCGCCTGCCGGCGGCTGGGGACCCGGAGGCCCTCACGGATGGGCTCCCATGGATCCGCACCACCACACCTACCACCACCACCACAGCCACGGCGGCTATCCGGCCAACTTCTACCCGGAACACGAGACCCCTGGCTACAACAAGCCCTCCGAGGCTACCGTCCGCCCGCACAGCGGCAGCACCCCCGGTAGCATGAGCTCCAACGGCGCCAGCAACTCCGGCAACTCCGGCAACAGCGGCGCCACAGTCCGCCCCAGCAACTCAAGCGACAGCGGCGCTACCGTCCGCCCGAGCAACAACAACTCAGGCAGCTCCAGCGGCTCCAGCTCTAGAACCCCCAGCTCTTCCAGCTCTTCTAGAACCTCCAGCTCCTCCTCCGATAGCAACGCCACTGTCCGCCCCAGCTCCAACGGCTCCAGCAGCTCAGGTAGCTCCAGCAGCGGTCGCACCGGGACCAGCTCCAGCAGCTCCTCGACCAGAACCAGCTCCTCAAGCAGCTCTTCGAGCAGCAACCGCACCGGAACCAGCAGCTCCAGCTCCAGCACCAGCCGCTCCAACGACTCCAGCAGCAACCGCTCCAGCTCCGGCTCCAGCTCTAGATCCTCCAGTTCTTCTAGAACTTCTAGCTCCACAGGAGGTAGAAGATGATAGAAAACCTCATAAGCACCATCAACGGCTGGGTCTGGAGCCCAGCCTTGGTGTTTTTATGCCTCGCCGCAGGACTCTACTTCTCCTTCGGCACGCGTTTCGTGCAAGTGCGCCGCTTCGGTGAGATGGCGCGCTTGCTGTTTTCAACCGACAAGACCCAAAAGACAGGCATCACCTCGTTCCAGGCCTTCTCCATGGCCCTCTCGGGCCGCGTGGGCACGGGTAATATCGTGGGCGTGGCCACCGCCATCGGTTACGGCGGCCCCGGCGCCATCGTCTGGATGTGGATCATCGCCTTCCTGGGTGCCGGATCAGCCTTCGCCGAAGCTACCCTCGCACAGATCTTCAAGGAAAACCACAAAGGCGAGTACCGCGGCGGACCGGCCTATTACATCGAGAAGGGCCTAAAGGCCAAGTGGTTGGGCATCGTCTTCGCCGTCTGTGCCGTGGTGGCTTGTGGCGTGTTCCTGCCTCCAGTGCAGTCCAACGGCATTGCCATCTCCTTCGCCAACACCCTTGAGGTGAATCCGGCTTGGATCGGTCTGGGTGTGGCCCTGTTGATCGGTTTCGTCATCATCGGCGGCGTCAAGCGCATCGCCAATGTGGCCCAGATCGTGGCGCCTTTCATGGCCATCCTCTACATCCTGCTTTCCATCGTCATCCTGATTGTCCATGCAGGGGAAGTCCCAGCTGTTTTCGGCGACATGATCCGCAGCGCTTTCGGTATGAACGAGGTGTTTGGCGGCATCCTCGGCAGCACCATCGCCTGGGGCGTGAAACGTGGCATATACTCGAACGAGGCGGGTCAAGGCACAGCACCCATCGTGGCCGCTGCCGCCAAAGTGACCCATCCCGTGAAACAAGGAATGGTGCAGGCCTTCTCAGTCTATGTCGACACCCTGCTGGTATGTACTGCCACCGCGGTGATGATCCTGGCCTGCAAGACCTACAACGTGTTCGGTGCCGACGGTAGCATGCTCTACACTTCAACAATAGCCCAACTGGGTGAGCCGGACGTGTCGTACACCTCGGCGGCCATCAGCACACTGCTGGGTGGAAAAATCGGCGGTCTGGTCGTGTCGATAGCCTTGTTCTTCTTCGCCTTCACCACCATCATGGCGTATTACTACTACGCTGAGACCAACCTGGTGTACCTTTTCGGAAAAGGCCGTAAGGAAAAGGTGTTCATCTGGATTCTGCGGGTGGCTCTCATCGCTGCCGTGTTTTACGGTTCACTCAACAAGGCCAGCCTGATGTGGACCTTGGGCGATATCGGCGTGGGCACCATGGCCTGGATCAACATCATCGCCATCCTCCTGCTCTCACTGATCCCCTTCAGGGCTCTCCGCTCCTACGAACGCCAGAAAAAAGCAGGAAAGGAACCGGAATTCGATCCCGATGAATTGAATATCAAAAACGCAGATTTTTGGAAGAAATAATTTGTAATTTTGCCGCCAATTAACTTCTAACTTCTAACTCCTCACTCCTAACTATGACCGTCAGAACCCGTTTCGCCCCAAGCCCCACAGGCTATATGCATATCGGCAACCTTAGAACCGCCTTGTATGCCTACCTCTTCGCCAAATCACAAAACGGCAAATTCGTGCTCCGCATCGAAGACACCGACCAAAAACGCTATGTGGAAGACGCCACACGAGTGATCTACGAGACCCTCGAAACGGCCAACATCCACCATGACGAAGGTCCGGATGTGGGCGGCGACTACGGCCCCTACGTGCAGAGCCAGCGCAAAGCCATCTATAAGGAATATGCCCTCAAACTCATCGAGAAAGGTGCAGCCTACTACTGCTTCTGCGCCAAGACGGAAGACGAGGCTCCGGAGGACGAAGAACCCAAGGAGAATCCCTTCGAGAGCACTTGCCACTGCCGCGACCTGAGCCCCGAAGAGGTGCAGCGTAACCTCGCCGAAGGCAAGCCGTATGTGATCCGCCAAAGAGTGCCACACGAAGGCACTACCACCTTCAACGACATGGTCTACGGCGAAATCACCGTCGAGAACGAGACCCTCGATGACCAAATCCTGCTCAAGAGCGACGGCATGCCGACCTATAACTTCGCCAATGTGGTCGACGACTACCTGATGGGCATCACCCACATCATCCGCGGTAGCGAATACCTTTCGTCCAACCCGAAATATATCCTTCTGTATCAGGCGTTTGGATGGGAAGTACCTTGCTATATCCACCTCCCCCTGATCAACGGCAAGAACCCCGACGGCACAGTGAGCAAACTCTCGAAACGCCATGGCGCAGTGAGCTTCCAGGCGCTAGTGGAAGAAGGCTACCTGCCCGAAGCCATCATCAATTACATCGCCCTGCTGGGCTGGTCGCCGAAAAACGAACACGAGATCTTCAGCATGGACGAGCTCTGCGAGGTGTTCTCAGTGGCAGGCCTGCACAAGAGCCCTGCCGTGTTCGACTACCAGAAACTTGACTGGGTCAACGCCCAACATATCCAGGCCATGCCGTTCGAGCAGTTCTCCAAGATGGCCTTCGAGTACTCGGGCGTGAAAGGCACCTTCCTCGAACCCAAATGGAACAAGCTGGCCACCCTGTTGCAGCCGCGTATCAACAAGTTCTCCGAGATTCCCTCCAAACTGCAGTTCCTCTTCGAAGTGGCACCTTACGACGTGGAGATGTACATCAACAAGAAAAACAAATCCACCCTGGAATCCTCCATCGATATCCTGAAGACCACCATCGACGCAGTGAATCGGATAGACAAGTGGGACGAGGAAACCCTCAGCGAGGCCTTTGCCAAGGTGGCCGCCGACAACAACATCAAGTACGGCCCCCTGATGTGGCCCTCCCGCATCGCCATGTCAGGCCTTCAAGCCACTCCTGGCGGCTCCACCGACATCATGTATCTCATCGGCAAGGAAGAAACGCTGAAACGCCTACAAGCTGGATTGGAATTCATCCAATCAAAACTGGGTTAACTGCTTGTATTTTACTAAGTTAAGGCGATATTCAATCCGACTGTCGCTGAGTTCGTCGCGGCTGTTCTTGAGCATGGTCTGCGCCTCCAACAAGTCTGATAAAGTCACCAATCCGGCCTCATAGTAGTCTTGGGCGATCTTGAGATTGGCCTCGGCATCGTTCAATGCGGTCTGGGCCATATTAATTCGCAAGCAACTCTGTTGGAGGTTGAACCAAGCCTGGTTGGTCTGCAGCTCCATCATCTCGGTGAAGTTCTGACGGTTGTTCTCGGCCATCGCTGCATCGAGGTCGTGCTTTTTCAACTTGATGGTGGTCTTGTGCCAGTCAGTGATGGGCACCTGCAGCACGGCGAATACCATGGCGTTGGGCTTGGAGTTCTTGAGCACGGTATGGTAGTTGACGCTTCCGCCTACCAATAGCGAAGGAAGTGCCTCTCCCAAGGTCATCTTTTTCTTCAGCCGCTCGGCTTGCAAAGAGAGCTCGAGCAGATGCGACTCGTTGCGGCGGGCAACGGCGGCGGAGGCCTCCTGATAATACCCGGCAGGGTCGGTCTCCAGCCCCAAAGTGTCGCTGAGCACTAACGTCTGCCACTCAACGCCGATGTATTGTCCCAAAGCCATCTTCAGCAAAGTGATGCCGTCTTCCAGCTTCTTCCGGTTCAGCCGGCTTTCGTTCTGCTTTACCGTCACCTTGTATTGGTCGGTGGGCAGCATCAAACCCGCCTCGATGGCCCCGCTCAGGTCCTTGTTCAAGGTGTCCAGCAGCTGGTCGAGCAGGTCGAGGGTGGCGATTTTTTCTTCCAAAGAGACAATCTGCCAATAGAGGCTTTCGGTTTGCAGGCAGACCTCGTCCTCCTTGATCTTAGCTTGATATTCTGCGGCTTCGACGCCCAATTTGGCCAGCTGGTTGCCATGGTAGATGCGCCCTCCGGCAAACACTGGCTCGATGGCCATCGTGTTGAGCAACACGCCGTTTTTGACGAAGGAATATTCTTTCTTCAACCTCAAGGCGGCACCGTATTGGGCGTAAAGGTTGTAAAGGGTCTGCCGCACGAGGGCGTTGTCGATGTCCTCGATGCCGAAGCTGAGCATGGGATTCAAGGCATCAAAAGCCAAAGCCTGGGCAGTGACCGTGGGCAGATAGGCGGTCTGCGCCTCTTTCTTGGTGGCACGGGCCTTCTCGATCTCCAGCTGGTCGTTCTTCAACGTGAGGTTGTTCTGCAAGGCCAAATCGATGCAGTCGATCACCGTGAGCCGACGCAGTGTGTCACCTTCCTGAGACAGGGCACTCAAGCTGAACAACAGGGTTACTATGACGAAGAGACGTGTTTTCATGCGGCTTCAGGTTGGGGTTGCGGGGTTTTCTTGCCGAAGCGGAAGATCTGCCAGTACATCACGGGCATCACAGCGAGGATGATGACCATCGAGAGCACCACGCCAAAGCAAATGACCACGCCCATGGGCATCCACAAGGGGTTGCGGGTGATGATCATCGGCAGCACGCCGAGTGCCGTGGTGGCCGAGGTGAGGAAGATAGGCCTCATGCGCCGACTGCCGGCTTTCATGGCGGCTTCCTTGGCATCGAGTCCTTCCTCGGTGCGCAAGGTCTCGGCATATTCGTACATCACGATGCCGTTGCGCACGATGATGCCAATCAGGCTGACGATGCCGAGCACCGAAGTCATGCCGAAGTCGAGCCCGAAGAGCCACTCGCCGAAGAAAGCGCCGAACATGCACAACGAGCTGGAACACAAGGTCAGCACCGCCAGGTTGAACTTCTTGAAATAGGCTACCAGAAAAGCCAGAAGAACCAAGATGGCGGCAATCAAGCTCTTGAGAATCTGGGAGATGACCATGGTGTTCAGCGAAGAGAGCCCACCGTAGTCGATGCTTACGCCTTCGGGCAGGGTCGGCCTGATTTCAGTGTCGATGAAATGCTCGATCTTCTTCATGCTGGCAGCTTGCGACTTCCAGAACTTCATGTCGGCGGCTAGGGTGATGTTGTTCTTGCCGTTGTGATGGGTGAGCTGTGCCGGATGCCATTCGGGGCTGATGTCGGCCACCTGCCTGAGCGGCACGCTGGTGCCAGGTATCATGGTGGGAATCAGCTGGTTCTGGACCGATTCGTAGTCGTTGGGGTCGTAGTTCTGCTTGGAATAAAGCTTCACGGGGATGCTTCTGCTACCCTCCCAAATGGAGGTCAAGGGTTGGCCGTTAAGGGTGGTGGCCAAGTCGAGCGAGAGGATGCCCTTGGTGATGCCCATCCGGGCGCATTCCTCGGGTTTCATGGTGACTTTCACCGAGGACAACTGCTCGTCGTAGTCGGAATGGACCCAGCGGAGCTCCTTGTCGAGGCTGAGCATGAAGTCCTTGATCTTCTCCGCCACAGGGGCAGTCTGGGTGTAGTCGTCGCCGTACACGAAGATCTCAATCGGGGTGGTCACCGCTTGATAGTCCATCTGCCTGAATCGCACATGGGCTTCGGCGAAGTAGTAGGAGTAGCGATCGTCCATCTCCTTCAACAGGTCTTCGGTAGCTTGTTTCGAGGTGGTGTTGACGATGAGTTGCGAGAGGTTCTGCGCCGGGATGCTGGGCGCGTAGGTCACATGGAAACGGGGTGCAGTCTCGCCGATGAAGGCAGTGACGGAGGTGACGCGTTGGTCCTGAAGCAGCAGGTGCTGTAACGAATCGCTGATGCGGGTGGTGGCTTCGAGGCTGCTGCCTTCAGGCAGGCGGATCTCCACAGCGAAACAATCGCGCTCGGCATTGGGCATCATCTGCACGTTGAGGGCCAGAAACATCAACACCCCCAAGGCGATGGAGCCCAGGCCCATGCCAATGGTGAAGTGGGGGTGCCTGAAGCAGTGGTTCTGCATCTTGTCGTAAAGCCGTTGCAAGAAGATGAAGAAGCGCCGCTGCGCCCGGATGAATCTGTTGGTGCGGGGCTTCTCGGTGTCAGGCTTGATGAACAGGATCTCCAACGAAGGGATCACCAACATGGCGTAAGCCAGCGAACCCATCAGCGAGAAGGCTACCGTCCATGGGAAGAGCTGTACGAAGTCGCCCAAGGGACCCTTGATGATGCGGGTCATTGGGAAGAACATGGTGGCGATGGCGGCAGTGGCGATGAGCATGGGCATGAAGAGCTCCCTGGCACTGCTGGTGGCGGCCCTGAAAGGCTCCACCCCCTGACTCAGCTTGTCGATGTAGCCGTCGATATTAATGATGGAGTCGTCGACGATCATGCCCAAAACCACGATTAAGGCGGCCAAAGTCACCGTATTTAGCTCAATTCCAAAGAGATACATCAACCCGATACTGAAAGCCGTGCAGACGGGCAGTCCCGAACTGGCAATCAAGGCGGTTCTGAAGGGGAAGAGCAGCAGCATCACGGCGATGACCACGATCATGGAGATGACCAGGTCGCGGAGGAAGGAACTCACGGAGCGTTGCACTACTTTGGGCTGGTCGGTGATGCGGTAGAGCTTCACGCTGTCGGGTAGCTGCCCCCTGAACTCGCTGAGCACCTTCTCGACCTTGCGGCCGTAGGCCACGATGTTGAAGCCCTTGCGCATCTCCACGGAGATGATCAGGGCATCGTTGCCATTGAAGTTGACCACCTTCGAGGTGGGAGCCATGCGGCGTTCTATGGTGGCCACGTCGCGTAGGCGGACAGTGGTGCCGGTGGCGTCGGAGTAAATGATCTGGTTTTCAAGCTCTTGCTCTGAGACCATGGGATTTTGGATGTGCAAGGGCAGGTCGAAGTTGTCGGTCTCCATCGCGCCAGCTGTGGTCAGGAACCCCTGCGAGGCATATTGCAGCATCAGGGTGTTGGGGCTGATGCCATAGAAAGCCAGCTTCTCCTTGTCGACGGTGACGGCGATCTCCTCGGTCTGCTCGCCCAGCACACGCACGTTGCCGGTCTGGGGGATCTTGCGCAGGCGACGGGTGAGATCGTCGGTGTAACCTCGCATCTCACGGTAGGTCTTGTCGGCCGACTCCATGGCGATGAGCAGCGACGAAGTGTTGCCGAAGTCGTCGATGACGGCGATGGCAAGCACGCCGGCAGGGAAGCTCAGCGTCTTGGCGTCGTTGATCTTCTGCCGTATCTTGGTCCAGGCTTGGGTGTAATCGTTCTTCGTCAGGTCGAGCATCACGTAGATGTAGCAGATGCCCTCCTTGGTGATGGAATAAGTGCTTTCACGGTTCACCTCAGGCAGGGCGAACAGCAGCTCCTCGAGAGGCTTGGTGAGCTGCGCCTCCACCTCTTCGGAGTTGGCACCGGGGTACACGCCCGCCACGATGCCCTGGGGGTAAGAGAAAGCCGGGAACTCGTCCTTCTTCATGTCGACGAGGGCATAGATGCCAAAAGCTACCACCACGGCCACCACAATCCACACGATCTTACGGTGGCTGATGCTGCCCGCGATAATGCCCCTATTTCCCTTGATCTTAACCATTACTCCTCACTTCTTACTCCTCACTTCTAACTCCTAACTCCTCACTCTTAACTTTCATCCCCTCGCTCACCTTCTGGTACCCCTCCACAATGACATGGTCGCCGCTGTGCAGGCCTTCGCTCACGATGACGCCGGAGCCTGCATAACCGTCGATCTTGATAAACCTGCGGCTGGCGCGTCCATCTTCTTCGACCCACACGAACTTGCCGTCCTTGTTGATCAAAATGGCATTGGCAGGGACGACGATGCCGGTGTTGACGTCGGACTTCAGCATCACCTTGCCGATCATGCCGGGGACGAGCTCCTTGTCGCTTTGTTGGATGAGCACCTTCACAGGGTAGCTGTGGGTGAGCAGCGAAGCGGTCATGCCTTTCTCGGTGACCTTGCCGGTATAGGTTTTGTCACCTAAGGCGGGGATGACGACCTCGGCGGGACTGCCCACTTCAACGCGGGCGATCTCATCTTCGGGGACGCTGATCTTTACTGAGAGCTTCTCGGCGTTGATCAAGCTGACGATGGGCTTCAGGGGCGGGACATTCTCGCCCACTTCGGCGTTGACCGAGGTGACGGTGCCGCTGAAAGGGGCCTTGATGACGTTGTCGGCCATCATGGCGTTGGCAAGGTCATAGGCGGCCTGGGCCTTCTCGAGGTTGGCCTCCATCTCCTTCCACTTGATCTCAGGCAGGCTGCCGTTGTCGTGCACCTTCTTCAAGCGGTCGTAGGCATCTTGGGCTTGCACCAAAGTGGCTTGGGCCGAGCGGAGGGAATTCTCGAGGGTGGGGGAGGACACGCGGGCCAGTGCTTGGCCTTTGCCCACGCGGCTGCCTTCCTTCACGTTGATCTGTTCGAGCAGGCCGCCGTATTTGAAGGCCAGGTCAACCGACTGACCCTCTTCGAGGTAGCCTGGGTAGGTGTTGCTGACGATGCCCTCGGTGGGGTCGATGGTCATCATGCCGACGCTGATGACGCGCTCTTCGGCAGGACCGCCGATGAAGCGTTCCTTCAGCGGGTCGGTGTCTCCACAACCGGCGAGCATCAGCGCTATGGGAATCAGTAATAGGCTCTTTTTCATGGCTTTAGTTCCGGTATGCGACGGTTTTCACGTTTTTGTCCCTGATCTTGAAGGTGGCCGTCCCGATAGTGCACCGGCCGCTCAACGACACGTCGAACACGATCATGTCGCCTTCGTACATGGTCCCGACGGCGCTCACGGTGATATAGGTCTCGTTGGAGAGCAGCCCGTTGATGGAGATGGGCAGGGTGTTGCGCCGGAAGTCGTCGAGGACGATGGTGTTTCGCTCGCAGGTGCCATAGGTGGTAATCACATCGCCACCCATGTGGTTGATCACCACAAGCACCTCGTCGTCGTAGTCGGTGGGACTGATGCTGATCTGCCCGATCTCGTCGGCGATGCCGGCGTTCATCACGGCGGGTACGATGACATTGTTGCCGTTGACGTCTGCCTGGGCAGTGAGGGTGACTTCGCCCGAGGTCTTAAAGGAATAATCACCTGCAAACAAGCCGACGCCGCTTTTCCTACATGAGCTGAGACCCAACGCCGTGACGGCGATCAGAAGCACAAAAACGATTCTTTTCATGATATCTTGCAAATTGGACTGCAAAGATACGACAACTTTTATTATTATATTGTAAATTTGCACCGCTTTATGAAAGAGGCTATGTTTTGTTACAAATACCCCCATCCGGCAGTCACCACCGACTGCGTGGTGTTCGGCATCAACGGCGGCAAAGTCAACGTCCTGCTTATCGAACGGGGCGGCGAGCCGTTCAAAGGCTGCTGGGCCTTCCCAGGTGGCTTCATGAACATCGACGAGACCGCCGAACAAGGTGTGGTGCGTGAGCTGAACGAAGAAACTGGCCTTGAGGCCGACTGGCTGCGTGAGTTCGGGACCTTCACCACGGTGGACCGCGACCCCCGTGAACGGGTCATCACCATCGCCTTCTATACCCTGACGCACAAAACTGACGTCCAAGGCGGCGACGATGCAGCCCGGGCCCAATGGTTCCCCCTCGATGAAGTGCCGGCGCTGGCATTCGACCACGACGCGATGCTGCAACGGGCCCTCCAACAGCTCAAGAAAGACCTCCAATTCGATTCCGACCTCTTCCACGGGCTCGACAACACATTGGTTAACGAGTTTAAAAAACATTTGCTATGCTGAATCTTTTCACCGGTTCGGGCGTCGGACCCACCATCCTTTATCTGGCATTGTCCGTCTTTGTGGGGCTGCTTCTGGGCAAGATCAAAATCGCCAAAATCTCATTGGGCATCACCTGGGTGCTCTTCGTGGGCATCGCCCTCAGCGCCTGCGGCGTGAGTCTCAACGTCGAGATGCTGCACATCATCAAGGAGTTCGGACTGATTCTCTTCGTGGTGGCCGTGGGCCTGCAGGTGGGACCGGGGTTCTTCCGCTCGTTCCGCAAAGGCGGACTGGCCATGAACCTCATGGCTTTGGTCAACGTGGCCCTGGGCGTGCTCATCACGGTGATCATCGCCAAAGTGGCCAACCAAGACTTAGCCGACATGGCCGGCGTCTACACAGGGGCCATCACCAACACCCCGGGCCTCTCGGCAGCGCAACAGGCCGTCAACGACATCGGCATCGAAGGCGGCGCCGACCGGCTGGCAGCGGGCTATGCGGTTGCCTATCCCCTGGCAGTGGTGGGCATGATCGTGAGCTGCCTCCTGCTGAAGGCCTTCTGCCGCATCGACCTGAAAAACGAGCCTTCCACTGAAAACGCGCTCGAACCCAACCCCGAAAAGCAAGTTACGCCCCCCTCCCAACGCCATAAGGTGAATCTCATCCCCATCTTCGTCATCATCGCACTGGGCATCGTCATCGGCTCCATCCCGATCCCCGTGGGGATGAAAGCCCCCATCAAACTGGGACTGGCTGGCGGACCGCTGGTGGTGGCTATCATCGGCGGCTGGCTTGGAGTGAAAAAAGGCTGGTTTACCACTGAATTCACCGATAGCCACGGCGTGTGGATGCTCCGCGAAGTGGGCATCGCCCTCTTCCTCGCCGGCGTGGGACTGAGTGCTGGCGGACAGTTCATCAATACCGTTCAGGAACACTATATGTGGGTCGTCTACGGCGTCATCATCACCATGATTCCACCGATCCTCATTACGCTTTTCGGCCGCCTGGTGCTGAAAATGAACTACTATACACTGATGGGCTTCATCGGCGGTTCGCATACCGACCCGCCTACCTTGGCCTTTGCCAATACCGTCGCTCCCGAGGGCTGCAAACTGCCCAACATGGGCTATGCCACGGTGTATCCGCTGACGATGTTTCTGCGTATTTTCACCGCGCAGTTATTAGTGTTGTTGGCGGTCTAATCCCTGGGCTCCACATGAACGGCGATATGGGTCTCCTCGCCGTAGTGCTGGCGGAGCAGGTCTTCTACTTCCGAGGCCTTGTCGTGGGCTTCTTTGAGGGTGAGGTTGCCGTCCATGAGGATGTGGAGCTCAATGGCATAATGGTTGCCGATGCGGCGGGTGCGCAACTCATGGGGCTCGCTGACGCCGGGGACACTGGCCGCGAGCTGAAGGATCTCGTTCTCCACGACGTCGGGCAGCGACTGTTCCATGAGGTCGCCGATACCGTTTTTGAGCAGGTCGAAGGCCACCTTCACGATGAAGGCGCCCACTATCACCGAGGCGATGGGGTCGAGGATGGTCCACCGCGCGCCGAGGAAGATGGCGCCGCCGATGCCCACCGCAGTGCCGATGGAGGAGAGGGCGTCGCTGCGATGGTGCCAGGCGTTGGCCTCCACGGCTTTCGAGTTTAGTTTTCGGGCCTTGATGATGGAGTAACGGTAGATGGCCTCTTTCAACACGATCGACACAATGGCCGCCCAGAAAGCCAGCATGCCCGGCGCTTCCAACGTCTCGCCGTGTGCCCAGGCCGCGATCTTCAAGGCACCTTTCACAATGATGCTGAGTGCCACCACCATCAGGGCGATGCCGATGAGGGTCAGCGCCAGGGTCTCGTACTTCCCGTGACCGTAATCGTGCGACTTGTCCTGGGGCTTGTGGCTGATCTTCACGAACACCAGCACGATGATGTCGGTGACGAAGTCCGACAGCGAGTGCAGGGCGTCGGCGACCATCGCCGAGCTGTGCCCGAGGATGCCCGCCACGAACTTGAAGACCAGGAGGACCACGTTGACCGCGCTCCCCACCAGGGTGACTTTATATATTTCTTTTTCCCGGTTCATGTAGCTTTATCCCTTGGGGATGGCCAGCCTGTGCCATTCCACCTGAGGCTCGATGGGCTCGCCGAACGACTCAACGATGGCGTCGCCTTCCTCTTCGGTAAGGGCTTCCCCGTCCTGGTAATACTCATCGTCCACGCCATCGGTTTCAAAGTTATACGACTGCATGTTGGTGAGCACAGACCCGGGAGCGCTATTCTTCACTTGGGTGTATTGCACATAATAGCAACCCGTTCCGCAGCCGCCAGCGTCGCCGACAACTCCTTTTAAGAAAAACAGGCTGCGCTTGAAGTCCTGGCCCGCAAGGATCTTGACCTCGCCTTCCACTACCGAGAGCACCACCTGATACTCTTCGTCCTCGGTGCTCAGCCAGATCTCGGGCTCGCCGTCCTCGTCGATGTCGATCAAGGCATACTTGCTGAAGTCGTCCATCTCGTAGGTCATGTAGTTATCGTAATACTCGTCCATGATTTCGTCCATCCCCTCGAAAACCACCTCGGGTTCGGTAAAGTTCATGCCGTCCCATTCATAAAAATGTCTCAGCGACCACCACCAATTCCAGAAGTATTCGTTCACCTCGATGAGGTCGCCGTACTCAGGAAGGATGTACCCGAACATCACATTGGAATGCGAAGGGGTGAAGGTATTGGGGAGGCAAGTTTCGGGGGTCAGTGTCTTCTTGGCCGGGTCATAGTCGAAAAACGCCACGAAGGACTTTACGTCGGAAGAGAATTGGTCGAAGGCAATCGCAAAGAGTTTGTGGCCGTTGTTGCGTTGCCAAATCTTGGCTTCCATGCCTTCGGCGTCCCAGTCGTCGCTCCCCTCTGAAAACATAACATAATCATTTTCAGGTTCGTAGAACGAAAGGTATTGCTGTTCCGATTCGGGCAGTTTGATGTCTTCCAAATACATGGCGACGCAGCTGGTGGGCCATTGTTTCTGGAAGGCCGCGACCATATCCATCACGTCGTCGCTCTTCACCTTCTTGATGGTGGCGGTTTGCCATTGTTCGTTCACTTGGTCGATGGTCATGATGGGCTTGTTCTCTTGGCAAGCGACCATCATCAGGCCCAACAGGGCTACAAATAACAAGGATTTGTTTTTCATATGCGTTCAGATTAATTTGTCTTCAATATTTTTACGACGTCTCCGTTTCCCGTCTTGAGGAAATACATCCCCTCGGGGAGAGGACCGAGGTCAATGGTGTTGGCTCCTTGGTTCAAGAACTGCCTAAATACCATGCGGCCTTGGAGGTCGATGACCTCAACCGAGGCGGACTCGCCCATTTCAACACTGAACAAGCCGGTGGTGGGGTTGGGGTAGACCCTTAAACCTTTTAAGCTTGGCTGGTCGGTCAAGGAGGTGATGCTTCCATTGCCCTTGAAGAACTTGACAATCTCCTCGACGTAACTGACATCGTATTGGCTTTCGCCTTGGTACCAAGTGTGGGTACCACCAATCACCTTGAGGTGCTGGAGGTCGGTGCCGCAGTCGTAGGTGTAGCGCACGAAACGCAGCCCGTCGTTGTGGAGGTCGGGAAGGGTGTCGATCTGAGGTTCACCGGTGCAGTCATTGGCGTTTTTCCAATAGTTGAGGATGTTGTCGACACTCAGTCCCAGCTGGTAGCCGAAATACTGCGAGCCGCCGTCGTAACCCACCACGGGGTCGGCGGTGCCGTGAATGTGAAGCATCCTCACGGGAGCCACAGGGGTTTGGTTGGCCATGGGGGAGGTGATGAGGCCGCTCACCGGAGCGCAACCAGCAATGCGGTCGCCGTGTTCGATGGCCATGCGATGGGTCATGAAACCGCCCATCGAGAAGCCGGTGAAGAACACGCTGTCCAGATTGAACGGATTCGACTCGGCCAAGGCGTCGAGCAACGCCATCAGGAAGCCTGAATCGTCAGTGGTGCTGTAGGTGAGGGCCGCGTTCCACATGGTGCCGTAACCTTCGTTCAAGGCCTGGGGTACCACGATGGCCCATCCCAATTGATTGGCAATCTGCTGGAAGTGGAATTCATTGTCGAGCCGGGTGATGTTGTCGCCCAGTCCATGCAGGAAATACAGCACGGGGATGTCGCCCTCATACTGCACCGGGATCCGCACCAAATACTGGCGCTGGACGCTCTGCCATTCAAAAGTCTGGATTTGGGCGAAGGCCTTGCCGCCGGTCAGCATCAAGGCAAACAGGAAACCTATTCCGATAATGTGTTTTGTTTTCATGGGCATGGCTATTTGTCTGCAAAGATACGAAAAACAACAATGAAATGTTATTTTAACTATCTTTGCCTAAACATCACACTTATGCTTTTCCGCCTCGACGATAATGACTATGCGTTCCCATCGGCTGAACTGGCCGAGAAGGACGGGCTGTTGGCCATCGGGGGCGACCTTGCTCCATTGAGGCTGCTCAACGCTTACGCCAACGGCATCTTCCCGTGGTACAGCGAAGGAGAACCGATCCTTTGGTGGTCGCTCGACCCGAGACTCATCATCCGTCCGGGCGAGATGAAGGTGAGCAAATCGCTCAGACATACCCTGAACGCAAGGAAATTCGAAACCCGCATAGACACCAACTTCCGCGAGGTGATGCAACATTGCGCCGAGACACCCCGCGACGGACAGGACGGCACCTGGATCCTCGGCGAGATGGTGGAAGCCTACTGCCGACTGCACGAGCTGGGATTCGCCCACTCCTTCGAGACCTACCTCGACGGAGCACTCGTGGGAGGCCTCTATGGCATCGCCATCGGCAAGGCCTTCTTCGGCGAGTCGATGTTCCACACCGTCAGCGACGCCTCCAAAGTGGCCTTCTATCACCTGCATCAGTTTCTTAAACAACACGACTTCAAGCTCATCGACTGTCAGCAGGAGACCCCGCACCTCAAAAGCTTGGGAGCTTACACCATCCCACGGCATGAGTTTCTGGAAGAGCTTGAAACCTTGGTGACGGAGCCTTCCTTGATTGGAGATTGGAAAAACAACACTATCTTTGCAAAGAAACAATAAGGACTGAATATGAGATACTGTGTCATCGGCGGCGCCAATGCCGACATCGTAGCAACGACCCATAAGCCTTTTGTGCCCGGCGATTCCAATCCGGGAACGGTGCGCCTGATGGCGGGCGGCGTGGCCCGCAACATCGCACATAACCTCGCCCTGCTGGGCAACGAGGTGGTGTTCCTCACCGTTTTTGGCAGCGACAGCCTCGGGCAATTTACCGCCGACAGCTGCCACAAGGCGAACATCGACATCAGCCTGTGCGACGTCGCGGCCGACGACACCCATTCCTGCTACCTGAGCATCAACAACTGCGACGGCGAGATGGTAGGTGGGGTATCCGACATGCTGACCGTCAATGGCATCACACCGGAATGGATCGCCTCGAAACTCGCTCAAATCGGTCCAGTGGACGCCTTGGTGGCTGATGCGAACCTCCCCTTGGAGAGCCTGGCCTACCTCATCGACCATGCGGAAGCACCGCTTTATATCGATGCCGTCTCGGGAGCCAAAGCCCCGAAAGTCAAAGAAGCCCTCGCCCAATCAAGGAAGAAAACCTTTTTCACGCTCAAATGCAATCACCTGGAATGGGAGCTCTTGAACCCCGCCACAGGCATCCATCGTATCTTCGTCAGCCTCGGCGCCGAAGGTCTAGAGGTTCTAGATAATGGCGTGATCACCCGTTTTGCTTCCTTGCCTTGCCAAGTGATGAATACTACCGGTGCCGGCGATGCATTAATGGCCGGCATTATCCACGCGGGACCCCAAGCCTCCATCGAGGAGGCTGCCAAGGTGGGACTCCGTTGTGCCAGAATCACCGTCGAAAGCCTTGATACTGTAAACAATAAACTCAAAGAACAATATGAACAAATACCTTGATCTCTCACCCGAAGTGGCTGCCGCCATGCAAGCCGGCAAGCCCGTCGTAGCCCTCGAATCGACCATCATCTCGCACGGAATGCCTTATCCCCAAAACGTGGAGACGGCCCTTCGCGTGGAACAGACCATCCGCGAAGGAGGCGCCGTGCCTGCCACCATCGCCGTCATCAAAGGCAGGTTGAAAGCGGGGCTTACCCCGGATGAAATCGAATACCTCGGCAAGAAAGGTCCCGCCGTGACCAAAGCCTCGCGTCGCGACCTTCCAGTGCTGGTGGCCCGAGGAGAGGATGGCGCCACCACCGTGGCCACCACCATGATCATCGCCGCACTGGCAGGCATCAAAGTGTTCGCCACCGGCGGCGTGGGCGGCGTGCACCGTGGCGCTGAAGTCACCATGGACATCTCCGCCGACCTCGAGGAGCTGGCCCGCACCCCCGTCATGGTGATCTGCGCCGGCGCCAAGTCGATCCTCGACCTGGGCCTGACGTTGGAATACCTGGAGACCAAAGGCGTTCCCGTGATCGGCTACGGCACAGAGGAGCTTCCGGCCTTCTATACCCGCAAGAGCGGCTTCAAAGTGGATTACCGTATCGACACGCCCGAGGAGCTGGCAGCGGCCTTCCGCGCCAAGCAGGAGATGGGCCTCGGCGGTGGCATGCTTGTCACCAACCCCATCCCTGAGGAATATTCCATGGACGCCGACCGCATCAACGCAGCCATCGACGAAGCCATTGCCGACGCCAAACGGCTGGGCATCCACGGCAAAGAGACCACGCCTTACCTGCTGGCCCGGGTGAAAGACCTTACCGGTGGCGACAGCCTCGCCTCCAACATACAACTGGTGCTCAACAACGCCCGACTGGCGGCAGCAACAGCGAAATGCCTGTAACAAAAACTTCCTTGATCCCGCAAATTACCGTTCCCTCCGGTCGATGACCTCCTTCAGGAGATACCGGTCGCCGGTGGATTTGCCGATGGCGTCGATGAACTGCTGGTCGTAGCCTGGCGTGTCGTGACCCCAGCGGGTGAACTGGCCGTTCTCGTCCACGTGGCGGACAATCTGGTCGTTGTAGCGGACAATGAGGAACTTGGCCAGCTGGTCCCAACGCTGCATCATCTTTTCGGCGTAGGCGATGCTTTTCTTGTTCAGATAACTCTGCCGATCAGCGGGCATCAAATCCTTAATGTCGTCCAATACCTTGTCCTGGTCGGCAAAGTAATAGTCCTCCAGCTCTTTCTGGGCCTTGCGCAGGTCACCGATCATCATCGAATAGCGGGGATAGACCATGTTGGCCACCCAGTTGTTCATCCAGAAGGCCGATTGGTCGCTGAACTCGGCGCGGGGGTTGTTCTCCGGCCGGAAACAGTCGGGCACCTGGGTGATGCAGCAGTAGAGGGGCACGTAGGCCACCATGTTGGCGTCGTCGCAGTTGAACCAGGTGACGCCGCCCACGTCGTTGGGTAGCCACGAACGCATCTGGCAGGTCATGGTGAAACCGCTCTGCTGGCAGGCGATGGGCCGCTCACGGAAATAGGCCAGGCTGTCGCTGTCCTTGAAATGCATAGGCAGCGGACGTATCGGCATACCCCAGGGACCGGCAGTCATGTCGGAAGTCATGTCCAACGGCGTGCCCTCGAAATGATCGCGCATGTCCTGCTGCAAGTCGCGCAGCGAGAGCTTCGTGTCGGGCTTCACCCAAAGCGGCAGGTGGTCGCAGACATCGAATTCGCCATTGATATAGGGTAGGTACTGGTCCATATCGGTACGGTGATGCCTGAAGAAGCTCCATACGCGGGCGTCGGCGTAGCGCACATTCTCGAAGTCGATGGGGCAGTAGGCATCGCGGAACGAGAAGTCCTCGTCCTTGCCGCTGAAGAACCCCTTCTCACGGGCAAACGAAATCACATCGTGGGCATAAACGCAATCTATTTCAGGATTGAAAATCTTCTTGAGGTTTTTGCTGCTGATGCTAGTCTTCCCTAAAGGTATCTGTCTGATTCTACTCAAGTTGGCATGAGCGCAGATGCAGTCATCCGGAACCCTCAGTGCCACCCACACGGCACCTTGTTTTCCCGGTCCCTTGCCGATGATCTCCATGATCCAGGCCTCGTTGGGATCGCAGATGGTGAGGGTCTCGCCGCTGCTGTTGTAACCGTATTCCTCTACCAGCTCCACCATGCATTTGATGGCTTCGCGGGCAGTCGAACAACGTTGCAAGGCCAGACGCATCAAGCTGAAATAGTCCAACAGCCCGTCGCGGTTCACCAGCTCGAGCCGTCCGTCGAAGGTGGTTTCCACAATGGTCACCTGCTTCTCGTTCATCAGGCCCACCACATTGTAAGTGTATTCCACCTGCCGGACGTATTGCCCTTCGTGGGGCGGTCCCCAGCCATGGATGGCGATCAGCTCGCCGGGTTCATGCCAGCCTGCCGGGCTGTACGACAGCGAGCCCGAAAAGCCGAAGCCGTCGCAGTTATAGGTGCACATCACGCTGCCGTCGGCAGACGCTTTCTTGCCAACAATCAAGTTGGTGCAGGCCGATGCGGATTCCCAACCCAGCACGGCGAGCAATAGGGTGACGAAGAGTCTTTTCATAGGGTGTTTTTTCGAGGCGGTTAAACTTTGAATCGGATCGAGACCTCCGAAAGGATATCGTGTTTCTTATAGTTCTCCGAAGGGACGTAGCTGCGGTATTCGTAGGTGAACGAGAAGTCGAGGAAGACCTTGCGGGTGATCTGGGTCTGCAACACCGTGTTGCTGCTGATGATGTAATCGCTCCAGTCGAGTACCGATGGTTGGTAAAACGTCATATGGCGCAACGTGAGGTTGTCGGTGAGCTTCTGGATGATCTTGGGACGGATGGAGACACGGTAGTTGTTGTTGGGCAGATGCGTCTCGTCGGTGAAGTCGTTCCAATCGTAAACGAAAGCGCCGCTGATGGAATAGTCGCAAAACGAAGGTACGGTGTAGATGCGGAACTTCATGCCGATGAGCCCGCTCAACTTCAGGTCATAACCCTTGAATCGGTTGGTGAGCATCTCACAGGCCAAAAACGGCGAGTATTTGTCGTATTGGTACAGGTCGGCCTTCACGCCGCCGTTGACCTCGAAATTGGTCGTCTCCCAATTGGCATGTCCAAAGGCAGTCTTGTTGATCAACGAGCTGTAAAGCAACTTGTAGTGGAAGTCAAGGGCAATGAGGCTGTCGTTGCGGTCGACAGCAGCGTCGTGGCTGACGTTGATGTTGTTGACATTGCCTGTGTTGAGCGAAGCACCCAAACCGACATTGAAATGCCAACTGTCTTGAGCTTTTATAATTAAAACACTGAAAATCAATAAGATAAATAGAAAAAACTTGCGAATGTCCATGACTTGCTCTTTTTTAACGCGGTAAAATTATGACTCTTTTTCGGATTATTGGTATGATTTTTTCTATAAATGGCTATCTTTGCATTGAAACTTGAACAATTATGAAAAAATTACTCCTGCTCCTCGCCATCACGCTGGCATTCGCCGGTGTCTCCATGGCCCAGAACGTTTTGAATAACAAAGCCGACAACATCGTGGGTACCTATCAAGGCAAACAAGGCGACGACCTGTTCAAGGCCGCCATCACCAAACAGGCCAACGGCAACTACCAAGGCCAGATCATCTGGCTAGAACACGACCGCGACGCCAACGGCAACAAGCTCCTCGATGAGAAAAACCCTGACAAGAGCCTGCGCAACGTGCCTTGCGACCAGATCGTCATCTTCAGCGACCTGAAATACGATGCCAAGCACCAGCGCTGGGACGACACCAAGATCTACGACCCGCAACGCGGCATCCGTGCCAATCTCCGCGTCGAATTCACCGACAAGGGACAGCTCAAGCTGAGAGGCTCGGTGATGGGCATCGGCGAGAGTGTCTACTGGGATAAGATCAAATAAGTCAAAAACGCTTTATCCGTCCCATTTTCCGCATGATGGCGTCCCACCAACGTGCGGGAAGAAGGGCGTGTGCCCACAAGCCGACTACGGAGAAACGTCCGCAGCGGTACCTTGCCTTGGGATGCCGGCTGTTGACGGCACGGCGGATTGCTTTGGCGACAACCGACGGCTTCGAGAGCAGGTTGGACTGGTAAAACCAATCCATGTTTCCGGCAAACCGGGTGCCCGGCTCCTCGTAGGGAGTGCCTGCCGACGATTCCCTGAGGTGTTGTGCCGCAATGGGTCCCCAGTTGGTCTTGATGGCTCCAGGCTCGATCATCACCACGTCGATGCCGAAAGGCTTCACCTCCATGCGCAAAGCGTCGCTGAATGCCTCCACGGAGTATTTCGTCACATTGTACCAGCCACCCATGTAAATCGTCATCTTGCCTGCAATGGACGAGGTGTTGACGATGCGGCCGCTGCCTTGCTGGCGCATGTAGGGCAGCACTAGCTGGGTCAGCCGGGCCAACCCGAACACGTTCACCTCCAGTTGCCGGCGCGCCTCCTCCATGGGCACGTTCTCGATCGCCCCGAAATAGCCGTATCCGGCGTTGTTGACCAACACGTCGATACAACCCTCGGCTTGGATGACGGCTTCGACGCCTTCCCGCATCGAGGCCTCATCGGTGACGTCCATCTTCAGGAGCTGCACACCGAAGGCTTTCAGGGGCTCCATCAGTTCCAGCCTCCGGGCAGCGGCATACACCCGATGCCCCTGCTGGGCCAGCGCCTGCGCCGCATCGAAACCGATGCCACTGCTGGCACCTGTGATCAGAATAGTCATAGGGTCTTTCATCTGTGCCTTCTTATAGCGAGCGTAACGACACGGCAAAACCGCCGCAAGGGGCCATCTTCAACTTCAACGCCGACTTGGAAGTGACGGTTTTCTTGGTGATGGTGTAGGCCTGCGGGTTGTAATGGTCACCAGGGATACCGCTGGCGTCCTTGGCATCGGCATAGATGGTGGCCTCGTATTTCACCCCCGGCTTCAGGAAGTCGAGCTTCACCGTCACCTCGCGGGCGTTCTCATCGGTGATGCCGCCTACATACCACACGTCTCTAGGAGTTGGGAGTGAGGAGTTGGGAGTAAGGAGTTGGACTTCGTCAGGAATGGCATACACAAATCTCATGGCGTTGGAAATGACGCCTTTCTTGCCATCAGCCAAAGTGCCGACACCTTCGGCAGCCTTGTTCAAGGTGGAGAGCTTCGGGTGACGCGCTGTGACGATGTAGTCGCCGGGCTCGGCCATGAGATACAGGCTCTTGTCCCAGTCGACCGCCACATCCTTGATGAACTGGAAGGCATCCATGAACTGTGCATAATGCTCGGGGAAGTCGGCGGCCATCTGCAAAGGCGAGTAGAAGGTCACATAGAGGCCGAGTTGGTTGCAGATGGTGGTTTTCATCTTTTGTCCCCACGACACGATTTTGCCCATGTCGGTCTCGAAGATGCCCGGCGTGTAGTCCATGGGACCGCCTTGCAGGCGGGTGAAGGGCAGGATGGTGGTGTGACCAGGGTTGATGCGTTCGCGGAACTCGGTGCCCATGGCGCTCTCGTTGCCGATCATGTTGGGCCAAGTGCGGCAGAGACCCGTGGGTCTCACCGCCTCGTGCGAGTTCACCATGATGTGGTGCTTGGCAGCCTCCACGATGGCATAGTGGTAATGGTTGTTGATGGGCTGGCTGTAGTGGCCTTCGCCGAAGGGGATGATGGTGCCCACATAACCGCCTTTCACGGCATCGTAGCCGTATTGGTTCATCAGGTTGTAGGCCTTCTCCATCCAACGCTCGTAGTTGAGGGTGGAAGCGGAACTCTCGTGGTGCATGATGAGACGGATGCCCTTCTCATGGGCGTATTTGTTCAAAGCCGGTAGGTCGAAGTCGGGATAGGGCGTGATGAAGTCGAACACGAAGTCCTTCTGCTTGGCGTACCAGTCCTCCCAGCCGATGTTCCATCCCTCGATGAGCAAGGCGTCGAAACCGTTTTCAGCGGCGAAGTCGATGTAACGGCGCACGTTGGCGTTGTTGGCACCGTGGCTGCCATTGGGTTTGGCATGGGCATAGTCGGTTACCCCTAGCCGCACCGAAGGGAAGTCGTTGGTGTAGCTCCAGCTGCTCTTACCCGAGATCATCTCCCACCACACACCCATGTACTTCACGGGGTGAATCCAACTGACATCTTCGAGCGCACAAGGCTCGTTGAGGTTGAGGATGAGGCGCGAGGCAAGCACGTCGGTGGCGCTCTCACAGACCATCACGGTGCGCCAAGGCGTGGTGCAAGGGGCTTGCAAACGGCCTTTGTAGCCCGTGGCATCGGGAGAGAGGAAGGCGCGGAACACCATCTTCTCATCGTCGAGGTCGAGGTGCATTGTGGGATAGTCGAGGGTGGCAGCCTCGTGGATGTTGAGATACAAACCGTCATCGGTCTTCATTTGCAAAGCGGTTTGCACGCCCGTGGGGGAGAACCCCGTCCAGGGCCATCCGCCGTCTTTGTGACTGGCATCCCATAACTCGCGGATCTGTGATAACCGCGACTGGGTGTAATTGAACTCCTGGGTATCCAAATCGCCGGGAATCCACCAGGCAGTGTGGTCGCCGGTCATCGCAAACTCAGTGAGCTCTTCCTTGATCCAGAAATAGTTCAAAGCGTTGGGAGTGTTTTTTGCCAACTCCTCACTCCTCACTCCTAACTCCTCCCTAAACATCGGAAACTCATAACGGAACCCCAGGCCGTCGTCATAGAGCCTGAACCTGATCTTCATGACAGTGGCCCATTTCTCGGTGGAGTGGTCCATGCTCTCCACACTGCCAACAGGTTGCTCCAGCGTCACCAGCATCTCGTTGTAATGGTTGCGGATGCGGGCTTCCTCGCCCCACACGGGCTCCCAGGTCTCGTCGAAGGTGTCGTATTGGGTGTCCTTCAACACGAAGGCATGTGCCAAATCGTCGCGCCATTCCAAGGTGAAGCCCATCTTGGAAGGCAGCACCACGGGCTTGTTCAAACGGTCGAGGGCGTAATAAGGCACGCCGTCCTTGACTTCAAATTGGAGTTCCAGCTTCCCGTCGGGACTGCTGAGTTTCACGGGTTGGGCCTGTACTGCCGTCAGAAGGCAGAGCGCCGCAAGAAAGAGAAGGGTTCTTTTTGTCATATCGCGATGTTTTGGTGCAAATATAAGCCATTTTTCTTTACTTTTGCCGAATAGATAGTACGAAGTCCTAATCAAATTAAAGATATGAAAAACTTGAAGCTTTTAATGATGCTTGCAATCGTGACGCTGGCCGCCATCTCCTGCGGTCCCAAGAAAACCCAAAAAGAGGCACAGAAAGCCCCGAAAATGCTGGTGGTGTATTACTCACAGACCTCCAACACCCAACAGGTGGCCAATGAAATCGCCACACGTTTGAACGCCGACCTGGCCGAGATCGTCCCTGTGGAGCCTTACGAGAACGATTTCAAGGCGACCATCGAGCGTGGCAAAAAGGAACTCGACGAGGGTATCCTCCCTGAGATTCAGCCCCTTACAGTCAATGTGGTCGACTACGACATTGTGTTCCTCGGCTATCCTATCTGGTTCGGCACCTACGCGCCTCCGGTGATCACCTTCCTCGATCAGGTGGACTTGAGCGGCAAGAAGATCGTCCCGTTCTGCACCTTCGGCAGCGGCGGTCTGGAGTCGGGTATCCGGGATCTCCACAAGGCCGAGCCCAACGCCACCATCCTTGAAGGCTACGGCGTCCGCGCCGCCCGTCTCGAGGCCATGCCGAAAGAGATCGACGAGTTCCTGAAAGCCGGTGGTTTCATCGAAGGCGAAGCCGTTCAGCTGGGTGATTTCAGCGATCAACAGCCGGTGACTGAGGCCGAAGCCGCCATCTTCGAGGCTGCCGTGGGCGACTATCCGATGATTCACGCCAAACCCGAGAGCGTTGGCTCACGTGCCATCCCCAATGGCACCGAGTACCTGTTTGTGGCCGTCGACCTCCCCCGTGAGGAGATGCCCGACATGCCGCCTATGGGTATGATGAAGGTCTATGTGAACGTGGTCGACGGCGAGACTCCGGTGTTCACCAGGGTCTTCAGATAAGCTCGTTCATCGAACGAGATTCGTCCACCTGTTGGATATTCGGTGCAATAGTCTCGTAAAGTGCTTGCTTTTCGAGCTTTATCTCTGCTTCGGGAATCCATTGGTATTGTTTGACGGGCGTGATGCTCTCAATATCAGGGCGCTGTACCAGCTCTTGCAACACTTCCTCGGTAGTCATGAAGTAAAGGGCATTGGCCGACCAGAGGCTGTGAATCGACGAAACCAAGCCCTGTTGCTCCAAAGCGTTGAGGGTGAGCATAAGGTCACTTTGCGAAGCCTTGGTGAACTCCTGAAGTTCCTTGACCACGAAGTCGCGTCGTGCTGCCCTCGTTGGGATATACTGGGTTTTTCGGCTCAGCTGGGTGCGGTCATACTGGGCTTTCATCTGCACCATCACTTCGAGGGGTCTTGGGCGATTCCTGCCAGACAGGAGAGTATTAAGGTCAGGATAAGGAGGGGCTTTTTCATGGGTTTGGAGTTTGAGCGTGTAAAGATACACATTTTTATTTGTAGTCAAACAGCCATTGGAAGATTCCGGGGGTGGAGAAAGCCTTGTCCCAGCACTCGTGTCCCAAGTCGGGATAAGTGACGAGGACGGCCTTGGAGTTCCCGGCCGCTTTTAAGGCATTGTACATCTGCGTGCTTCGTGAGGGCATCACCACTCCGTCGCGCATCCCGTGAAAGATATAGATAGGTAGGTCTTTCATAGCCTCGGCGTAAGCGGGATCACCTCCTCCGCAGATGGCGATGGCTGCCGCAAATCGTTGCGGCTGACGTTGTAAGGTGTCCCAAACGCCAAAGCCACCCATGGAGATGCCGCAGATATAAACGTGTTGGGCATCCACGATACCGCTGTCAATGAGACTGTCGGTCAAAGCAAACACGGATTGCATTTCAGTGGTCGGCTCCGGTTCCATCCGGTGTTCAGGCAAGCTCCAGTCGGTGTTGACCCATCGTTTTCCCTCCGGGCATTGCGGCACCATCAAAAGAAAAGGGTAACGGCTGGTGATGGTATCATCAAGGAAAAAGCGGACGCAATGCGTCAGTTGCGCGACATTGTCGTTGCCGCGTTCTCCTGCGCCGTGCAAAAAGATGACCAAGGGCAAGGCTTCCTTCATCGTGTCGGCTTTCGTCATCCTGGCTGTTTCCATCGCCGCACAAGCCTTCTGCGAACGGTAAAGCCGATAGGGGAGGGTGTCGTTGCCTTCCATGTAAACATGGGCCTCGAACAATGCCATGTCAGGCATTTGGGCCAATGAGGGCAAGGATAGGAGGCACAGGCCAAGGAGGAGATATGAGATGAAGCTTTTCAAGGCTAACAGAGAATTGAAAGCAAAAATAAGTAAAAAAAGTTTCAAAGGAAATGAAACATTTGGGTTAGTTGGGTTACTAAAAGGTGAAGTATTAAGGTTTCGATAACAATATGAAAACAGCAAGCGAATTATTTAAGGAATTGAATTCCACCGACTCATCAGCCGATACTTATGAGACCGCTATTGTGAAAGGCTCCAGTTTGGACGACATTGACGAGAATGCGGTTTCCTACTATAGAAAATTGCGAAAGCAGGTGAACCCTCTCGCTGAGGAACTTGCTTACGATGACACCGATCTATTATTGGCGTTGAAAGCCTGTGAGAAAGACCGTTATGGGAACTTTGTGCTTACCAATGTAGGCTTGATTGTGTTTGGGAAGGCTATGGCGCTTCGCCGATTGATGCCTGCGTTAAGAGTTGATTATATTCGTGTGGCAGGCAACCAATGGGTTGAGAGTTCCGACGTACGTTTCGATTATACCATTGATATGCGTGGGGCGCTCATCTTATTGGTGAATCGGGCGGTAAATGCCATTGTTGACGATTTACCCAAAGGATTTGAACTTAAAGATGGGGAATTGCAAGCTTCTACGCCTATCAATATTCCCAATGACACTTTGCGCGAAGCTATTGTCAATGCTTTTATGCATCGCTCATTTAGGGTGAACAGGCCCATACAGATTATCCGTTATTCCAATCGTATTGAAATCAACAACCCGGGTTTTTCGTTGAAGTCGCCTGAACATTTGGGTGAGCCTGGTTCAGAGTTGAGAAACCCATTCATTAGCGCCATTTTTCATGACACCAACTTGGCTGAGACCAAAGGTACTGGCATCAAGTCCATGCGCGACCAGATGAAGGCGGTGCATCTGATGCCCCCTACTTTTGAATCCAGCCGCGAAACCAATGTGTTTACCATACGGTTGCTGCTGTACTAATTATTATATTTCTTATTTTTTGATTACTTTATTTCAATGAAATCACTAAGAGGTTGGATGTGTGCGACTTCGGTGTATTGCCGTTTGTGAAGATCGATGGGTTGGTCATACGGCACTTGGTGTGAATGGTTAAAACGCATCACGGCGTAATAAGGTGCGTTCTCTGCAGAGAAACCTTTCTCGCGCAAAGCCTCTGTCGTCCAAATCTGAAACCCTTTTTTTGTCAATTTGAATAACTCGGGGTTGTTGCCATGAGTGTGTAGGCATACATACCCTAAACGCTCAAAACCTTCTTTGACAAGCAAAGAGCCTTTCGTGTCACCAGCACGCATATATGTAATGCCAGTTTGCATTGCAATTTCGCGGTCAGTATTACGCATGTGGTTAATAAGCACGGTAGTTTCTTCGGGAGATGAACGCATTTTATCAAATAGTTTTTTGCGTGTTTTTTCATCCTCTAATGCTTGTCGGCGACGCAAAGACAATTCACAAAACTGCTTGTCTTGTTCTATGCCGATGTATTTACGTCCTAGAATATTGGCGGCGATACCTGTAGTGCCTGAACCACTAAATGGGTCGAGAATGGTGTCGCCTTTATCGGTGGCGGCAAGAATAATGCGATAAAGTAACCGTAACGGTTTTTGTGTTGGGTGTTTGCCCTGTTGCTTCTCCCACGAGCCGACCGCTGGAATGCGCCAAACATCTGTCATTTGCCGTCCGCCATTCAACTGCTTCATTGCTTCATAATTGAATTTATGCGACCGTTTTTCTGATTTTCGAGCCCAGATAATCAACTCGGTAGAGAAGTTGAAATACCGGCAAGAGAGATTTGGTGGAGGGTCGGTTTTTTGCCAAGTTATGGTGTTCAGCACTTTGAAACCCAACTCCTGAAGGCAGCGCATAACGACATGGATGTTGTGATGCGTTCCGCTAATCCAAATCGTACCGTTATCGCGCAATTTAGTACGGCACAAGGCAAGCCATTGACGGTTGAATTCGTAGATGTATTCGGGAGTGCCGCCTTTATCCCAATCACCTTTATCGACGCATACCTGCTTGCCGCTATGGACGCTGATACCGCCGTTACTGAGAAAATACGGTGGATCGGCAAAAATGGCATCGACAGAGTTGTCCTCTATCTCAGCCAGCCGTCCAATGCAATCACCTTGCAGGATGGTGAAATCAGGATAGGTGGAATTATTTATAAGCTTCATTTACTCCATCAAAATAACCTTGAGCGAAAGCAGCATGTGGGCTTTTATGTCGTTGTTGTTGAGCTTGACTATCCTCTAATTGATCAAGGACATCAGCAATGCAGAAATCTTCTGCCATTTGCAAACCAAGCGCATAACCTTTTTCATATGCGCAAGCTGCACATTTGTGTCTCCCTCTACCTCCTTGATCAACAGGAAGTTTTGCCATAATGTCTTGAATATTCGAATGGTCTTTTTTACATGCCATAATACTAAGAATTAAATAGTTAAATAATTGATAAATTCGTGAATTGTTGTGAGGTTGTAAATGCTTGGTATAGCGGCAAAGGCTTCTTCCAATTTGTTTCTGGCGCTAATCCAGCCTTCGCCGTCAGTTATCCAAACAAACTCAAAACCAGACACTCCATTTACTTTTGGAGCAACGTCTGTGTAGGAACGTGCCACCTCGTTTAGTTTTGAGCCACCGCCTGAATAGAAGTTGACTTCGATGAGATAGGTTTTGTTTTTGGTGGTAATAGCGAAGTCAAACACTTTTTGGTCAGCACCCAAAACGGCAGAGATAGCAGGGTACTCTTTTGAAGAGACTTGTTGGCGGTACTTGATTCCGGCATTGTCGAAGATGCGCGCCACAAGCGTCTCTGTTATCTCGCCACTGCGGTTCTTTCGCGCATTGGTGTCCAATCCAGTCTCAACACCGAACACATAATCCACTAGGTCTTTGACCTCCTTGTTTTTGAACACCTTATCCAAGCCCGTGCCTTCAATGAACTTCATCACGCCTTCAACGGAGGTAAACAGCGAGTGAATCAAATGCATGGAACCATCGTTGTCAATGTATTTCTTGCCATCCTTTTTGCGCGTGGCAATCAGTATATCCATCACTTCAAACACTCGTTTGTCTCTATTCCACAGCGCTTGTACGGCCGTGCGTAAATCTTCTTTCCCTATAAGATAGTTTAACGTGTTGAGACTGATCTCGATGTCTGCCACATTTTTTGCAATCTTCGGGAAGTCGCAATAGAAGTCAAGTGTCGCATTGGTCTCCCGAAGTTGGGAGATGAACAAATCGAATTGCTCTTGGGTGTGTGCTGCCATATTATGCTCTTATTGTTTGTTTGGTTGCTTGATAATTATGGACCAGTATTTCTGTCAGTTTGCCTCGTTTTTGAGGATTGGCATTTACGCTTCGAGATGCCCACACTCGATCGATGATATATTGAGCGTACAGGTCGTCAAAGAACATGTCGCTGCAATCCGAATTACTCAACATAAATTTATATCCAGCGGCCTCAACCTGGTCACAAAACTCTTTCAGACGACGCTGGGCAAAATCGTTAAAGGCTTCTTTGGCATAGTCATTGAAGCTGCTTGTGTTATTCAACGGACGGTAGGGCGGATCAAAATAGAACAAGGTATTGCCCTTTGCATGTGCCAATGTCCTCTGGTAGTCACCTGTTAAGATTTCAACGTTTTGCAGCAGTTCGCTGTCAGCATAAATGGTGTTCGGGTCGCAGATGGTAGGTGTTTCGTATCTGCCAAAAGGCACATTGAAAAGGCCTGACTTATTCACCCGATACAATCCGTTAAAGCAGGTTCTGTTGAGGAAGAAAAACAACGTGGTGTTTTCAATTGGGTTTAATCGTTTTGTGTTGAACTCATCGCGCATCAACAAAAAGAATTGTTTACGCGCTTCTTCGTTTTGGAGGGAATAATACTCTTTTTGGATTTGTTTTAATGATTCAACCAATACATCGGGACTTTGTTTAACAACTTTATAACAAGTGGTCAAATCCTCGTTAATGTCATTGATGATAGCGGACTTGATATTTGGATGCGTCTGCAACATATAGAAGAGCAAGGCCCCTCCACCCACAAAAGGCTCAATGTAAGTGACGTTCTCCCAATTATCAAAGTCAGCAGGAAGCTTGGCTTCGAGTTGTTCAATGAGTTGGCTTTTCCCGCCCACCCATTTGATAAATGGTTTCGCTTTCATTGTATTATGATTTAGTTATTTTATCTAGTAGGATTATTTTGGTGCAAAGATAAATTATTTTCACAAACATGTATCAAACTTCATTCTCTTTTTCACAAATGTTAAGCAACTTTGCGGATTCCCCGTTTTCGAACATATAATCAGGTAGCTTCTTTTTTGCTTTAGCAAAGGCTTTGTTGTCAGTTCCGGGATACTTTTTATTGATCTGACTAACACAATGTGTTAAGGAATCTCTTTTTGATCGTATTTCTTCGATTGATAAGTTATTGAAGTCGGTGATAAGGGATTTATATGACTCTTTTACATCCCATAATTCATTTGCAGCATCAGTATGGGCTTTAATGTCTGCTGGAAGATTGAAATTTAATGAATATAAATTAAGCGCAAGTGCAATAGCTGAGGTCATACCTCCAATCCAACTGAGCCATGGGGTACCAGATATGAGAGAAGCAAGGAAACCTCCTGTCGAGAGGGCCGTCAATGCAATTTGGGTTATTTTGATGCATGTTTGTTTTGTTTGTAAACTATTGACCTTGGTCCAGTGTGCAGTATAGGTATATTGAATATTTGCTGCAGCGTCAACAATTTGTTGATATAGTTTTTTGTAGCTAATCTCAGTCATATTGCCATTTTCTTAAGAACTTTTCCCAGAACATCCCAGTCATCAGAGGCGTTAACTTTCATTCCGCTTCCAGGGGCATAAATAAAGGAACTGAAACTATTATTATAGTAGTCTAACAACGATTGCTCATATAATCCGGATGGACTTCCGCCTTCCTCTCCACATCGCAGCCAATGCCAGTCTCGAATAGCTGAAAAAACGAAAGCATCAATAAGAATACCCGATAAATGATAACTCGAATAATAATCTGATCTCAAAGCCCTTATGTGCTTACATGTATCGAACAAAAGTCCATTGCTTTTTTCGTAGCTGTTTTTGTGTGCCATAGCATCTTGTTCGCCCTTTGGATTGGTAGAAAGCCAGTTGCCTCCCATATTAGAGTCGGGATAGATATATGTTCCATCCCAAAGGCCCCAAAAGTTAAGATTTTGGAAAGCTGGGAGCACTTCAAATTTCATTCCGTCAGAAAAAGAAACAACGACAACTTGTCCGTCTCCACGAACATCTGTTCTTGGATATGTGTCTTGTATGGCTCTTTTAACGGCTTGTAGAAGCCGAGATGGTCCATTACCTGATAAAGAATTGAAATGATCATACTCGTAGTTAGGTAACTCGATTAGGACATCCAAATCACTAACATTAATAGCCGTTCCTCGTCCATATGAGCCAACATAGCGGCTATGAGAGTTCTCAGAAGTGGAATTCCAAAAGTCTTTATTTACAGCTCTAGTAATGGTTTTATATCTTGTAGATATTAGAGAACGTGTCTCCATATCAATTGGGTGATTGTCTTTTACTACTCTATCCATTGGTATTATCATCTCTTTTTCTTTCCAATCTTTGATTCTGAAACGACAAATCCGTGTAACTTATTGAGCTGCACGGATTTGTCTAACCCAACAATTGTTGGTTGTTTTGGCGTTACTTTACTTCCTCAAAGTCAGCGTCTGTAACGTTGTCATCACCGCCCTTGTTGCCGTTGTTCTGGCCGGGGTTGCCGCCTTGGAAGCCGCCGCCCATGTTGTTCGGGTCGAAGCCGCCTTGCGGGCCGCCCTGGGCACCGGCGTTCTTGTACATCTCCTCGCTGGCCTTCTGCCACATGGCGTTCATCTCGTTCATGGCAGCGTCGATGCCGGCGATGTCCTTGGCCTCGTGGGCGCTCTTCAGCTTGGCAAGGGCACTCTCGATCTCGGCTTTCTTGTCGGCCGGGAGCTTGTCGCCGTATTCCTTCAGCTGCTTCTCGGTCTGGAAGATCACGCTGTCGGCTTGGTTGAGTTTGTCGATGCGCTCACGCTCCTTCTTGTCGGCTTCGGCGTTGGCCTGGGCCTCGTCCTTCATGCGCTGGATCTCGGCGTCGGTCAGACCTGAAGAGGCCTCGATGCGAATGCTCTGGGTCTTGCCCGTGGCCTTGTCCTTGGCGCTCACGTTCAGGATGCCGTTGGAGTCGATGTCGAAGGTGACTTCGATCTGCGGGATGCCACGCGGCGCTGGCGGGATGCTGTCGAGGATGAAACGGCCGATGGTCTTGTTCTGGTTGGCCATGGGACGCTCGCCTTGCAGCACGTGGATCTCAACGCTGGGCTGGTTGTCGACAGCGGTGGAGAACACCTCCGACTTCTTGGTCGGGATGGTGGTGTTGGCGTCGATGAGCTTGGTCATCACACCGCCGAGGGTCTCGATGCCGAGGCTCAAAGGAGTGACATCAAGCAGCAGCACGTCCTTCACCTCGCCGGTGAGCACGCCACCCTGGATGGAGGCGCCGATGGCGACCACCTCGTCGGGGTTGACGCCCTTCGAAGGCTCCTTCTTGAAGAAGTCGCGCACAATGTTCTGGATGGCGGGGATACGGGTGGAGCCGCCCACGAGGATGACCTCGTCGATGTCGCTGACGCTCATGCCGGCATCTTCCAAAGCCTTACGGCAGGGTTCGAGGGTGGCGTGGATCAGATGGTCGGCCAGCTGTTCGAACTTGGCACGGCTCAAGGTGCGGACCAGGTGCTGCGGGATGCCGTTGACAGGCATGATGTAAGGCAGGTTGATCTCGGTCTCACTCGAGGAGCTCAACTCGATCTTGGCCTTCTCGGCAGCTTCCTTCAGACGTTGCAGGGCCATCGGGTCCTTACGGAGGTCGATACCGCTGTTGTCCTTCATGAACTCCTCAGCCAGCCAGTTGATGATGACTTCGTCGAAGTCGTCGCCGCCGAGGTGGGTGTTGCCGTTGGTGGACTTCACCTCGAACACACCGTCGCCGAGTTCTAGGATGGAGATATCGAAAGTACCACCACCGAGGTCATAGACTGCAACTTTGGCATCGCTCTTCTTCTTATCCAAGCCGTAAGCCAAGGCGGCTGCGGTAGGTTCGTTGACGATACGGCGCACTTTCAGACCGGCGATTTCGCCAGCTTCCTTGGTGGCCTGACGTTGTGAGTCGCTGAAGTAAGCCGGCACGGTGATGACAGCTTCGGTGACGGTCTGGCCGAGGTAGTCCTCAGCGGTCTTCTTCATTTTCTGAAGTATCATGGCGGAGATTTCCTGCGGGGTGTAGGTCTTGCCGTCGATGTCGATACGCGGGGTGTTATTGGGGCCCTGGACGACTTTATAAGGCACACGCTTCATCTCGGCGCCGACCTTGTCGTAGGTCTCGCCCATGAAACGCTTGATGGAGTAAATAGTGCGTTGCGGGTTGGTGATGGCCTGACGTTTGGCAGGTTCGCCGACCTTACGAACGACAGAAGGGGTGGTGCGGTGGCCTTCGCTGTTGGCGATGACGACCGGCTCGCTGCCTTCCATGACGGAAACGCATGAGTTGGTGGTTCCTAAATCGATACCAATGATCTTTGACATAATTTGTTTCTCCTATTTTTAATTATTGACTAATACTTTTTCAGTTTCGAGTGCCGCCATTCACACACGGCGACGGCCTCCTTTAGTCAATCATTATGCCAAAGGCTTTTTTAGGAATACGGCTGACAATTTGTCAGTAACCGTTAGCGCTTCTTCTTGAAGAAATCCGTCAATAAGGCAAGACACTCCTCTTTCATGACACCGGTAACCACTTTAGTCTTTGGATGCAGCATATTGCCATATCTTGAAAAACCGTTCTTGGGATCCTCGGCGGCATAGACCACCTTACCAATGTGGCTATGGGCAAGGGCGCCAGCGCACATGGGGCAGGGCTCCAAGGTGACGTAGAGGGTGCACTCGTCGAGGTATTTGGCACCTAATGCATTGGCCGCAGCAGTGATGGCCAGCATCTCGGCATGGGCAGTCACATCGTTGAGCATCTCGGTCTGGTTATGGGTGCGGGCAAGGATCTTGTCGTTGCAAACCACCACGGCACCGATGGGGATTTCCTCGGCTTCCAAGGCCTTTTGGGCCTCTTGGTAGGCCTGTTTCATGTAATATTCGTCGGAAAAAACAAAGATCATAATAGGGAGGAGTTAGGAGTGAGGAGGTGGAAAGAGTCCCAGTCTTTCCCGACAGGGAATTTCTCGCGGAAGTTTTGGAGTTTTTCGTAATCCAAACTGAAGGGCACCACGGCCTCCACATCGGACCGGACCATGCAGATGACTTCGCCTTTGGGATTAATAATTTGTGAATCGCCACTGTAATGAATGCCTTCCGGATCATCGCCTATGCGGTTGACCCCGATGTAGTAGGCTTGGTTTTCAATGGCACGGGCCATCAACAAAGTATCCCACACGAAGATTCTCGATGAAGGGAAATTGGCGAGATAGATGCCCAAGTCGTAATCGAAATTGCCATCATGGTAGCCGTTTCTGGCCCATACGGGGAAACGGATATCGTAGCAGACCATCGGCTTGATCTTCCATCCTTTCAACTCCACCACCAAAGCCTCCTCACCACGTTCGATGGGCTCCTTTTCACCGCCAATGGTAAAAGTATGCCCCTTGTGATACAACTCATAACTGCCATCGGGACGCATCCAAACCAGACTGTTGTGGTAATGGCCATCCCCTTTCAACAACAAGGTTCCGCAGACCACCACATCCAGTTTCTGCGCTTTGGCTTTCAACCAATTCATCGTAACTCCATCAGGAGTCTCGGCAAATTTCACCGGGTCTACCGGAAATCCCGTGTTGAAGGTCTCAGGAAGCAACACCAAATCAGTATCTGCCGGCACTTCAGTCATCAGCTGATCAAAATGCTCCCGGTTCCCTTCGGGGTCTTCCCAGCGGAGGTCGGCTTGGATTAAAACGATGTTCAAGTTGTTCATAGACGGCTACAAAGATACATTTTTTTGAAACGCCAACCGCTCATCACCGTTCAAAAGATGAATGATGCCGCAATATTGGTAACCGCGTTTTTCCAAGCCTTTCCGCATAATGAGGTTATCCTCGTGCGTATCAATGCGGATGTTTGGAGCAATGGCCTCGCAATAGTCCAACAAAGCGTCCAAAATGCCATGCGAGTCAGGGGTGCTGGCAATGCGGTGGATGACATGGTAGGGTTCATCGTTGAGCCACTGGCCGTCGTAGATAACCTTATAGGTGATGTCTGGACCAGGAATAAAGGCGAAAGTGCCGACAACTGACCCAGCAGCATCAATCATCACGAAGCTACATTCATCTTTGATATCATTGATAAACTTCTCCTCAAGCGGGTAGCCTTCAGGCCATTGGTTCACATTGCCGTAACTGCGCATGATCTCGCGGGCCTGGTCGCGGAGCTGGAGGATGATGGGGAGGTCCTCCATAGTGGAATGACGAAAGGTGTATTTCATAGTTTCAGGTGTTCTCCTTTGATGGATGGTTCGTAGAGTTCGGGTGAGATGCACGACTTCACGGCCTTGACCACGATGTTCATCATCTTCTCGTGGATGTAGTCCCTTCGCATGGCGAGACAGATCACGCGAGAGATGGCTTGCCCGGTAATGGGGCGCAAGCGTTGTTTTGCCGTGTCCTCCAACAGGTCGATATGGGTCTCCGGAAGAATGGTGATGCCCCCGTTTTCGTTGGCAATCTGTATCAAAATACCCACGCGTCCGCCTTCGTACATCTCCTCGTAGGCGTCACGGTATTTCTGCGACAGGTCGTTTTTCTCAAACAGGCGGATGCCGTCTTTCATCACCCACAAGGGATAATCCACCAAATGGCCGCGTTCGATGGCTTCATGCTGTGTCAGGATGTCGTCGTTGGCAATGTAGGCTAAGAACCGCTCATGGTAAAGCGGCAGCTCTAGAATTTCCTTGTCGTCTACGGGAGCGGTCAGGATGCCCATGTCGATCTCAGCCTTCTTCAAGCGGTCGATGATGGTGGCAGAACGCATCTCCTGCGCCTGGAGCTTGATGTTCGGATGGAAGGTATTGACGTAGGTAAAGGTCCTGGGCATCAACACGGGGGCCACGGTAGAGATCATCCCAACTTTCAAAGGACCGGATGCGAGTGTCTTCTCCGACTGGGTCAACTCCACCAACTGTTTGGAGTGATACAGCACCAGCTTGGCCTCCTCGATGACTTTCTGTCCGATTTCGGTTACCTCCACAGGATGGGTGTCGCGCCTGAAAATGTTGATGTCCAACTCTTCCTCCAATTTCTTGATCATCAAACTCAAGGTGGATTGGGTCACGCCACAGGCCTCCGCCGCCTTCACGAAATAGCGGTATTCGTCCACGGCTACTACATATTCCAACTGTTGCAGGGTCATTATTATTGATATTTGTCAATACAAAGATAAACAATATTGCATTGACCAATAAAAAATGGACAAATATTTTTGCTGCTTCCAACAAAAAACTCGGCATGGGCATTTTAAGAAGCACAATACGGTTCATAGGTTTCACCCTGTTGGGTCTTTTTGTGCTCATGTTGTTTTCCGCCTTGAGCGCCTATCTCGACCACCGAGATGGCAGCCTGACTGCCCTTCTGGTCTCCTCGGGCATCACCCTGGCTGCGGGTTTGGGAGGCGTTTTGTTTACCAAGCCCATTCAGAGGATCGACCTCAAGACGGGTTTTTTCATCGTCACAGGCTGTTGGGTGGCCGCCTGTCTGTTTGGCGCAGTACCGTTCCTGTTGTACGGTCATGAGTTCAACTTCGTCAATGCCCTGTTCGAGAGCGTGTCGGGGTTCACCACCACAGGAGCGTCGATATTGAACGATATCGAGGCGGTCCCACAAGGTTTGCTCTTTTGGAGGATTGCGACTTCTTGGATCGGCGGCATCGGGGTGGTGTCGCTGGTTTCGATACTGATCACCAGCCGAAACGACAAGCATTCCCAGCTGGCAGGCCTGGAACTTTCGTCTATCGCCAAGGAATACTACCATGGCCGCCGGAAACAGTTCATCTACCGTATTTTAACGGTTTATGTGGGGCTGACTTTGGCTTCGACCTACGGACTGCACCTGGCGGGGATGAGGTGGTTCGATGCAGTCACCCATGCGATGTCGGCCTGTAGCACCTGTGGCTTCAGCACGAAGAATCTTAGCGTGGCGGCATTCGACAGCCCGGTCGTAGAGGCGATATTGAGTGTCTCGATGATTCTGGCCAGCATCAATTTCAGCTTGATATTCTCCACTTTCTGGCCCAGCGGATCCAATCGGAAAAACCTATTCAATACCAGGATTGTGAAGGTTTTTATCGGCGCCGTCCTGTTGGGGATGGTGTGTTTGACCCTTGACCTCTGGCTTACCAAGACCTATGGCACCTTGTTGGAGTCGTTCAGGGTGGCTTCGTTCCAGATGTGTTCCATCACCACCACGACGGGGTTCGCGACGGCCGACACCAACCTTTGGCCTTTTTTCTGCAAGGGGGTCCTTATTGTGGGATCCTTGATCTGCGGATGCTCCGGTTCGACCTCGGGAGGCATCAAGATCGACCGGGTTTGGGTTGCCCTTAAAGGGACGTCGGAGATGTTCAAGTCGCTGACGAACCCCAACAAATACAGCTACGTGAGGCTGGATGGAAGCACCAAGACGGAAGAGGAGGTGACCTCGGTGATATCCTTCATCATGCTGTATCTGTTCATCGTGTTGATCGGCATGGTGGTTTTCCAGTTGGGTGGTATTGATTTTCAAACTGGAGCATCGGCTTCCATCGCCTGCATGGGTAATGTAGGCCCCGGATTCGGCGCAGTCGGCTCGCTGGGCAATTACGCGGGACTGTCTGATTTCCTGAAACTCTTTAGCGTTGTATTAATGCTGCTTGGTCGACTGGAGATTTATCCTTTCTTGATCGTCATCGGCAGCCTTTTCAGAAAACGTTAAGCCTTCAGGTAACCGGCTCGCTCTTCTTCGGAAAACTTCTCAATGGCGTAACGCAGCATGGTGCGCGGCATCACCTGATAGCGATTTGAGAGCCAATCCTTTAAGCGTTGCTCGTCACGTTTGCCAGCCTCGCGAAGAAGCCAACCAACGGCTTTTTGCAGGAGATCGTGAAGCGGTTGTGGCTTGACCAAAAAGATATCAGCGATGGCGAAAGTGTCATCGAGTTGGCCATGTCGGATGAATTGCATCGTGCTCACCATACCAATGCGCTGCTCCCAAATGGTCTTGCCGTCGCGGGCCAAATCATAAAGAAGCTGACGGTCCTTGTCCAAGAGCCATGTGCCGAGCAACTCGTAGCAAGAGAGGTCCACCAGGTCCCAGTTATTGATGAATTCGGTATGGCCCAGGTAAAAACCGATGCACCGATGCTGCAGGGTCGGGTCCTTCTTGGCATGCTTGAAAACTTGCACCAACGTCAGCAAAGCAGCCAGCCGAATCTCATGATACTCTGAGCGGATGCAGGTCTCCAATTCGTCAAACGAAGTCTCCAACCAGCATTGCTTCACCACCTCACGGGTCACCGGCACCTTAATGCCGAGAAATTGGTCGCCTTCGCCATATTGGCCTTTCCCGGTCTTGAAGAAGCGCTTCAAGCCTTCCACTTGGGAAGGGTCTTGATGGGCAAGGATTTCATTATAAAGTTTGCAATTCATGATTTGCGCTTTTTGATGCCCAACACGCACCATCTGACAAACGGAATCCTTCGGATGATTTCGTAGATGGCCGGCGAGAGCAACATCACGGCCAAGGTGAGAATCACATACATCATCCAAGGCTGGAGCGAGGTGTACATCTTCATCATATAGCCGAAAGAGGCAATCACCAGATAATGCACCACATAGATGCCAAAGCTCGACTTGGTCATGTAGGTGGCAAAGCGATTGGTTTGGTTGAACCAAGCCTTGAAGCAGCCCAGCATGGCAAGGATCATCAACCAAGCGTAGAGAGAGTTGAGCCAGCCCGAAAGGAACTGTGGGGTGGTGTTGTTCTGGCCCCATCCCATCCAAACCAAAGCCACACATGCGACGATGGCGCAGAGGAGCATGGGCAAGTGGATTTTTTCAACCCGATCCTGGACCTTGTCGTGCGAGAACACAAAATAGCCCAACAGGAATGGGATGAAGTAGGTCAAGGGCTTGTAGAGGTTATACAATCCGTCAAGGCTTTCAGGACGTGGGTTCATGATCATCGCTTGTGACCCAAGCCAAACCAACATGCCGAGCAGGATGATGACAGGAATAGTGGCTTTTCCGCACCAGTTCCAAAAGCGGTCGTTCTTGTCCAGTTTCTTGATGAGCACAATGAGCAAAGAGAAAAGCCATAAGTCTTGGATGAACCACAAATGGCCTATGCCACTGGGCACCCAGAGGAAATACATGACGAAGGAAGGGACATTGTCGAAAGCACCTTGACCGCGAGCCACGGCCGTGTTGAAATAGCCGGTCATCCAATGGAATACGAACAGGCCTATGGTGGCGGGTACCAGCAGTTTCAGCGTGCGGCTTTTGATGAATTGCTTGGATGTTTGCCTGTCCAAAACGTAGCGTGACGAGATGCCAGCCACCAGGAAAAGCAGCATCATGAACCAAGGGTAGAGGATATACATCACCACATCCTGCGGTTGTTTCATCGGGTCGTCGACAAAGCCGCCGATGCCACCGAAGACGCCCTTGTTATTATAGAAATAAAAGACATGATAAAACAGCACCAGGAGCACCGTCACCCAGCGCAAATTGTCCATCCAATGTTTGCGTTCCATCGTTAACCCTCCCCTAATACTTCGTTGATTTTGTCCTGAAACACCTCGGTTTTCAAAATGGCCATGCCTTTCTTGTCGCCGAGTACCAATAGACTGTCGCCAGCCTTGATGCCATAAAGTTCACGGGCATCCTTGGGGATCACAATCTGTCCGCGGTCGCCCACTTTGACGACCCCGAAAATGTATTTGCCTTGTTCTTCAAACATGATTTATGTGTTTTGTATGAAAATTCATATTTTTCGGCAAAAATACAACTTTTTTGGAAAAAGCAAGAAAAAAAGAAACCCCGCAAGAAATTTCCTGCGGGGTGGGTTTATTGAGAGTTTTCGGCGTGCTTTAACTAATAGAACGGAAAGAAGAAGAAATACGCGGCGACCCAATCGCGGCGGATGCCCTGTGCCTTGCCGATGCTGGAACCTGAGCTGTTGCGCACCGTGCCGTCGTTTTCGACCTTGCCAATGCTGGAGCCAGAGCTGTTGCGCACGGTGCCGTCACTGTCAAGTCGTCCGATGCTGGAGCCGGAACTGTTGCGGATGGTGCCATCATTGTCGATCTTGCCGATGCTGGAACCGCTGCTGTTGCGGATGGTGCCGTCGCTGTCGAACCGGCCGACGCTGGAACCGCTGGAGTTGCGTATGGTACCGTCGTTTTCGATCTTTCCTACGCTGGAACCGCTGCTGTTGTATACGGTCTGGGCCGACATCGCTGAAACCATCAGAAGGGCCAATGCCAATAACATCATGCGAAGTGCTTTCATTTGTCTTGTTTTTTAGGTTTTACAAAAGTTCTGAAAGAATCAAAAACCATTCCAAACAGGTTCCTAGAGTTTTGATGACAAATGCCATTTTCCACTACCGTAAACCTTTGTCTCATAGCCGTTTGAAGAGGGTAACCAGACTTCGGCGGTGGTGTTGGCAGGGATCACGATGTCCCACTCGAAGCAGTTTCCTTCGCGGCACCAATGGCTCTCAACGGGACCTGAAACGGATTGGTAGGTGCAGTCAACATAGTCTAGACCCTCTAGAGGATATGGCTTGAACTGGATGTTGGTATAGCCAGGCTCCAGAGCACGGATGCCGCCAAGATACTCGTACAACCACAAGACGAGGTCGCCAAGAAGCATCACGTGGTTGCCGCTGTTCATCGAGGGATCGGCGGTATTACCGTTCCAAAGTTCCCAGATGGTGGTGGCGCCATTGCGGACCATGTAGCCCCACGAGGGATAGGTGTCGTTGGCGGCAATTTTCAGGGCCAGGTCACCCCGACCGAACTCGGTGAGGGTGCGCATCAGCTGCTGGATGCCCACCACCCCGGTGCTGACGTGACCGTCGCATTCGTTCTCTGTCTTGTCGACGATGTTGTTGAAGACCTGCTGTTCAAGATCTTTGGGGACCATGCCGAACCACAAGGGCAGGATGTTGGCGGTAACGGTGTTGTTGCCGTAATAGCAATGGGTGTAATTGAGGTATTTCTGGTTGAAGGCAACGGTGGCATTGGCGATCTCCTCCTTGAAGTATTGGACGTCTTCGGGGATGCCTTGGATTTCGGCGAACTTGGCCATCTTGCCGCAGAGATAGCAGTAGAAGGGGGTGGAGAGCAGGGGACTGTCGGTGATGCGCTTGGGGTCGTTGGAATGGATGAGCTCGAGGCTTTCAGGCGGCATGCACCAGTCGCCGTAGGTGTCGCGGTGGATGATGCCGTCGTTCTTCATGTATTGTTCTTTCATGTGGACCAGCCAGCGTTTCCAGGCGTCGTAATGCTGGCGGATGGGCCGGTCGTCACCGAAACGGGTGTAAACCATGTCGGTGACGGTCACCACTGCGCCGGGCCAGGTGAGGTTGTCGGTGTAGCCGCGCCAGTAGGGAGGAATCACGTTAGGCAAGGAGCCGTTGTCCCACTGGCTGTCGTCGGCATCGGTGAGCCATTTGGCATAGAGCTGGTGGTTGTTGAAGATGTACGACTCCCCATAATTCCCTGTGGTGCGGTCGCCCGTCCAGCCCATGCGTTCATCGCGCTGGGGACAGTCGGTGGGCATGCTGCGGTAGTTGCCACGGATGCCCCAGTAGGCATTGTGGAACACCGCATTAATCACCTCGTTGGAGCACTTAAATGATCCAATAGTGGGCATTTCATCGTAAATGACCAAGCCCTCGAAGTCGTCCAATGAAGGCTTCTCTCGGAGGCCAGAGATTTCAACGTAACGGAAACCGTGATAGACAAATGTGGGATGCCAATGAAGTTGGCAGTTGTTGGCGACGATATACCTATCAGTGCTTTCAGCCCCGCGTAAATTGGCAGTATAAAGCAGACTGTCAGGGGTGAGCAATTCTGCGAATCGCAGCGTGATGGTATCCCCACTTTCCACTCTCCACTTTAACTCGCTCCGCTTCGTTGAGGGCTGCGCCGTTCCGCTTTCCACTTCCAACACTCCCACCATGTTCTGCCCCACATCAAGCATCCACTTGTCGCCTTTTTGGAATAGTGCAACGGGTTTCAAACGCTCCATCACGGTGATGTTGGGGTTGGGTTGAGCACTGAGCTGGCCCTCGGGAGCTTCCACCAGTTCCGCTTGGAGCCATGATGAATCATCATAGCCTGTTAGGGTCCATTCGCCGAGTTCAAAGTTCTCGTCATAGGTCTCCCCGTCGTATTCGTTGGCGGTGCGGATGGGCCCTTGGTTCGTAATCTTCCAGGTCTCATCGCTTGTTACCATCTCTTGGTGCCCGTCCGGGTAAGTCACCTCCAGCTGTAAGAGGAGTCGAGGTGTGCCAAAATTCGGCACATGCTCCGGACCGTCCCAGCCGTTGGGACTGGGGGTGTTGCGGATAGCCGTAAAGCGACCGCCTTCGAGGATCACGCCAATGGCATTCTCACCTTGGTGGAGCAGTGCTGTCACATCGTAAGTGTTGAAATACACCCGTTTCGGGAACCAGGTCAACGCGGGTTTCAACAATTCCTCAGGAGCGATTTCTTCACCGTTCAAAAAGGCGCTGTATTGGCCTAAGCCGCTGACGTAAAGCCGAGCCTTGCTAGCTTCTACGTTGAGTTTGAATTCTTTGCGAAGGTATCGGGCAGCCAGTCGGGTGTGCCCCGTCAACACATCGTCATCAAACTCATGGCCAATCCACTGCGCCTGCCAATCCTCTTGGTCCAACAGGCTGATTTCAAACGACTGAATCTCGCTCTCCACTTTTGTTTTGTGGCCACCGTTTGAAGTCACCGTTGCCATCACTTTCCAATAAGCTTGGTCGCGACTTTTCAAGGCTTTCCCTTCGTAGGGAACATAAAGCATCTGGCTGGAATTCACTACTTTGGAATCCCACAAATCGCCGATGTCCTTCTTGGCATTTTCTAAGGTAGAGGCTACAATGATGCGGTAACCGGTTTGAACCACGTTTTGGGCGTCGGTTTCAAAGTTCCAGCTAAACCTGGGCTGGTTTGTGGCCAATGCCTGAGGGTGGAATTGCTGTTCCACGTTTGGATGAATAATACGAATGGCTATTTTGCCACACGAGGCAAAAGCGGTGAGAAGAATCAGGAGGATAGCGATGCGTTTCATGATGATGCAAATATAGAAAAATATCGTATATTTGCTCCTTCAAATCGTAGACCTCGATGACCCCGAAATACGACACCTGCTTCTTCGAACGCTATGCGATGTACTCCCTGGAGGCCTTGCTGGGCGAACGGTATTCCCATCTGGTGAACGCCGATCGGCCGGATCTTCAGGACGTGGAACAGGGCATCGGCATCGAGGTGACCCGTGCCATCACGGAGGACAAAAACGTAGCCAATTCGTTGATCAATGAGATGGCGGGTCGGCCAGTGAAAGAGGTGAATGAAGATTTGCTGAAGATCCAGGAAAGCGGCTACTCCTACGGTCTGGACCTCAGCTACTCCGTGGGCTCCAACGAGTATAACTACTGGGCACTCGCCCTGCCTATGAAACGCATCCTTCAAAGCAAGCTGTGGAAGGTAAACAACGGCTTTTACGGTGAGTATAAGGAGTTTGGCCTCTATGTCTTCACCAAATACGACTTGGTGGCTGACGAAGTCAACGAGATTATCGGCTTCATGATGGACGCCCAACAAAGCTGCGACGTCCGTTACGACCATCTATATATCTCACAAATCGACACCTTCTTCGATTGCGACCTGCATCAGGGCGACTTCGACTGCTTCCCCATCGACTCACGTTTAAGCCGGTCATTCTATTATCGTTCAATCAAGGGCTAAAAGGCTAGCGTCTACTACGTCATTGCGAGAACCCCAAGAGGGCTCACCGACCAACGGGAGGTAATCCAACCTGACTCGCAATGACGAGCTACCGTTCGAAAATCATTTCTTTCCCTTCGCTACTGGGTTCTTCAACAATTAATTCACTGATATTGTGATTGTTAACATCGTCCATCACAATAGCAGTGCGATAATCTTCCTTAAATGCAGTCAGCTTGATGTTAAGCATAGTAAGGCCGTCGACATGGCGAATGAAGAAGCCCCAGGCGGGCAGTTCCATATGTTGTGAGAACTCAGGATAGGCTTTGGGCATCTCGGGAACTTTATCCAATTCGTCGAGACCCACATGGGCGTAATGCGGATCACCGCCGCCGGGGAAGACGATTTCAATATTCTCCAAGGTGACGTTCTTGATCTTGCTGTCTTTCAAACCGATGATGCCGCAGGGCGAGATATTGCGGGGCAGGTCCTCGACGGGACCTTCGTATTCGTAGCCGGCATCGGGCTTGGTGGCGGCCACCTCGGCATAAAGGTTTTTAATGGTGATGCCATCCATAAAGCTCTGTTTGTCGCGACGGGCCCCGATATTGAGATAGATGGCGTTGCCCACGTTGAGGGCATGGAGCGAGTCCACCAGAATGTTCTCGCAGATGCCTCCGTCCACACTCTGGATAGTGATGGCGCTGCGGTAGGTGTCGTACACCACGTTGTTGATGATCTTCACGTTCTTGAATCCCCCTGCGCCCATGGTGCCGAACTTGATGCCGCTGGCAGAACTTCTGGCGGTGCAGTTGCGGACTTCGATGTTTTGGCATAACTTTTTGGCACTGTGTGACTTAAGGCAGATGGCATCGTCGCTGGCGTTGATATAGCTGTTGGTGAGCACAAAGCCGTCGCAATCCACGATGTCGATGCCGTCGTTGTTCCAGAAGGCGGTGCTCTGCACCCTCACGTTATTGACTTCCACGTTCTCGCACTGGTCATACATACACACCCAATTGGCGGCATCACGGAAGGTGACGTTGTCGACTTCCACGTTTTTACACTCCCTAAACGGAATCCTTCGCCTACACGGTCGTTGCTGAGTTTATCCTTCATCAGGCCTTTGTGTACCAAGTCGGTGCAGTTGTTGCCCAGTTCGCGGCCTTGTCCCTCGATGCAGCCGCCGCTGTTATAGATGCCGAGCAATTTGATGTTTTCGACCCCTTCAGCCATAATAAGGGCATGATCGTTGGTGGCCACGAGTCGGTCATAGTCCAAAGGATTGGTGCTGCCCACCAGCACGGCGCCTTCCATCAGCTCGATGGTGACGTTCGACTTGAGGTGGATGCTTCCCGTGAGGTAACGACCCACCCAGAAACGTAGCGTGCCGCCGCCTTGCTCGGCAATCCAGTCGATGGCGAACTGGATGCTGCGGGTGTTCATGGTCACGCCGTCGCTACGGATGCCGAACTTCGAGGCGTTGTAGATGGGTTTGGCTTCTTGGGCGGAAGCATGTCCAAGGTCTAACAGCAGGGTAAATAGAGTAATTAATAGTGCTCTTTTCATTATTATCAAGTTCCTTTTAAGAGAGTGACCTAAAGGGCGCGCTAGACGTCATTGCGAGAAGCGGAGCTTGCGGAGCGACGTGGCAACCCGAAGGCTCTTCGACCGAAGGGAGAAAATCCAACTTGACCAGGACAAGGATGGTTCTGGTTGGATTGCCGCGCTTCAGTTACCTCCCTTTCGGTCGGTGAGCCCTTCGGGGTTCGTTCCGCTCGCAATGACGTACCCGCTACTACTTTGTGATCACCCTCTAACTATTTTTGCAAAGATAGCAAAATGTATGTATCTTTGCAAAAACGAATTAAAGCGATGAAAAAACATTGGATGTTTTTGCTGGCAACCCTATTGTTGATGGGCTGTTTAGCTCACCAAGAAGCAATTGCCCAACAAATCGGTGGTTTTCAATACAGGGAAATCGCCGACTACTCACCCTATGACGATTCTCGTAGTTTCACTCCTTATCAAGATTCGATCATGGAACTATTGTTAAAATCATGGGATGAGCCACAAATTATTAAAAAAGAACTAATTGGTGGTGTTGACAAGAATCGGATTCTAAAACACGAAAAAAGAGATTCCGTCGAAGCCTTTGTTTATGAGAACGATCAATATAATGACATTCTCAATTCGGGCATCTTTGTCGCCTATTCTTCAAATAGTGGAAGCACTTGGGATTATTACTATACCGGACTTACGCAAGATGCCCCTTTGTTTGTTAAATGGTATTCAAAATACCCATTAATTAATGCCGAAGGTAATGTTCAGATTGAGGCATGTTTGAGTAGCGGGAAGGGATATACGCATTGGCCAATGTGGATTCCTCAAGTTGTAAAAGACGGTTTGCTAATCACTTTTGACCTTGAAACGCTGCGGAAAGATTCAGACGGTGATGGTTTGACCGATATTGAAGAAGCGAGGTTAAGGACTGATCCTTATAACGTTGACACTGATAACGATGGTATTCCCGACAATTTGGATTTGAATCCGAGATGCAACGTGCCGAGAACTGACAGAACCTCTGTTTATGAAGCGATTCTCAATGAAAATATGACAATTCCTTTTTATGATATAGAGGATCCCTTAACTATTCCTTTCGATGAGATAGCAGAATCACATTATTGTACCGACACAACCAAAACGGTCATGATTGTGACTGATGATCCCAATATTAGGAGCATCCAACCTCAAACCCAAAGGGTTATCTTTTTAACCACCGAGGAATTCGGTGACCCCAAGGCCTATAATCCTGGAGATCTTGAAAAGCTACGGGTTACATCATTCGATAAGCAAGAAGATGGCAGTTATATCGTTCACGAAGATTACAGTTCTTTGGGTTATGCATACAGCGTGAAAAAAACTTCGAAAGGCTGGGTTATTAAAATGATTTCCAGATATATTGAATAAGGCATAAGCATCCGCCTATGGACGGATGATAACCGGTCCAATCATTCCCATCGGCTGTAGCGGAGTATATTTAGAATGGTAATATAAAGAATTCGATACGATTAAGTTATTTAATAATAATATAACTATATTAATTACTTGACAAAAGGCTTTCGTAGTTGTATTTTTGCGCCATGAAACGTAAAAAAGAGCCTTTTAACAAAGAGTCAGGGAAGAAAGTATCCTTTGAGGATGTGGTTAATTTGATAGGTGCTCCAAGTGAGTATCACTTTGCCATTATTGAAAACGGCGTTGATGAGGAATTAATCGACATTGCGCGGAAGGCTGGCATAGATATAACTGGCTATAAACACGTGATTGAGACTTCTGGAACGAGTCATTCCCAAAACAGACATGGTGAAGACAGTAACGACAGGATGCCCTTGTCAAAAGAGGACTACTTTCTTATTCCAGAAATTATTCGACACAGAGATTCTGTTATCGTATCGCCCTCGGTAACTAGGATACATAGGAACCCCGTTTTTATCTATGAAAAAAAGATAGAAGAATGGTATGTATATGTAGAAGAAATCAGGAGAGGAAGAAATAAAAGCCTTGTTTTTCAATCGCTTAGAAAGCGAAAAGCCCCCTAAGAATAGAGGGCTTTTTTTCTTGTTATCGCAGGGGGTGTCATGCATTGCCTGTCCCTTACGTCTTGATAATCCGCTGTTTTTCTATCCGTTTCTGCGACCAACCGTTTGCAAATATACAAACAATTTAATTAACCGCAATAAAAATAATTTTTCTCAAAAATAAGTTACCGGCCCAATCATCCCCGCCGGCTGCAAGGGTTGATCCCTTTTCGGATGATTCACATAGATCCATGCCGTGGGATTATCTTCTTTGGTGAAGGTTTTCAAATAATTGCCTAAGGTGGTGGTTACTCTGATTTCAAGGTCGTTATCACCGTCGTGGAGCAAATCGCCGATGTCGTAAAGGCGGCGGCCATAGTATTTTACTCCAGCGGATTGACCGTTGACGAATACTTCGCTGACGCCTTCCACCAGACCTAAATCCAGGATGTTCCCGTTGTTTTGGATGGTTTTCCGGTAGACGATAGTCCCAGCAAAATGCTGGGTTTCGGGATGGTCTTTCAGGTCAAATAATGTGTCGAAATGGGTTTGAATAACGCTATCCAAACGGGCGTGGATCAGTTCTACATCCCAATCGGTGGAGATATCAATCCCATCATGAGAGCCCATCGGTGTGCGGGGTGCCCCAAAAGGCACCTTCGCGACGGACCGAAGGGAGTCGCGTAGTGCCGTTGGGGCACTTCGCACACCCCAAGGCTTGCTTCGTTCAAAAACGATTAACATCGATTCCGCTGGACCCAAATCAAAATCATAACTGTCATCTTCGTTCAATGTCAAAGGATACCGTTCACCAGTGTGGAGATCCCAAACCCAAGGGTATTTGCGATGGGTCAATTCACGGTGGAAAGTAATCTTGGTTTGATGTGACTGATAACGATGACTATTTACCAAGAAGAGCATCTCGCTGCCATCATCGGTGGTGTAGCGGTTCTGCATCACAAAGGGGTCAGGAGTCTCGATGTCTAGGTAGTGGGGCAGGTTATAAACGTGCATCAGGCTGTCGTACCAAGGAATGAAACCTTCTTGAGGCGGCTCCACAAAGATGAAACGGTCATCAAAGGCATGAATCTGCTCGAAACAATGCTGAACGATAGAGTCCTTAGCAGCAAAAAAGCTACTCAAACCCAACGATTGGTATGGGATGGTGTCGATGCAAAGCAACTTGCCGCCACCCTCAACAAAATGCAGTAACCGTTCGGCAGTCTCGGGATGCATGCGTTCTATGTCAATGAGTATCAATGTGTTGTAGCGATGTTCGCCAAAACAGAACGCGCCATGCCTCATCTCTCCTGCATTAATGATGTTTTCGCTCACATAATCCACCCCGCCTCCGCATTTGTTGATGGCTTCCCAAATCATGGTCTTGTAAGGAGCTCGAGTGGTGTTGGGGAAGGGCTCGTTCTGCATTCCAATGGTGCTCCACATGTCGTTTTCGGGATTCAAAATAGCGATGTTGGCATAATAGGTGCCATGTTGCAATGCATAGGAAAGGCGGGCTTTGTAGTCGTTGTAAACCTTGAAGTAAGGCCACCACGGATTGTTCTCGCTATAATAAGCCCCGTAGCGTACCCACCCTGGAAAACCCACCTCGAGATTGGGCGAATAGTTGAAGCCATGAAAAACGCTGTGGGTTACACCGGAGATGGCGCTCTGGTCGCCGCCGATCTTCAGCTGCTCCAAAGTCATGTTGAACACGGTGTAGGTGTTGGTCATCTCCTCGCAACTCACGGTGCGATTGCCCGCCAAATGTGCCGCTGAGGAGACAAATTTGTTGACCATGGTGTAGGCCCGACCGCGGCGGTGATCACTCTCCGACATTTCCTCGCCGGGCTTATGGCGCAGCCAGTTGGTGGTCCACGACTCGCCCTCGGGGATGTCGTATCCCATGGCGTTCTCCAAAGGATAGAAGCCCCGACCGTAAGCTTGGGCACGAGCTTTCACGCCTAAGGCATGACACCAATCCAGATACGTCGAAGTGAACCGTTCCTGCATCAACTGGGCTTTAAAGTCTTCAAAGTCGTAACGGGCACGCTCTACCAACTTCTGAAATTCTGGAGTGACGGGTACTATTGGATTATAGTTGAGAGCACTGCCCATCGAGCCGATCTTAAACAAAACGAAGGGCAACCACTCGGTAATGTCATAACCATACCGCTTTTGGAACTCCTCAGCCATATCCGAAGTCCAGTTGGCCCCTTCCAACTCCATGCTGTCGGTGAACAAAGCCCGGATACGTCCTTTCAACGGACCGATTTGCGCCTCGATTTTGTCGGACATGTTGTACAAGTACCGATTGACCGCCTCGGTATTGAAGTGGTCAAGCACGGGACCAGCCGCTCCTGGGGCGCCATTAATGACCTCCAAAAAACCATTAATCTTCACCAAGGCGGCCAAAGTATAATCGCCTTCAGGAATATTGATAGTAAAAATACTATCGTTTTGCAGGACGTCAATGAAGTCATCTGCACTTGAAGCGGGGTTGGGGTACAGCCGCAACAGCATCAGTTTCTTGGTGTTGCCCGTATAGGGAGAACTGACTTTTGGCATGGCCTTCGAACAAAGACTATCGCGAATAATAGTCATCGTAGAAGGTCCTGTTACTGGCTCTGCATAGTTGACCACAATCTGGGCCTGCTCGTCTTCCTCAAGAAACTCTGCGCCGAAAGGCCATCCCGAGCCCACGAGTAAATCGCAGGTCATATCCAATGAATCGGCCTCGTCGAAGCAGACTTGGAGCATATCGATCCATTCGGGACTAAGCCATGGTAAAGAGGGTTTCCCGATGCTGTCGCAATACGAGGGAAATTCGATGGGGTTGATCTCCACACCCCCAATACCGGCTTCCTTCAGCAGACGTAGCTCGCGCACCAGCTCGTTGGCCTCTACCTTGTCGCCATTCCACCACCAGCGCACAAAGGGACGGTATTCCGAAGGCGGCTGCTGAAAACCATCGTAAAGTTGCTCCGTGGTCAGGCCCTGCCGTGGCGTGCACCGGCATAATAGCAAGAGTCCAACGAAGAAAAGCAACTTTTTCATGGATGCAAATGTAATGAAAAACCCTTACCTTTGCCAAAAAGATTCAAACCTATGGCTGACGGATATCTGGAAAAACGTTACGAGGAGGTCTTTGGCAAAGGCGCCAAGAAGACCGTAGTAAAACACATGGCATTGGAGTCCCTGATGGAGAAAAACCGTAGCTATCGCGGCTACAAAAAAGACTTTGAAGTCAAGCGTGAGATGCTGGAACGCATTGTGGCTGTGAACACCAAGATCGCCTCAGCAAAGAACCAACAAGTGCTTCGTTTCAAGTTGGTCACCCAAGAAACAGGTGCCAACATCATTGTTCAAAACATGAAACTGGGTGGCCTGCTGCCTGAGTTGCACCTGCCCTTCGAAGGCACGGAGCCCAATGCTTTCATCATCATCTGCTCGACCATCCCCGAGAATAAGTTCGTCGATATCGACCTCGGCATCGCGGCCCAAAGCATGTTGCTGAAAGCCACCGAAATGGGCCTCAACGGCATCATGATCGGCGCCTTCAACAAAGCCAAAATCACCGAAGCCTTCAACCTTCCCTACGAGCCTTTATTAATCCTCGCCATCGGCAAAGGCAACGAAACAATAAAACTACAAGCCGTTGACGAAGGCAATAAGTTAGCATATTATCGCGATGCCAACGGCGTGCAGTTCGTTCCCAAAATCCGCTGGGAACAGTTGATCATTGGAGAATAATTGGCCAATTCTTTTGCCACGAAAGGTCAAGGAAGAAATTTTTTGGATTATTTATAACCTTTCGTTAACTTTGCCCCTGAATAACACATAGTAAATTAATGCTTAAAGCAACCTAAAAATAATAAAAAAGAAAGAGATACAAATAACTGAATATTAAATAAATATAAAAGCGTTTTTGCTTTTCAAGCGGACCGAAATCTGGACAATTTCGAATACCCCAACGAGAAGGCGGAAATGTTCACGGTATATCCGTGGGCTTTCTCGTTTTGGGGTATGGCAGTCCAGAGCCTCGGTCCAGACAGAAGTTCACGGATTCTTTTTGTGACCCATTAGAAGGGCGAAGCGCTCAAAACGCCAAGCCATAATGAGTACCAAGTTTTTCAACAATACCGAGACGAGGCTGATGGACAAATTCCATGGCATTGCCTCCGCAATGGCCAACTTCGACATCTTTCATGCCGTGGTTGGCTATTTTCGTAGTAGTGGCTACTTCAAACTGCGCAAGGAGCTGGAAAATGTCAGCGAGATACGCATCCTTGTCGGCATCAATATCGACAATCTCTTCCGCCAATCGCAAGCCACTGGAAAGATCTTCTTCGGCGACAAAGAAGTGAGTCTGGAGCAATACTGTGAGGACTTCCTTCGTGATGTTTATCAGTCGGAATACTCATCCGAAGTGGATGAAGGCATCCGTCAGTTCTGTGCTGACATTGCCGATGGACGTTTGCAGTTGCGTATCCATCCCACCAAAGACCTTCATGCGAAATTCTACCTCTGCTTGCCGAAAAACCACAATGAGCACAGCGACGGCTGGGTCATCATGGGCAGCAGCAACCTCAGCGCACAGGGTCTCGGCACTACCGAACCGCCACGTTACGAATTGAACGTGGCTATGAAGGACTACGACGATGTGCATTACTGCGAGGAAGAGTTTCAAAACCTTTGGAAGGATGCCATTCCGGTGACCATGGACGATGTGAACCATATCGTTGGCAAAACCCATCTGACGCCAGAGGAACACCAACCCACACCCTACGAACTTTATATGCGGATGCTCATCGACCATTTCGGCGATCAGGTCGAAGACGATTTTATCCCTCATCTGCCCGACAATTACGACAACCTCACTTACCAACGTGACGCTGTGGTGCAGGGGTACAACATCATGATGCAGCACGGTGGCTGTTTCATTGCCGACGTGGTGGGTCTGGGCAAAACCGTGGTGGCTGCCATGATTGCCCAGCGGTTTATTGCCGCTAACGGCAACAACACCCGTATTCTTGTCATCTTCCCTCCTGCGGTGCAAAGCAATTGGGAAGACACTTTCCGCGATTTCCAAATCAAAAACAACTATAGCCAGTTTGTCAGCAACGGCAGTTTGGACAAGGTCATTGAGGGTACCAACAACTACAGCCAGCCCAGTTACTACGACCTCATCATCGTTGATGAGGCGCACAACTTCCGCCACGACAGCACAGGCAATTACGACCTGCTGCAACGCATCTGCAAGTCGGCACGGTTGAACAAAGGCAATGTCAACGGAAACAAGCGTGTGCTGCTGCTTTCGGCCACGCCGCTCAACAACACGCCCGAGGACATCAAGAACCAATTGCTGTTGTTCCAAGACACCGCCCGTTGCACGATTGATGGCGTCTCCAACATCGCCGACACCTTTGCCCCATGGATCAAGGAATTCAAGAGCCTGATGTCGCAACGTCGCACCATGAGTGCTGAGTTCCTTACCAGTCGCATCGATGCCATCAATCAGGAACTACGTCATAAGGTGCTGGAGAAGGTTATGGTGCGCCGTACCCGCAGCAACATTCAGCATGAGCCTCGCTATGCCAACGAGATACACTTCCCTCAGTTGCTCGACCCCACCGACCGTACCTATCAAATGTCTCCTCAAGTACTTAAGCTCTTTATTGATACCTATATCAAGTTAGTGGACACGCCATCGGCTAACCTGAAAGAGGCGAATTCCGACATGTTCGACGGCAGCGGCCTGAATTACGCCCGCTACCGTGCCATTGAGTATTGCCCTTCCTATAAGGTTCCCTCTGGAAAGATGGCAAAACACATGGCAGATTCTTTGGCCTCCATCTATCAGACCCACATGGTGAAACGCTTGGAAAGCAGCTTCGATGCTTTCCGTCGCTCGCTTCACACCCTGCTCGATGCCACCAAGGGAATGATCAAGATGTTCGAGGAAGACAAGGTCATCATTGCGCCAGACCTGAATGTGAAAAAGCTGCAAGCCGAGGGCATAGAGTTGGACGAAATCATCGAACTGGCCATCGGCAAGGGATTCGACCAAAAGGAGATTCTCTTCCACGCCGCTGACTTCAAACCCGATTTTCTGCCCATGTTGGAATACGATGCCGAGGTGCTGGACAAATTGTGCAAGCGATGGGAGAAAGTGAAATCCGACCCCAAACTGGAACTCTTTATCACCATGCTGCAAGGTGAATTGTTTGACAAAAAGAAGAACCCTGGCGGCAAACTCGTGGTGTTCAGCGAGAGTGTGGATACCGTCAATTATCTGGAAAAGGAGTTGAAACAACGGTTGAATCGCAACGATATTCTTGCCGTTTGCGCCAAAAGTCGCAACCGCCTACGCGATACCATCAAGGCTAATTTCGATGCTAACTACAAGAAGGATTGGCACAACGACTATAACATCATTATCACCTCCGATGTGTTGGCCGAAGGTGTCAACCTACATCGGGCCAATGTCATCGTCAACTACGATAGCCCGTGGAACGCCACCCGATTGATGCAGCGTATCGGCCGTGTGAACCGTATCGGCTCCACCGCCGATGCGATTCATAACTATATGTTCTATCCCTCCGACCCGGGTGATGCCATCATCAGCCTGAAGAAAAACTCCCTCATCAAGCTGCAGAGTTTCCATTCCGCCCTTGGAGAGGACACCAGAATCTATTCGCACGATGAGATGGTTCACGAGTTCAAGCTCTTCAATGCCGATGTCCGCGACGAGACCGACCGCAGTCTGGAATTGCTGCGCGAAGTACGGGCACTACACGACACCAATCCCGCACTCTATCGCCACATCAAGCAGTTACCCCCCAAGAGCCGTTGTGCCCGACTCTCGATGAATAACGGTGGTGCGGCAGCCGTCATTGCGAGCGAAGCAGAGCGGAGCGCGGCAATCCAACCTGAACTATCCAAGACGTTCACCATTTCCTACCTATCCTCGCCTTTTAAAAAGGCTTACTACCTCATCGCCGACACCACCCGCGAACTCTCTTTCCTCGAAGCCGCCGACCTCTTCCATGCGGAGCCAGATGAAAAAGCCATCCCCTTTGGCGACAGCTTGCAACTTCACTATGAGCAGGTACAAAAAGCTTTGGCGCAATACACCCTCGACCAGCAGAGCGAGGTTCAAGAAGAAAAGCTGAAAATCGGTAGCAAAGACAACGATGCCAAGAAAGCCGCCGCTTTCCTGCGTGAAATACGTCCCTTGTTCGATGACGAGGGTCGTCGTACCGTTGACCGTCTGAAACAGATTGTGGAACGCGGAACCTACAACCAACTGGCTGATGCCCTGAATCGCATCTCGAAAAAGCAGAAAAAAGAGCCTTTGCCCTCCATCAAGATACTGGAACAACTTGAAGAATTGGACAAACGCTACAGCCAGCCAGTTGCGCCAACCGCCACCAAGCAAGTAGCACTCACCACAGCTGACATCATTTTAAGTGAAACATTCAAATAAACCATACTATGAACTCCGAAACCCTCCGCCATATCTTTAAGGCACCATTCGATTACAAAACCTATTGCAACGAGATTGTTCATCGTCTTTTCGGCTGCAACGATGTGGCCTCGCGACCCGAATTGCTTGACACCAATGCCGATGGCGACCAAAGCTATTTCATCGGTCAGATGGATGATACAGATGGTCGTTTGCTTGGCTTCTTCTATACCCAAGTGGCCGAAGGCAGCGATGTGCGCCGTAAGCGTGTTGGACTGCGCAAGCTGATTAGTCCTTATCTGAAATACGATGTTGACGGTGCCATAGCCGTCTTTGATGATGGGCGGCACTGGCGGTTATCCTATATCTGCGACCTCAAGGAGGGCAGCACTTCTGCAAAACGTTTCTCGTACATCATGGGTGACGAGAACGGGCAATACAAAACCCCGTTGGAACGATTGGAGAAGATTGCCAGATTGAACGGTCGTATCAAACTGTCCGACTTGAAAGAATCCTTCTCGGTAGATGCCCTCAGCGATGAGTTTTTCGACGAGTACCATATCCACTACGACCGCATTGTGGCTGAGCTGGCACGACAAGGGAAGTCGGGTGCCGTTTATCACGACTATGTAAAGAAGCTGATGGGATGCATTGTTTTCCTCTATTTCTTGCAAAAGAAAGGCTGGCTCTGTGGGGACACCAACTTTATGTACAACACCTTCCTTGGCAGCAACCGCCAAAACGACTATCTCGAAAGTGTGCTTGAGCCGCTCTTCTTTGGTATTCTCAACACCGAGCCCGCCAAGCGAGAGCAGGTGTTTGTCAAGAATGGCTGGCAGCAAAGCTTAGTCGGCAAATGGGCAAGTATTCCTTATCTCAACGGAGGTCTTTTTGAGCGCGATGCCATTGATGAATTGAAGATTGTATTGCCCAAATACCTATTCGAAGACCTTTTCAGATTCTTGGCCTCCTACAACTTCACCGTCGATGAAAACGACCCTGACGATGCCGAGATTGGCGTTGACCCTGAGATGTTGGGCAAAATCTTCGAGAGCCTTTTGGAAGACAACAAGGCCAAAGGAGCCTTTTACACTCCCAAGGAGATTGTGCGCTATATGTGCAAGGAGTCCCTGATAGCCCATCTTGCATCCAAGTTGTCCGATGTTACCGATGGGGTTGTTCGTGCCTTTGTGGAAAACCACGAGATGCAGCTCGAGTTAGAGTCTTATCGCGACATCCTTGAAAGTGTTTTGCGTGAGGTGAAAATCTGCGACCCCGCCATTGGTTCAGGCGCATTTCCTATGGGCTTACTGAATGAGTTATGGCGTTGCCGTGAAGCCTTGGGAACGCAGCTGTCGCGCCTACAACTGAAAAAGGAAATCATTGAGAACAACATCTATGGTGTGGACATTGAACGCGGTGCCATCGACATTGCCCGACTGCGTTTCTGGCTTAGCATCGTGGTTGATAGCGAAGAACCGCAACCCTTGCCCAACTTCGACTACAAGTTCATGCAGGGCAATAGTTTGATAGAAAGTTATGGAGGCTTTGACCTCAGCCGTATCGCGGGGAAGACCGTTGGCCGCCCGTCCACTTCCACCCAGTTAGTGATTGGCCTCGACAGCGATCTGAGCCGAAAGAACCTTCATCGATTGTTGCGCGACTATTTCTCCGTCACCGACCATCAGAAAAAAGCCACCATGCGCCAAGCCATCAACGAAGAGGTGAAGACCCTTATCCGCGAAAGCGTCGGCGGCACTCCAGCATTCCTCTCCAAACTCTCTGCCCTCGACCCCTCCGCCAACCAAGAATTCTTCCTTTGGCACACTTGGTTTAAGGATATTTTTGATAAAGGAGGATTTGATATAGTAATCGCCAATCCTCCATATATTAAGGAGTATGAAAACACCAACGCATTTGAACTACTGAAGGGAGGTAAGTATTATAAAGCTAAAATGGACATTTGGTTTTATTTTGCATGTAATGCTATTGATGTTTTAAAAGAAGGCGGTGTGTTGTCTTTTATCGCTCAGCCTCAATGGAGAACGAGTGATGCAGCATCTATTCTGAGGAACAAAATATCTGAGGAATGTAGATTAATACACATTATAGATTTCGGAACATATATGGTATTTGAAAATGCCAGCACCCAAGCTATGGTTGTGACTCTTTTCAAATCATCAAATAGCACATATGATTTTAACTTCAAAATCAATGATGGAATCATACATAATCCAATGGAGTTAGAGCGATTCTTGACTTCACCTTTTGCCATAGTTGAGTTTGATAAACGAGTATTCAATAATTCTTCATTTTCATTTTCAACTGATTCTGGAGTGTCGAAGGTGTTATGCAAGATTCGTAAAAAAGCGAATTTTACAATAGATAAAAACAAAGAGATTATCCAGGGAATCATAGGATCACCGGACGAAGCCTTTAAGTTAAAAGAGTCCGCCTTGTCTTCTTTTTCTGAATCTGAGCGATTATTTATAAAGCCATTCCATACAACTACAAATAGGTATCATACGCCCCAAGAAAACCTATATTTATTATATTTGTCGGACAAAAACATTCATTTAACAAAAGAAAGATATCCGGCCATTTATAACAAACTATTGCCATATAAACAAGAGTTGGATAATCGAAGAGAAGTAATAAATGGTAGAAAATCTTGGTTTTCTTTGTGGTGGGAACGCGATGAATCGTTTTTCCTTCCTGGAGCAAAAATAATATTTGCCGCGAGGACACTTGGCAGAAATTTTACATATACTGAAGAAGCGTTCTATGCATCGAGAAATTGTTTCTTTATTAAGAGCAACCGAATCAACCTAAAATACTTGACCGCCTTGCTTAACAGCACCATGATGTATTATTATATGCATCAGACAATAAAACACAACGGAGATCTGTTACAACTTGACAAAGTGCAGTTTTTGAGTATTCCATTGTATAAACCAACTACTGAAATACAAAACGAGATAGCAAGAATTGTAGATAAGATTCTATGTGTAAAAAGCAAGCAACACGATTCAGACACCTCTGCTTTAGAGCGAGAAATAGATAATAAAGTCTATGAGCTTTATGGCCTCGGCCCCGAAGAAATTACAGTGATAGAGCAAGGATACGATACGCAACTGACATGATGTCAGTTGTATTTTGGTGGCACGGTTTTTACAAGAATTGAATCATATATGTAAATAGTGATATATGATTTGTTGTTTGGTTTGTTTAATAATGGCGTTATCAATGGGTGATACCATTAATAATGCTGTCATAGAAGATTCTGCAAATGCAGTCCCTTTTAATAAAATGTTGTCTGCACAATCCGACACCCTTTTTGTCAGCTTTGAAGACGATACGATTGCTTTCCAAGAGGCTTTGCCTATATCTAATATTATTTATGCAGAACATAAAGAAACCCCAAGTTTGTTTTATGGAATAATACTGCCAATCATAATGTTGATACTAGGTGTTTTGATAGACAGATTTGCTCAAGTTTTTGTTGAAAGAAATAGAATTAAACGCAATGGGAAAAGATGGGAACGGGAACTGTTGTCTTTTGAGCCAATAATAAACAAACAAATTCAAGAATTAGAGAGCTTTATTGACGAATACTGCAGCAAACCCGAAAGATATGATATTCCGCTGTTGGTCACATCTCAAATAATAAAAGGTTCTATATTTGAATCTTTAAATAAAGAGGATTTGTTCATGTATCTTAGACGCAAAAAGAAGTACAATTCAGATGTTCAAGATCGATACAATAAGATAATGTCATTTATTATGACATTAGAAACTACATATGATCAGTTAAATTCTTCATTCGATAGTTTACGTAAATCAGCGGGGAGTAAAATTGAAGCATTCAATAACGCGCAATATCACTATGCAAAACATCTTTATGATCTCAGCGTATATGTCCCTTCTGCAATGGATAAGGTTACTTACCATGAACTTTCAAGACTATATAATGATGCATTTGGCAATCATCCAGATGTCAATCCTTTGTTACTTGAAAAACCTTTTATCACGCCTTCATTAAATATATTGGATAATCATGACAAACAGGTTTTCAAAGTCTTAACAGATGAATTAGGGAATATGAGATTTGCTATTAACGGAATGAAGCTGGAAAAAACATACCTGAAAAGCAACTTTGAAAATATTATTGAACACTATAAGATTTGCCTTGGTTTTTTAAACGTGGTGCAAGAGTATTTTCCGAATTAAAACGTGTAGAGATGGAAAAGATAGGTGCGACTGACGTTATTTTCGATTTTAACAATAATGATACGCGTTTGTGTTCATATTTTGGCTGGGAGTTTAATAACAGTCACGCATTTTACAACTACGCCGTTGGGTATAAAAAAGCGGCAGATGCAACATACGAAGCTTTTAAAAAGGCTGTAATCAATAGTGATATTGAGACCACAGATACGATTTGTTATCCGCTAGTTTTCCTATATAGACACATAGTGGAATTATTGCTCAAGTTTTCGTATATCAGGATTAAATCTATTAGAATTCCTGAAGAGATTAGATCATTTCTTAACAAGAACCATGATTTGCAAAAGTTGTGGGATAGTGTAAAGATTGATTTTGAAAGGCTTTCCAAACGATTAGGAGATGATATTGACTCAGATGCAGTTGAACATTATATTAATGAATTCATCAAGTATGACAAAAAATCCATGGCCTATAGATATCCTATTGAGAAGAACCTTAATAGATTCCATGACAAAGGACTATATTTAAACACTCCTGTGCTGAAAGAAAGCATGGACAAATTCTTCTATTATATGGTCCATATTATTGATAGATTGTCAGATAGTTATGAAGATGATGAATGTAATCCAGAATTTGAGGAGGTTTTTTTCAAAATCTTAAATGAGTCACTGCACATCGTTAAAGAAACCGTTTTGAAAATAGAACACAATCTAGAAGAGAGTAATAAAACCATTCCAAATAAGAAATGGTTGGATTTTAGTGATATTGACATTGACAATCTTTACAGTGATAAAGCAGATACTTATGTTTGGGTTAATAGTTTTTCTGAGAAAGAAAAAAGTTTACTTATAATCTTATATATTGCAGGAACATATTTACAAAATGCACATCTTGCTGAAGAGAAAAATGAAAGGCGAAAAGATGTTTTGAAACTCATCTATTCAAGTGTTCAATCTGATTTCTCGTTAGACTCTCCCAAATCACAAATTAAAGACAACTACTTTACAGATAAAATCGCATATGGTGGAAAGTATACAGTAGAAGCTATCAAACGTACTCTTCACGAATTGGAAGTAGATTTGTAAAACGTTGTGAAATCATAGGCCGATAAAAGACATTTTTACTCTTAATACTCCGGAGTATTAAAAACACATATGATACACAGTGAGTTACAAGGGCAAAATATTCGCTAGTTTTTTAGGCGTTGTTTTTGCACCTTTGCAAGAAAAGCCTATGAACAAATACGATAACGAATTGCTGAAAAACAGTCCGAGCATGATAAAGGGCATTGCCGTTGAGGCGGACAAACTGAATGGTGGCCATTATCTGTCGCTCACATTGGATGATGTGCGTGGAATGACGGAATTTAGGCTTGCGCTTGGTGGTCAAATCAGCGAGGCGGACAAAGTTTATAGAAAGATTGCAGGGAATATTTGAGACCAAGTTACCGTTCCAAAAGGAAAGTTTCCCCCGTTCTACAGAACCTAATATCTATTCCTTTCTTATTAAAGCTTTTTACAATTGCTTGTCGCTTGGTGTCGTTCTTGGGACAAGTGTTTGAGAACACGGCAAAAGCCATGCGTTTTGCTCCAGTCAAGCGAGGTGGTAATTTTTCAATAGTATCTCTTAATTGGCCAACAGCCTCATTTGTTTTGCCGTCACCACCTTTTAATTCAACGAAATATTGGTCGGCAAATGCCTCACTTTCCAACAATTTATCACATTTAGGGCCATCAGCAGCATTAAAAACACAACCATCTACCTGAATGGCAAAATACGAATTATGGTTGGGATTCTCAAATGTTATCTTTGATTTTTTCTCGCTGAAAACAATGAGTTGGCCGGATGTCTTTTGGACGCAACGTGCAGGTATTTCACTCATTGTTCAAGTAGTTTGGAGAAATCTGAGGCTATGGTGTCCGAAGCAGTGTCTAACTCGGTTTGTGAGATTAGGTGCAGGTCGTAGTCTTTAATATCTTTAACCGTTCCTTTGTCTACGGCATAGACGTTAATGTCTTCAAATGGAATCGCAGTGGATTCACCTACAATTGATTCAGCAATTTTAGGATTATCGGCTGCTTGGATTAGGTTGTTGAATGATGAAAGGATGTAGGGGCTATGTGTGGCGATGCAAAGACTGTTTTCTTTGGTGGTATTTATCTGTTTAGCCATCCATTTTACCAACTCATATTGGGTAGCCGGAAACAGGTTTTCCTCGGGTTCCTCAAGATAGAAAGATGCATATTGCGTAAGCGAGTAATTGTCAATTATTTCGCTAAATTGAGACTCTTCTTTAAAAGAACCGAAATACTTTGTACGAGGCTCTGGATAGGTGTTTGTTATATCATCAACCCTTCCGACAATAGTAGAACCTTTCGATTGGGTAAATCTTTCTTTATATAAGATATCCTGTAAATGATTCAATTCGCGTTCTTGTGCCACGCTGAGTTTGCGGGGCCGGTGCAGCTCATGAAAAGTCAGATAGTTAACCAATCCACATAGCGGAACAACCGACTGAAGACCACTTGATGCGTTCAAGAATGAAATCTCGGTGTTCTTATCAATATAAATGCTTTCTCTGTGTTGCTCATTGTCATAATAATACGAAAGCCCAAGATTCAGAATGCTAAGCTTATTGTGTTGTGAAAAGGTATTGCGAGCGTTCTCCCAATCAGATAAGTATCCTTGAATGTTGTTGTCATTGCTGAAAGAAATGTCAAACCAATTGGGAATGACAGCCACAATATTGCGTTCGGCTGGAATGTAGGCTATTTGGGGACGACGGTATTGCCAACGGTTACGCGGCTTCCATTTAAAGCTGAATTGAATGTTCTCTGGAGAACCAGAAATGGAAAACACCATATATGAGGACTCATATTTTATCAGGAATCCTTTTTTGATGAAGCCATTCAACCTGTGATAATCCACAAGTCCTTCCCAAAAGACGACCTTGTTCAAATAGTCATCCGACGACTGGCTCAGTTCGATGCGTTTCTCTATCCAGTTACAAAACGAAGCTATTTTCAAAATACAACTTTTGCCAGAACTTTGTGGACCGATAAAAAGATTGTATTTGGCAAGATTGACAGATACACTCTTTAAAGGCCCTATGTTCTTAATGGTTAATCTATTCATAATGCTGTTGGCGCTCTTTTCACATCGCAAAAGTAAAAAAAAACAGGCAACAACACCATTGATTTCGAAAAAAATAAAGATGAATCTATCGATTACGAATTCATGAAAAACAGCCCGAGCATGATCAAGGGCATCGCCGTTGAGGCGGACAAATTAAACGGTGGACATCATTTGTCGCTCACATTGGATGATGTGCGTGGAATGACTGAAAAAAATTACGAAAACCTTGCAGGAGTCAAAAGTTTGTTGTAATTTTGCATTGATAAAACGTTGCGCCATACAGTGTAGGCGTGTAATATTGTCAGCGACAACGATTTTGACAATTTCGGATCACAAGCCACGGATCATTTTCGTGGCTTTTTTCTTAAATCGAAAGCTGTTAAAATCCATTGTTTCTCGCGCCCTTTGTATCTTTTTTCAACCACAATACTTCACCGGTCTGCATTTTCCGAAGAAATTCTATGGCCTTTTGTGGTTTTCCTGCGAATTGTCTGTAAATCGGGCCAAAGTCACCAATCTCGACTTCGGCTTCCTGATCGGTGTTTTTTTCTTTTTTCATTTGAGGTGAATCTATGTTTTAAAGTGATTAACTGTCGTTGGAATGACGAAAACATAGTTCACTTGCATCTCGCTGCAAAGATAATAAAAAAAGTACAACAGTAAAAAAAGACCTATGAACAAATACGATAACGAATTGGTAAAAAACAGCCCGAGCATGATCAAGGGCATTGCTGTTGAGGCGGACAGACTGAACGGTGGCCATCATTTGTCGCTCACATTGGATGATGTGCGTGTGTCATTTGCGTTAATTATTGTTGCATATTCAAAAAATGTTGTATATTTGCATTGTCGTTTCAGCACGTCAAGGGCGTACAGCGTCACGACCTAACAAGGCAGCAGATAGCACTGAAAGACTTACAGAGCCGCATCGTCAGGTGTGGCTCTTGTTTTATAAAAGGTCTTCATGGCAAGCCGTTTCCGCCCGGTTCTGGTGCATTCTACATAGTAGTACTCCTTGTCGAGAACCTTTCGGTAAACTACAGTGTCAGGGTATTTCCCCAAGGTGATTTCATCGGCAGTGGCGATAATCAGAGGAATGAGACAAAAATCAGACTCCGTCAAATTGGGATGCTTTTTTCGAGTGTGCTTCACGGCTGAAATATCGATCATTCGTTGGAATCCTGTTACATCACAATCGAGCAAAGCATTCAATATCACTATTTCTTCTTTGGTGGGCTCTCCGAGAATTACCCAACTATTGTTTTCCCATTCCGTCACTTCAGCCTCTCTCACAAGCTTTAGAATACGTTCTTCTATACTAACAAAATCGTTGATTTCCATAATATTATATTTATTAATTTATCATTATAAGATTATTGCAAATATATATAATTATATCCAATTCTATAATTACAAAGAATTTTTCTTTACTTTAAAATTTTGAATTTAAAAACAGCCCGAGCATGATAAAGGGCATTGCCGTTGAAGCGGACAAACTGAATGGTGGCCATCATTTGTCGCTCACATTGGATGATGTGCGTGGAATGACAGAATTTGGGTTTGCGCTTGGTGGTCAAATCAGTGAAGCGGACAAGGTTAGTGCCGGAAAACTGATAATAGAGTGTATCATTGGCGGTACTTTGATTGGCACCATTATAGGCTTAATGGCAGTTAACTGTGCGAACAATAAAGCCAAAAGGAATAATACTTTAGACTATTTCCAACCAATTCAACTCCCTGAACTCTCCAACGCGGAAACGAGCGCTAGACTTAACGCGTTGGAGAGGATGTATCATTTGCGGTGAAAATACAAACAATCGCTTTTTTCATCTTCCTCTTGCAGGAATCAAAAGTTTGTTGTATTTTTGCAAAACATATCCGTTTGGCAGGGAACAGGCCTGTCAGTAAAACCGATTCAACGCCCGCCCTTATGACGGTAGCGGATAAGAACAGAAGGGGAGTCAAATCCCCTTTTTTCGTGCCTGTTTCACCCGTTTTGGGTTTTTACGCGACATGGGTCGTAAATCAAAAGCTGTCATGACAAATCGTTTGTTTTTGTCATTCCACTTTGTTTTGATAATCAGCATGAAGTTCTCGCCACGTAGTTTGATTTTGTTTTCCCGTTGGTTTTCGCTATAAATACCGAATGCAAATACCATAGGGATGAAATCCTCAATGTTAAAACCAAGTTGCTTAAACTCTTCTTCGTGTTCCTCGATGATATGGCACAAGCCATACCCGCTTTTGCCGCCAACGCCCCAAACAATATCGACATAACCGATGTCATCCCTATATAAGGCGTCAATACATTCTCCGGCTTTCTGCTTCTTCAAGAATAGAATAGCCTCTTTGGGTTTCTTTTTGAATTGTCTGTAAATTGGGCCAAAGTCACCAATTTCGACTTCGGCTTCCTGGTTGGTAGTTTTGTCTTTTTTCATTTGAAGTGGATCTATGTTTTAAAGTTATTTTGAATGATAAAACATAGTTCACTTGCATCTCGCTGCAAAGATAATAAAAAAAAGACAACATATTACGCCAATTTCAAGTGAAATATTATTTCACTTTTTTTGCTAAAACACTTGCGAAGTGAAATAAGAGCTTGCGCTTTCAGGTGAAGTGAGGTCTTAAACCTCACTTCACCTGAAATCTCACCCCCAAATAGCCGCGAATACCACTCAAAGGCCCCCAGACCATGGTGGCATCGAAGTCAGGACCGAAAGGATCGCTAGCGGCGACGATGGGATGGTGCTGCTTGTAGTTGGTAAGGTTCTCACCTCCAGCATAAATCTCCCAGTGCTTGCCCAACTTCTTGGTGACCTGGGCACTCATCATCACGTAGAAAGGCGAACGCTCAATGTCCTGGCCATCGGCAACGGCGGTGGCATTGCCGCTGAGATCAGGTATGCGACTGTCACCGTTAAACTGGGTGACCAAGTCGAACTGCCAAGTACCAGGGGCATACGAGAGAGTGAGCAACCCTTTGTAACGGTTCACGAAAGGCTTCTCACGCAACGTGTCATTAATGGTCATCTTCACATCGGTGAAACGGAAAGCGGCCGAGACGTCAAAATTCTTGAACAGCTCGTAATCGACCTGGATCTGGGCGCAGTTGGAATACGACTTGCCGTCGAGGTTGTAGATGCGGATCTGATGGGCATCGGCGTCGCGGTCGATGACAATCTGGTTGACGAAATCAGTGCGGTAGGCGTCGACCAACAATTGGATCTCTTTTTCGCCCACATCGAAGTGCTTCGAGAGGTTGATGCCATAGTTCCAAGCTTCCTCCATCTTGGGAGTGTTGACGAAGATTAACTGACGTGATGAAGCTAGCAAAGTGGAGTTCTCGGCCAACACATTGGGCGAACGGTAGCCCTTGCCCGCCGAGAGACGCAAGGCTAACTCGTGGTCGGTGCGGAAACGCACATGGAGACGCGGAGTGTAAAACATGCGCTCGTAATAGGTGTTGTAGTCGGCACGAAAACCTCCAATCACCGTCCAGTGATGGTCGTCGCTGAACACATATTCGGCAAAGGCACCGGGAACCTGCTCCACGCGGCGTTGGGGAAGGGCTTCTTGTGTGGTGTTGAAGATGTTCTGGTCCTCGTCGTAACGGTCGTAGGAATAACTGGCACCAACGGAGTATTTGTGGTGGGTGTTGACAATGTAAGAGTCGAACAGGAGGTTGGCATAATAGGAAAACTGCGTGGCATTGTAGTCCTTCAGTCCAAAATAGGAGTTTAGCTTGTGGTAGGTCACCTGCTGCTGGATGCCGAGGCTGGTCTCGGGACGGTCGAAGATGAAACCGGTCTTGGCAAATCCCTCGTAGCGTTCGGTGTTGATACCGATGCCGTACAATCCGTAACCGGCGTCGAGACGATGGGCGGGATCGAAGTCCATCTGTCCGCTCAAACGGCTCTCCTTCAAGGCTTTCACACCCAGCTTGCAGCCGAAGTGGCCAGTGTTGGGGTGGTTGTAACGCAGGAAAGCACTGTATTGCTTGGTGACGGGGTCGTCAGTGAAACCGTCGCCGTTGCCGTCCATCTTCATGGGGTTGTAACCCACGTGGCCGAGCAACATCAAGCCGTCGTTCTTGCCTACCTTCACCCGGGCGTTGAAGTTCAACTCGCTCATCAGCATGGTGTTGGTGAACAAGTTGACGAACACCTGCTCGCTTTTGTCAGCCTCCGGTTCCTTAAAATCGACATTGATCTGTCCGCTGATGGACTCGTAGCCGTTGCGTACCGAGGAGGCGCCTTTGGAGACGGAGATGCCGTGCATCCAGGTGCCAGGTACGTAGCTCAACCCGAAGGTGGAGGCCAGACCGCGGAAGTTGGGCATGTTCTCCGTCATCATCTGGGTGTAAAGTCCGCTCAAGCCGAGCAATTCGATCTGCTTGGCGCCGGTGACGGCATCGGCATAGGCCACGTCGACCGAGGCGTTGGTTTCGAAACTCTCCGCCAAACTGCAGCAGGCGCAGCGGCGTAAGGCCTCACCGGTGATGTGCTCCACATGGAGGGCCTCAAGCGCCGACACATACTGGGCCTTCTGCCGAGCGGCAATCTCCACCTCATCCAAAGTCAAGGGAGTGGTCATCACATGGTCGTAATGCATGGGCTTGGCCATGTGGTGGACAGTGTCATTTTCATATCCTACAAAGCTGAATACCAAGCATTTGTAGGTTGGGTGGATCTCTATGCTGTAATGCCCGTGCTCGTCGGTCACGGTGCCGACATTGGCGATCTTCCAATATACGTTGACACCAGGGAGGGGCTGCCGTTTTCCGTCGACATCCTCGTAAACAGTGCCTTCAATGACATTCTGGGCAAAGCCCATGGTCATGATTGATAATAATGATATGATTAATAAAGATTTAATGGTTTTCATGATTAAAGACGATTATGGCTTTCCCAAGCCGTTAAACAAATAACGATTCAGAAACAATGATCAGAAAACCAAAGGATTAAGCTTCAAGCTTGAAAAAAAGATCGTTTTCAAACGACCTGTGGGCAAATAGGGGATTTTCAGCTGGGTGAAACACTTGAAAATCGTCAGGGGATTGACGTCAACCACGTCATACACCATGTGGGCAAGAAACGTGAACGGCAGGAAAACAGTCAGCGTTTTCTCCGGGGAATAGGTGAAGTTGTCAGTAAAACCGACCTCGCTGTCAAAATCCTCACAGCAGCATTTGGCTCCGAAATGTAGCACCTGGTTATGCTCCTCAAACTCATGGATATCCAAGTGTTCATGATGATGATGACCCAAACAATGCTCGCACAGGACGGAAGCGTCGCCAAAACTGCTGATTACATGGTGATCCTCGGCGCAGAAATGGAAGTTGACACTCAAACCATGAGCGACAAGGAGTAGCTGCAGCGCTAACAAAAAGGACCCTATTTGCAGTAAACGGCGTTTCAAAACAGGCGCAAAGTTAATAAAAAAACAGAATCTTAAAACTGGAAATAGATAAACGATTGTAAGTCAGCGGTGATGAACTGGTAAATCACGAAGACCACCAAGAAGCAGACCACCACCATCAAAGCCAAAGGCATGCTGGCGAACCAAATGCGGTAACGCCGCTTGAAGTTCTCGGGCAGCCAATGGATGATCATGCCCAAGATAATCATAATGAATACGTTACGGTATTGATGGGCCATGGCAGGTATCTTGTCGAGATCCCAGTGGCTGCCAATCTGGTTGACCATGTTCTTGGCGGTGTTCCAAGCAGTCTCATTGGCTTCGGCAGGGTCGAGGTTGGAACCGCTGCGGAAAAACAGTCGGGTGAAGGTGATGAAGGTGAAAGTCTGGAAGATGGCCCAGGCATCGGCAAGCCACTGGAAGGCGTCGGTCTGAGCTTTCTTCTTGAAAATCAAAGTGTAAGTGAGCCGTATCACATTGCCGATCAGAATGATGAAACACCATACGAAGAACATGCTGAACACAGGATAGGGGACGTAAATGCTCAGCAGGCGTAACGTAATGGTAACCACTAAGATAAACAGGGTCCGGGTGGCATTGCTCCAGTCTTTCCAGAATTTGTAGAAGATCATGCCGACGCCATTCAACCCGCCCCAAATCATGAAGTTCCACGACGCGCCGTGCCACAAGCCGCCGAGCAGCATGGTGTCCATGGCGTTGATGTTGGTGGTGATCTTCTTCCGCTTCTCAGGCTTGAAGATGGCCACCAGGGCGATGATCACAGCAAACACCAGCACGCCCAGTCCAACCCACCAGCTGCCGCTCAGGAACACGGCAATGGCGGCAATCATGAGGATGATGCAGAACGAGCCGAAAGTGGCGTTGCGGTTGCCGCCCAACGGGATGTAGAGATAGTCCTGCAACCAGCGGGAGAGCGACATGTGCCAACGCTTCCAGAACTCGCCGGGGTGCTTGGCCTTATAGGGTGAGTTGAAGTTCTTGGGCAGGTAAAAACCCATCAGCATGGCCACGCCAATGGCGATGTCGGTGTAACCCGAGAAGTCGGCATAAACCTGCAACGAATAGCCAAACAGCGCACAGAGGTTCTCAAACCCTGAATATAAAAGTGGATTCTCAAACACGCGGTCGATGAAGTTCACGGCAATATAATCGCTCAGGACGAGCTTCTTCACCAAGCCGTTCATGATCCAAAACACGGCGATGCCGAATTGCCTCCTGCTCAAGAAATACTTCTTGTGCAACTGGGGGATGAACTCGTTGGCCCTGACGATGGGACCCGCCACCAGCTGGGGGAAGAAACTGACATAAAAGCCGAAGTCAAGGATGTTCCTTACAGGCTCGATGCGCTTGCGATACACATCCATGATATAGCTGATGGCCTGGAAAGTGTAAAACGAGATGCCTACAGGTAACAGGATGGTGTCGACACTGAAACGGTTGTCGCCGGTCATCTGGTTGCCGATCCACGAGAATACGTCGAACACCTTGAAGTCGGAACCAAACAGGTTGTTGACCACATCGGTGATGAAATAGGCGTATTTGAAGTAGAACAGCGTGGAGAGGTTGATGACGACGCTCAGCGCCAACACCAGGTTGCGGCTTGCATCCTTCTTCCTGGTATTCAGCCACTTGGCTCCAAAGAAATTGTATAGTGTGATGAACACCAGAATCAAAGTGAACAATCCGCTGGTCTTGTAATAGAAGAACAGGCTGACAAAGAAGAGGAAGGCGTTGCGCAACAAGGTCTTGTTCTTGATCAGGCTGAACACAGCAAAGACAATAGCGAAAAAGGCCCAGAAGTAGAACTGGGTGAACAGCAGAGGGTGGGCTTTGTCGAACGAGAAAAGCTTCTGCAGGAAATCAATCGCTATGTCGGTGAAGCTTAGCATCACTATCGGTTTCTCAAATGTTCCATGTATCTGTCCATCAAGGCGTTGAAGAGCAAGTCGCCAATCAGCATGTAGCCCGACGAGGTGAAGTGCACCTTGTCCTTCTGGGCGATGCCTTCATCCTGCCATTGCTGCATCGACTTCAATCCCCCCATGATGTCGAAGAAGTCCCATACGGCACCATTGTATTTGCGGCCAAGCTCCAGAAAAGCTTGCTGGGCGAGCACACCGTTGGGGTTGACTTCGTATTTCTTGCGGCTGACTTTCTTGTAGCTGTCGTTGTTGGTCACAAAAAGCAGGGCGCAATCGGGATTGACGGCGTGGATGGTGTCGATGAGCCTGCTGTAGTCGTCGATGAAACGCTCCACGGTGAAACTGTCGGCCGCCGCATCGTTGATGCCGATGCCGAAGATGACCAGGTCGGGGTTCACCAACTTCAGGTCGCGTTTCAAGTCGGCGCATTTGAGATACGACTCGACCTTGGCGCCGTTGACGCCGATGCCATGGTAAGTGATGCCGGGCATGCCATTGTCGAGATAAACACCGGTTACCGTAAAGGTGCCGGGCTGTTGGTTGAAGTCGACATACAACGAGTCGGTGAAGTCGGGCAGGACGAAGGTGTAGGAGCCTTCCTCCTCGCTATACACCCCGGTGAGGGTGTCGTTGTTGAAGTGGACCACGGGGACCAGGTCGCCGTAACCGAGGATCTTCACATAGTTGAAGTCGAACACGGGGGTGATGTCCCTGGGAGACTTCTCACGGGTGACAATGCTGAAACTGGCCGTGGTGTCGCTGGTGGTGACCGAAGCGCCGGCCAGCCCCATGCGGGTGTCAAAAGCCACGGCGTTGCGTTGGTAATCCCACTCGCCAGTGCGGCTGATGCTGTAGCTGGCAGGGGTGTTGGTCTTCATGAAGGGGAAGACGAGCCCTCGGCCTGCAGTGATGCCGGGATAGAGGTTGAGGAGGTTGTCGCGCATCTGCTGCGAGAAGGTGCCAGCCTGCACGTGCGAGCCGCCAATGTGCATGATGCTCACATGGCCCTTGCCAGTGAAAAACAAAGTGTCGAGCTTGTCGAAGAAACGCTCCATGGCCAAGCTGTCGCCAGGGTACTGAAGCCGGTTGCGGTCGAAGCGGGTGAAAGGGTAGTCAGGGGTCTCGACCTTGACCGGACCTTGGGCGAAAGCACCAGCAGTCAAGACCAACAAAAGGCAAATGATAAGGGTTGAGCGTTTCATATTAATAGTAGGGTGTAGGTACGAATTTGTTTTTGCGGATTTCCTTCTCCTTCTCGATCTCTTCACGGTCCTTGTGCATGAACTCCATCAGCATGGCGTCGTCGTCGAGCCGCTGGCGTAGCTGGTAGAAGTCATGGTAGATGATGAGCGACTTGGCCAGGTTGTTGCCAATTTCCTGGGCGCCAAGGAAAGTGAAATGGATATGGTCGGGACCGCCCAACGGCGGCTTGTGTTTCACATACTGGGCCATCGAGCCCTCGCCTCCCATCACGTGGAACATGTCCCAATAGGCCACCTCGTTGCGTAAGGCCATCGCCTTGATGGAGTCGTTGAGCTCGGGGAGACCCTTCCAAGTGCCTATCTTGCCGTTGTAGCTCTTGCCCATGTCGGCAGGACCAATGAAGAGGATGGTGGCCTGCGGAGCGACTTCCTTGATGTACTTCACCTGACGGTCGAGCTCGCCCATATAGTTGCTGATCTGCTTACTGCCGGTGATCATGGGCATGCGGTTGCCGCCAAACTGGAGGATGATCATCCGGGTGTCGATCATCTTGAACGACTCCTCCATCAACGACTTGTTGATCCGGGTGAAGATGGTGCCCGAACAGCCTCGCAAGGCGTTGTTGTCGACAGCTACGCCGTAGTCGCCGTCGAGCATGACAGCATAGATCTCGGCACTGCCCTGAAGGGTAATGGTACCCTTTTCGATGTTTCCTGGCAACTTCCAGGTAATCAGTGTGATACCGGTTTTGGCGTGGTATTCCTTGGTCTCGCCCTTGTAAGGTGTGGCTTGCAGCGAGGCCTTGAACCCCTCGCTGTTGTTGCCCATAAGGATGCTGACGGTGGAAATCTCCTTGGCTTTCTGATAGGCCTGCGAGTGGCTGGTCTTGCTGAAGCTGATGGTGGAGGTCCCCGTGGTCTGGCAGAACTGGGTCATGATGCCGTAACGGCTGTGTGAGGCTTTGTAAGAGGTGGAGTCGCCCACCAGGGCAAAGCGCTTCATGTTGCCAGTGTAACTCTGGCTGAGGGAGATGGACGAAATCCGCTTGATGGCGGAAATCATGTTAGGTCCCGAGCCGCCGAACATCTCCTGCATACGTTGGCGCAGCACCGAAGTGATGCGGTCCATCTCGATCTGCGAGTCGCCATAGTGCATCACACGGTAGATCTTCTGGTGCTCTTGGGCGTGTTCCAACAGATAGAACAGGCTGTCGAAATAGGTGTAGTCGTTGTTGGGCAGATGGATGCGGTTGGGGTTGATGGTGAGATAGTCGCGATAGAACTCAAGGCTGTCGAGCAGGGTCTCGCTGACGCTCATCTCGAAACTCTTGGTGACGTTGCTCAGCACGGAGTCCACGTCGACCACCTTCTCGGGTCCCAGCCGGTCCTCGGCATAGGAGGGGAACCGCAAGGTGGTGCTGCCCACAGCGATGCCTTCAGCAGGGAAAAACAGCCAACAGATTCCCAACAGGACGAAGACCGAAAGGATAAACAAAAGAGTGCGGGCGGCTTTCATTGGTAGATCTTCAGCTTTTGGTTCTCACGGATGAGGTCGCTCTTCAGGTTGTTCCACTTCTTGATGTCGTTCACCTTGACGTGGTATTTCTGCGCAATCTTGCCCAGGGTGTCGCCCGACTTCACCGTGTAAGTGGTGTATTGGGGCGTTTGGGGCTTCTCTTTGGCCTTGGCGGGCTTTTCCTCAGGCTTGGGCGGCGCCGGCTTCTTCACCTCGGGCTTGGGCTGCGGGATGCTGAGGTTGCGCATCTGAAGGTTTCTGACATAGGCGGGGCTATAGAGATAAGCGTAATAGCAGAGCTCCCAGTCGCCAAATTCGGAATAGAGGTCGGCCAAGTATTGCAAGGCCACCCGACGCGAGAAGGTCTCGTCGAGCCGCTCGTCAGTCGTCTCGTCGACAGTGAGACCGTAACGTAGCGCCACCAAAGAGGGAAGGCCCCAGGCACCAGCACGGTCGCCATCGTGTTCTACGACTTTCGGGAGGTCCATGATGCGCTGGGGAAAACTCAGCGTGTCAGGGTTGACGGATTTGCCTTGAATAGCAAAACCCATGAAAATGAGGGTGATAAGGAGTTTTATGTTCTGTTGCATCAGGGTCGAAAAATGGTCGTTCTTTAAAAGGGCAAAAATAGAAAAAAAACTCTAATTTTGCAGCTTCAAATTTCAGGAGAATAAGATGGTTACGATAGATAGAACTAAAGAGCTGGAAACCAAGAATATAAGTGCTTTGCTGTGGGCCTACGCACTTCCCTCCATCGTCAGTCACATCATCGCGTCGATCTACAATATCGTCGACCGCGTGTTTCTGGGACAATGCGTAGGGGCTTTGGCCATTGCGGGTCTGGCCATCACCATGCCGATCATGAACATCATCCATGCCTTCGGCTCGTTGGTGGGCGCCGGTTCGGCGGCACGCATGTCGATCATCCTGGGCAAGAAGGACTACAAATGGGCTGAGGACATTTTGGGTAATAGTTTATTGCTGACCTTCCTGTTCGGCTTCCTCTTCGTCACCGGCGGTTATGTCTTCATGGACCGCATCCTGACGGCCTTCGGCGCTTCGGTCGAGACCATCAGCTATGCCCGGGAGTACATGGATATCGTGCTTCCCGGCATGTTCATGACTACCTTGTCGTTCAACCTCACCGGCTTGATGCGCGCCACAGGCTACCCCACCAAGTCGATGTGGATCATGGCAGGCGGCGCCATCCTCAATATCGGTCTCGACGCCCTGTTTATCTATGGCTTGGACTGGGGCATCGCCGGTGCGGCCTGGGCCACCACCATCTCCATGACATGTACGGGCGTGCTGTCTGTCATCCATTTCCTTCAGCGGAGTTCGTTCATCCGCTTCCGCCGTCACGCCTGGAAACCCAAGTTTTATATCTTCCGCAACATCCTGCTCATCGGCATGAGCCCCTTCCTGATGAACATCGCAGCATCGGCGGTGGTGGCACTGCTCAACAACCAGTTGCTGCGTTATGGTGGCGATTTGGCGGTGGGTGCCTACGGTCTGGCAAACACCTTCGGCAGCATGAGTGTGATGCTGATCCTTGGCTTGTGTCAGGGCATGCAGCCCATCGCGGGATATAACTACGGTGCGGGACATCCCTTGAGGTTGAAGGAGGTCTATACCTTGACGAGGCGAATCAACATGCTGATTGGCTTGGCGGGCGCGCTGCTTGCACTTACCTTGCCTCATGCCATGCTGCGCATGTTCACCAAAGAGGAGGAGCTGATCCAAATCGGCATCCCCGCCATGCGTTTCATGCTGGTGATGTTCCCCTTGGTGGGCTTCACCATCACCAACTCCAACTTCTTCCAAAGCATCGACAAGCCTTGGATCGCCATCGTCACCAGCCTCTCGCGTCAGGTGCTGTTCCTCATCCCGATGATCTACATCATCCCCAACCTGTTCGTGAGCATGGGCTACGAAGGCCTCACCGGTGTGTGGGCTTCGTTGACGATCTCCGACGTCCTCGGCGCGGTGCTCGCTTTCTTGTTGATGCTCTCACAACGGAAAGTCTTCCGCTCGGCAGAGGCTTGATTACTTCTTGTAATAATCCTTCAACTGCTCACGGTATTTATCTGCTATGGCGCGTGCTAACGCCACTCCGTCACCCTGCGGTTCGGCCGGGAACTGGCCCAGGCGTTCACGCCACCATTGGCCTTCGTACTTGCAGATGCGCTCATGATAGGCCTTCTCGTCGAAAGGCTTCTTGGCATCGATGGCGGCATCCACATCCTTGAAGAACTCCTTCCAGCGGTAAGCGTAGTAGGTGGCGGTGAGACCATTCCAAGCACGGCTGGCATACTCGTTGAGCAAGGCGTCCTCCTCACCCCAGGTGGTGATGATGTTGCGGGCATTGCTCTCGAAGTAGTCCTTGTCTTCTTCGGTGATGCCGATGGCACGGGCGTCCTTGATCCAGCGGCCCACCAGGAAGGCGCTCTCGGTGCCCAGGATTGGGTCCGTGTCGTCGAGGATCGAAGTCATCGTGGCCTCGATCTGGTGCAGCTTTTCATAGTCCTTATCGGCGTAAGCCTTGACGTAATCCCTGTAAAGGTCGCTGAAATAGTTGCCCAGCAGCTGGCGGGTGATGTTGACCACGTCGAAATGGCGGGCACGGGTGTCGCAATCTGCTGCCAATAGCTTGTCCAAAATCTCCAGCAGCTCCAGGTTGCTGTATTTATAGGTGGGCGCCACATAATACTGCCGGTATTCGTTGATGTTGCCCATGGTCGGCCGCTGGTTGATGCGCACGGTCTGACCGGGGGATGACACCTTGTTGTAAACGCTGTCGGCAAGCAGCCTCCAGGCCTCACGCATGTCGGGGTCTTCCTTGCCGGCACGCTGGTCGGCAAGACACTCCACCCAAGCGTCCACATCCTGGGTGAGCGGGCTGTCCCAAGCCTTCTCGAACACGTATTCATACATGAAGGGGTTGCAGTCGAATCCTTCCAAAGTGGATCCGATTCCTATAAAGTTGTCGCCTCCTTTTTCAAAGGCACGCTCAATGCGTACGTTGACCGTGTCGAGGTTGCCGGCGAGCATGGAATTGCCGCCGAAGTTGCCCAGGTAGCACCAAATGTAGGGCACGCCATAGTAGCTGTTGGTGCGCTCCCACACGGGTTGGCGCTCGCAGTAGTAATCGAGCATGATGTGTCGGTCCTTCGGCATGGAGGTGATATAAGCTTCGATGCGGTTGTCGACTTCCCAATACTGGCGTTCGTTCCAGAAGAGCCAAGCCATCTCGAGCCAGCGCGCATCGGGGTCGGCGGCTTCGAGCGACTCGTACACCTGACGGCTGACACGGCTGAGATATTCAGGCTCCCAGCTCGGTGGGATGAGCTCGTTGAAGATGTCGATACCGTAGATGTGGTCGGTGCCGTAGAACTCAGTCTGCTTGGCGATGAACTTCTGCTGGATCTCGGTATACAAAGGATCGAGCGGGTCGAGGAACTTGCACCAGCAACTGCTGTCGAAACCGGCCCAGTCGCCCAATGAAGCCAACGGCGCCTCGGGATAGATGCGCTTGATGCAGGGCGGCACGTGTCCGGCAAAACCGGGCAGCACGGGCTTCATGTTCAACTCACGCTCGCGGGCGACGATCTTTTGCTGCAAGGCCTTCTGGTTCTCGAGCCACGACATCGGCAGGGGACCTCCCCAACGGTCGATGTTCTGCATGCGGTGCCACGGCAGGTGGGCGGGACCGGTGAAGTAACTGCGGATCTCCTCGTCGGTGAGCCCCAACTCGCTCCACACCTCATACCATACACTCTCCTGGCCCGTGATGGCCAACGGCAGGTTGATGCCGTTCAACGCCATCCAGTCGATGAAATGCTCCCACTGCTCCCAGCTCCACCAAGGCATGGTGTAGCCGAAAGTGCAGTAGTTCAAGAAGAAACGCTCAGGCACACGGGCGGTTTCACTGACCTTCGTAGGTACCGAAGGCAATGTCCCAGGCATCTCCAAGGCCTCTTCCATGAACCATGGGAACTCGGCATGGCAATAATACTTCAGGTAGCGGTTCAAACCCACCGCCATGCTGTTGGCGTTGTTGCCGCGGATGACCAATCGGTTGCCTTGGCTTTCAAACTCATAGCGGTCAATGGTGTCGTTCAGGCGTTCCAACTTGATCTGGTCGGAGAATTCAGGGATGACACGGTTGATCAGTCCACGCATGGCGAGAACTTCGGGGTCGGTTTCCTTTTTCGCGCATGAAACGCATAGCAGAAGGCCCATAAGGGCAAGGAGGTATAGCTTTTTCATAGGACGGAATACTAATATTTTCGGTTATTCAAGTGCTTGTGGTTTATCCCAATTGATTCATCGCATAGGCGTAGGCGCCGATAGCGACGGCCGAAGAGGTCCCGAGCTTGGTGATGCCTACGCCTACGCGTTTTGTAGGATCGTACCACACCTGCTGGTCGCTGAAAGGCACAGTGATCATCTTGCCTGAGATCTCAGCGAAACGGAAGCAGTCTTTCTCGTCCTCCAAGTTGAAGGCCTCGGTCTCCATGCGGGGTACCACACCGCCATTGACCTGATAGGGCTCGTTCAATTTCTTGATGAGCAAGGGCATGAACACCGGCCAGGCGCCTGACAATCCGCCGCCGATGACCACCAAGCCGTCGGTGAAACGCAAACCGTTGCCCACCACATCGGCCAACACCGTGCTGAGTTCGTCCCAGGCTTTCAAGGCAGCTTCCCGGTTGCCTTCCTCATCACCCATGGCAATCTTGAAGATGTGATAAGGCTCCGGCGCCTCGTCGAAGGCAATGCCGGCCTCACGGGCATACACCCGGCGCACGGCACGGATGCTGACACTCTCCTCGGCAAACCAATCGGGGTATAGGCAGTTGCGCGAACACCAGATCTCCCCTCCAGCACTGTTGTCGCCGTTGAGCAGCACCTTGTTGATCACAATGCCGCCGCCGAAACCGGTCCCTAAAGTGACTCCGAACAGGTTTTTGTAACGTTTTGGGTTGCCCATCCTCTCCAACATCTCGTTTACCTGGGGCAACAACCCGCCCAAAGCCTCTCCGTATACAAAGAGGTCGCCGTCGTTGTTGATGAATACCGGTACCTTGAACTCGTTCTCAAGCATGGCCTTCAGCGCCACCCCGCCCCTGAATGTGGGAAGGTTCGGCAGGTCGCCGATGATGCCGTTGGGATAGTCGGCCGGACCCGGAAAGCAGAAACTGATGGCCCTGGGCTTCGAGCCGCAACGTTTCTCGCACTCATGGAAGCCGTCGATGAGCTTCTGCAACAACGCCTCATGGGTGGGAGAGGCCGTCGGTATGGTGAAAGAATCGATGATTTCCTTGTAGTCCCTTACTGCTGAGAACTTGAAACCGGTGCCGCCGGCGTCAAGGATGAAGACGATGTCGTTATTCATGCTTTTCTATGGTTTTCTGTTGCTTGTTCTTGAATTTCTCCACCCAAAGCACCCACATCAGGAAGATGACGAGGTAGAAGAACGCCTTGAAGATGTAATCGTGGGCGATGTGGAAGGTGTTGGGGCCGGGCCACTGCCGCTCCATGAGCAGGATGCCGCAAATGCGCACCACGTTGGTCCATTCCACAATGACCAACCCGACAGGGATGTACCAGGCCTTGTGCTTCCACGGACCAGGGAAAATGAGCATCAGGAACAGCCAATGGCACCATTGTTTCAGACTGGCACACTCGGGGGCGATCATCACCGTGACGAAGTTGCCCTCCTTGCTCAAGGCGGCAATGATGCGCTGGCTGGTCACCGTGGTGATGTCGACGCCGAAGATGTGCTGCAACACCCAACACGATTCCTTGTACACCCGGTTCACCGACCAAAGACTCAACTCGTCGATGAAACTCTTGATGGGCCAATACTCCAACGCCTTCCAACCTAAATATAAAAAGTGGAAGCTGAGAATGAGGATGATGAACAGCCCCACATCGACCGTCGAACGGTTCTTGGGGTCGTTGATGTAAGCTTTAAGGGTGGTTTTCATGCCGCAAAGTTAGTAAAAATGTTATATCTTTGCAGCATCAAACGAAAATGCCATGCTTGAAAACGACACCCTTACCGAACAAGTAAGCGAAACCATCCAAAACGACTCCACCATCACCGCCGTGACCGGTACCATTGAGAAACTGAGTACCACCCCGGTCAGTGAATGGCTGCCGGAACTGGTGCGCCAGTACCTCGTGCCCTTTGCCATCAAACTGGTGATCGCCATCATCGTACTCATCATCGGACGATGGCTTATCAAATTGGCCAAAAAGTGGATGGCCAACGGCATCATGAGCCGCCGGGGCGATCCCACACTGCACAAATTCCTGTCGAATCTGATCTCTTTTGTGCTGAATTTTATCCTGATTATATTCATTATCAGTATTTTGGGTGTCAACACCTCGTCGCTTGTGGCACTGCTGGCCTCGGCGGGACTGGCCATCGGTATGGCCCTGAGCGGCACCCTGCAAAACTTCGCCGGCGGCGTGGTCATCATGCTGTTCCGACCCTTCAAGGTGGGCGATTTCATCTCCGCCCAAGGCCAAGAAGGCGTGGTGAAAGAGATACAGATCTTCAATACCATTGTCCTGACCATGGACAACAAAGTCATCCATATCCCCAACGGCATCCTGTCGACAGGCGTCATGACCGTCTTTACCAAAGAGGAAACCCGACGCATCGACTGGACCGTGTCCATCTCCTACGGCGACGACTACGACAAGGCTAAAGCCACCTTGCTGAAACTATGCAACGACGACGCCCGCATCCTGAAAACCCCGGAACCTTTTGTCGAAATCGGACAGCTGAACAACAGCTCAGTCGACCTCAAATTGAGAGTTTGGGTGAAGTCGGCCGACTACTGGCCTGTATTTTTCAAGATGAACGAAATGGTCTATAAAACCCTGCCCCAAGAGGGCCTGCACTTCCCGTTCCCGCAAGTCGACGTGCATCTGGACCAGAAAAATTAAAGTTTTTGTTGCAGATTCAAAAAAAAGCTGTACTTTTGCAGTCCGTTTTTGAAGAAAGACAATTGTTAACAATAAAGGAATAGAAGTTATGTCAAAAGTTTGTCAAATCACAGGTAAGAAGACCATCACCGGCAACAACGTCTCTCACTCCAACAAGAGAACTAAGAGAACCTTTGAGCCGAATCTGAAGATCAAGAAGTTCTACGTTCCGGAATGGGATGAGTGGGTAGTGCTGAAGGTTTCCGCCGCCGGTCTGCGCACCATCAACAAGAAAGGCATCTATCAAGCTATCATGGATGCTGACAAAGATGGCAATTTAAACCGTTGCTAATCACTGATTACAAAAGATAAAGACAGCTGCCGCGCTTCTGCACGGCGGCTTTTTTTGTTAGATATACTAAAAGGCCCGTTTTTCAGTTATTCTCGTATGCGTCTCAAACTCACTCTTGCCATACTATGCCTTCTGTCGTTTGCAGCATCAGCGCAAAACCTGCCGACAGCAGTGGTCTATGGCAAGGTGACCGATGAACAAAGCCATCCCATCGAGATGGCCAACGTGGTCGTCACTGAACTGCTGGTGGGTCAGACCACCAACAGCCGCGGCGCTTACGAACTGCAACTGCTGTGCGATACCACCCTGGTCATTAACTTCTCGTTTGTGGGCTACGAGACCAAACAGGTCGAAGTGCGCCTCAAACGGGGCGAGAAACGCAAACTCGACATGGTGCTGAAATCCATCTCCACCGACCTGCCCGACGTGGTCATCAGCCAGCGCGCCATCGACGCTGCCAGCCTCACCCGCCTCGACGCCAAACAGGCAACGCTTCTCCCCACCATGGGCGGAGGCATCGAGAACCTCATCAAAACCCTGCCAGGCGTCATTTCCAACAACGAACTCAGCTCGCAATACACCGTGCGCGGAGGCAACTTCGACGAGAACCTGATCTACGTCAACGGCATCGAGATCTACCGTCCCTTCCTCGTGGGCTCAGGCCAACAGGAAGGCCTCTCCTTCGTCAACTCGCGTTTGGTCAACAACATCGAATTCTCTGCCGGCGGATTCGCCGTGGAATATGGCGACAAGATGTCGTCGGTCCTCGACGTTACCTACAAGAAACCCCGCGAGACCGCCGGATCGCTCACCATGAGCCTGCTTGGCGCCGAAGCACACGTGGAAGGCGTCACCGCCAACGACCGCTTCAGCTACCTCGTCGGCGCCCGCTACAAAAACACCGCCATCGTCCTCCGCATGATGGACACCAAAGGAAACTATCGCCCCAACTTCACCGACGCACAGGCACTGTTCAACTTCAAACTCAACGACAAATGGGACCTCTCCCTGCTGGGATACTACTCCCGTAACCAATACTACCTGATCCCCCAGTCGTCGTCGGCAGAAATGGGCATGATCAACGCAGTGCTGCGCCTGGACGTCTACTTCGAAGGTCAAGAACTGGACAACTACGCCACCGGTCTCGGCGCCGCCACCTTCGAGTTCAAACCCAACAAAGACCTGAGCCTCAAGTTCATCGCCTCAGCCTACTCGGCCTATGAGACGGAGACCTACGACATCCTCGGTGAGTATTGGCTGGGCCAAGTGGAAACCAACCTCGGCTCGGAACAACAAGGCAACGTGATCGCCAATATGGGCACGGGCGTCTACCTCAACCACGCCCGCAACTCGTTCTACGCACAAGTCTACAACCTCGACCATAAAGGCACCAAAGTCAACGGCCAAAATGTGTTCAAATGGGGCCTGCGCTACCAACGACAGAACATCGACGACGTGGTCAACGAATGGAATGTGGTCGACTCGGCTGGCTACAACCTTCCGCATCCTATGGACGAGCCCGGTACCATGCCAACGCAAATACCTGATATTCAGTTAGATGTTTTCCATAGATCGCATAATTTATTGGGAATCAATAATATAGATGGCTTTTTACAGCAATCACTGTCCTTCCCCGTGCGCAACGAGGGAGAGATTGTGGTCACGGGCGGACTTCGGGCCAACTACTGGGGCTATAACAAAAAAGTGTACGTGAGTCCCCGTGCAGGCATCGCCTACAAACCGGAGATCGAAGGCCGCGACCTGGTGTTCCGCCTCTCGGGCGGCGTCTACAACCAAACGCCTTTCTACCGCGAGATCCGAAACCTCGACGGATCGCTGTATCCCAATGCCGATGTGCAAAAGTCCTATCAGGTGATCCTGGGCAGCGACTTCAAGTTCCGCGCCTGGGGCCGTCCCTTCATCCTTACCTCCGAGGCCTACTACAAATACTTGAAAAACGTTATCCCTTACGATATCGACAACGTGCGTATCCGATACTACGCCGACCAGAAGGCCAAAGGCTATGCCATGGGATTGGACTTCAAGATCAACGGCGAGTTCGTCAAGGGTATCGACAGCTGGGCCAGCCTCTCGCTGATGCGCACCCGCGAGGTCATCGAAGGCGACACCTCCGGATGGCATTACCGCCCATCTAACCAACTGGCGAGCTTCTCGCTGTTCTTCCAGGACTATATCCCCTTTGCCCCGACATGGAAGGTGAACCTTACCCTGACCTTCGGCACCGGCATGCCCGTCAACGATCCAGTGTCGGAATACTACCATCCAGGCAAGTTCTACCCGCCCTACCGCCGCGTCGACATCGGCTTCGTGAAACAGCTTATCAACGAAGGCAGTAGCTTCAGCAAAGGCAACCCCCTGAACTATGTGAAGAACATGTTCGTGAGCGTGGAGGTCTTCAACCTGTTGAACATCTCCAACACCGTGTCGTACACCTGGGTGAAGGACGTCTATAATAGATCATGGGGGATCAATAGCTACTTGACCCCCCGTTATGTGAACCTGAAACTGGTTACAGAGTTTTAATACAGTCCCGGCATCTTGATCCATTCGCGGCCTTGGGCACACATGTCCTCGACCTCGGCAACGGTCTTGGGGATCGGTCTGCCCAAGACACGGCAGCCGTCCTCGGTGATGAGCAGGTCGTCCTCAATGCGGATGCCTCCAAAGTCCTTGTAAGTCTCCAGCTTGTCGTAGTTGATGAACTCCTTGAACTTGCCTTCAGCCTTCCATAGATCGATGAGGGTGGGGATGAAGTAGATGCCCGGCTCATCGGTGACCACGAAGCCCGGCTTCAAGGTCTTGCCGCAACGTAAGCCGCTGAAGCCCAATTTGGTGGAGCGGGGTGTGATGTCGTCGTAGCCCACGTAGGTCTCGCCGAGACCTTCCATGTCGTGCACATCCATGCCGAGCATGTGGCCTAAGCCATGGGGCATGAAGAGCCAATGGGCACCGTTCATCAAAGCCTCGTCCACGTCGCCCTTCATCAGGCCGACTGCCCTCAAGCCCTCAATCAAAGTGCGGCAGGCCAGCGTATGCATGGTCATGTAAGGCATGTGAGGACGGGTGTGGGCCGCCACTTCCATGTTGGCTTTCAGGACAATTTCGTAAATCTCGCGCTGGCGCTGGTTGAACTTGCCGCCCACAGGGGTGGTGCGGGTGAAGTCGGAGGCATAGTAGTTCTCGGTCTCGGCACCGGCGTCACATACCATCATGCGGCCTTCCTTCAACACGTTGTGATGGCCGTGGTTGTGCAGCGTCTGGCCGTCGACACTGAGAATGACGGGAAACGACACGGGACCGCCACCGGAAAGCGACAGGCCCTCGACCACACCGGCAATCTCCTGCTCGACCATGCCGGGTTTGCACATCTTCATGGCTGTGGTGTGCATGTAATACGCCGTGTTGGCAGCACGCTCCATCTCGGCAATCTCAAGCTCACTCTTCACCTCGCGCATGGCGATGACAGCCTTGATGAGCTCCAAGCTGACGTAATCCGACACCTTGTTAATATTACAGTTGAGCCACTCGGCGCACTGGATCTTGGTGTCGCCACGATAGGTGGGCAACATGTGGATCTTGCGGCCTTTGGCAATGGCCTGCTGCAGGTATTCGCCAAAACGGTTGAAGTCACGGCAGTCAGTGATGCCGATGCACTCGCCTTGCTCCTTCAAAGAGGGTAGGGGACCGCACCAAATCACATCGTCGATGGTGACCTCCACACCGAAGAGGATCTCCTCGCCCGTCTCGAAGTCGATGACACCCACCAGATCGGGGTGTTTCAAGCCGAAATAATAGGAAAAGTTGCTGTCCTGACGATAAATATAGGTGTTGTCAGGATAATTGAACGGGGCTTCGTTGTTGGCAGGAAAGAATGCAATGCCCTGATTTAGAATCTTTTTCAACGCGGCTCTGCGGCCAGCGTAAACGTCTTTATTGAACATGTTGAAATTTTTTTGTAGATTTGTATTAATTTTTAAGCAAAGATATGTATTTTTGCAAAATATATGAAAAAACTCAAAGAAAAAATTACCAACCCAACACTCACCGAGACCGCCAAACTTTTTCAGGTGGCCCGCGAAACCATTTCGAATTGGGTGAGAGAGGGCTATCTGGAACTGGATAGCCAAAATCATGTCACGCTTAAGAGCGTGGACTATTTCCGTAACCACTATGCCGGCAAGGTCAAACTCCATGCCAGGGCCAACAAGCTCCAAAAGGAAGGGAACGACATCGCCGAGGTAAGCAACACCATCCAAAAGGAACTCAAAAGAAAGAAGTTCGACCCCTCCATCGGGGATCGCTATGAGAAGATGCTGTCGGAGTCGTACAAAAACAAGGAAGGCATCTGCTACACGCCCTTAAGGATCGTGGAAGATATGCTGGATGGGGTTGAGATCGGCCCTTCACAGCTGTTTCTCGACCCTTGCTGCGGCACAGGCAACTTCCTGGTCAAAGCCCTGGAACGGGGGGTGAAGCCACAGCACCTCTATGGCTTCGACACCGACCCCAACGCGATCATGATCGCCCAACGGCGCATCAAGGAACTGACGGGCCACGAGGCACCCCACGTGGTGTGCGCCGACTTCCTCCAAGAGAGTCCGAAGCTGAACCTGAAGTTCGACCTGGTGTTCACCAACCCGCCTTGGGGCAAGAAACTGCCGAAACCCGAAAGGACCCGCCTGGCCAAACAGTACCGCACAGGCCACAGCACCGACACCTCTTCGCTGTTCCTCTTCGCCATTCTCTCCGTGTTGAAAAGAGGCGGCAAAGCCGGGATGCTGATGCCCGAGTCGTTCTTCAACATCGCCGTGTATGAGAACGCCCGAAAAGCAGTGCTCAAGCGGACCCTGCTGAAAGTCTACGACTATGGCAAGCCGTTTGGCAACATGTATTCAGCATGCGCCATCTGGGTCTGGAACCGAATCTCCAATGGAACCAACGAAGTGGCCTGCTTCGATGGCAACAACTGGTCGCATCGGCCCCAGAAAAGCTTCAAGGCGATGCCGAAACACATCCTCAACTATTGGACCAGCGAAAAAGAGATGGCCTTCATAGAGCAATTGCTGAACCAGCCCTATCTCACCTTGAAAGGACACGCCCAATGGGCCCTAGGGATTGTCACAGGCAACAACACAGAACTCTGTTCACCCGAATGGAAGCCAGGGTACCAACCGGTGTACCGAGGCTCGGACATCCTGCCCGATGGATTGAAAGAGGCATCCCTGTTCATCAACCCGAGGGATTTCCCACGATACCAACAGATGGCTCCCCTAAAAATACTGAATGCGCCTGTGAAGCTGATCTACCGCTTCATCTCCAGCTACCTGGTGTTCTATTGCGACACCGAGCAACGTTACATCCTCAATAGCGCCAACATGCTGGTGCTGGTCAACAACTTCCCGCTATCGGCGGAGGAACTGGTTGAAATCATGAACAGCCCGCTGACCAACTGGCTCTTCCAACAGCTGTTTCACACCCACAAGGTGCTGCGGAGCGACCTGGAGATGCTGCCGCTCCTTACCGACTTATCGCTGCATCGCGGCTTCAATCTCGTCGACCTCGATCGGTAACCCCGCAAACAGGTTGACGGGCTCGCCGTCGGTGACCAAAAGGTCATTCTCAATACGGATGCCTATGCCTTCTTCACGGATATAAATTCCTGGTTCACAAGTAAGTATCATTCCTGGTGCAAACGGCTTGAACTTGTCTACACTGTCATGCACGTCGAGGCCGATGTGATGCGACATTCCATGCATCAAGTATTTGCGCTCCAAAGGCTTTTCGGGGTTTTGACGTTTTACATCTTCCTCGGAGAAAAGACCTAACTTGATCATTTCCTGCTCCATCAACTGATGGGTGGTCTCATTGATCTCGTTGATGCAATGACCTGGCTTATAGAGTTTTGTAATCTCTTTCATCACCCGTAGCACGGCGTTGTAGCAGTCTTTTTGCCTTGGACTGAACTTGCCATTGACGGGGATGGTGCGGCTCAGGTCGGACGAATAGTTCAGGTATTCGCAGCCGATGTCGAACAGCAACAAGTCGCCGTCATGAAGCTGGCTTTGGTTCTTCGAGTAATGCAGGCAACAGGCATTCCTGCCTCCGGCGATGATGGGGGCATAAGCGTGACCTGTGGCGTTGTTTTGCTTGAAGATGTATTCTATCTCGGCCTGAACCTCGTACTCGTATTGATCGGGTCTCACCGTCGCCAGACAGCGGCGGAAAGCCTTTGCCGTGATGTCGCAGGCCTGCCGGGTGATGGCAATCTCCTCATTCGACTTGACCATACGCATGGCGTTGAGGATGGGGGCAGTGCGGCCGTATTGGTGCATGGGATACATCGCCTGGACCTTCTTGACAAAGCGCTGCTGGATGGTCTCAACGGCACATTCATATTTGGGATACTCGTAGCTGTTGAGGAAGAGGGTGTCGCCATAACCCGACAAGGCGATATCATTCAAGGTCATCCAGAAAGCGTCGCTGCCTTTGACGGTCTTTACACCGGAGAGCTCAGCGGCATGTTGGGCGTCGAGCATCTCGCCCTGCCAAGTGGCCTTCACCTCGTCATAAGGCTCAATGAAAAGGACTTCTCGCATCGAGGCATCAGGGTAGTCGGGGGCAATGAGCAGGAAGGCATTCTCCTCGTTGATGCCAGTGAGGTAGAAGAAGTCGGATTGCTGACGGAAGGGATAGAACTGGTCGCCATTGCGGGGCATGGGCTCGTTGGCAGTGAATATGGCGACAGATTTCGGAGGCAGCTGTGCGGCCAGCTTGGCCCTGTTATTAATGAAGAGGTGGGAGGGAATCATAGCGTTTCAATTTAATCCATGACAAAGATAATGAAAAAAGGCGGAAGAACAATCTCCCGCCTTCTTGATTTCATAATAAACAATCTTGAATTATAAGAACTTATAACCTACAGTCACCATGAACATGCTGCTCTTGGTGTTGTCGACATTGGTGAAGTCGAAGTAGTTGTTCCAGCTGGCATTGTTCAAGTTGCCGAACACCTTGCTCAAACCGAAGTTGTAGTTGATGTCGAGGGTGATCTTGCCAAGGATGTCGGCGCCGAGACCGGCTTGCATGCCCCAGGCGATGCTCTTGGTGTCGAAGACCTCGTCGTTTTCGCTGAGAGTGACTTCCTCGCCGTCATTGTTGGTGAGTTTGAAGGTCTTGTCGAACAAGGTAGTGCTGGCCAAGGTGAAGTTAGCCGTCGGACCCACTTGGGCGCGGAGGGTAGCCACGCCGAGATCGAGGAACTTGATGCCGACCAGGATCGGGACCTGAAGGTTGGCTTCGTTCAGGGTGAAGGTGACGTTCTCTTCAGGGAGCCATCCTTCGCTAGTATTGGCAACATCCAAAGAAAAAATATTGTTGGTCTTGAAATACATCACCTCAGGTTGGATGTAGAACATGCCAAGTTCCACGCGGCCGAACAGACCGAAGGTCAGATGGTTTTGGAAACCCGACTTGATGTCGGCTTGCTTATAGGAAAGATTAGCTGTTTGATAGCCTATTTTGACGCCAAGGTCAAGGTCTTGGGCGAACATGGTGCTACCCAGCATCAGCAGCACAGCAATGATGAATGACTTTTTCATATAAGGTGTTTATTTGATTTCTTTCACAAGTTCGATCAGCACGCGACGGTCGTATTCCGTGGGATCCAGTTCATGCACGCCTCCAACGGGGACGAGGATGATCTGGCTTTCCGGAATGCCGAGTTCCATCAGCTCGAGCATGATCTTGCGGCAACGGTTCTCCGACAGGCGTTGGTTGTATTCCGGCGTGGCGGTAGCGCTGTCGCATGAGCCTCTCAGACGGATCTTCCATCCCTTGTCAGCGGCCACGCGGGCGATTTCACGCAGGTTGACCACGTCTCTTCTGGACATGAGTTCATACGAGTCCAGATTGAAGAAGATGGAGAATGGGAAGCTCACGATTTCTTTGACGGTGTCGGTCGAGCCGATGAATTGAACCACGGTGTCGGTAATATGACCTTGGTTTTTCATGCAGTCTTCCAACTCGGCTTCAAGCTGGCTGATGCGTTCGCGCATCTCCCTCATCTCACCGGCATAGTTGATAGGCAACTCGTAGATTCTGGAATGGATATTCCAGTTGAGACCCAGTGAAGCGCTGTAGTTGAAGTCGGCAAAACGCGGTCTGATGGTTCTATCGGCCGAAATATACTCGTTGTACCAAGAGTCGATGCTGTACTTCTGCGAAGTCCACATCAACTGGAGGTCGATGTCGAGATAAGGGGTTAATTTGAACAAGCCCATGAAACCGGCGTCGACTGAATACTCAAAATTCCGCTTGCCCTCCATGAGGGATTGTATCATAGAGGTGTGGCCGGAAACACAAGCCAGTCCCGCGCCCACATAGAAAATGGGGGTGAAGAACCGGTCGGGGTTGTAATAACCTTGGATCAGATCGACAGGGCTGACCATAAAATCGCCGTGGAAGTTATGGTACATAAAGGTAGTGGTACAATAACCATTGGCGTCAGGAGTCGGGTTGTTTTCGTAGAGAAAATCGAATTGGCCTCCGTTGGCAGTGTGGAAGCCATTGATGTAACTATGGGATCTGTTGACGTCGTAAGCCAGACGCAGTGCGACGTTGTGGGTAATCCATTTCCCTAAGGAAACTCCACCTCCGAATGTAGGTCCATTCAAAGAGGTGTAGTTTCCTGCGGGATTACGGTCAGATCCTTGCCACCAGTTTACGCTTCCAGTTGCTGTCACAAACCAGTTTTGACCCATGGTTGAGGACAGGTAACGGTTAACGGAATCGTTGACCATGTCTTCATTGGCCATCACGGCTGATGTGACAAGCAAAAGAGCGGTTGCAAGAATGATTCTTTTCATTTCAGTTCAAATCAGTTTTGGTTCAAATGCATCTCTGTTTATTTCGAAAGTTGGATCATCACACGACGGTCGTAGTCGGTAGGATACTTGCCACCGAGTTCCTTCACAGCGCCAGCGGCGTTGATGGTGATGTTGCTCTCCGGCACACCGTACTTCACGAGTTCGGATTTGATCTTGTTGCAGCGCTTTTCAGCCAGGGTCTTGTTGAAGGCGGCTGAACCAGTGGCGCTGTCGCAGGTACCTCTCAGGATGACCTTGTAGCCATTCTCTTTGGCAGCCTTGGCAAACTCTTCGATGTTGACGCGGTCTCTGCCATCTCTCAGCTCATAGGAGCCCTTGTTGAAGAAGATGGAGAAAGGATAGCTGACGCTCTGGGCTTCAACAGTCTTCACGATGGTGTCGTGGACGATGGTGGCGCCAGGAACATAGCCGTTGTTGGAAAGTTGCTGCTGCAGGCTGTTGACCTGGTTCATGAGCTCGTTGATTCTGGCTTCCTGCTGTGAGCAGTCGGTCTTCACAACTTCTTGGGGTTCGACAGCAGTGAATCTGCGGCCACCGAGGTACCACATGAAACCGGCTTCGGCAGTGAAGTCGAAGTGCATTCTGTGGAAGAACTTGTGGATGAAGTTGCCATTGGGGTTGATGTCGGCATAGGTGTCGTCGAAGCTCCAGCGAGTGGCAGTGGCAGTGAGGTCGATGTGGAAGTCAATGCTGTTGCTGATTCTGAAGTTGTTCATGAAACCACCGTTGAAACCGAACTCGAAGTTGGTCTGTCTGTTAAAGAAATAGCCTTGGTGATCTTGGCCGAGAACTGCCATTCCGCCATAAACCCAGAGAGTGTAGAATCTGTCAGGGTTGTAGCCGAAGAACAGGTCAATGGGGCTTTCCATTACGTCGACATGGAGGCTCTTGTAATGGAAGGTGCCATACTGGTTGCCAGAACGGCGCAGATCGTAGCCAGCTCTAACAGCAAAGCTCGGGCTCACTCTTTTACCCAGTTTAACGGAACCACCGATGAAGGGTTTTCCAGACAGGGTGTTCTCAGCAGGCCACAAACCGTAGAAGGTGCCAGCGTGATGGTAAGCGGAACCATTGGCAGCAAAGATGCTGTAGGTACCAGCCAGGTCGATAAACCAACCCTGGGTGAATTTGGGAGTGTAGTAGCGGGTAGGCTCGTTGCCGCCGGCTGCAAACACTGTCGCTGTCGTCATCATGATGACGCAGAGAGTAATAAATGCTTTCTTCATTTGTTAAGTGTTTTAGGTATTAATGTTAAATTTGTTATTGTGTAGTCCACCTAATTCGCCGCAAAAATACAAATATTATAGATACGACAATCAATAATATTATTAAAAAATGAAAAAATTATCAACAAAATGCCTTTATCGGGCGGATAAACGGTCCAAAGTGTTCTTTACGAGCTTGTTGATGTAAGGGTGATAGTCGGTGCAGAACTTCTCACTCACACGGTTGGCAATCACCGCACAGATGGTCAGGCAGCGATGCCCCATCATCTTGCCCAAACCATAAAGGGCCGACGACTCCATCTCGAAATTGCATACCCTCCAGCCCTGGTACTCAAAAGCCTCGATCTTGCGGTTGTTCTCGGGATAGGCCAAATGCATCCTAAGCGTCCTGCCCTGAGGTCCGTAAAAACCGGGAGCCGTGGCAGTCAACCCCATGTAATAACCCTGCCCCAACCGGTCGAACAGCTCCTTCGAGCCTTCCACCACGTACGGCATCGGGAGGTCCTTCGGATAGTCCATCTGCTCAATAAAGGCATCGCGCATGGCAATCTCGTTCACCTCCTTGTTTTTCTCGTAAAAATACAGCAACCCGTCCAAACCAATGGCATAACGGGTGGCCACGTAACTGTCCTCCACCGGAATGTCGGCCTGCAAGGCCCCGGAAGTGCCCAGCCGGACCAAATTCAAGGTCCGATGCTCAGCCTTCGGCATCCGAGTCTTCAAATCAATGTTGGCCAAAGTGTCCAACTCGTTCATCACGATGTCCAAATTGTCGGTTCCCATGCCCGTGGACAATACCGTGATCCTTTTTCCGTTATAATAACCGGTACGGCTCCAGAGCTCGCGGTTCTGGCGCTTCACCTCAATTTTTTCAAAATACGAGGCAATCATGTCCACACGTCCCGGATCACCTACCAAAATGACATCATCGGCTAACTCCTCGGGATGAAGAGCGAGATGGTAAACGGCTCCCTCATTGTTCAAAACTAGCTGGGATGCTGGAATTGCTTGATTCATAGTGTTTTATTTTAAGGTCGATTAAAAATACGTAAACAAACTGCAAAGATACAGTTTTTTTAAATAAACAAATCAATATTTTTGCACGAACAAACAAATACCTATGAAATACTACAAGATATTGGCGCTTTTTCTTCTGATGGCAATGGCAAGCTGCTCCCCCAAGACACCCGACTATAAAAAGAAACTGATCGCCGCCAACGGAACGCCACCCGAACTCTCCTTCCATCGTTACGAAGACGTGCTTTTCAACTTGGATACCACCCGCTTCCAAGAAGCACTGATGGAAGTCCAAGCCCAATACCAACCATTCCTCGGTGGCGACCTCACCGACCCCATGGCAGTGCGCTACCTCCGCGACTTCGCAGTCGACACACTCAGCAAAACACTCTACCATAAGGTGAAACAAGCCTATCCCGACCTTAACAATGTGGGCGAAGCGGTCCGAAACGTATACCAACATTTCAATTTCTATTACCCAGAAATCCAACTTCCCAAACAAGTTTATACCTGCGTCTCGGGCATCGACCCCGAGGTTTCCCCGGTGATCTTCTTCGACGACGCCCTGGTGATCTCGCTCGACTGGTATCTTGAAGGCGACGACATCTACCAGTGGATCGGAATGCCCGAGTACCGCGCCCAACGGGTCGCCAAGGCAGGCCTCTCCAAGGATCTGGGACAGCAGATCTATGAGGGTTATGTGCAAAAACCCGCCAAACGCAACAACTTGCTCGAAGAAATGGTGGAAGCGGGCAGAATGCTCTTCTTTGTGGAAGCGCTTTGCCCGAGCCTCAGCGATGAAGTGCTGCTTGGCTTTTCACCATCGCAACTGCAATGGGCTGAGGATTTCGAGGGCGACCTGTGGGCAGATATGGTAGGCAACCAATGCCTCTATGCCTCCGACCTCGAAGTGTACCGCACCTTCCTCGCCGATGGACCCTTCACCAATGAATACAGCCACGAGGCTCCAGCCCGACTGGGCGAGTTCATCGGCCTTCACATCGTACGTTCCTTCATGGAGTCCCACCCCGAAACCGGCGTGCGCGAACTGATGAAGGAAGACGACCTTCAGACCATCTTCCAGGAATCCAGATACAAACCCAAGAAATGATCACAGGCTTCGGATGGCCTCGTATAGCATTTCGTAGGCCTCAAGGGTGGCCTGCCTGATCACATGCCGACGGCCTTTCCCGAAATGGCATAGCTTCGAGTGGGTGCCATGCTTGGTGGCTACACCGATCCATACCGTGCCCACAGGGGTCTCCGCAGTACCTCCACTCGGACCGGCAACCCCCGTGGTGGCCACGCCGAAATCAGCCTCCATCAAACAACGGGTGCCCATGGCCATCGACTCAACCACCCTGCTGCTGACCACCCCATAAGCGTCAATCATTTCCTTCGGGACCCCCAACACCTTTGTCTTGGTGGGCGTGGCGTAAGTGACCGCACCTCCCCTGAATACCTCGGAACTTCCTGGGATGAGCGTGATGAGATGGGCGATGTTGCCGCCCGTGCAACTCTCAGCCGAAGCGAAAGTCATGCCCTTGCTCTTCAATAATTCGAATACCTTGCGTTCGATGCTCGTGCTGTCTTGTGTCATGGCAAACTATTTTGACGCAAAAATAAAAAATTTTTAGAAAAAATGCCGTGATTTTTTTAATATATAGTTAAAAGCTATATCTTTGTTGCGTCAAAAAATAGTTTAAAGTTATGTTAGTAAAAACATTTGGATGTGCTATTATCGGTATTAACGCTATAATAGTTACCATAGAAGTAAATTCCGAGAAAGGGGTTCAGTTCTTCCTGGTTGGACTGCCCGACAACTCGGTGAAAGAGAGCCAACAACGCATTGTCGCCTCGTTTTCGAATCTGGGCTATAAGTTCCCCCGGAAACGCATCACGGTCAATATGGCACCGGCTGACATCAAAAAAGTGGGTGCCGCTTACGACCTTCCCCTGGCCGTCGCAGTGATGGCGGTCTCCGAACAGGTGGATGGCTCCAAACTCGACCAATATGTCATCATGGGCGAACTTTCGCTTGATGGCACCGTGAATCCTGTCCGAGGTGTGCTTCCCATGGCCCTTCAAGCCAAACAGGAAGGCTTCAAAGGTATCATCATCCCCCAAGAAAACGCCAAGGAAGCTGCCGTTGTGGACGGACTCGAGGTGATCGGCGTCGGTAACCTGCGCGAAGTGGTCGATTTCCTGAATGGGGAATTGCTCATCGAACCGGAAACGGTAAACCTGGGTGCCTGGGTGAATGATGATGATTATCAAGCTGATTTTCAAGATGTAAAAGGCCAAGAGACAGTCAAACGGGCGCTGGAAATCGCAGCCGCCGGATCGCATAACGTTTTACTGATAGGGAGCCCGGGCTCAGGCAAGACCATGCTGGCCAAACGCCTGCCAAGCATCCTGCCTCCCATGACCTTGGCGGAGGCACTCGAAACCACCAAGATCCATTCCGTGGCCGGACTCTTGGGCTCCAACAAAACCCTGCTCACCACACGCCCCTTCCGCAGCCCCCACCATTCCATCTCCGACGCAGGACTCTGCGGCGGCGGCTCCTCCCCACAGCCGGGAGAGATCAGTTTGGCCAATAATGGAGTGCTTTTTCTTGACGAAGTCCCTGAAATTCAACGACATACATTGGAAATCCTCAGACAGCCGATGGAAGACCGGGAGATCACCATCTCACGGGCTAGGACTTCAGTGCGCTATCCGGCCAATTTCATGCTGGTGGCCGCCATGAACCCCTGCCCCTGCGGCTATTATAACCACCCCGACCGGCAATGCGTGTGCCGACCGGGAGAAGTGCAAAAGTATCTTGGAAAGATATCAGGTCCTTTAATGGATAGAATCGACCTGCACGTCGAGGTTCTTCCTGTGCCCTACGAGGAATTGTCCGACTCTCGCCGGGGTGAGCCGAGTGCCGAGATCCGCAAAAGGGTGATTCAAGCTAGGAAAATACAAGAGGCACGGTTCCAAGACCATCCAGAAATCCATGCCAACGCTCAGATGACCACCAAACTCCTGCAACAATACTGTGTGCTCGACCAGCGTGGCCAAGACGCCCTGCGCAACGCGATGCGGCGTCTGGGACTCTCGGCACGGGCGTACGACCGGATCCTAAAGGTGGCACGGACCATCGCCGATCTTGATGGAAGCGATAGGATCACCCATGACCATCTTGCCGAAGCAATCACTTACAGGAGCCTCGACCGCGACAACTGGGGAAACTGAAAAAGGGTTATTTTCTGTCGCGTCCAAATAGAGAGCCGATCCAATGCCGATTGAGCCTCGAGATGTCCTGCCGTTGGATGAGCTTCGGGCACTCGGCTTCGCAAGCATACGTGTTGGTGCAGCTTCCAAAGCCCAACTCATCCATCTTGGCGACCATCTTCCTCACGCGGTCGGCAGCCTCGATCTTCCCTTGCGGCAACAGGGCCAAATGACTGACCTTGGCCCCGACAAACAACATGGCGCTGGCGTTCTTGCAAGCGGCCACACAGGCACCACAACCGATGCAGGCCGCCGCATCCATGGCCATGTCGGCCTGGTGCTTCGGAATGGGGATGGCGTTGGCGTCAGGGACGCCGCCAGTGGTAGTGCTGATATACCCTCCGGCCTGGATGATCTTGTCGAAAGCGGAACGGTCTACCACCAAATCGCGAATCACCGGAAAGGCTTTGGCGCGCCAAGGCTCAATCCAAATGTCATCCCCATCCTTGAACTTCCGCATGTGGAGCTGACAGGTGGTGATGCCATCGTCATTGCCATGAGGACGGCCGTTGATATACAACCCGCACATGCCGCAAATGCCTTCGCGACAGTCGTTGTCAAAGCACACAGGATGGGCAATGCGGTCGTTGATCAGCCGTTCGTTGAGTTGGTCAAGCATCTCCAGAAAGGAACAATCGGCACTGATGTTGTCGATGGCATAGGTTTCGAAATGGCCCTTGGCACGGGCGCTTTCCTGTCTCCAAATATGTAATGTGAATCTCATGGCTTACTTGTAATTGCGTTTCGATATCTGGATGTGTTCATAAACCAACGGCTCTTTTTCCATAGTCTCGGGCTTTCCATGGCCTTGGTATTCCCAAGCGGCGACATACATGAAACGCTCGTCGTCGCGAAGCGTCTCGCCGTCCTCGGTCTGGTGCTCGGTGCGGAAATGTCCGCCGCACGACTCCTCGCGGTGCAAGGCGTCGGCGATGACGAGTTGGGCCAGCTCGAAATAATCTTCCAAACGGTAAGCCTTTTCCAACTCGGGATTGAATTCGTTGGCACTGCCAGGAACGAAGACCGACTTCCAGAACTCTTCTTCCAGTTCGGTGACCAGCTGCTTGGCTTGGGCGAGACTTTCCGCACTCCGAGCCATGCCGCAGTATTCCCACATGATCTTGCCCAACCGTTTATGGAAATGGTCCACGGTGAGGAGTGAGGAGTGAGGAGTGAGGGGTGAGGAGTTTGACAACAAACGGTCAATGCGTGTCTTGACGCTACGCTCGGCTTCGTCGAATTCGGCGCCCTCGGGCTTGATCTTGCCCACATTGATCTGGTTGGCCAAGTAGTTCTGCAAGGTGTAAGGCAACACAAAATAGCCATCGGCCAAACCTTGCATCAATGCTGAGGCCCCGAGGCGGTTGGCGCCATGGTCGCTGAAGTTGGCCTCGCCGGCGGCAAACAGACCAGGAATGGTGGTCTGCAACTCGTAGTCGACCCAAAGTCCTCCCATGGTGTAGTGGATGGCAGGATAGATCATCATCGGGGTCTCGTAAGGGTTCTCGTCGGTGATCTTCTGGTACATCTGGAAGAGGTTGCCGTATTTTTCCTCGATGGCCTTGCGTCCCAGTCGCTGGATGGCATCGGCAAAGTCGAGGTAGACGGCATAGCCTGTTCCCACACCATAGCCGGCGTCGCAGCGTTCCTTGGCGGCACGCGAGGCCACATCACGGGGAACGAGGTTGCCAAAGGCGGGGTAGCGGCGCTCCAAGTAGTAATCGCGATCCTCTTCACGAAGGTCGGTGGGTCTCAGCTTGCCAGCGCGGATGGCTTCGGCGTCTTCCTTTTTCTTAGGCACCCAGATGCGGCCGTCGTTGCGGAGGCTCTCGCTCATCAGCGTGAGTTTGCTCTGGTAGTCGCCGTGCACTGGGATGCAGGTGGGGTGGATCTGCACATAGCAGGGGTTGGCGAAAGCTGCCCCCTTGCGATGGCACACCCAAGCCGCACTGCCGTTGCTGTTCATGGCATTGGTGGAGAGGTAATAGAGGTTGCCGTAACCACCTGTGGCCAACACAACAGCATGGGCCGCATAACGTTCCAGGTCGCCGTTGACGAGGTTGCGCACGATGATGCCCTTGGCACGACCGTCCACCACCACGAGGTCCATCATCTCGCAGCGTGTGTGCAGCTTCACGGTACCCCTGGCAATCTCACGGCTCAAAGCACCGTAGGCACCGAGTAGCAATTGTTGTCCGGTCTGCCCCTTGGCATAGAATGTCCTGCTGACTTGTGCACCACCGAAGGAACGGTTGTCCAACAAGCCGCCATAGTCGCGGGCGAAGGGTACGCCTTGGGCCACGCATTGGTCGATGATGGCGCCGCTGACCTCGGCCAAGCGGTACACATTGGCTTCGCGGGCACGGTAGTCGCCGCCCTTGATGGTGTCGCGGAAGAGACGCTCCACGCTGTCGCCGTCGTTCTGGTAGTTCTTGGCCGCGTTGATGCCGCCTTGGGCCGCGATGCTGTGGGCGCGGCGGGGCGAGTCTTGGATGCAGAAGATGTCGACGTTGAAGCCCATGGCACCCAGCGAAGCGGCTGCCGAGGCACCGGCCAGCCCCGTGCCGACCACGATGATGTCGAGCTTGCGCTTGTTGGCTGGGTTGACCAGCTTCTGCGAGGCTTTATAGTTGGTCCACTTTTCGGCTAACGGACCGGAAGGTATCTTGGAATCAAGTTTCATAGAAGAGGAAAGTTTAAAGACCGAAATAGACACCGATGACCACGGCAGCAAACATCAGGCAAATCACCGTGGCATAGATGACGCCGATGACTTCAATGGCTTTGCCGTATTTATAATTGTAAAGGCCCAACGTCTGGAACATGGCAGCGAAACCATGGCGCATATGGAACCAGACGACCACGAAGAATACCAAATAACAGATGGCAATATGTGTGATCTGGAACTTTTCTCGTGCCTGCTCGTAAAAGTTGAGGTTGCCGTCGAACAAGCCAAGCTTCACGAAATAGAAATCCATGAAATGCAAAAAAAGGCAGACGATGATGAGGATGCCTGTCCAGACCTGCAGTTTCGAACCGGTGTGCGTCTTGGAGCGTTGCGGCTTGTGGTAGCCTTTGGGTCGGGCCAACTTGTTGGTGATAGCCAACCAGATCGTCAGGCCGATGTGCAGCAGGAAAGTACCTAACAATATGATTTCAAAGACTTTCACCACATAATTGGTGCCCATAAAGTCGCAGAAGGCGTTGTACCACGCACCCCCATCGTGACGCAGGATGCACAGGTTGGCCGAGGCATGGAACAACAGGAAGATACTCAGAAAAGCGCCCAACAGCGCCACGAGAATCTTCTTGCTAATGGAATGGATTTTGGGGATGTTCATATCAGGGTTGTTTTCGTTGGCAAAAGTACTTGTTTTTCGGGAGATGGGCAAATTATTTGTTTGTGGATGAAATTCCGTATATTTGCCTCCAAATCAAACTACTTAGCTATTGCTAGTCCAACCATGAACACGCAATTCACCATCCGTCCTGCGAAGCCCGAAGAGGCCGGCCTTGTCCTTGAGTTCATCAAGAAACTCGCAGTTTACGAAAAATGTGCCCATGAGGTCGTGGCCGACGATGCCACCATATATCATTCCCTTTTTGTGGAACGTTCTGCCGAGGTGGTCTTCGCTGAGGAAGACGGCGAAGTCGTCGGCTTTGCCTTGTTTTTCCACAATTTCTCTACCTTTGTCGGGCGTAAGGGCTTGTATCTCGAAGACCTCTTCATCCTTCCCGAGAAACGCGGTCGGGGCTACGGCAAAGCCTTGCTGAAATACTTGGCCAAGCTCGCCGTGGAGCGCAACTGTGGCCGTATGGAGTGGATCTGCCTCGACTGGAACAAACCTGCGTTGTCCGTTTATCGCAGCATCGGGGCAGTGCCCATGGACGAATGGACCGTGCAACGTTTGGACGAGGAGGCCTTGAAGAAGTTTGCAGCGGAGGAAAATATCATGAAGGTATTCCGCTATCAAACACCTGAAGGTTTCGATGACCTGTTGATGTATACTGACGGCGAGGTGCTGACGGGCTTACTGTTTGAAGGTTCACGTGATGAACACAAACAATTGTCAAATGCCGTAGAGATGCAACAATCTGCGTCTCAACCAACCATAATCAGTGATACCTGCCGTTGGTTAGACACCTATTTCTCAGGCCGTCAGCCCGATTTCACGCCTGCCTACCGCATGGATGGCCTGACGCCTTTCCGTAAGGCGGTTTTGGATATTGTTGTGGGAATCCCATTTGGTCAGACAATGACGTATGGTGAGATTGCAAAACAGTTGAAGGTCAACTCCGCGCAGGCTGTCGGCGGCGCAGTAGGCTGGAACCCCATTTCTCTTATTGTTCCTTGTCATAGAGTGATAGGTGCCAAAGGATACATCACGGGCTATGGTGGTGGCATCCCCAACAAAATTGCCTTGCTGAAACTAGAGGGTAGTCTGATGATTTAGTTCTTCGGTGCCCCTCCACCAAAATCATCATATAAAATATTCTCAGGGGCGACACCCAAATTGTCCAGCATATTGACCACGGCGGCACTCATTGGGCCGGGACCGCATAGGTAGTATTCGATATCCTCGGGGGTGCGATGGTTCTTTAAATAAGTGTCGTACATCACCTGATGCACGAAGCCGGCGGTGTAGGGCACGCCTGCGGCATCGGCAGCGGGGTCGGGACGGTCTAAAGCCAAGTGGAAATGGAAGTTGGGAAAGTCCTTCTCCAGTTGGTGGAAGTCGTCGAGATAGAAAACCTCGTTCAAGGCTCGGGCACCGTAGAAATAATGCATCTCGCGGTCAGTGGTGTGTAGGGTCTTCGTCATGTGCATGATCTGTGCTCTTAGTGGAGCCATTCCTGCTCCGCCTCCTACCCAGATCATCTCGGCTTTACTGTCTTCTTTCACATGGAACTCGCCGTAAGGACCCGACATCAGCACCTTGTCACCGGGTTTCAATGAGAAAATGTAGGATGACGCCACCCCTGGATTCACATTCATAAATCCTGAATGGTCAGGTTTAAACGGCGGCGTTGCAATCCTTACCGTCAACATAAACACATCGCCCTCAGCGGGATAGTTGGCCATGGAATAGGCTCTAACCGTCGGCTCGGTATTGACGCAACGCAGGTCGAATAGCTTGAACTTCTCCCATGAAGGTAGATACTCGGCGCCAATCAAATCCTTGTCGAAGTCGGCATATTTGAGGTCGAATTTCGGAATCCTGATTTGGGCATAGGAACCAGGGATGAAGTCCATGTGCTCACCGGCGGGCAATTGCACTTTGAACTCCTTGATGAAAGTGGCCACATTGCGGTTGCTGACCACGGTGCATTCGTATTCCTTGACGTCTAGGACAGATTGCGGCACCTCAATCTTCAGGTCTTCCTTCACCTTCACCTGACACCCCAAACGCCAATGGTCCTGGACCTGCTTGCGGGTGAAGTATCCCATCTCGGTGGGCAAAATGGTTCCGCCGCCCTCCACCACGCGGCATTTGCATTGGCCACAATTGCCCTTGCCTCCACAGGCCGATGGCAGAAAGATATGTTCGTCGGAGAGCGTGGTGAGCAACGAGCCGCCTGTGGGCACCTCCAGCTCCTGCTCCCCGTTGATGGTGATCTTCACCTTGCCTTGAGGCATCAGCCTGCCACGCACCCATAGCAGCAACGCCACGAGCAACAAAATGACGCTCAGGAAGACGGCAATACTAATTAATATGATAGTGGTGGAACTCATTTCAGAAATACAAAGAATACAGCCAATACCAAACAACCAAAAGCAACGAGATGGTTCCAATGGATGGGCTGGCCTTTGAAAATGAAGGTGGCAATGATGGTGAACACGGTTAACGAAACCACCTCCTGGATCACCTTCAACTCCATCAAATTGAACGGTCCCCCACGCCCCACAAAGCCAATTCGGTTGGCGGGAATCATGAACGAATACTCAAACAAAGCCACACCCCACGAAGCCAAGATAATCAGTATTAATGGCCAACTGGTAGTGATCTTCATCTCTTCCAATTTCAGGTTCCCATACCAGGCAAACGTCATGAACACATTGGAAACCACCAACATAAGAATTGTCAAAAAACCTCTCATATATCTATATATTATAGTTTTATTCCCATGAAAGCCATAAATGCAATACCCATCAACCCGGTGATAATGAATGAGATACCTATACCTTGAAGCCCTTTGGGGATCTTCGAGTAACGTAGCTTCTCGCGGATGGCGGCAATGGCCACAATGGCCAACAACCAGCCAAGACCGGATCCGAGACCGAACACAGCAGCCTCGCCCACGTTGGCAAACCCACGTTCCTGCATGAAGAGCGAGCAACCCAAAATAGCGCAGTTGACCGCGATCAGGGGGAGAAAAATGCCCAAAGCGGAATAAAGCGACGGGGTAAAGGTCTCAATCACCATCTCCAAGATTTGCACGATGGCGGCGATGATGGCGATGAAAAGGATATAGGTGAGAAAACTCAAGTCGAGGGTAGCCAAACGGGGACTGATCCACGCCAAAGCTCCTGGAGCCAGCAAGTACTTGTTGATGAGGTAATTGACAGGAACGGTGACCACCAAGACAAAGGTCACTGCCAACCCCAAACCCGCACTGGTCTTCACCGTCTTTGAAACGGCCAAATAGGAACACATGCCCAGGAAATAGGCAAAGATCATGTTGTCAACAAAGACCGATTTCAAGAATAAATGGAATAGGCTCATTTCGATTCGGTTTTGCTGTTATTAATCCATAGGACCACCCCTATGACAATTAATGCCATCGGAGGCAGTATCATTAATCCATTGTTTTGATAGCCGGCTTCATAGAACGACGGCGGAATGACTTGATACCCCAATAGGGTCCCAGAGCCTAAGAGCTCGCGGAAAAAGGCCACGATGACGAGTATCAGGCTGTACCCCAGGCCGTTGCCCACCCCATCAAGGAAGGACTCGATGGGCCCGTGCGAGAGGGCAAAAGCCTCCAACCGGCCCATGATGATGCAGTTGGTGATAATCAAGCCTACATATACCGAGAGCTGTTTGCTGACATCGTAGGCAAAGGCCTTCAGGAACTGGTCGATCAAGATGACCAACGTGGCCACTACCACCAGCTGGACAATGATGCGTATCCGGGAAGGGATGCCCTTGCGCAACAGCGAGATAATGAGATTGGAGAACGCCGTCACCACCGTCACCGAAGCGCCCATCACCAAGGCGGGCTTCAGCTGGGCCGTCACCGCCAAACAGGAGCAGATGCCCAATACCAGCACCGTGACAGGGTTGGTCTTGCGAAGGGGTTCTATGAGGAGCTTCTTGACGTTCATCGCTTTTCAAAATAAGGCAGATATTGTTGTATCGTACTGTCAATCATATCTTTAACGCCATTCGAGGTCCTGGTGGCACCACTGATGGCGTCAAACTCGATAGGCTTTCTTGAGATTTGCTTTCCCGAAAACTGGCTCTGGAACTTCTCCGTGGTAATCTCGCCGCCCAAGCCCGGAGTCTCCGACTTGTGGTCAAACTTGGCGCCTAGGATGGTCTTGCCGTCAGGACCAACAGCAAGATAACCCCAGATGGGTCCCCACAGACCGTTGCCCTGCATGGGAAGGACGATGATGTCACCATTGACCATATAGACGGGCAGCTCGCCGTCAACAAACTCGATGTTGCCATCTTCTCCAACCCCTGCCGCCGACAAGATCATCATCCGTTTCTCGTTCTCCTTGTTGCGCTGCTGATAAGGCTGAAGCCAAAGCGCCGCCGCCGTGAGCAATACCGCCACGACCACCACTAAGATGGTTGAATAAAGAAATATGTAGCCGTTACTATTAATATCTCTTTTCATCTGGAAGTGGCTTTAGAGGATAGTAATGCGCGTCTCTGGCGCTTCTTGATATTCCGGGCAATGACACAGTGGTCGATGAGTGGAGCGAAACAGTTCATCAGCAAAATGCTGAGCATCATGCCCTCGGGATAGGCTGGATTCATCACGCGTAGCATGACGGCAAAGGCGCCGATCAAGAATCCGTAGATCCATTTGCCGGCGTTGGTCTGTGCCGCAGTCACGGGATCGGTGGCCATGAAGACCGCCCCGAACATGAAGCCGCCCATCAGGTAATGGTAATAGAAGGGGACCTGATTAAACACAAGTCCCATCAGACCACCACCGAGAATAACGGACAGCATGATGCGCCAACTGGCGATGCCAGTCAACAGCAGCAGGAGGGCACCTAACAGGATGGCAATCACCGAGGTTTCACAGGTAGAGCCTGGGATGGTGCCGATGAACATGTCCAAAGCAGAGGCAGAGGGGCGAAGACCAGCGGCCAGTTCAGCCAACGGCGTAGCTCCAGCGATGGCATCGGTGCCCCATAGGTCGGCAGCAATCCAAACGTTGTCACCCGACATCCGTGTGGGATAGCTGAAGAAAAGGAAGGCACGAGCCACCAATGCGGGGTTGAGGAAGTTCATCCCCGTGCCGCCAAAGACTTCCTTGCCGATGACGACGGCAAAAGCAGTGGCTAGCGCGAGCTGCCATAGAGGCGTGGTGACAGGCACAATCATCGGGATGAGGAATCCTGTGACCAAAAAGCCTTCGTTCACCTGATGATGGCGTATCTGCGCAAAAGCGAACTCGATGGTCAATCCGACGAGGTAGCTTACCGCCAATATGGGCAGCATCCGCAGGAAACCAAACCAAAAACAGGTGAGAATGGGAAGGCTGGAGGGTAGAGGTTCGGGTGAGGCAAGGTAATGCTGGTAACCGATGTTCCACATACCGAAAAGCATGGCGGGAATCAAGGCGATGACAACAGTAATCATCGCTCTCTTCAAATCGATGGCATCGCGCACATGGCTACCGCTCGTAGTTACCCGGTTAGGCGTGAAGGCAAAGGTGTGGAACGCTTCGTAAGTGCTCCCCAGCCAAGCCCATCTGCCCTTCGGCTCGTGCTTTTCAAACCAATCCACCAACCATTTCGGCTTTCCGTTCATCCCTTCGCCTCCTTTCGTAGTGTTTCCAACGCCTCACGGATGATGGCTTGGATGTTGGTTTTCGAAGTGTCAATAAACTCACAAAGGGCAAAGTCCTCAGGTTCAACTTCGTAAATGCCGAGGTTTTCCATCAGCTCTATGTCGCCCACGATGCAGGCCTTGATGAGTTGGGTGGGGTAGATGTCAAAAGGGAACACCCGCTCGAAATTGCCCGTAAAGACCAAGGGACGCTCGTCGCCATGCGTGTTGGTGTCGAATCTCCAGAAACTGGAAAAGCGGGGAATCCGTAAGCCCATGGGCTTAAACGTGTTTTTTGGGAGGAAGCCGCTTAAAAAAGTTCTCGAGAAACTATATTTCCTGAAGCCTGGCATCAGCCATCCCATGAAGTCGTAGTAGTATCCCTCGGGAAGGATGCTTACCAAGTCATCGTAAGCACCGAGGAAACCATCAGGGGCAATCTGATTGCCGCTTAGGATGTCGCCTGAGATGATGCGGTTCTCCCTCAAGGTGTCGCCAGCCTCCATCTTGGGATAATCGGTGTTGAGCAATTGGGCTGTGGTAATGTCCTTCAGGCAAGCTCCCGCCTTCACACGGTAGTAATGCGGATTCTTGATGCCCGGACCTGCCACGGCAACCAGCTTTTCGGGGTTGTATACGCCTGTGCTCACCAACTCGCCCAATACAGCCACATCCTGAATGGGCATGGTCCACACCACCTCGCCTTTATTGATCGGATCGATGTGGGCGATCTGCGTTCCAACGTTTCCAGCCGGATGAGGGCCTTTCACATAGTGGGTTTGGATGCGCTGCTTCGCGTCATGGAAAAGAGCGGAGCTTTGCGGAGCGAGGTGATGACCTGCCTTAAAGCATACATGAACCGTCCCCTCTGTCAGAAGCGTCAACGCCTCCAACCCCTTCTTGAGAAACGTCTCCCGGCCCTGCATCATGAAATCATGATCGGGTGCCAAAGGCGCACTGCTGAAACCACTGACAAAGATGGCTTTGGGTTGGTCATCTGGGTTGGCCACAGTGCCATAAGGCCGTTGGCGCAACAGGGTCCATAGTCCGCATCGCAGCATGAGCGACTTGAGCTCCTCGGATCCAGAGGGCTGCTCAAAAACAGCTGGTGCTGAGGGACCCTCAGCCGTCACTACCAATTCCAACAACTTCCTTTTATCACCGCGTACAATGGAGGTCACCCGTCCGTTGACGGGGGAGGTAAACAGGATACGCTCGTCGTTTTTGTCGCAAAACAACACCTCACCTGCGCTCACAACAGTGCCTTCCTCAACCAACAGCCGCGGCGTGAGTCCCACATAATCGGTGGGTTTCACGGCGTAAGTCGTGATTTCCCGGGCATCGGTAACCCGTCTCTCAGCCGCCCCGCTGATGGGGATGTCGAGACCTTTCCGTATGGTGATGGTGTCCAACATAATTCTGCGGGCAAAAATAGGAAAATTGTGCTTATCCTCCAAACTTTTTCCTACCTTTGCAGCCCGAATCAAGGAGGCCTTGATTTGATATTAAAGAATTGAAAATCACTACATAATAATGACTCAAAGTATTTCAAAACTGAGAAACATCGGTATCGCAGCCCATATCGATGCAGGAAAAACCACAGTCTCGGAACGCATCCTGTTCTTCACAGGTGTCAACCGCAAGGTGGGTGAGACCCACGACGGCCAAGCCACGATGGACTTCATGAAACAGGAACAAGAGCGCGGCATCACCATCGCCTCGGCAGCCATCACGGCTCATTGGAACGGCTATCAGATCAACCTTATCGATACTCCTGGCCACGTCGACTTCACCGTTGAAGTGGAACGCTCGCTGCGCGTCATTGACGGCATGGTGGCAGTGTTCTGCGCTGTGGGTGGCGTGGAACCTCAATCAGAAACGGTATGGAACCAGGCCGATAAATACCGTGTGCCGCGTATCGCCTTCGTCAACAAGATGGACCGTACGGGCGCCGACTTCAACGAGGTCGTCAACCAGATGCATAAGTACTTGGGCGCCAATGCGGTGCCGCTGCATCTGCCCATCGGAGCCGAGAACTCGTTTGAAGGTATGGTCGACTTGGTTCAGATGAACTCGGTTCGGTTTATCGAGAAAGAGCGTATCGTGGGTCCCATCCCGGAACATATGATGGTGCAGGCCCAGGAAGCACGTCGCAACCTTATTGAGAAGGTGGCCGACCTCGATGACGAAATCGCTGAGCTCTACCTCGACGACGCCGAAATCCCCACCGATAAACTGATGGTTGCCATCCGAAAGGCTACCATCAAGCTGATGATGGTGCCGGTACTCTGCGGTGCCGCCTATAAGAACAAAGGTATCCAACTCCTGTTGGATGCCATCGTGGACTACCTGCCCTCGCCCAACGACCTGGGCGCCGTCATCGCACATGACCCCGCCAACGAAGAAAAGACCTACCGCCGCAATCCCTCTGATAATGAGCCTTTTTCGGCTTTGGCTTTCAAACTCATCAACGACCCGTACGTGGGCCAGCAGACCTTCATCCGCATCTTCAGCGGCAAGCTGGTGAATGGCATGAGCGTCTATAACACCAACAAGCTGAAAAGCGAACGCGTGGGCCGCATTTTCCGCATCAAAGCCAAGGAACGCGAGGAGATCAACGAGGCAGGCGCCGGCGAGATCGTGGCCCTTGTGGGCATGAAATACACCAAGACGGGTGACACGCTCTGCGACGAAAGCCAACCTATCTTGCTGGAATCCATCAATATACCCCCTGCGGTCATCGAGATGAAAGTCAACCTCGACGATAAGAAAAACCGTAGCAAGTTGAGCGAGGCGCTGGCCAAGCTTTGCAACGAGGATCCGTCGTTCCACGCCCATTTCGACGAAGAGACCGAAGAGACCATCATCGCCGGTATGGGTGAGCTGCATCTCGAAATCATCGTCGATCGCCTGAAGGACGAGTTCAAGGTGCCGGTCACAGTAGGCGCTCCTTCGGTGTCGTTCCGCGAGACCATCACCGCCCCGTTCGAGTGCAACTATCGCTTTGTGAAACAAACCGGCGGCAAGGGCCAGTTTGCCCACACCGTTATCCGTTTCGAGCCCAACCCGGGCGGCGGCTTCGAGTTTGTCGACATTACCAAAGGCGGCGTGATTCCGAAAGAATACATCCCCTCAGTGCAGAAGGGTTTGGCAGCAGCCATGAACAAGGGACCCTTCGCGGGTTATCCTGTGGTGGATGTGAAATGTGTCCTCGTGGATGGCAGCTCGCACCCTGTCGACTCGAGCGACATGGCCTTCCAACTCTGCGCACAGATGTGCTTCAAGCAGGCCTTCATGAAAGCCAGCCCCGTGCTTCTTGAGCCTGTGATGAAAGTCGAGATCAACACTCCCGACGACTATATTGGCAACGTGACCGGCGACGTTAACAAGCGCCGTGGCCGCATCGAAGCCATGCGTCGTTTCCGCAAGGGCTCACAAAAACTGGACGCCTTCGTCCCCTTGATGGAGATGTTCGGCTACGCCACCGCCTTGCGCAACCTCACATCGGGCCGCGCCAACTACTCCATGGAGTTCCACCAGTATTTGCCGACACCCAAGGACAAACAGGAAGAAATTGTCAAAGAAAGAAATCAAAAAGACTGATCACTATGATACGTTCCATGACGGGCTATGGCATCGCCGAAAGCCTCTTCAACACCAAAAAAATCACTGTCGAGATCAGGACACTCAACAGCAAACAACTCGATCTGGCTTTGAAACTGCCCAACGAACTCCGCTTCGCCGAGTTGGACTTCCGCAACAAGATTGGAGCCCGCTTGTTCCGTGGTAAAATCGATGCAACCATTACCATTACCGATACCTCCGCCGATGCCGTGAACCAAATCGATGCCGATGTGGTGGCTTCCTATCTCCGCCAAATCAACGGCATCACCGAGGAACTCGGGATAGCGCCATCCGCTGATATGGCAGCGCTGCTCTTTAGGATGCCGGGCATTTTCAATACCCCCGAACAAAGCTATGACGAGGAGTTTGTGGCCAAAATCGGAGAGACTCTCGACACGGCTCTCGATACCGTTGACCGCTTCCGCATCCAGGAAGGCCAGACCTTGAAACGCGACTTGCTGCACCGCGTGGATCTCATCCTCGGACTGCTTGACCAAGTGCCGCCTTTCGAGAAAGCCCGTCACGACACCATCAAACAACGACTGACCAAAAATCTCTCAGAGCTCACCACCGAGGGACAATACGACGAGAACCGCTTTGAGGCGGAACTGATCTATTATCTTGAAAAACTGGATATTACCGAAGAAAAAGTCCGCCTGCGCCAACACTGCAACTACTTCAACGAGAGCTGCGACGAAGACCAAGCCGGCAAAAAACTGGGCTTCATCAGCCAGGAGATGGGCCGCGAAATCAACACCCTCGGCTCCAAAGCCAACGAAGTCAACATCCAGCGCCTCGTGGTGATGATGAAGGACGAACTGGAAAAAATCAAAGAGCAAGTTTGCAATATTCTGTAAACTATGGCAAAAGACAAAATCAACAAAACAAACGCGTGTCGGCTCCTTGATCAGAAGAAGATTTCATACGAACTGATTCCCTATGAGGTGGATGAGAACGATCTTGGTGCCCAGCATATCGCCGACCAACTCAAAGAGGATATTGATCAGGTATTCAAGACCATAGTGTTGAAAGGCGATAAGATAGGTTATTTCGTTTGTGTTATCCCAGGAAATGAAGAAGTGGATCTTAAGAAAACCGCCAAAGCCACGGGCAACAAAAGTTGCGACTTGATTCCGATGAAGGAATTGCTGCCTTTGACGGGCTACATCCGCGGCGGATGCTCACCAATAGGTATGAAAAAGCCGTTCCCTACTTTCATCCATGAGACCTGTGAACTTTTTGATTTCATCTATGTCAGCGCTGGTGTCAGGGGCTTGCAATTCAAAATAAATCCCCACGACCTGATTCAGACCGTGGGGATGACTGTGGCTGATCTGTGCTAAACTTTAGCCGTTGATCCATGCCTCAACCTCTTCGAGCTGCAAAGCAGGAACTTCCATCTTGTTCTTCTTGCGGAGGCCGTTCAGCTTTTCGCGCAAAGCGGTGGGCTTTTCGTTCTTCAGTTGTTCAATGCTGGTGAAGCCGTTGGCGCAAAGTACCTTGGCCCAGACTTCGGGAACGCCGATGCCCATGAAGTCCTCGGGGGTGGCCACTTTCTTGACCTTCTCGGGACGCATCATCGGGAACAACAGCACCTCTTGGATGGTGGTCTGGCCCGTGAGCAGCATCACGAAACGGTCGATGCCGATGCCCATGCCTGAAGTCGGAGGCATGCCGTATTCCAACGCGCGGAGGAAGTCCTGGTCGATGAACATGGCCTCGTCGTCGCCACGCTCGCTGAGTTTCATCTGCTCCTCGAAACGGGCACGCTGGTCGATAGGGTCGTTCAGCTCGGTGTAGGCGTTGGCCAGCTCCTTGCCGTTGACCATCAACTCGAAGCGTTCGGTCAGTTCGGGGTTGTTGCGGTGGCGCTTGCAGAGCGGCGACATCTCCACGGGATAGTCGGTGATGAAGGTCGGCTGAATGTAGGTGCCTTCGCACTTCTCGCCGAAGATTTCGTCAATCAGCTTGCCCTTGCCCATAGAGGCGTCCACCTCGATGCCGAGCTGCTTGCACACATCGCGCAGCTGGGCCTCATCCATGCCGGTGATGTCGATGCCGGTCTTCTCCTTGATGGAGTCGATCATGGTGATGCGCTTGAAGGGACGCTTGAAACAAATCTCGTTGTCGCCCACCTTCACGGTGTCAGTACCCAAAACCTCAGTGACAGCACGCTCGATCATGGCCTCGGTGTAATCCATCATCCAGAGGTAGTCCTTGTAGGCTACGTAGATCTCAAGTCCCGTGAACTCAGGGTTGTGGGTGCGGTCCATGCCCTCGTTGCGGAAGTTGCGCGAGAACTCATAAACACCCTCGAAGCCGCCTACGATCAGGCGTTTCAGGTAGAGCTCGTCGGCGATGCGAAGGTACATCGGGATGTCCAAGGCGTTATGGTGCGTGATAAAGGGACGTGCCGTGGCACCGCCGGGGATGGCTTGCAGCACAGGGGTCTCCACCTCGAGGTAGCCGCTCTCGTTGAAGAAACGGCGGATGCTGTCGATGATGCGGGTGCGAGTGATGAAGATGTCTTTCACACGGTCGTTCACCACGAGGTCGACGTAACGCATACGGTAGCGCAATTCGGGATCATTGAACTCGTCGTACTTCACGCCGTCCTTTTCCTTGACGATGGGCAGGGGCCTGAGTGACTTGCTTAGCACGGTCATCTCCTTGACGTGCACCGAAATCTCACCCATCTGGGTGCGGAAGGCAAAGCCCTTCACGCCGATGAAGTCGCCGATGTCCAACAAACGCTTGAACACAGTGTTATACATCGTCTTGTCTTCGCCGGGGCAGATTTCATCGCGCTTCACATAGAGCTGGCAGTTCGCAGAACGAGGCGGCGCCCATAATGCGGCGGCTCATGATACGGCCCGCAAGGGTGACTTCCTGAAACTGGTCGGGGTTGTTGTCGTCAAATTGATCGAGGATGTCCGTGGTGAACACGCTCACGGGGAACGCGGCCTGCGGATACGGGTTGATGCCGAGATTGTAGAGTTCGGCCAACGAATTACGTCTGATTTGTTCCTGTTCGCTTAACATGATGCGTTGAAATTTGGTGCAAAGGTACGGTTTAATTGTGAATTTATAATTATGAATTAAGAATTTTGTAATTTTGTATCTTTAAAACCCAATCATGCAATTCAAAGACATCATCGGTCAAGAAGAGGTTAAACGCAAGTTAATATTGAGCGTGCAGGAGAACCGTGTGCCCCATGCACAGCTGTTTTTGGGGCCTGAAGGCAACGGAAAACTACCGCTGGCCTTGGCTTATGCGCAATACATCCTTTGTCCCCACAGGACAGCGACCGATAGTTGTGGAGTGTGTCCATCTTGCCAGAAAATCAGTAAGTTGACCCATCCCGATCTGCATTTTGTGATGCCGACCACGACCACCAAAAGCGTGAAGAGCAATCCGGAATCGGATCTGTTCTTGAATGAATGGCGTGAGTACGTCCAACAAAAAGAGGGTTATGTGGATACCTCCTCTTGGTATGAATTCCTTGAGGTGGAAAACAAGCAGGGCTATATCTCAGTGCGTGATGCGGCCACTTTGCTCAGAAAACTGAGCTTCAAGGCTTACGAGGGCGAATACAAAATCGCCATCATTTGGATGGCGGAAAAGATGCGTGTGGATACAGCTAACAAACTGCTGAAACTCCTTGAGGAACCGCCTGAGAAGACCTTGTTCATCTTGATTGCCGAAGATCAGGAAGAATTGCTGGCCACCATTCGCTCTAGAGCCTCATTGGTGAAAATCCCTAGGATTGAGCAAAAAGACCTTCAAATGGCCCTAACACAGCGTTTGGACTGCGACGCCCAAACAGCCAACGATGCCGCCATTGTGGCCGAAGGCAATTGGATCAAAGCCTGCCAAAACGTGAAGGACGCCGAAGACCAAAAGTACTACTTCCGCACCTTCCAACAGTGGATGCGGCTTTGCTTCAAGGCAGCCGTCAGCGAACTCGTTGACTTTTCGAACAACATCAAGACCATCGGTCGCGAACGGCAGAAACAGCTTCTGGAATACGGCTTAAACATCGTCCGTAACTCACTGTTATTCAACAACAATCTTGCTCAGCTGGTGATGCTTCCCGAGGAAGAAAAGAAGTTCAATGCGGGATTTGCTCCATTTGTGAAACCGGCCAATATCATGCAAATCGCAGACCTGCTGGAAGAAGCCTCCCGCCAAATCGAACGTAACGGCTATGCGCCCATGATCTTCCTGGATTGTAGCTTTAAAATGACGAAGTTGTTACGGATGAAGTAGGTTGTTCTCAACCAAATAACGATAGGCTTTCTCCGGCATGAAATGCCGCACGTCTTTCCCCTCTTTCATGCAGTTTCTGATAAACGTTGACGAAACCTCAATCAAAGGAGTTTCAAGTACTTTCACGTGGGGATGCTCCAAGAGTTCCCCGCCGTCATAACCCTTGCGGGGGAACACCAACAGCTCGTAGCCATCCAAAATGGCTTGGAATTCGCGCCAACGAGGCAGTCCCTGTAAGCTATCCATGCCGCAAATGAATACAAACCGGTCCGAAGGATATCGCGATGATAAAGCTCTTAAGGTATTAATAGTATATGAAGGTTGAGGCATGGAAAACTCAATGTCGGAAGCCTTCATGCGAGGATCATCTCCAATGGCAAGTCTCACCATCTCCAGACGGTCGGCATCATCCATCAGGTCGGCCTTCTCTTTCAATGGATTCTGTGGCGAGACCACAAACCATAACTCGTCGAGATCGGAAAACTCCACCAGATAGTTGGCCAGCATCACATGGCCGTGATGAATGGGGTTGAAGGAACCGGAGTACAAACCTATCTTCATTGTTCGATGAAGTTTTTGACAGCCTCAAGAATGTCGGCCTTGGCCGTCTCAAGATCGTCATTAATGATAGTGATGTCGAACTTGCCCTTGGCGAAGTTCATCTCCCAGTCGGCCTTGGCCAGGCGTTTTTCAATCTCCTCAAGAGAGTCGGTCTGGCGGCCCACCAAGCGCTCACGCAACACCTCAATCGACGGGGCCTGGATAAACACGGACAGCGCCTCATCGCCATAAAACTTCTTGATGTTGGTGCCACCTACCACATCCACGTCGAAAGCCACATGCTTGCCTTCCTCCTGCATGGCCGATACCACAGCTTTCAAAGTGCCGTAACAACGCCCCGGATACACCTCTTCCCATTCCAGAAACTCGTCATTTTTAACACGTTGCTTGAATTCTTCCAGGCTCATGAAATAGTATTCCACCCCGTTCCGTTCGTTGCCTCGCGGCTGCCGGGTGGTGGCCGACACGGAGAAGGCCATGTCGGGAATCTCGCTCAAAAGATGGTTGACCAAAGTGGTTTTTCCTGAACCCGAGGGGGCGGAGAAAACCAAGAGTTTGCCTTTTTTCATGATGATCAAAGTGTTATTGTACAATGAGTTTCTGACCTACCTTCAAAGTCTTCTTCTCGTTGATATTGTTGAGTTTACAGATTTTCTTCACAGTGGTGCCGTACTTCTTGGCAATGCCGCTCAGGGTGTCGCCCTTCTTCACGGTGTGGGTCACGTTCTTCGGTGCCACCTGGGTGGCAGCCACCTCCGACTCCTTGTCGCTCTGCCCTTCGTGGGAGTAGATGCTGAAATAGTGCTTCTTCAGCGTGAAAATCGTATCACGTAACGTACCTGACTCGAAATCGAAAATGCGCTCGGGATCGAACGACTGACCCATGTACCGAGTCTCGAAATGGAGGTGGGGACCCGAGGAACGTCCCGTAGATCCGCAGTAACCGATGATCTCGCCTGCCTTCACCAAGTCGTCGGTCTCAACCACGTATTTGGTCATGTGCCCGTAATAGGTTTCCAAACCGTTGGCATGGCGCAACACCACCACATTGCCGTAGCCTCCCGTGTATTTGGTGGGCAGAGCTACACGCACGATGCCGTCGAAAGCGGCATAAATGGGCTCGCCAAAAGGAATGCCCAAATCCACCCCCTGGTGTTTGTGTCCCTTCCTCAACTTGTAGGTAGAAACCATCCGCCCATATCCTGGGATATGCCACCCATGCGTTGAGTCGCAAAGGATCAAGTCCAACTCCTCAGGCAAGTCCTTGACGTTGATATCGTAATAGGCATGCACCTGATCGGTCATCCAATGGTCGTTGCTGATGAAGTCGGGGAGGTCGGGCTTCGGGACTTCGTAATACAACCACGAGCCGTTGTCGAAAAGAATGACTTTCAGATACTTGTCATTCGTGCTTAACGTGTCGAAAGGCATCGGGATGCCGCCGCTGTGCTCCATTTCCTCATCGTCTCCATCCTCATCAAAAACGCCTTCTTGAACTTCCTCCTCGGCTTCAGTTTCGTAAATGTAAATGGTGTCGTGAATGATTTTGGTGGGCCTGGTAAACACCCTTTGAAACCAGTTCTTCTTCTCTGTCGTGTCCTGCTCTATGTCTTGTGCAAAAACAGACGATGTAGATAATAATATAAATATGATAAATAATATTCTTTTCGTTTCCATTAGTCTTCAGAGATTTCACTGAGGGTTTTGCGGTACGTCGAGAACACATTGGCACGTGAGATGTAGCCAAGGTACTTGCCGTTTTCAATGACGGGGATGTTGTATTTGCCTGAGACCTGGAACTTTTTGACCACGGTTTCCATGGGATCCTCGGGATGGATGAGGTACTCGGGAATGACGGTGAACTCCTCGATGGGCTGGTTGTACAAGGTCTGGTCGAACATCACACTCCGGATGTCATCAAACAGCACGTGACCACAGAAAGAGCCGTCTTTGTCAACCACAGGGAAGATGTTTCTCCGCGAGGACGAAATCACAGGAATCAGGTCGCCTAAGGTGGAGCCGCGCTTGACCTTGCTGAAATTGGTCTCAATGAGCCCGTTGATGGTCATCATGGTGAGGATGCTTACATCCTTGTTGTGCGTCACCTCCACACCGTGCTCGGCCACGGCGTTGGTGTAAACCGAATGCCTGAAAAAGATTCGGTTGACGAAATAGGAAAGGGCCGACACGATCATCAAGGGGACAATCAAGGAATAGCCGGCGGTGATCTCGGCGATGAGGAAGATGCCCGTCAAAGGAGCGTGCAACATGCCTGCGATCAATCCGCTCATGCCCACCAAGGCAAACTTGGCGGGATCCAAATCACCAATTCCTAAGTAATTGACAGTCAACGAGAAAAACAACCCCGAGAAAGCTCCGATGAATAGGGCAGGGGCAAAGGTGCCACCCACACCGCCAGCCCCGAAAGTCAAGGCGGTGGCAAAGGCCTTCAACAGGATGAGGGCTGCCAACAACACCAAGATGGCCCATTCGTGCTGCTCGCATCCGCTGAAGAGGGGGTTGCTGTAGATCGAGGAATAATCGCCTTTCAAGGCCGCGTTGACAGCATCGTAGCCTTCACCGTAGAGGGCGGGGAAGAAGTAAATCAACACGCCTAGCATCACGGCGCCTATGGCAAACCGTGTCCAAGGCGAGCTGATGGTCTTGAAGCGCTTCTCCACCCCGAAAGTCACCCTGAGGAAATAGGCAGAAATCAACCCTACAAAGAGGCCGAGGCCGATGTAGTACAGCGCGTTGGCGGGGATGAAGCCTTCGTTGATGACCGCCGTGTATTCCACGGCCTGTCCCAGGAGGAAATAGGAAGTCAGGATGGCGATGAACGACGCGCAGATGATGGGGATCAGCGAGCCCAAGGAGAGGTCGATCATCAGCACCTCAAGGGCAAAGAAGATGCCGGTCATCGGCGCCTGGAAGATGGCCGCCAATGCCGCGGCGCCGCCCATGCCGATGAGCATCACCACTTGCTTGTATTCGAGTTTCAGCCATCGCGCCAGGTTGGAGCCGATGCTGGCACCCGTCGACACCGAAGGACCTTCCAGACCTACCGAACCGCCAAAACCCACCGTGAGGGCGCTGGCTACGATGGTCGACCACATGCTGTGCCGGCTCACCTCGCCCTTCTTCTTCTTGATGGCATATAGGATGCCCGGAATGCCGTGCCCGATCTCCTTCCGGAGGATGAACTTACAAAAAATGAGAGTGAGCAGGATGCCGATGGCTGGGTAGACGAAATAGAGGATGTCGGAATGCTCAAAATGAAACCCCAGCACCAAGTCGCGGATGCCATGGGCCAGCTTCTTGATGATGATGGCCGACAAACCTCCCAGAAAACCCGTGGGTATGCTGAGCAATAGCATGAACTGCTGGTTGGTCAGATGCACAGTCCGCCATTCGTTGAATCGGTCAATCCATTTGCCGGTTTCCTTCTTTGCCACGGTTCTTTTCGTTTTGGACCGCTAAAATAAAAAATCTTTTCTTATCTTCGCATCATAAATTATCCTTAGTCATGAAAATCGTCAGCTATAACGTCAACGGCATCCGCTCGGCCATCAGCAAGGGCCTGCTTCAGTGGATTGGTGAGTATCAACCAGATGTGCTTTGTTTTCAGGAACTTAAAGCCACTCCCGACCAGATACCATTAATTGATTTCGAGGCGATGGGCTACCATCATTATTGGTTCCCCGCCCAGAAAAAAGGCTACAGCGGGGTGGGCCTGATCACCAAAATCCAACCTGACAACGTGGTCTATGGCATGGATAACCCGCTCTACGACAGCGAAGGACGTTTCCTACGGGCGGACTTCGGCGGGCTCTCGGTGGTCAGCGTATACCACCCCTCGGGCACCACAGGCGACGAACGACAGGCATTCAAGATGGTGTGGCTCGACTTTTTCCGCCAATACGTCAATCAGCTTAGGAAAGAGCGCCCCCAATTGGTGCTCTCGGGCGATTACAACATCTGCCACGAGGACATCGACATCAACAACCCGCGAAAGCACGACACCTCATCGGGCTTCCTGCCCGAGGAACGCCAATGGATGACGGACTTCCTCAGCGATGGATACATCGACAGCTTCCGCCATCTGGTCAAGGAACCCAACCGCTACAGCTGGTGGAGCTTCCGCGCCGGCGCCCGTGCCAAGAACCTCGGCTGGCGCATCGACTATCACATGGTTACCGAAAACTTAAAGGAGAATATCAACGCCGTTGACATTCTCCCCGAAGTGCAGCACTCGGACCACTGCCCGATCGTGCTCGACTTGAAGTAGCCCCACTAGGAATCGAGAAATGATTTTACGTTGATATTCGTAAATGTTCTGGTTGTCCCTATTTCTTATTTAATTAATTGAAAATCATCGTTATATTATTAGTTTAGGTGTTGTTTAGACTGATAATGAATTACTATGATTGTTCAAAAAATCGTGTTTGGTTGACACAGCGTTGACACGGATTAAGATTTTTTACTTATCTTTGCATTGTCTATTGAAGGGGGTGG
>CAJOIH010000002.1 GCA_905234455.1 uncultured Bacteroidales bacterium | reverse complement strand
CACATGACCCACCAAGCCGCCGTTATAGGCAAAGCTAGTGTTTGCTTCGCTGTTTATTTCAACATTGGAGACGCAGTTGTTGAGGATAGTTGTGCCTTCCGAGTAGGCAACGATACTGGCTGCGTATTGTGAATCATTACCAATTCGCATGTTTCCTCCCACAAAAAGGTCATGGATATTGGCGCCGCTGACATAGCGGAACGGAGCGGTGTAAATCACCTCAGTGTCAAATAAAAGATTCAATGTCAAAGTGGCGTTGTTGATTCTGTTGCCGTCGAAGTTGCCGCTAAACGGATGCTCGCTGGTGCCAATCATGTTGCTCACGGTAATGTTGGCATTGTCGGCAAGTTTGAAGTAAACGCCACTGTAGCTTTCGCCGTTGTTCACAAGTGTGGCAACCAGGTCGAATTGGGCGGTGGTTGAAATCATGTAAGGGTTATTTGCTTCGCCGGTGCCTGGCAATTTTAAGTTCACCGTGGCACTCACGGTGGCGGCGGCGGCGGGCATGTCGAAGCTCCATGTGCCGTCACCATTGTTAGTGGCGGCTTCGCCGTTCACGGTGACATCGGAAATGGCATAGCCAATCTCAGGCGAAAGGGTGACGCTGACGTTGGAAGCGTAGTAGGTCACTTGGTTGTAAATACGCGTCTCAGCACTAGTGGCTGTTACGTGCTCAGGCAGTTCAAGCGTGTGGATGCTGCGGGCACCGTCGACATCGCCATGATTGGTACCGATGTTGGCGGTATAGGTGTTGCCACCTTTGGTGACGGAGCAGTCGCGGTAGTGGTTGTTGGCGATTGAGGTAAAATAACTCTCAACTCCATAGATAATACCTATATCATTAGTACCTGTATTTGTGGTAACACTGCTGTTCAAGACCAGGCAGTTCTGAATATTCCTATTACACTTACCTGCAAGGACACCGACATAAAACCGGCCCGTAATATTTGCCCCGTCAAGGATGAGATCCTTGATGGTTCCATAATCGGGTCTACCGAAAAAGCCAACATAGTTTTCATTGGGGCTATTAATGGTGACATTACTGATGGTCTTATTGTCGCCGTTGAAGTTGCCTTGGAACTCATTGGAGCCAGAACCATAGCCAATCCCCTCAAAGGCAATGCCGTCCATATCGATGTCGTTGCCTAATTTGAAGAACTTTCCGTAGTAACGGTTTGCCGTCTCTCCGTTGGCGCCGTTGACACGGTTAGACAAAAGGACGAGGTCTTCGGGGGTAGAGATCAGGTAAGGGTTGTCCTGGCTGCCATCGGTGCTGCCGCCCCAATACGATTTCCATTGGGCGTAGAGGGTCACGGTGCCGTTATCAATGTTGGTGAGGTTGTTGACGTTTTGACCGTTGGTGTAGGCTACTGTACCGTCAGGGGTAGTGCTCCATCCCTCGAATACAATATTTGGCGAGTTTAAGGAAAAACCATTGTTGGTAAGGTCTTGCGCCACGTCGTAAGTAAAGTTCTGGTCGGCCATCGTTCCTGTGGCATCGTCATTGTTCTTGTCGAAATGTACAGTATAGTGGTGGACGTCCCATTGGGCGTAAAGGTCGATGATGGCGCCGTTCTCAGGGGTGAGGTTGATGATTTCCTGTTGGTTGGTGTAGGAGGTGCCGCCGCCGTCGGCCTGTCTGTTCCAGCTAGTGAAGGTATAACCCTCGCGGCTGAATGCGTTGGCGGTGAGGTTTTGCGCCACACCATAGGTAAAATCTTGATCGTCCATCGTTCCTGTGGCGGCGGTGCCGGTTCCATCGTTGGCATGGAAGCGTACACTGTAGGTGTGGGGGTCCCAGTTGGCCGTGTAGTACTTGTCGCCGTGGCTGTGGTAGGCGATGCTGACAGTAGTCTGCGGCGTATTGCCGTTGCTGCCCGTCCAGCCAGTGAAGTTGTAACAGAGTTTAGTGGGATTGTTCAGACTAAAGGTGGCCGTCTCGTAGGTGTAGGTGGTGGGGTTCGCCGTAGCCACGCTGCCACCGGCAAGGTCGTAGGTGATATGATAGGCATAGCTGGTATTCAGTGAGCAGAGGTTACTGGCGGTAACGCCGCTGCCAACGAGGCTTTTGCCTGCGAGATCCTTGACGGTGCCGTTAAGGCCGGTGATGCTAAGGTTGCCCGAAGCGTTCTGCGGGATGGTGGTACTGAAAGTGAGCACGTTGGTGCCGCTGCCTTCCACATAACTAAGTGAACCCCAGTTGTTATTGGTGCTCAGTGTGGGTATGCCCGTCACCTTGACAATCTCGCTGAAGGCCACCGAGACATAGACGGTGTTGCCCTTGGCGTGATAGCCGGGGGCCACAGAGACAGCCAGCATGGTGGGGGCGGTGGCGTCAACAGCCTGGAGGTGGGCAACAGTGTTATTGGCGTACCAAGTGTCCTCATTATCACCACTGGCATCAAAACGGATGCCCAAGGTTTGGAATGTGCTGAAATTGTTGCTGAGAACCAGACGTCCGTCATCGGCTCGGCAATTGAAATCGAATCTGGTATTGAACTTCTGCTGACGAAGTTCGCCGACGTCGTTGGTGGGGTTGATGCTGGTCCAAACATGTCCGACATTGCCACAGTTGTTGCCATGGGTGACGTCAGGGAAGACATAGTTGGAGTAGGTAGTGTTGGTGCTTCCTCCTTTGTGGCAGAAGCATGCCATATAGTTCGAGTAGTAGATGGTGCCCGGATTGTCGTCGCCAGCACCCTCATCGTGGTTGCTGGTCTGGTTGACGAGGATCTGCACATGCTGGTAACCGTCATTCTTTTCCTTGGCTTGGAAGCTAAGGGTCATTCGCAATTCAGCACCTGTTGTTGCAAAGAATCCCTTAGGTGCGGCATGGTCGAAATAGTCGTTAACGGGAACGGCATGATAATCCTGTGAGTAGTCATCATCTGTGACCGTGATGGTCCCGGAGTTTACGGTAACGTCTTTAATGCCATATGCCGTCGAGTATGTGATGCTGGTGCCATGGTACTTTTGGCAATCGATTGAACCCAGTTCAAAACCACCCATGTCGGTCACTTCGAAGCGGATTTTGCGATAGGTGTTGTATTCGTAGTATTTGTAGGATTCGGAGGTGGGGGTTATCCACTCAACCTTAACAGTCTTGGTGATGTTTGTGCCCGCTGGGAAGGTTAGGTCACCATAGGAAGCGTTGGAGGAATTCCCGTCCACCTCAATGACATGGTAGTTCTGTCCTTCGTAGGCGCTGAGATTCACCGTACGGTATCTCACCTTGGTTTGGTTTGAATAACTGCCAACATGTTTAATTTGGAACGTGGCGATGTTGCCGTTGATGTCACGTGTCACTTCCCAATCAGTCTGGGCGAAAGCGGTTTGGCCCAGGGCGATGCCAAAGAAGAGCAGGATTGCCGAGAGGGATTGGAAGAGGGTTTGTTTTTTGTTTATCATATATTTGTTTTTCTATTCTATTGAAACATTATGAAAAAAACTTGTCACATACAATAACCTTTTGGATTTTACCACTATGTTTTCCGTTCACAAGTCCAAAAGTGGTGATTAACGTCAGATGGACCTTTTGTTTGGCTGATAGTGTCTCAACAAGGGAATCCCTCCGATGAAGCATTTTTGCTTCTTCCTCTTTGTCAATGGTATAGTCCGACCCGCTGAACTTCATTTCGCAGAGATTAACGATACGGTCATCCCTGAAAATGAGCATATCGACTTGCACGCCGGACTTGGCGTCATCTCCCTTGACATTCCATGCCGAGACGGAAGTCTTGACGCCCTCTATTCCCAAGGCTTTTTTTATTTGGGTCACATGCTGCCAACACACCTGTTCGAAAGCCACGCCACGCCAGCCTTTCATCACGTCCGAAGTGAAGTTGTCGTTGACGAATGCAGCATCCTCTTGGTTCGGCTCAACATACTTCAGCCAGAAAAGGCAGAAGTTGTCGATGAGTTTGTAATATTCACCCACACCTTTGCCGTAGGGACTGTAACGCGCTATGAAGTCACTCTCGGCCAGCGCCTTAAGAGTATCGCTGAGTCCACCACCGAGGGGTAAGCCGGTAGCAGAAGCGATCTCTTCACGAGTAAACCCATAATTGCGTGTAGCCAAATGGCGGATAATCTTTTTGCAGTCCTCCGCATTGGTGAAGATGGCTTTGAAGAGACGGTTGAACTCATCCTTCAGGCGCGGCTTGTCGCCGAAAAGAATCATATCCGTGTTTTGCTCAAAACTGAAACCTTTACGGAAATAACTCAAGTAATAGGGTATACCTCCGAAAACCATGTAGGACTGTACCATGTCATAGCGTGACAATTCGATGTTTTCGTGCTCGAAATATGCCTCACACTCTTTTAGGGTGAAAGGAGACAGCTTGATTTCACACGTTACACGTCCATAAAGGCCGCCTTTGCTTCGCGAGAGGTTGCTGAGCATCCAGGAGGTAGCGCTGCCGCAGACGACGAGCATCACATTGTCGTGTCCGTTGCACCACCCGTTCCAAAAACCTTCAAAAGCAGAAACGAAGCCACTGCGGGGGGTGTCCATCCAAGGCAACTCATCGATAAAGATGACCATGCGTTGACCTGTGTCGAGTTTTTGAAGCAACTGTGTCAGTTGGAAGAAGGCCTCCATCCACGATTTTGGCTGCTTGAAGCCTTCAAGACCGTGGCTCAGCATGGAATAATAGAAACTCTCCAACTGTGTCTTCAGTTGGCTTTTCTCGTCTTCCTGATCAACTGGCGACACGCCAGTATGCTGAAAGGTGAACCTATCTTTCAGTGCCTGTTTGATGAGGAACGTCTTGCCAACGCGACGCCTGCCATACACGGCGACGAATTCCGGCCTGTCGCTATTGAAGAGGTTTTCCAGTTCTTCGATCTCTTGTTTTCTTCCAATGATTGCGCTCATAAAACTCTTATTTTGCCGCAAAGATAGTAAAAACGCATCAAACGGCAGAATAAACTGTATTATTTTTTGCCGAAATTTAATTTCTTTTTCTTTTTTTCAGGGCGTAGGCGGCGCCGAGGGCGGTGAGCAGGAGGACACCGGAGCCAACGGGGACGCCGTTTTGGTCGGTGCCGGAGCCGTGGCTAGTGGGCAGGATGAGGGAGCCGCCGACGGTGCGGGTCCAGTCCTGGGTGGCGTTCCAGTAGGTGGGGCCCCAGTCGGTGTAGGTCTCGCCGATGCGGCCGTAGCCGAACATGCCGCCTTGGGCGGAGGCGCCGAGGGTGAGGGCAAGGAGGAGGGTGAGGGTGAAGAATAGCTTTTTCATGATATGATTGGTTTTATATAATTAACAGATAGGGTCATCGGATAACGAGTTTTTGGGTTCTTTCACGGTCGGAGGTGAGAAGGCGGAGGACGTAGACGCCGGCGGGCAAGTTAGGAGTTAGGAGGGAGGAGTTGCTTGGCGTAGAGTTGGTGGCCGAGGACGTCGAAGACTTGGAGGAGGCCGGTGCCGTTGACGATGAGGTTGCCGGCGGCATCGATGAAGGCGAAGCTGTCGGCCAGGTTGTCTAGAGGATCCAGATCAGTAGAGAAGACCAGACGGAAGCGGGAGGCGTAGTCGGTGGTCTTCGCGGTGAAGGTGTAGCTCGGGGTGGCCAGCAGGTCCACATCGTTTCCGGTGAGGTTGTCGATCAAGTGAGGAGTTAGGAGTGAGGAGTGAGGAGTTATGGAGACGGTCAGGGTGTATTCGCCGTTCTCGTGGGGGGCATCTCCCCTGCCCTTTCTTGGGCGTAGGCGATGGCGTAGTCCTTGCCGTTCTGCGGGAGGTAGATGTTGGCGGGTTGGGTGCCGAAGTAGAACTTGCTGAGCTGGTCAGATTCGTTGAAGCTGACGATGGCATTGTCTATAAGGGACGACGAACCGCTTGTCAGGGCGATCTGCAGGGTGCCGAGGCCGGTTTCCTGATAGTCCTTTGAACCCGTGGACTTGGTGAAGAGGACGGTTTCATCCTCACCCGTTGCCTGGACCATCACGCCGGTGCAGGCGGGGATGGCGGTGTTGCCTGAGACGGCTTCGGCCACCAGGCCTGTGCCCGTGGAATTCATCTTATAGTATGACTTGTCGAGGGTGGCTGGTGCATTGAAGGGGTTACCCACAAGGTTCCAGCCACGGGTTTCGGCATGGGGTGAGTTGGCGTCGTAATCCAAGGCGACCTCCTTCGAGGCTGCCGGATACAGGGCGCCCCAGAACTGCAGCTCTACGTTGTGTTTGTTGGCGTAGAGGTAGCCCTTGCTGTTTTCGAGCACGAACGGGTTAGCGTAGCTGTTGTGCTGCACGTAGTTCTCCCATTCGCCGTTGGCGCCCGACTGGTTGAAGCGGTAGAGGTCGTAGTCGTAATCGCCCGATGCGGTGAGGTTGCCAAGGAGGTTGCTGACGTTATCAAGTGCGATGCTGCCCATCACCGGCGAGGCGATGAACACCCAGTGGTCGCTCTCGGTGCTCTCTCCATAGCCCGTCACGTTGAGGCTGGCTATTTCGGTAATGTCCATATAGGCTATCAATTTTTCGCTTTCTATCTCTGCTCTCTGTGCGTCAGTGAGCGTGCCGCTATAGATCTTGGTGTAATCATATTCCTGCACCAGCTTCTGACCGTCCCTGATTTTCACCTGACAGTAATAGTGTTGTGCATAGATTTCGTCATTCTCAGCATCCACATAACCCAGGGTGACAGTACCGGTTTCGTTTCCATAGTTGAGTTGATAGTAGTAATGTTCACCGCCAGCTATCAGGATGTTGCGGCCGGCGCCACTTGTGATACTTGAGCCGTCAGCATAGATGTTGCTGAGGATGATGTCACCTGTGGCTGTGATGTCATTGACGGAGAACTCACCGGTACGGTACTCCTGACCATAGACCGACAAGTTGCCGGTAACATTGGTGTATTCACCCGAGAAGTATAAACGTGAGGCATCCGGTATAATGAGCTTGGTGTCGCCGTTGAAGCTGACGTCCTGGTCGAAGTCAACGGTGCCCATCACAGTGTAGGTGCCGCCATTGAGGCTGGTTTCGCTGCCGGTAAGCACGGTGGCGTTCTCGGTATGCCCGTTGCCGTTCTCATCGATGTAGCTCACAGTTATCGCATCAGCGTAGGGATAGAGGTATTTGTTGTAGATGGTGGCATGCGGGATGTTGTTTCCGGCATCAATCACAATGCCATCGGCGATGAATGACTTGAGGAGGTTCACAGTGCCACTCTTCGGCGTGACATTGTAAGTGTTTCCGTATGCTGTCCAGCTGAGGTTGATGTTGGTGGCCGTGACGTTGCTCAGGAAGCCCATGCCGCCATAGACGTTCAGATTGCCACCGACCGTGACATTGGAGAGATAGCATCCGCCATAGCCCAACTCCTGTCCGTAGATGGTGAGGTTGCCGTCTGCTTTCAACCAGTACACGTCATCTTTTTTGGTTGCTGCAACGCCCAAGTTACCTCCGTCAGGGATGATGATGGTGGCATCGCCGGTGAAGCGGAGACGGTCGAAATACACCATTCCTTTGGCAACAACGTGGTCTGCCAAAACAGTGTAAATACCGCCTGGATAGGTGGCCTCTTCCGCACTGTGAAGCACCGTGGCCATGGTGGTCTGCAGCACGCCGTCGGCATCCAGGTAGCTGACCTCTATCTTGGTGATGTACGGGTAGAGCGTTTTGTTGTTGACTGTGCTGTTGTCTTGAACCGTACCTGCGGGAATTATTTCTTGTTCATAACCCTGCGAATTATAACTATAGGTAATAAACGCCTTGTCGAGCACCACATGGCCATTGAATGTCGTCACTCCATAGCCGTTGTTCTGTGTCGTCCAGCCGAGGGTGATGGTGCCATTGCCATTGTTGGATGTGAGCGTTCCAGCAACCTCCACTTGGCCGCCGTAGATGTCCGCATTGCCTGCTACTTGGGCGTTGTATGTGGATAAATAACCTCCACCATCTTCCTGTCCGTAAACGGTAAGGTTGCCGTTGATGACAAGATTATCCTCTTCTGCTTTACCGGCACCTGAGAAAGAAAGGAACGATTGATCCCGAATGATGAAGGTGGTGTTGCCGTCGAAGGTTATCGGATCGCTGTAATAGACGTCTTCGTGATCCGGCACGGTGTAGATGCCTCCCGGGAGGGTGCCCGTCTCAGTGCCATAGAGCACGGCGGCTCTGGCATTGCGGCGTTGTCCGTCGGCATCGAGGTAGGTGACGGTGGTGTACTGTGGCTTCCAGCAGGCGTAGAAGTTGCGCTCGCCCAAGCTGGTGCCCGCCGTAATGGCAGATACAGGAACGCCTTCCAGATACTGGTTTTCATACCAGCCCGCAAAGGCGTTGTCTTCCTTGGTAGGTATCGGCAGGACAACCGTCTCATTGAAGGTGTAGGTTGTAGGATAAGTGTTAGGCATCGTGCCGCCGTTGACATGGTAGGTGATGTCATACGTTCCGCTGAGGTCGGTGAAAGGCGTGAGGGTCTTGCCAGCAAGGCTGGCAATCTGACTAAGGCTGAGGTTGCCCGCATAATAGTTGTTATTGCCGTCGGTGAGAGCCTTGCCTGTGACAATGCTCACATTATATGAATTGAAACCGCCATCCGACTGGATGAGGTCGGTGGGGTTGGTCCAGCCAAGGGTGATAGGTATGCTAGACCAGCCGGTTTCTATATTTTTGCCGACGGCTCTGACTTGGCCACCGTAAATATTGATGGCAGTGTTAGCCCAGATGCAACGGCTATTATCCGCCAACGTTGCGTTGGTCACCGTGATGTCGCCGCCATTGATTTCCAAAACACCGGCCCCGAGGGTGGTTCTATAATAAGTGGATTGCCTCGTGAGGAGATTCAGCGTTCCGCCGTTGATGGTGAGTTTGTCATCGACATCAATACATTCGAAATCGGTTGTTACGGAGATATTTCCGCCATGAACGATCATATCATTATAAGCTTTAATTTGCACGTCGGTGCAGACTATCGCGCCTGTGCCTCCCGCCTGCTTGTAGATGGTAAGTGTCTCATAGCAAGACATAGTACGATAAAAGCTACTACTTCCTTTTACTACCGTCAAGGTGGCGCCATCCTCCAGAATCAGGTTAGCGGAACCATTGAACTGGAGATCACCGATGTAGGTGACATTGTGGTCAACCACATACCAGGCTTCCACACCATCTTCACCGTATTGGCTATATTCGGTGCTGCCTTCGAGGATGGTGTAGTTGCTGCAATAGGCGGTCTCGCCGTTGGCGTCGATATAGGCTACTTGCGGCAGCTCCCAGGTGGCGGTATAGCTGCGGTTGCCTGTCGAGCCGTGGGCGATGGTGACCGTCATGGTAGGCTCTGTGAGGCCGGTACCTGTCCAGCCTTTAAAGTTATAACCTGCGCGTGTTGGGTTGTTCAGCGTGATGTCGGAGTCTGCCGGGCTGTAGAAATCGGGGTTGGCTGTTGCCACAGTGCCTCCTGCGAGGTCGTAGGTGATGGTGAAACCAGACCGTAAGGTCTGACCAGCTAATGCTGTCACCTGGGCGGAGGTAAGCGTTCCGAGATAGGCGTTGGTGCCGTCGATGAGGATTTGGCCTTCCTTCACCTTGACGTTGCCGTTCGGGCAAGAATAGTTGGTGGCCCTGATGAAGTCGGTGGTGTTGCGACAGCCGAGGAGGAGGTTGACCACACTTTTGTGATCTACATACTTAGCTTCAATAAGATTGGCTGTGATGCGGCCGCTGTTGATGACCAGGTCACCTCTATTTGAATAGAGTTCGGAATTGTTATTTTGGTTGGCGTTGATGATACCACCATTGATGGTGAGACCTTCAGCGACAACAGTTGCGTTGATGACGCCCATATTGTCGCCTTCGCTTTGGGCGTAGATGTTGAGTGAGTACCTTCCTTCAATCTCATCAGTGTTGAGTGTAGCACCGTCTTTAAGGATCAGATGTGCCTCATTCTCGAAGCGGATCCCAGGGTGGACGGTAACGTTGCCATCCACCACAAACCATTGGCCGGTGTAATATACAGGTGTGTTTGGATCGCCACTATTGCCGGTGGTGATGAGTTGGGCGACGGGGCAAGTCTGCTGCACGCCGTCGGCATCGAGGTAAGGCACGTTGGCCAAGCCGAGCTTAGCGGTGATGGTGACATCTACATAGTTTTCCATATCAAAGGTGTATGGATTGCCCGTGCCGGTAAGCGTGCCGCTGCTGGCGAAGAACACCGGCACTTGTCCTGAAGGCACGTTGTCGTAACTCAGGTTGAGGCTGAGATGGGCATCTCCTGAGACATACAGCGTGCCGTTATAGGTCACACCGTAATCATAGCTATTGACAACCACGGTGACACCGGTGCCTCCGGTGACGGTGTAGCAGTCGGACCAATTGCTGGTGCCGCCCAAGGTGCAGTCGCGGTAGTAGCTGTTGGAGATATTGGTGTTTAAAAAGTCCGTTATGCTCGCTATGGGCCAAGCTAAGTTTTTGGAAAACACCGTGTTGATGACAAAGCAGTTCTCGATGCTACCCTCATTTGATCCCGCGATGCCGGCGACATATTCGCCGTTGTCGTTGATGAGCGCGTTGTCAACCACCGTGTTCTTCACCGTGCCGCCTTCCGCCACGTGGCCGAACAGGCCTTGGTAGCCGGTGTTGTTCTCGATGTGGAAGTTCTTCACGGCATAGCCCTGACCGTCGAAGGTGCCGGCAAAGGCAGTGGTTTCGGTTCCGATGGCGGTGTAATTGGCGGTGGCGTTAGACACATAGTCGATGTTGTTGCCCAACTTGAAGTACTTGCCTTGGTAGTCGTTGCCTTGGTTCACCAGGGTTGCCAGCAGGTTGAGGCCGGTGGTGGTGGTGATGATGTAAGGCGCTTGCTGACTGCCGTCGCCGTTACCCCAGTTTCCGGCAATGTCGGCCTCCCAGTGGGCGGTGTACTCGCGGTCGCCGGTGGAGCCTTGTTCGATGGTGACTTCCAAAGTCGGCCCGTTGAGGTCGGTGCCGGTCCAGCCCGTGAAGGTGAAGCCTGCGCGGGTGGGGTTATGGAGGATGAAAGTCTGGGTTTCTACGGAATAGGACGTGGGGTTGTCGTCGTTCACACTGCCGCCTGCGAGGTCGTATTCAATAGAGTAGTATATGATATCTATTTGCTGGCAGCTCACCGTGACGTTTTCGGCGGGCATGGTGAAGGTGTAGCTGCCGTCGGGGTTGCTGGTGGCGTTGTTGCCATTGAAGGTGACGAGGGTGATGCTGTAGCCCGAGGCGCCCGCTATGGTGACTTCTGCGCCTGGCACAGCGTAGGCGGTTGTGCCGCTTTGGCTGATGACGCCGGTGGCCACCACATGCTCAGGCAGCGTGATGCTGAAGCAAGGCTGCAGGGTCTGGCCTGCGAGGGCGCTGATCTGGTCATTGTTGAGTGTGCCGATGTAGGCCGCTGTCGTGCCGTCGGTGAGGAACTGGCCGGCTTTCACGCTGACGGTGCCGTTGTAACTTTTATAGCTTGAACTGGTGATGCGGTCGGTGAGTTCGGTGTAGCCGAGGGTGATGTCTAAGTCGGCTTTAATACCGTAGCTGTTGCTGCCCTCGCCATTGGTGGCATTGACGATTCCGCCGTTGATGAAGATGTTTTGACCGTAAATACCATCGGAATACCCACGTGCGGTGACGCTGCCTCGGTTGATGGTGATGTTGCCCAGGCCCGCAGTTATGCCACTGGTGGTTGTGCTGGTGGCACTGATAATGCCGCCGTTGATGATTAAGTCGTTGTTGGTATTAAGGCCAACCCACGGGGCGCTGACGGTGAGGGTTCCGTTGCCAACCGATTGCCCGTAGATAATGAGGTTATTAGAAGTTTGGAGACCGTCATTCTCATTGGTTTGGTTGATGGTCAGCGTGGCGCCGTCGCAAAGAATAAGATGGCTAATGGTGCCTTTTAAAAGTATGCCGTTGATGGTAACATCGCCACTTACAACAAACCAACATTCTTGTGCATTGGTACCATATTCATTGGTACCATAGGTGCCCTGGTTGCTCTCGATAGTGGTGTAGTTGCTGCAGGTCTGCTGGTTACCGTTGGCATCGATATAGAGCACGTTGCCGGCGCAGTTCACGGTGGCGTCGGCGGCAGGCATGGTGAAGGTCCAGGTGCCGTTATTGTTGTAGGTGGCTGGCGTGCCGTTCACGGTGACCTCTTCCAGGGTGAAACCTTGGTCAGGTGTGAGGGTGACATTCACGTTGGAGGCGTAATAGGTCACTTGGTTGTAAATAACCGTCTCGCCTGTTGCAGTTACATGCTGAGGCAGGGTGAGGGTGTGGACGCTGCGGGCACCGTCGACATCGCCGTTAGGGGTACCGATGTTGGTGGTGTAGGTATTCTCACCTTGGGTGACGGAGCAGTTGCGGTAGTGGTTGTTTGTGAGGACTGCATTAGTATTATTGTTTCCCACAATAACACCAGCATCAATACTTCCTATACCTGTTTTGGTGATGTTGGAGTTGAGTACCAAGCAGTTGCTTATTGAAGAACTACCGCTGGTTCTTCCAGCTATGCCACCGATTTCATATCTGCCTGTAATATTGGCACCAGACAGGATAAGGTTACTTACCGAACCAGTCATATAGACGAACAAGCCTATATTACCTTCCTGACTGTTGATGGTGAGGTTGCTGATGGTCCTGTTGTCGCCGTTGAAGTATCCAGAGAACTGGTTAAAGATTCTACCTATCCCTTCAAAAGCCACACCGTTCATGTCGATGTCGTTGCCTAACTTGAAGTATTTGTGCCAGTAATTTTCGCCGCTGTTCACATCGTCGGCCAGTTTAACCAACTGCGAGGCATATATAATAAGGTAGGGGTCGCTCTCGCTGCCGCAGCCCGTCCAGTTGATGACGCTCCATTGGGCGTAGAGGGTCACCACGCCGTTCGGCTCGGTGGTGAGGTTGTTCACGCTCTGCTGGTTGGTGTAGGCGGTGCCGCTGCCGTCGGCTTGGGTGTTCCATCCGCCGAAGGTGTAGCCCGTGCGCGCGAAGGCGTTGGCGATGAGGCTCTGCGAATCGTTGTAGGTGAAGGTTTGGTCGGCCATCGTGCCCGTGGCGTTGATGCCGTTGGTGGCGTTGGCGTCAAAGTGCACGGTGTAGGTGTTGGTCTCTCTTGTGGCGGTCACCGTGGTGTTGGCTGTCGGCATGCTGAAGCTCCACACGCCTTCCACAGGGTTGATGGCGGTAGCCGAGCCGCCTGCAGGGGTATAGCTCGCCTCGGTGATGGTGTATCCAGCGTCGGTGTGCAGCGTCACCACCTCGCCCGCCGGAGCGAAGCCCTGCGGGGCGGTGATGCCGGTTACGCTGAAGTTTGTTGGCACCACAAGGCTGTAGGCAGGCTGCAAGGTCTTGCCTGCCAGCGCGGCAAGGGTGGCGTCGAGACCGTCGCCGGTATAGGTGCCGCTATAAAGGAGGCCTTCGCCGTCGGTGAGCGTCTGTCCGGATTTCACGATGAGGGAGCTGCAGTAATAGCTCGAAGCGGTGAAGCGGTTGGCGGGGGTGGTGTAACCGAGGGTGATGGAATAGGCACCTGCATGGATACCTCCGTTAGGAGCAGAAGCGCTTACGATGCCGCCGTAAATTCCCAAGTGTCTAGAGGTGATGCCAGAATTATTTAAGGAAGCGGCATTCAAGGTGCCGTTGCCGTTGGTCTGGCCAAAGATATTGAAGTTGTCGAATTCATTGGCAATAACAGCAGTACCGTTTCTGTTAACAGTGAGTGTGGCGCCGTCGCAAAGGATGAGGTTGGTGTTGCCATGGAAATAAAGCTTGGCGTTGATGGTGGCGTTGCTGTTCACCACATACCAGTGGGTCTTGCCCGAGGTACCGAGGTTAACATCGCTGTCGCTGCTGGTGATGACGGTGTAGTCGCTGCACTGCTGCGCGATGCCGTCGGCATCGAGGTAGGTCACCACAGGCATGAGGGTGGCGTTCACGGTGACGTCGGCATCGGGCATGGTGAGGACGTTGCCGTTGTTGATATTGGAATAAGTGATGTCGCCGTAGCTTGCGCTGGCGGTGTATTTCACGAACGAGCCTGAGGGCACAGTGCCGCTGTAGCCCAAGGTAATGTCGGTGTTCTTGGTATAATATTCCTCGCTGCTCAGGGTGATGCCATCGCCATAGGTGGTCAGAAAGGCATTGACGGTTGTGCCACCTGTGCGGGTGACGGTGGCGCCGCCGTTCAAGGTGAGGTGTGCGATGTTGTACTCGCTTCCTCCACTGCCAATCAGGCAGTCTTTGTAATAGGCGCGTGTGATAGTGGCGCTGCCTGAACCATTAATGATGCCCTTTGACGAGCCTGAATTGGCTTGGACGCGTGAATTATAGACGTAGCAATCCTGAATGGTACCGTTCGCGCTTCCCACTACGACACCCACCTGGTTTTTACCCACGATATTGATGTCGTAAAGGACGAGGTTTTTCACCATACTACCGGAATAGGTCAAGCCGAAGAGTCCCTGGCATTCGTCAGTATTGGCGCTGCCTGTCTTATAGATACGGATGCCGCTGATGCTGTGTCCGTCGCCGTCAAAAGTGCCACGGAATGATTGGCCGTAGCCACCGATTGAGGTGAAATTGTTTTCCGTACTTGAGGTGTTGTTCCAGTCGGTGCTGTGGCTATAGGTAATGTCGGCACCGAGTTTGAAATACTTGCCGTCGTAATAATTACCGGCCCAAACCTGACGTGAAAGCAAATCGAGCTGGTAACTGTCCATGATGATGTACGGGTCGTTGGCGGTGCCGCTGCCTAACCAAGGGTTGGTGACTTGCAAGCTGCTGTAGGTCTTGTTGATGCTTGAACTAACATAGGTGTTGCCCATAAGGTCCTTGATGGTATTATTGGCGTTTACGCTGATGCTGTTCACGGTGAGCGCGGTGCCCAGGTTGGCTACGATATGTCCGCTGAAGGTGAGGACGTTGGTGCCCGAGCCGGCAATGTAGTTCAGCGTGCCCCAGGTGGTGCTGAGGGTAGGGCTGCCGTTCACGGTCACGATCTCGGTGAAAGGTATGGTGATATACACCATGTTGCCGTAGCCGTAGGCACCGTCGGCCACCTTTATTTCGTCGTTGCTGCGGATAGTGGGCTTGGTGGCATCCACCAAGGCGAGACGCGCCTTGAGGTCCTTGAAGTACCAGTCATCCTGACCTGAACCGGCAGCATCGAAACGCACGTTGATGTTGTTGACCGTAGGATCGAGGACGAGCGAGCCTGAGGTGGTCGCCTGATAGGATGTGCTCTTGTACTTCTGCTGGTAGAGGTGGCTGTTGGCGTAGTCGAACTCATAATGAGTAATGTTCGCTGCCTGTTCAGCAGCCCGGTCCACATAATCATAACGGTGCGGGAAGAACTGGTAATGTGAGCTGGTCATCACGCTGCCGCTGGGATCGTAACTCAGGATGAAGCAGGCTTTATATTTGGAGGTGGAAGGGTTGTTGACCGCGCCATTGGGGTCGTTGCCGTCGTAGGTGCTGCTGTTGTCGGTAAGGATCTGGATGTATTGGTATCCGTCGTCTTCCTCTTTCTGGCTGAAATAAACGGTGGCGTACATCTTGTAGCCTATCTGGTTCAGATAGTTACGGAAGCTGGTGGTGCTACTGTTGTTGCTATAGAGGCTGCTGGTGCTGATGTTGTGGACCGCCTGACTATAGCCGGCATCGGTCACCTTCACCCAGCTGCTTGAGCCTGAATGGCTTGCGTCAACATAGTGGTTGCCGCTGCCCGACTGTATGGCGCCGTTGTAGTTGAAATACACCAGGTCGGTGACGCTCTGGTTAATATAGGAGGTGCTGAACACGGTGCCGGCACCCCCATTGTCTTCCCTGGAAACCAGAGAGAAACCGCCCATGTCGGTCACCTCGAAGAGGTATTTTCTTGGGGCACCGCTCTGGTAGTATTTGTAAGCCTCTGTCGAAGGGGTCTTCGTGGTTACGCTGACCGTCTTCTCGTCGATGCCTGCCGGGAAGGTAAGGGTGCCGTTGGCGCTGGTGAAGTTCTCGCCTTCGTACGATGAGAGACCCACGGTGCGGTATCTCACGGTGACTGCCTGCGAGATGTCGCCCGAACGTTTCACCTTGTAGGTGATGGTGTTGCCCGAGGCGGTGGGTTGAAGCGTCCAGGTGGTTTGCGCGAAGGCGGTTTGGCCTAGGGCGACGGCCAGGAAGAGCAGGATCGCTGAGAGGGCTTTTTTGTTATTTTCTTTTCCGTTTCCCTTCCGGTCGAAGCGACTGATGTTGTAAAGGGAATAAAAAACGTAGAGTCCCAGGAGGGAGACTACCACGATGCCGATGATTTGGATTGTTGACATATTATTATTTTAATAATTTACAATCGCAAATTTCAATAATTAATAAGAAACAGGTTTTATTCTCGGTAAAAATCGTTTTATTCTCGGTAAAAATCGTTTTATTCTCGGTAAAATTGCCGAAAATAAAGAAGTTTGTAATAGATTGATTATCGGAGATTTACATTTATCTCTTTCACCACAACCGGTGTTAGGTGTTAGAATTCTAACAATTTTAACACCTTTTTAGAAGGAATCGGCCATCAGATCCCTACGACCGATGAGGCTGAAAATGGTGATGTTGTTATCCTCGTTCAAAATACGCAAGGTGCGAAGTATTTCGCCAAGGGTGCTGCCGCTAGTGGTGACATCGTCAATGACAAGGATGTTTTGTTTTCTGATGGTAGCACAAAGCTCTTCATCCTCTTTGGTGGCAAAGCGGAGGAAGTTCATCATATAGGGGCGGAAGCGGCTCTTCTTGACGTCACGAGCGATAGTGAAATAATCCTTATGATGAATGAGGTCGAGCATCTGCTCAATGTTGTGACGAACCTCTTCTTTCTGAGCCTCGGTATAACGTGGCCGACCGTTCTCCAAAACATCGTTAAGATACTGTTTCTCATACGCTTTCATATCGAAGTCGATCCGCTCAGGCAGCGCTTTAACCAACTCCATCTCTTGGAGCATGGGCTGGGCGTAACGATAGATATAGCGGAGCATGTATTGGTTGACGGAGCTCGAAGATTCGGGCATCACCACGAGGTTATAATCATATAGATTAATACGGCGGTTGAGGTCGTCAACAGCTTTTTTGATGAATTGCGTCAGGTCGGGATTGTCCTGTAGACGTTCACTGAACTTGACGTAACGGATAAAGGCGGTGCGTACGTTGCCGTCCACATCATCGCCAAACTCGTAGCCATAGTAGAAACACTTGCCGAAAGCCTCTACTTGATAGCCGTTCCCAGTGAGGCTGACAATGTCACCCCCTTCGTCGTTCCCAAAATCGAACACGAAACGCTGAAGCTCATTGTCAAACTTTACCCCCATAGGATTACTGTTAATTAGCGCAAAAATACAACTTTTTATTTTTCTCGCAAGTATTCTGAAGGTGAAATGCCTTTGATCCTCTTGAAGACCTGGGAGAAAGCGCTGCCGGAAGAGAAACCTGAAGCCAATGCCACCTGCTCCATCTTGAGCGAGGGGTCCTCACGAAGCACCTGACAAGCATGTTCGATGCGTAACGTGTTGATCAACTGATAGAAAGAGCCGTATTGACTGGCAGCGATCGTCTTGCTCAAATAAGCTTTGTTGGTGTTCATCCGCTGCACCAGATCGCTCATCGACAAATGATCCTGGAGATAGAGTTTTTCGCTCTTGATCAACTCCAATAATTTGGTTTCGAGGGTATTGCGTTGTTCTTCGGAAAGAGGGCCCTGGGACGATGACCCTTCGACGGCGGCCTCTTTCTCCATCTGAAGCTCCTGGGGAAGGGTTTTGAGCTTGCGGTGGGGATTGAGGGTATAGATGGCGAACCACACGTTCAATACCGTAAAGACGATGTCGCGCACCATTTTGACCACCGGGTCGTTGAGCAGGAAATTGACGGCCACCAACAGACAAAGCACCAGGGGCAGCCATTTGATGTTGCGTGCGAATTTTGCCGGGAAGTCCTCCTCGTTGGAGTATTCGTCCTCGTCCAAGGCCCGCACCCTTTGCACCAACTGACGGCGGAAACGGTCGAGCAAGGCCATGTAACCCAGAAAAAACGCCATGGCGACGCAAGTCATTATCAACTGATAATCACGAGAATAGCTAATTATTCCAAAAAGCGGAAGCATTAATGCAATCCAGCACAGCCACACCGGCAGCAGAAACAGCAGCAGCTTGCCCGCCTTGGGAGTCTGAAGGAAGAAGTAGCTCCGCACCATCACCAGGATGAACGACGAGAACACCAGCAAGGCGGTGCCGTTGACGTAGAACAGGGCTTCGGGCTGGCCGACCATGAACAGATAGGGCACCTCGAAGAGCTGCAGGAGGTAGAAGGCAGCCACGGAACGGCGGGCAGGATAGAGCTCGACGATATTCTCCCTATAGGGCTCGGGGACGAAAAACTGCTTCAGCAGCCAGCCGTAGAGGTTGGTCACGATGAAGGTCAGGTTCACCGAAAACATCACCCAAGTAAGCATATCGTGAGGCATGGAGTTTCCTTTAACGGCTACAAAATTACTGATTTATGTTTAACCTGTCGATAAAATTCGTGGTGGAATAGCCTTTCACCAGGGGGATGGTGGTCACGGTGCCGCCGTAGGAGGTGACGATGTCGTAGCCGACGATCGCTTCAGGTTGGTAGTCGGCGCCTTTGACCAGAACGTCGGGGCGGAGGGTCTTGATGAGATTGTAGGGCGTGTCGTCGTCGAAGAGCACCACGGCGTCGACGAAGCTCAGGGAGGCCAGCACCAGGGCGCGGGCTTCCTGGTTATTGACGGGACGCCCCTCCCCTTTCAGCCTGCGGACGGAGGCGTCGGTATTGAGGCCCACCACCAGGATATCGCCCAGGTCGGCCGCCTTGGCGAGGTATTCCACATGGCCGCGGTGGAGGATGTCGAAGCATCCGTTGGTGAAGACCACTTTCATGTCCTTCCACTGGGGTAAGTGAGGAGGGAGGAGGGAGGAGTTAGGAGTGATTTTATTCTGGATCAATTGGAGGGTTTCCATCGGTTTTGGCTTTTTTGAAGGAATAGAATTTATTGGTTAAGTAACTGAATGTCACGCAGATAATAGAGATGATGACATAAGAGACCGTGGGCCACCATTGGAAGACTTCGACGAAGAGTTTGAGGCCGAGGTAGTTAATGAGGATGTTGACGAGGGTGACGAGGAGGTAACGGACGATTTGGGTACGGCCGCGGAGGGTGGAGCCGGAGAAGCTGATGTGGCGGGCCATCCAGAAGCCGGTGAGGAAGGTGATGGGGAATTTGAAGACGAAGGCGGCGATGTGTGGGGTGAAGGCGATGAAGCCGAGGTCGAAGACGCGGGCGTGGAAGACGAAATGGTAGAACACGTAATAGAGGAGCCATTCGAGGGCGAGGTTGAGTCCGCCGCAGCAGCCGTAGCGGAAGAGGTCGAGGGGCATGAGTTTCCGAAACGGGGGGTAGAAGAAGTCGATGACGGTGGTCAGGGTTTTCTCGATACGGGCTTCTATGTTTTTCAGGACAGACATGGGCGGTTTTGAAGGGGCAAAGATAAGAATTTTTATAGCCAGATGAGGTGGTAGCCTTCCAGAAACGACTGGGTATGGGCGATGTCGTCGGTGAAGCCGAGGACGTAGCCGCCACCGCCGGAGCCGGAGATCTTGAAGCCGAGGTTGAAGGCGGGACGCTCCAGGAAGAGGTCGATGCTGTCGTCGGTGATCATCGGGCGGAGGTATTTCAGCTGTCCGTCGGTGAGTTGCCGGAGGGAGGCGAAAAACGCTGCCTTCTCCCCTTGGATTAGGTGGTCGATGCAGGCGGTGACGCAAGGTACATAAACCCGTTGAAAACCAGTCAGATAGCTTGGGTCTTCGCGCTTGCTCTTGAAATATTGCACCAAAGGCTTGGTATTGCTTTTTTTGCCGGTATCGGCAAGAAACACATGGATATCGGAGGGGATGAAACCGTCAGGAAGCAGGGTCACGCCGGCGGCGTCGATGCGGAAAGGCCTGTTGAGGTAGCACTGCAAGGGGTCGATGCCCGAGCTGCTGCCGTGGAAGAAGCTCTCCATCTTGCCGAACAGCGCCTTGAGTTGCAAGGGGTCGTCGGACTTCCGAAGGGCATAGCGGTCGTACACTGCGGCCACCAGCACGCCCGAGCTGCCGAGGCCGTAGCCTGAGGGCACGTCGGAATCGAGGTAGAGGTTGTATTGGAGTTCGTGGTTGAAACGTGGCAGGTCGATGGTGTTTTTGGCTTCATCGAGGGTGGAGAGATAATCGGCAAAGCGTTGCAGGCTGGCGTTGGAGGAGGCGGCTTCGGGCGACAGGTGCGAGGCGTTGCGCCATTGTGCCGAGAAACGGTTGAGCGGCACCATCAAGGCGGTGGCGTCGAATATCATGGAGTATTCGCCGAAGAGGATGACTTTGCTATGGTAGATACGTTCTGTCATGACAATCAGCATCTTGAGGGTCCGTCGCCCACGCGGTCGGGGATCCACTGACCCTCGTGGCAATAGTGTTCCAGCTCATCCATGATGAAACGCTCCACCATTTCGGCATGTTGGTCGGGGTACAGGAGGTGCACGTTGGGACCGGCGTCGAGGGTGAAGCAGAGGGGGATGCCCGTCTCGTGGCGGAATTCATGGATCGTGTTGATGATACGCAAGGTGTTGGGTTTCATCAAGATGAAGGAGGGGTTTGAGCACATCATCAGGGCGTGGAGCTGCATGGCTTCCGACTCGGTGATGTGGATGAACTGTTCGAGGTCGCCCGTTTTCAAGGCGTTGAGCAGGTCTATGATATTGCTATTGGCTTGGGCGTAGCGTGTGGTGGCGTAGGGGTTGGTATCCATGAGGGCGTGGCCTGCGCGGCTGGAGACGGCTTTCTTGGCGTCGCTGACGATGAGGATGCTGTCGTGGAGTGTCTTGAAGACCGGTGCGATGGTGTTTTCCAGAGAGACGGCATATTCGTCGGAGCTCCCTTGGCAGGCGGTGGTGGCGCCCCATAGGGCTGCCTTGGGGAAGAGGGAGCGGCAGGCGCTGCCTGAGGCCAGGCGGGAGAGGCGGGAGGCTTCACTAAAGTCAATTATGGATTGCCGCGTCGCTCCGCAAAGCTCCGCTCCTCGCAATGACATATTAATATCGAGCAGGCAGAGCACGAGGGCGCTCATCGAGGAGGCCGAGGAGGCGATGCCTGAGGAGTGTGGGAACGAGTTGTGCGAGTCGATGTGGAGGTCCATCCTATTGAGAAAGGGGAACCGTGGCATCTGGGTTTTGAGGAAGTCGGCGATTTTGGTTTGGAACTCGGGGTTCTCCTTGCCGTCGAAGCGGAAATGGAGGCCGAAGCGGTCCGATTCCTCGAAGAAGATGGCGGTCTCGGTATGGCAGCGGCTCAGGGTGAGGCTGATGGAGGGGTTTTGCGGGATTTGGGTCATGCCCGGGCGTTTCCCCCAGTATTTCACGAGAGCGATGTTGGAGGGGCTTTGCCATTTGACGCCGCCATGGATGGTGTTTTCGTTCATAAGATCAGGTCTTGGTAGGGGAATATTGGGTTGATCGGGTTGAATCCTTTGTTTCGGAAATAGGTCCACACTTCGTCGCGCGAGAGGTCGGTGGCGGCGAGCAGGAAGTCGCCGCCCCAGGCGCCGAGTGACTTGAGGGTGCCGGGGAAGTCGGGGAACTGTTGTTGGACGGGTGGGCGGCCGAGGCATTGTGAGAGGATGTTTTCGTGGACTTGGAGCAGGGCGCAGAAATCCTCGAAATAGGTGATGGTGGGCAGGGCCAGGCTCAGCTGGGAGATGGTCTGGATCTCGGAGGAGCGGTCGGTTTCGGCCCAGTGTTGGTTGAAGGCTTTCACCTCATTGGCGGAGGATTGTTTTTGGCCTTGGTAGACGAAGAACAGCTTGTCGGCGAAGGGTGGGTGGAAGTCGGCGGTTTGGACGTTAGGTTGGTCGCCAGTGAGCCAGTAGAAGATCGGCGAATCGGCTTGGGCGCAGGCGATGTCGTAGCCTGAGCCTCCGAAGGTTCTTTTGAGCAGCTCATAGGGATCGACCTTGGCCCATTGTGCCAGGTTGCTGATGAGGGTGGAGCTGCTGCCGAGGCCCCATTGGGGATCGAAGTTCATGTGGTTGATGAACTGGAGGCCTGGGTGGAAGACGTCGGGGTTGAGGTCGCGGAGGGCGCGGAGTATTTGGACCAGGCGTTGGGCTTTGGGCTGGGCGTCGGTGGAGATGACGTCGAGGGTGGCGGGATCGAGGGTGGCGGCAAACCAGGAGCCGAGGGGTTGGTAGGCATTCCATTGGATATAGGTGCCGTGGTCTTCCCAGGTTTCCACGGTAAGGGATTGGCCTCGCTTGGTGGGCAGGGCGAGGGCGACGGCGCCGTGGAGGACGAGGTATTCGCCGGTGAGGAGGAGTTTGCCGTGGGAGGTGAAGGGGGTCATTGGAGTGTGTGGAGATATTGCTCGACGGCGGCGTAGGAGACGGTTTTGTCCTTGAAGTAGTCGCGGGCGAGGCGTTTGGCCTCTTCGGAGGCTTGGAGTTGGTTGAGGATGTTGTTGAGATGCATCTTCATGTGGCCGGCTTGGATGCCTTTGGTGGTGAGGGAGCGCACGGCCGAGAAGTTATTGGCGAGGCCCATGGTGGCGGCGATCATCATGAGTTCGGGGGCGGTGGGGTTGCCGAGGAGCTCGAGTGATTTCTTGGCCAGGGGGTGCAGGCTGGTGAGTCCGCCCACGGTGCCGAGGGCCATGGGCACTTCGAGTTCGAAGTGGAAGATGCCGTCGGTGACGGTGACGTTGGAGAGGCTCTCGTAGTGGCCGTTGCGTGAGGCGTAGGTATGGCCGGCGGCTTCCACGGCGCGGAAGTCGTTGCCGGTGGCGAGCACCACGGCGTCGATGCCATTGTAGATGCCTTTGTTGTGGGTGGTGGCGCGGTCGGTGTCGATATGGGCGATGTCGACGGCTTTCTTGAACTTGAGGGCGTATTCGGCGCCGGTAAGGTGCTCATCGATGCCGTCGAGCTGGTCGACGGGGCATTCCACCCAGACCTTCACCCGGCAGTCGGGGGTGTTGTTGGAGAGGATGGTCATGATGATCTCGCATTGGCGAAGGGCTTCGGGCAGTTGGGTTTGCTCGGCGAAGAAGTCCTGGAGGCTATGGCCGAACTGTTCGAGCACGGTGTTGATGAAGTTGGCGCCCATGGAGTCGCAGGTGTTGAACTCCACCCGCAGCTGGTAATAGTCGGGGATCTTGGCCGTATAGTCGATGAGTTGGACGTCGAGGATGCCGCCGCCGCGTTTTTTCATGTTGGCGGTGATGGGGTCGGTATCTTGGAAGAGGCGTTGTTTGATGGAGGGGAAGAGATGTTCTAGAGTTTCTAGAGGGCCCTTCCAGCTGAAGTGGACTTGGCCGACTTTGCGGACGTCGGGCACTTCGGCGTGGAACCCTCCCCTATCGCCCCAGAACTTGGCTGCGGCTGAGGCGGCGGCCACCACCGAGCTCTCCTCGATGACCATGGGGACGATGTAGTTTTTCCCGTTGATGGTCACATTGGGCGAGATGCCATAGGGCATGATGTAGTTGGTGATGGTGTTCTCGCTGAACTCGTCGAAGAGCTTCTGCTGGCCCGAGTCGGAGTGCCAGTAGCTCTTGAGCAGGCTGATGACCTCGCCGGGGTTTTCGAAATAGTTGGCTATCGTCTTCAGTTTCTCCTCTTTGAGGAGCTTTGAAAAACCTTTTTTGATGCGGGAGACCATGGGAGTTAACAGTTAGGAGTGAGGAGTTAGAGGGGGTGGATGGAGGAGGTTTCGTCGGTATTGAGGTCGAGGGTGGGGTTGCCTTGGTAATAGAGCAGGGAGGCGTCGCGCAGGGTGCCATGGATTTCCTGGGTGACGAAGACAGAGGCTTCGGAGGCGGATGTCATGAGGAGCTGCAGCTGTTGGATTTCGGTTTCGAGGGTGTTGACGATGCTGGCGTCCTTGATTTCGGCCAAGGCGTTGGGTGCAGCGCCACCGTAGAGTGTTAGTCGTGAGGCATCTGCGGCGGTGAATCCGAGGGTTTGGTTCACGTTCAGGACCCCTTTGAAGACCGAGGCGCCGAACAGGTTGATGGAGCAGAGGTCGCCCGTGAATCCGAAGTCGACCATGGTGGAGGCGCCGGTCAGCATCACTGCGGCATTTCCGGTGAAGGCACCGCCTTTGAGGGTGGAGGCGTCGTTGAGTTCGACGGTGAGTTCATCGCCTGAGAAATCGCCTTGGATTTGGGCGCTGACGGCTTCGGAGCAATGCAGTTTTTGCAGTGCGGGGAGGTGGACGGTGGCGTTCATCACCGTGTTGGCGGGCAGGTAGAGTTGGGTATTGAAGCCGATGGTCAGTTCGGAGCCTTCTTTTTGGGCGAGGATATAGTCTTCGAGGAAGGCGGAGTATTCGAGTTCCACGAAAGCCTGTTCGTCATGGATGATGGTGAGGTGCCAGGCGTCGTTGGCGGTGATGCCGGTGATGGAGGCGTTTTCGTAAAGGGTTTTTTGGACCAGGGTCATGTCGAGGTCTTTCTCCCGGCATGAGGCGAGGAGCAAAAGTCCGATGATGATGACGAAAATAGGTTTTTTCATGAATGGTGATAGGGTTCTCCTTTGAGGATGGTGAAAGCGCGATAGAGCTGTTCCACGAAGACGAGGCGCACCATTTGGTGGGAGAAGGTCATCGGGGAGAGCGAGAGGAGGGCGTCGGCGCGGTCGTAGACTTCCTGGGCGAAGCCGTAGGGGCCTCCGATGAGGAAGACCAGGCGTTTCACGCCGGAGGCGGACCGTTTTTCGATAAGTTCTGAAAATTCAATGGAAGTGTATTGTTTTCCTCTTTCATCCAACAGGACCACATGGTCGGAGGGCTGGAGTTGTTGGAGCAGGAGGAAGCTCTCGGCTTTTTTCTGCTGTTCTTCGCTCAGCGTCTTCCGGTTGCGGATGTCGGGGATTTCCTTAAGCTCGAAGGGGGTGTAATGTCCCAGGCGGCCGACATATTTCTTGATGCCGGTGACGAGGTAGTCCTCGTCGGTTTTGCCGATGACGAGCAGGAGGATCTTCATTGGATGATTTGGTAGTGGTCGATCTCGAACTGTATGGGGTTGCCTGCCACGTAGTAGTCGACGTCGCGAAGCATTTTGTCGAAGATATAGTATTGCACGAGCACGAAGTCGCGGTCGTCGTTGACGAAGGCGTACATGCGGTCGACGTCGATGTCGCGTTCCTCTTCGGGGATGATGTTGACGGTTTGTTGGCGTTTGGGATAGGTCTTCATGGAGGTGGAGCGGCCTTGGTTGTCGATGAGGGTGATGCGGTGCAGGAACTGCGAGTTGAGGAGAGAGTCGATACGTTGTTGCGGGGTGATGTTGTTGATGAGGGCCTCGAATCGGACGTCGTTGAACGAGGAGAGGAGGTTGATGACTTTGAGGGTATCGATGGGCAGGTTTTGGTTGTCGCCGAGGCGGGTAAGTTGGTACTGGTGTCGGCCGGTATTGTCGATGCGGAAGCTGCGCATGGGTTCGCCGCCGAATTCGACGGTGACGGACTTGATGTCGGCGAGTGAGGCGTGGAAGATGGTATGGTCGCGCCAGTCGTCGGGGTCGGCGGTGAAGCGGGTGGAGATGTAGCCGCGGAAGCCGGGGATGTGGACGATATAGGCTTGGTCGGAGCCTTCGCGGACCATGAAGGTGCCGCTGTTGTCCATGGTGGATTCGCCCACGTAGAACACTTTGGTGCGGGTTTCGTGGGGGAAGAGCTTGATTTTGTTGAACAGGTTGATGCGGGGCACAATTTGGTAGACTTCGACTTTGGTGCTACGGGTGGCCATCTGGGTGATGATATTGTCGTGTGAGGCGACGGAAACGGGCATGCGGACGCGCACTTTATAGAGGGTATAGAACAGTTGGTCGATCTTTTTGGGGTGGGCTTTGTAGGTGGTGTTGAGGGTCCAGCCTTGGTCGGTACGTTCGAGCAGGGTCTCGTTGTCCCTGCGGTCGGCGAGGTAGACTTTGGTGATGGAGGCGGTGTCCCACACTTGGAAGTCGGCGGAGTCGCCGCGGAGAGTGGTGAGGTAGCGGTTGTTCCAGATGAGGAGCACGGCGATGGCGATCAGGATGATGGCCAGGATGATGATGGGTTTATTCTTTTTCATTTCGAAGCGTATTTTTTCTTTCTAATCAAAGCCATGACGATTCCGAAGAGGATGACGAGGCCGACAGGGACGAGGGTGTTGATGAGTTGCCAGCGGAGGCGTTGGTGGAGGATCTTTTCGGGGTCGAGGAGGCGGATCTTGAATTCGCGGGAGCGGATGGCGATGAGGTTTTCGCCGTCGACGAGGTAGCTGATGGCGTTTTCGATGAAGTCTTTGTTGCCGTAGGTGTTTTGGGTGTATTGGTCGTAGCCCAGGGGCAGGGGTTTCTTGCTGAGGACGTCGATTTGGTTGCGGATGACGTCGCCGTCGGCCACGACGATCATGGCGGTGGGGACGCTTTCGGCGAGGAAGTCCATCTCCTTGCTTTCCTCGATCTCGGGGTTGATGCGGTTGGCGTAGAGCGAGGGGAAGTTGCCTTTGAGGAGGTAGGCCACGTTTTGGCTGCGTTGGGGGAACATCCGTTTGTCGGGACTTTGGCGGAGCATGGCGAGGCTGATGAAGACCGGGGTACCCGACACCTTGGTGTAGTCGGAGGTCATCAGGAGCGGGGTCTTCACCACGTTGCCGTCGGAGGTGGTGGCGTCGATGGAGCTGACGAAGTCCATCTTGACGGCGTTGAGGTGACGCACCATGGGGTGGTTGGAGGCTGCTTGGGCCAGGGGGAAGTAGAACCAGCGGTAGAACTCGAGTTGGGCTTGGCCGGCCACTTGTCCGGTGCGGATGGGCAGTGCGGCGCAGTTCATGTCGAGGAGCAGGTTATGGTTGAGGCGGACGCCGTAGCGGAAGAGCATATCCTCGAGGTTGAGGTCCTGGTCGACGCCGATGGTCGACTCCTGGTTGGTGAGGCTGTCCATGGTGGCGAACACCGGTTCGATGAGCCAAAGCACCTTGCCGCCGTGCATGACATACTGGTCGAGGAGGAACTTATCCTTTTCGTCGAAGGGCTCGGTGGGTTTGGCGATGACGAGGGCGTCGAACTTGATGTTGGCGTGCACCTCCCCTTGCGAGTCCTCGTAGCGTTCGAGGAGGGCGTCGACTTGGCCTGCGATCTCGCCGCGGGTGACGTGGTAGTTTTGTTTGAGGGTCTGGGTGATGTCGTAGACCTCGTTCTCGGTGAGTTCGCCGTGGCCTTCGATGAAGCCGATGCTGGGCCTTTGGGCGCGGGTGACTTTGACGACGGCGTCGAGGAGGCGGTATTCGAGGTTTTGCATGGAGGCGTTGAGGGCTTCCTCGTCGCTCATGCCGACTTGGCTCTCGAGCAGGTCGATGGCGATCTCGGTATTGTTGCGGTAGCTCACGAGGGCGCCGGGCCAGATGATCATCTGGCTGGTGCTGCCGTCGTTGTTGCGCACGGTGAGGTTGGTGGGGTTGAGTCCTTGTTGGTAGAGTGTCTTATAGGTCTCGGCCAGTTCGTTTTGGTCGGCATCGGCCGAGGGGTTGATGAAGTCGTAGTCGATGAACTTGGAGTAGGCCCTGAACTCGTCGAGCATCTCCTTGGTCTCACGGCGCAGTTTCTTGAACCCTGCGGGGAAGTCGCCGTCGAGATACACCTTGAAATAGACGTAGTCGTCGAGGTCGCGGAGCGTCTCCTTGGTGGTGTCGGACAGGGTGTAGCGTTTTTCGGAGGTGAGGTCGAAGCGGGTGAAGACGAACGATCCGATGGTGTTGAGGGCGATGATGATGACGAGGGTGACCACGAAGGAGGTGATCCATTTGCGGGAGGCCAGCACCAGGCGGGTCATGCAGAGGAAGACTGCCATGACGCTGAGGAAGTAGAGCACGTCGCGGGTGTCGACGACGCCACGGCTGATGGAGCTGTAGTGCGCCGCCATGCCGAGCCGTTGGATGAAGAGGTCGATGGGTCCGAAGAGCGAGAGCGAGTAGATCAGCTCGAAGCCGATATACATGAATCCGCAGAGGAACACGGCCAGGATGAAGGCCAGGATCTGGTTGTTGGTGACCGAGGAGCAGAAGATGCCGATGGACACGAAGGAGGCGCTGAGCAGGAAGAGTCCGATATAGGAGCCCAGGATGCCGCCGGTGTCGAGGTTGCCGACGGGGAAGCCGAGTCGGTAGACTGAGAAGTAGTAGACGGCGGTGGGGATGAGTGCGAGGAGCACGAGGGCCACGCTAGCGAGGAACTTGGCCCAGATGATCTGCCATTCGGAGAGGGGTTTGGTGGCGAGCATCTCGATGGTGCCGGTACGGTTTTCCTCGGCGAAGCTGCGCATGGTGACGGCCGGAACGAGGAAGAGGAACACCCAGGGGGCGAGGATGAAGAGTCCGTCGAGGTTGGCGTAGCCATAAGAGAGCAGGTTGAAATCGCTCTGGAACACCCACAGGAACAGTCCGGTGATCAGGAGGAACACCACGATGACCATGATGCCGATCAGGGAGCTCAAAAAGTTGCTTATTTCCTTCTTAAAAAGCGCGTACATTGCTAAAATCAAGCATTAAAGTCGCAAAATTACAAATTTTTTCGTTGATTTCAATTTAATTTTGTAGCTTTGCAGGTGGTAAAGAGAAAAACCATGCCTGTCCCCAGGGAGATCGTTGAACAGATCCTGCAGACCGCGAGAATAGAGGAGGTGGTCGGCGAGTTCGTAACGTTGAAGAAGCGTGGGTCGAACCTCATCGGGCTCTGTCCTTTTCACAACGAGAAAACAGGATCGTTCAACGTGAACCCGGCTCGCAACATCTTCAAGTGCTTCGGTTGCGGCAAGGCCGGCGATTCGGCCAAGTTCCTCATGGAGCACGAGCACCTCACCTACCCTGAGGCGCTGCGGTATCTCGCCAAGAAGTACAACATCCCCTTCGAGGAGAAGGAGCTCACCCCGGAGGAACAGATGGCGCAGACCGAGCGCGAGAAGATGTTCAACATCAACGCCTTCGCCGACCAGTTCTTTGTGGACGCCCTATGGAACACTGACGAAGGCCAATCTGTGGGGTTGGGGTATTTCCGCGAACGCGGATTCCTCAACCCCATTATTGAGCGCTTCCACCTGGGCTACAGTCCCTCGAAGTGGGAGGCTTTCACCGACTACGCCAAGCAGAACGGCTACCAACCCGAGTTTCTCGAGAAGGTGGGCTTCAGCATCAAGCGGCAGAACGGCGAGTACTACGACCGTTACCATGGTCGTGTGATCTTCCCCATCCACAACCTCACCGGCAAGGTCATCGGCTTCGGCGGGCGCATCCTGCAGGCCGACCCCGAGAAGAAGCTGGCCAAATACCAGAACTCGCCCGAGTCGGAGATCTACCAGAAGAAGGAGACCCTCTACGGCATCTATTTTGCCAAGGGCGCCATCGTCAACAAGGACGAGTGTATCCTGGTGGAGGGTTATTTCGACGTTTTGAGGATGCACCAGCTCGGCATCGAGAACGTGGTGGCCAGCTCCGGAACGTCATTGACTATTGAACAGATCCGTTTAGTAAAACGATACACCAGGAACATCACCATGCTTTACGACGGCGACGCTGCCGGCGTGCATGCGGCCTTGCGGGGCACCGACATGATCCTCGCCGAGGGCATGAACGTGCGTGTGGTGGTGCTGCCTCCCGAGCACGACCCCGACAGTTTCGGCAAGGCCTACCCTACCGAGACCGTTGTCGACTACCTGGCCAAGAACGCCAAGGACTTCATCCGTTTCAAGACCGAGCTGCTGCTGAAGGACGCCGCCAACGACCCCATCAAGAAGGGCCAGGTGGTGCGCAGCATCGTGGAGACCATCTCGGTGGTGCCCGACCCCATCTTCCGCATCACCTATATCAAGGAGACCAGCCGACTGCTCGACCTGCCTGAGGAGACCCTAATGACCGAGCTCAACAAGCTCTTGAGGGCCAAGTTCAAGAAGTCGCTCGGCGTGGAAGGCGATGTCATCCCCGACGAGCCCGTGGTGACCCAGCCCCAGGAGCAGCACGAGGAGGACACGTTGCCTGCGGGCTACTACCAGGAGCGCGAGCTGGTGAAGCTGCTGCTGGTGTACGGCTCGGAGCTGGTGACGAACCGTTACGAAGACGAAGAAGGACAACCCCAGGAAGTGGAGTTGAGCGTGGCCCAGATGATTGTGGACGACCTGATTGGCGACGGGATCACCTTTGCCGACCCGGTCAACCGCGTGGTCTTCGACGCCTTCGACCAGGCCATCGGCACCGGCGAGCTGCCCAACGACCAGTATTTCATCACGCATGAGAACGAGCAGGTGTCGCAGCTGGCCATCGACCTGCTGACGTCGCCCTACAAGCTCGACCAGTGGGACCGGCACGGCATCTATGTGAAACGTGAGGAAAACGACCTGCTGACAACTGTGCAGAGCGCCATCCTGCGTTACAAGGACCAGGTGATCGAAGCACGGAGGAAAGCGATAGAAAAACAAATCAAAGAAGAGCAAGACCCTGACAACCAGTTGCTTCTGCTGAAAGAGAAGAAAAAGTGGGATGACCTTCGGGTGCAGATCAACAAGCTGTTGGGCATTGTGATTGCCAAATAGAAAAATCGAGATACAAATGGCTATTTTCAACAACAGAAAGCGCTGGCGTGTGCCGGCGGGACAGGAACCCACCGAGTTGGACCGAAAGGTGATGTACTTTGAGAAGCAAGGTGCCTTGGTGCCGAAGCGCAACTTGATACGCACCCCGGAGCAGGTGGAGGGCATCCGCAAGAGCGGGGTCATCAACACCGCCATCCTCGACTTGGTGGGCGAGCGGATCCACGCCGGCATGAGCACGCTGGAGATCGACCAGTTGGTGTACGACTACACCATCGCGCACGGTGCCACGCCAGCTTGCCTGGGTTACGAGGGGTTCCCCAAGAGTGTGTGCACTTCCATCAACGAGGTGGTGTGCCACGGCATCCCTTCGGCCCACGAGATCCTGAAGGAGGGCGACATCATCAACGTGGACTGCACCACCATCCTGGACGGCTATTACGCCGACGCGTCGCGGATGTTCGTCATCGGCAAGACCACCCCGCAGAAGCAGAAGCTCGTGGACGTGGCCAGGGAGTGCCTGGAGATCGGCATGGAGGCCGCCAAGCCGTTCGGTTTTGTGGGCGACATCGGCAATGCCATCGAGAAGCACGCCCACAAGAACGGGTTCAGCGTGGTGCGCGATTTGTGCGGCCACGGCGTGGGGTTGAAGTTCCACGACGACCCCGAGGTGTTGCATTACGGCAGGAAAGGCACGGGCATGCTGTTGGTGCCCGGGATGGTGTTCACCATTGAACCGATGATCAACATGGGCACGTGGAAGGTGTTCATCGACAGCGACGACGGGTGGACGGTGGTGACGGAGGACGAGTTGCCGTCAGCCCAGTGGGAGCACACGTTACTGATGACAGAGACGGGGTTGGAAATCCTGACGCATTAATTCTTAATGAATTTACGGGTAACCCCCTCGATGCTGAGGTAATAAAAACCTGCAGGCAAGCCCGACACGTCGATACGGCGGCTGTCGCGGCCCGATAAAACCGTCTGTCCCAAAAGATTGCTGATTCGGTATGTCCCGTTGACTGAGACTTCCAGCTGGTTTGAGGCCGGATTGGGATATACGGTAAACCCGCCACACGCGTGTTCTTCCACTTCCAAATGAGCGAACACCAGCATCTTCATCGTCACCGGCAGATGGTCCGACCCATCATACAAGGCTTCGGCGACCACGGGAGGCACCACGTCGTTGCCGTTTTGGTCGACGCTCATGTCGAAATGCCGGCCGTCGTTGCCCACGGCATGGTACGAGTTGTTGATGTACCGGATGCGGTTGAAGCCCATGTACACCTCATCCGACATCAGGATGAAGTCGAAACGGTCGTCGAGGCCGCCGCTCGAGAAGCATTCGTCGGAGTAACGCCGTGTGGATTGGGTATGGAAGGGCGCAAACTGGGGGTTGCTGTTCCAGTTGCCCACGCCCCCCACGCCGGCCAAGGGGTCGACGAAGCATATGCTGGGGTTGCTATAGGTGCGGGTGAGCAGCTGGTATCCCGTCTCGCTCGACTTGTACATGTTGAAATCGCCCATGATCAACGCGTTGTCGTTGGGATAATGGGCGTTCACGTAATCCATGGCCACCTGCATCAGGGCGCGGCGTTCGGCCTGGTAATTCATGCCGGCTTTGGGATGTGCCACGATGCAGATCAGCTTGATGGTGTCGCCCGACTGCAGGCTGGGCGTCTTCATATACAGCTCGTACACATCGGTGTCGCGCGGATTGGTACGAAGGGCCACATGCTTCTTCAACTCCATTTTCCGCGAATCGTAGAAGATATGGTTGATGATGTTGCTATGCGCGTAGTTGATGATGTTGTCCGACTTCCAGTAATCGGCCCCGTTGATGTTCAGGTTATGCCTCAAGAAGCCGTCGAGCAGCGCCTGGGTAGCGCCAAACTCGCACACGGTCAGGATGTCGGGTTTGACATAGTCCATCAGGGTGCGGATGCATTCGTCCTTGCGCTGGGTGTTGTTGTTGGTCTCATAGCACTCGGCGAAACCGCTTTGGTAGTTGCCATATTCGAGCAGGTTGTACTGCATCACGGTGAGGGTATCCTGGGCATGGAGTGCGAGAACCGGCAGGAGCAAGAGGGTCCAAAAGAGAAAAAAACGCTTCATTTCCACTTGTGTTTGTGCAAAAATAACTAATTTTGCGCATCATAACCTAAAAATAGCATGATAATGAAGAAACTGACCCTTTTCACAGCGGTGATTGCACTGGTTTCCGTCTTGACTTCGTGCGGACCTGATGATTATCAGAAATTCGTCGGCGTTTGGGGTGTGGAGCGCCTCGACTATTACAACATCGACTATGCAGGCAATCCCATTGAGAGCACCATTGAGACCTACACTTTCACTCCCGGTGACCAGCAGAGCGGCATCGACCTGGTGTTCCGCGACAACCGTACCGGTGAGATGCGCGACCGCAGCCGCGACACCCTTTTGATCGGCAGCATCGTAGAGGGCGACACCATCATCGACACCATTCCGTGCCCCGACACCACCTTCGTCACGAAGTTCACCTATTCGTACCACGAGGACGACAACATCCTGTATATGAACATGCAGACTACTGTTCCTTACACCTACAACATCAATATCGAGTCGTTCAGCAACGAAAAGTTCGTTTACACCAACAAGTACTTGAATGATCCGCCTACCGTGGAGAAGGCCTATCTGGTCCGTCTGAGCCAAAACGCCAGCGGCGCCAAGTCGTCGAAGCCGTCGAAGCCGGTAAAGGTCCCCAACAAGCCCGGATCGATGTTCGGAAGCCGTTAAGGCTATTCCACCAACAGCACCAAGCCTTTCAGGTAAGCCCCTTCGGGGTGGTAGATATTAATAGGATGGTCGGCGGGTTGTGAGAGTTGATATAAGATTCTCACGGTCCGCCCGACTTCTATTGCGGCTGCCGTGACGATGCTCTGGAACATGCTTTTGTCGATGGCTTGGGAGCAGCTGAAGGTGAAGAGCAGTCCGCCTTTGGCGATGCGGCGGATGGCTTCGGCGTTGATGAAGCGGTAGCCTTGCAGGCCGCGATGCCTATCGTGGTGCCGTTTGGCAAACGCCGGCGGGTCCAGGATGATGAGGTCGAACTCGTTTTCGCTCACCTCTTTCACGTATTCTTTCATGTCGGTGGCCACGCAGGGGTTGTCGTCGACGGAGAACCCATTCAGCTGCAGGTTTAAAGCCGCGGTATCCAATGCTTTCTGCGAGGCATCGACCGTGACCACCCTTTGGGCGCCGCCTTTCAGGGCTGCCACCGAGAAGCCGCCCGTGTAGCCGAAGGCGTTGAGCACCCGTTTGCCCTTGGCCAGCTGGCGCACCAGGTCGCGGTTCTCCCGCTGGTCGAGGAAGAACCCGGTCTTCTGCCCGTTTTCCCAGTCGACGAGATAGCGGCAGCCGTGTTCCACGAGGTCCTCTTCGATACGTTCGCCCAGCAGGTAGCCGTCGGCCACGGCATCGTCCTTGCCCATGCGGCGCATGGCCTCCGCGCTCTTGTTGTACACAGCTTTCAGCTCCAGGTCGGCAAGCAGTTTCAGTGCGCGGACGATCTCCTTCAGGTGGAGGGCCATGCCCTCGGTTTGGGCTTGGACCACGGCGGTATGGCCGTAGATGTCGACGATCAGCCCGGGCAGGCTGTCGCCCTCGGAATGCACCAGGCGGTAGCAGTTGGTCTCAGGGTTGCCCACCAGGCCCATGGGGCGGCGTACTTCCAGGGCATGCTGGAGCTTGTCGAGGAAGAACCACTCGTCGATCTTGCGGTTCTCGAAGCACAGCAGCTTGACGGCGATGCTGTCCGACTCGCAGAAGCCGGTGCCCAGGATATGGCCTTGGTGGTCGGTCACCGTGACGGTGTCGCCTGCCTGAAGGCCCTCAGGACCTTCGGCGATGGCGCCTGAGAACACCCAAGGGTGGAAACGGCGTACGGCTTCTTCTTTGCCTTGGAACAGGCGTATGACGGGATAAATAGGGGTGTCGTTCATAGGAAACAGTTTTTGCAAAAATACGAAAAACGATTATTTTTGCAGTAGAAAAACATCATCCTCATGAAAGAAGACAACAGCTTCACCTTGAGTGGCCAGATCGTTGACCTGGTCCGGTCGTGCATCTTCCCCGGCACCGTCACCGTCAATGACGGCAAAATTGCCGAAATCACCGAAACGCCAGAGGCCGAGCCAAGGTTTATCCTGCCAGGCTTCATCGATGCCCACATCCACATCGAGAGCTCAATGGTGCCCCCGTCGGAGTTTGCCCGCATGGCGGTACCCCATGGCACGGTGGCCACGGTGAGCGACCCGCATGAGATTGCCAACGTGATGGGTGTGGAAGGCATCGACTATATGATCAACAGCGGCAAGCGCGGGCATTTCAAGTTTTATTTCGGTGCCCCGAGCTGTGTGCCGGCCACCCCGTTCGAGACCTCGGGAGCTACCCTCGACGCTGCCGCCATCGAGCAGCTCATGGCGCGCGACGACATCCATTATCTCGCCGAGATGATGAACTACCCGGGGGTGCTGATGGACGACCCTGAGGTCATGAAGAAGCTCGATTCGGCCCACCGTCACGGCAAGCCCATCGACGGACACGCCCCCATGGTGACGGGCGACGACCTCAAGAAGTATGTCGGCGCTGGCATCGGCACCGACCATGAGTGCAACACCATCGAGGAGGCCCGGGAGAAGTTGAAGCTCGGCATGAAGATCCTCATCCGCGAAGGCAGTGCGGCGAAGGGCTTCGACGCCCTCATCCCCTTGATGGAAGAACATCCCGAGATGCTGATGTTCTGCTCGGACGACAAGCATCCCAACGACTTGATCAAGGGCCATGTCAACTTGCTGGTGAAACGTGCCTTGGCCCAGGGCTACAAGCTGATGGACGTGCTACGGGCGGCCTCGTTGAACGCCGTGCGGCACTACCATCTCGACGTGGGCCTGCTGCAAAAGGGTGACGACGCCGACTTCATCGTGGTGGACAACCTCGACGAATTCAATGTGATGCAGACCTATGTCAAAGGCAGGAAGGTAGCCGAGAACGGCGTAGCCTTGATGCAGCGGCGCAAGGAGGAGGCCATCAACAACTTCCATGCGATGCCCATCCAAGCCGAGGCACTTCAGGTTCACTATGAGGGAGAGCACATCAAGGTGATTGCCGCCATGGACGGCAACCTGTTCACCAACACCATCTTTGCCACGCCGAAGGTGGTGGATGGCAACATCGTGAGCGACACCTCACGCGACCTGTTGAAGATGGTGGTGCTGAACCGTTATGAAAAGGCGCAGCCGGCGGTAGGTTTCGTGAATGGCTTCAGCCTGAAACGCGGCGCCATTGCCACTTCGGTGGCGCACGACAGCCACAACATCGTGGCGGTGGGGTGCTCGGACGAAGACATTGCGCGGGCCATCAACCTGTTGATTTACACCAAGGGGGGCATGGTGGCGTGCAGTGAGACGGAGTTTGCCCTGTTGCCCTTGCCGGTGGCTGGGCTGATGAGCCTGGAGGAAGGCGGCCGTGTGGCCGAGGATTACGAACGTGCCGACCGGTTGGCGCACGAGTTTGGGTGCACGCTCTACAGTCCGTTCATGACGCTGTCGTTCATGGCGTTGTTGGTGATTCCGGAATTGAAGTTGAGCGACAAGGGGTTGTTTGACGTCATGAAGTTTGGGTTCACTTCCTTGGGATAATCTTTTATTTTTTTTCGATGAAATAAAAAAGGGTGGCCGTAGGGCCACCCTTTTTTGGATTGACGATGGGGTCAATTACTTGACAACGCTCACGCGTTTCACGCTAACACCGTTGACGGTGCTGATGCGGACGAGGTAGAGGCCGGCGTTGTATTGGCCGAGGTTCAGCTCGAGGCGGTCAGCATCGACGTCGGCATCGTAGACCACTTGGCCGAGGACGGAAGCCACAGTGATGTGGTTCATGCCTTCAGCTTCGATTGTCACGGTGCTGTTGGTCGGGTTAGGATAGATGTTGTTGACGATGTTGTTGTCGTTGACTTCATCGTAGAAGGCGGAGTAGGTCACCATCTCGGATTCGCAGTCGTCGTAGATGGCCACGGCGCCGATGGTGTAGTCACCAGCGGGCATTGGGCCGTCGAAGCTGAGGAAGATCGGGTGTGTTGAGGCACCGATGGTTCCGAGCATTTCGCCTTCGAAGTAGAGGGCCACTTCAAGAGCGCCTTCAGGTTCGGTCCAGTCGATGACGAAGCCTTCCATGTTGTTGTAGTTCATGTAGTAGGCTTCGAGGTTGCTGACGGGATCGCAGGCTTGTTCGGCGACTTCGACAATCTCGCACTGTTCGCAGGCCATAGCGTAGTTGCTGTAGGCCACTCTGATGCAGTACTCGTAGGTGCCGGGTTCGACGCCTTCGTCGACGAAGCTGTTGCCAGTGACAGGACCAGCGATGAGTTCGCCGTCACGGAAGATCATAGCGCCGAGGACGTCGCCAGTGGGTTGCGGGCCCGGGCCAGGACCAGGAGTGCCACCTTCGCCAACGAGCTTGAAGGCTGCACCGTAGGTGGTGCCAGCGCCGCTGTCGGTGAGGTTGGTCCAACCAGTTGAAGTGTACTGGATACCGTTACCGGTGTTACCCACACCAGGTTCAGCCTCAGGAGCGCCCCAAGGACCGCTTGAACCGGAACCGGCCAGGCTCCACACCAGGTAGTAGGTACCAGCTTCGAGGCTGATATTCAGGTTGCTGGCAGTGACAGCCATGATCGGGCGGGTGGTGGCGGTAGTTTCGCCATCGGAGCCGCGGTAGCAGTTGGTGAACGAAGTAGCAGTCATGAGGTTGGTGGTTTCGTCACCCCAAACCACGGTACCGCCGCTTGCCGGGTTACCGTTGTAGATCTGAGCATACAGACCAGTGAAGGTCGAAGTGGTGGTTGAACCGGTCTGGTAACCGTAGACTTCGATTTCGCTGATGGTAGAAGCAGCAGTCAGTGTGAAGTCATCACCCAGCTTGTAGCCGCCGCCATTGTTGACGTTCGGGCCCCAAGTGGCCTGGCCGCCCTTGGTCCAAGAAGCGTCGGAGCCATTGGCCATCGCACCGGGATCGGTCACGAAGTGAGGTTCATAGAGGACGGTTCTGCCCTTGCCGGGAGCGGTGAGGGTGATTTCGTCGACATCGAGGATGAACATGTCAGTGCAGTTGAAGTGACGGATGGCCACCCAGATGTCCTGACCAGCGTAGGCGCTGAGGTCGGCAGTGAATTGATGCCATGTGCCTTGGTCTCTGGTTTCACCGTTACGTCCGATGCTCATGACACCGTTGCCCTTGCCAGTCATCGTCCATTCCTGGACCATGGTGAAGTCGGAGGCGCTGGTGTTGTTGCCGGTGGAGACAGCCACGCCGAAGTGTTCGGCCACGTAGTTGGCATCCTGACCGCAGGCATAGAACGAGATGTTGGTGTACTGACCCTTGGCGGGGCTAATCAGGAAGTTGTCGGGAGTCAGGGCACCCACAACATTGCTGTAAGAGCCGGAGCACATCAGGTCGGCTGAGGATTGGTAACCTGAGCCGGCGAGGCTGGCGCCAGAGACGAGGTAGATACCGCCAATTTCTGAACCAAGCACCCAGCCATAGGTATCGCCATCGGCATCGAGTGAAGTCCAGCCTTCAGCGCCGCTATCGAACGTGTAGGTGGTGGTGCCACCGGGGTTCGGGTTCGGGTTGGGGTTGGGGTTCGGGTTGCCGCCTTCGGGCAGGGTGAAGGTGAGGGTCACATCCTGGCCATCGACGGTGGCAGTGTAGTCGGTAGCGCCATCGTAGTTCTCGCAAGGATTGTAGATCCAGGTGTAAGAAGCCCATTCGCCCATAGCGGTAGCGTAGACGGGAGCCACTTCGGTGACGTGTTCTGAACCTTCTTCGAAGCCTTCCACATCATGTTGCAAGTAGAGGTTGTCGGTTTCGCCAACGTAGGTGCCATCGAGTTTCACCTTGTAGTACAAGGCAGCGCGATTGGCCTTCGGAGCCACAGGAGCCATGGCGAGTTTGCCGCTGTTGGAGACGGGCTGGATAGGATCGAGGATCTCGACGACTTCGCCCTTGGCGCCTTGTGCGACATAGACCCTGATCATCCAGTTGTAGCCAGAGACGCCGGCACCGGCAAGGTCTTGCCATGTGGAGCCGTCCAAGGAGACCCAGCGGCCGTTAGGATCGCCGGAGTCGACGCATGCGCTTGCCACATAGTCGGAGCTTGAGGCATTGTAGAACACTACCCAGAGGTTCTTGGTAGGATCGATGGTGATGGGTGACGGGAATTCGAACTCAACGAGTTGATCGGTGTCAGGCATGCTGATGTCCATAGTGCCGACGGCGGTGGCGGGAGCTGAGGTGCCATCGTTGTAGATGGTAACGGTTCCGGTGAATGCGCCGTTGGTTCCATAATAATCATCATGTGAGCCGTAGTTGGCGACCTTGGTCACCATGTTGCCGGTGTAGGTGCCAGCGGGGAACATGACTGCCCAGTAGAAGGGGCCACTAGCGCCGATGCCGGTGCCTTGGACATCATCGCCATAGTAGTACCACTGACCAGCTCCGGGTTGCGGGCCCGGGCCAGGAGTCGGGTTGACGGGGGTGAAGCCGCCGTTCCACATGGCCCAGCCGGTGGGTGACACATAGAGGTCTTCGATCGGGACGAGTTCTTCGAAGAGGATGACGTTGAACACATGTTCGTCTTCAGTGATGCTCACAGCTTCGCTGTAGTTGCCGTATTCGTCGAGTGACACGTTGAGGGTGTAGTCGCCCTTGCGGACATTCTCGAGGATAGCGGTGCCGTTTTCGTCGGCGGTGGCGGTGTAGCTACCGATGGCGACGTTGGCGCCTTCAGCTGACAGGCCGCTGTTGAGGGTCACGTTGACGGTGACTTCTGAGTACATATCCTTTTCGATCTCGTTGGACCAGACGATTTCTGCCAGGCCGTCGAAGTTCTGTTCAGGAATTTCGAGACCGGCTTGGATGGCGATGTTGTCGACCATCATATAGTCACCAGTCGGGTTGACGCTGCTGTCCTTGGTGTACTTCCAGGTGAAGGTGTGTTCACCGGCGGTGATTTCATAGCTGTAGTTGTTCCAGCCGGCGACAGTGGCGCCGACGGCGAACTGCTGTGTACCATCGATGCTGAAGATGCACTTATCCCAAGCGGTGGAAGAGCCTTCGCCCATGCATTCGGCGTCGAAGCTGATGGTACCATCGGAGGCAAACAGGTAGGTGAGCTCAATGGTTGATTCCGAGCTGGCGACACCGCCGTTGGAGCTCATGATGGCTTTACCGCCGTTGCCGTCGACGACGATCCACGGGTAGGTAGGAGTGACGGCGTTGTTGAACACGGTGGGGATTTCACCATCTTCGAAGTCGTAGGTGGTGAGGGAACGATCGGCGGGAGCGGGGTTGCCTTCGTAGTAGGCTTGGACGCCCCACTGATACACACCGTAGGTCAGGTTGGCCCATTCGGCGTCGACATAGGTGGAGTCGGTACCGGCGACGGTAGCGACCAGTTCAGCGACGGGTTCATCGAGGTTGTTGTCGCGACGATAGATGTTGAAGCCGTTCAGTGAGCGGTTGCCGCCCTTGGCGATTGTGGCTTCGGAGCCGTCGCCGAGGATGATGTCGTCGACATTGAGGATGAACATGTCGGTGCAGTTGAAGTGGCGGATGGCCACCCAGATTTCCTGACCGGCGTAGGAGCTGAGGTCGACGGTGTACTGATACCAGGAGCCTTGTGCTCTGGTGCCACGGATGGCGCCATCTTCGTCAGCTTGGGCTCTCTTGGCGGTCATCGTCCACTCTTGGATGGTGGTGAAGTCGGAAGCGCTGGTGTTGCCGGCGGTGGAGACGGCCACGCCGAAGTGTTCAGCGGCGTAGGAGGCGTCTTGGGCGCAGGCATAGAAGCTGATGACGGCACCGTTTTGTGCAGCGATCTTGCTGGGTGACACCATGTAATTGTCAGGAGTCAGGGCCATAGCGGTTTGGTTGGCATAGGAGCCGGAGATCACATAAGCCTCGGAGGCGTTGTGACCGGTGCCGGAGAGGCTGACGCCGGAGTTGTGGTAGATGCCAGGATTGGCGCTTGACACCCAGACATTGCCGTCGCCATCAGCGTCGATGTTGGTCCAGCCCATCATGGTGCCGTTGTCGAAGTCATAGTTCATGCCACTCGGCGCAGGAGGAGCGGGCATGTACATGGTGATGTTATCCACATACACGCAGTCGTCGTTGCTGTTGACGGAGCTGTCCTTGGTGTATTCCCACTTGTAGGTATGGGTGCCGGCAGTGACAGCGTACTCTTTGTAGGTGTAGTCCATGTTACCGCTGAGGTTGCCTTGTTCCACGCCGTCGATATAGAAGTGGAACTTGTCGTAGTTAGCCTCGGTGGAGACTTTCACCATGAAGCCCATCATAGCGTCGTAAGGCACTTCGACGGTAGCTTCGATGGAGGAGCTGGCGCTGGCTTGGCCTTCGCAGGTTGACTTCATGCAGTAGGTGCCTTCGTAGGGGTTAGTGGTGGTCACTTCCCAAGGATAGGTGGCGGGAAGGGTGAATTCAGCTTGGCTGAAGTCGCCTGTCTCGAAGTCGACGATCACAGAGGCGGGGACGAAGTTCCATTCCACGAGCACGTTGTCTTCGTCTTCCTGTTCGGTAGCGGTGACGATACCGACGGCGGTGTAGACTTCGTGCATGGTGATGTCGATGTTGTCTGTAGTGGTGTTGTAGGCCACCATTACATCGTCAGGATAGTAGCAATCCTGATAGCCATCCTTGGCGGCGTAGGCGACGTACATGCCTTCGAGGACTTCACCGGTATACTGGCCGTTGGCGTCAGTAGTGAAGGTGAAGGACTGGTAGGCGGAATAGGCGTCGTTACCTCTGATGACGACGTTAGCGTCGGCCACGGGGGTGGTGCCGTCTTGTTCGTACACGGTGCCGCTCACGGTGCCGTTGCCGGTCATACGGACCAGGATCGGGGCTGAGAGGGCTGATTCGCCTTCAGTGTAGACTGAGCTGACTTGGAATTCGTAGCCAGTCATGTTGTAGTCGAGGTCGTTGACCACATAGCCGGTGGTGGTGAGAGGTTCATCGTTGAGCTTCACACCATCCTGGTAGAAGTTGTAACCGATGAGGGTACGGGTGTTGGCGTTCCAGGAGAACACGGCTGAGTCGCCGGGATAGAGGTCGGCCACGGCCACTTCGAAGCCAGTGACAGGAGCGATGGCGGTGGTGAAGCCGACGATTTCGGAGGCTGATTCACCGCTGGTGTTTCTGGTCTTGACTTGCATGAAGTAGGTCTTGCTGCTCATCAGTGAGGTCACCTCATAGGTTTCGGCGAGGTTGTGAGTCCAGTCGATGAGGATGTCGGTGGGAGGATACTGGGTACCCAGGATCACCTGCATTTCGTCGGCATACTGGTCAAGTGTCCAAGCGAGGGTCACGGGAGTGGTCACGCCGGTGAGGCCATCGGTAGGATAGGTGATGACCGGGGCGGTGGGAGCCGGGACCGGGTCGAGAGACATGTTGACGGTGAAGCTGGCGGATGTGGAGGCAGCCACGATGTAGTAGGTGCCGGCGCCCACATACATGGCGTCGATGCTCTCGGTGTTGGTGGGAGTAGATGTAGCAGCGCTACGACCGGCGGTCAAGCTGATGTCGTCAACGCACAAGATGTACTGGTCGGTGCAGTTGAAGTGGCGGATGGCGATGTACTTCTGACCGGCATATTGGCTAAGGTCGACAGTGTACTCATACCAAGAGCCGAGACGTAAGCCGTTGCCATCGCGGGTTTCGCGACCACCCTTGGGGGCGGTACCTTTGGCCGTCATGGTCCATTCGTTCACCATAGTCCAGTTGCTGGTGCCGTTGTCGGAGACGAACACGCCGAAGTGGTCAGCCGGGTAGCCGGCGTCGGTAGCGGCAGCCCAGAAACTGAATTGTGAACCAGGGGCGAGGGTGACTTGAGGAGTCACGAGGTATTCGTCCGGGGTGATAGCGCCAACTCCGTTGATGTAGGAGCCGCTGCAGATGGCATCGGTGCCAGTGCGGTACCAATCGAGGGTCATGGTAGCATAGTAAGTCCAAGTGGTGGGGATGGCGCTTGTGGTGCACCAAGTGTAGGTGTCGTTGTTAGCGTCGATAGTAGTCCAACCGGTAGGCATACCACTTTCAAAGCCTTCGCTGAAGGTGCTGGCGGCGACGCCAGTGCCAGGACCAACGGGGTTGCAGGGGTTGGGGCCGCCTGTGTAGACGTTGTCAGCCATAGGACCGGCTTCGCCGTCGAAGCACTCGGTGTAGATAGCCACGGCCGGGTCGTTACCGTTGACGGTGACGTTCAGGATCGAGGCATTTTCGAAGGTGACTTTATAGACGGCGTCGTTAGCGTCGGCCAGGGCACCGGGAATGTTATAGTTCTTGTGGAAACCGCTATTACTATTGGAAGTATAGGGGTAGTTGATAACTTCGATGGGGAGCTCGAACACATCACCTTGGACGGGAGTGTAAGGCGTAGCCATGATGTCGAAGGTTTGGAAAGCCCTATCGGGAGTGTAGTCGATAACGAACTGTTCGGCGATGGGACCCTCGGCGGGATCGAGGTAACCGTAGTTGACGGTAGCCATCACTGAGTCGTTATAACGGAGGGTGAAAGGCGTGGCAATTTCCACTGGCAGTTGAGCGCCAATAGTATTGATCAGGCTGTTCACCACAGCTTTTTTACCTGTGTTCTTGAAGTAGAAGGTGGCAGGTTCCATCCAGTAGGGAGCGGTAGCGCCCATGGGGAGGTAGCCGAGGTCAAGGACATCAGGAACGGTGACGATGTTGGTGGGACCGACAACCGGAACGCCGCTGCCCACAGCACCCTTGAAAATGATGTTCGGGCGAGTAGTGGCGGTGTACATGGTATTGCCGACTGTCACGTTATAAGCGCCGCTGTCCTGATATCTATAGGCCATGGCGTTGAATGACAAGCCTGTGGTAGCAGCCCAGTTGATGGTGCTGTTCCAAGCGCCATTGTTACGTTGGCAAAAGATCAGGAGGTTGCTGGTGCCGTCCCAAGCAAAGTCGTCTTGGTTGAACACGAACTCGTTCCAACCCACAAGCGGAGTGGATGTGCCCGTATAGACCAAGGTCATATCGGTGGTCACATGGGAGGTGGTGGTCAAAGCCTCATCAGCCACGTTAGCCATCCAGATGCTGATACCTTGTTGTTCGTAGCCGGTGGTGTTGTTGGCATACCAGCTCAAACTCGTCATAGCACCTGTACTCACACCGGCTTCCTCCAGTTCAGAGGCGAGGTAGAGGGTTTCGCCGATGCTGTAGTTGTACAAGGTATAGAAAGGAAAGTAACCGGTGGAACCGGTGCCGTCGCCAATCTGTACCTCAAACGTGTCTTGAGCTCTCATCACGCCTGTGAAGGCGAGCAAGAACATCGCAAGAGTTAGAAATAACTTTTTCATGATTGAAAATTTGGTTAATACTTATATTAATTTGATTACTATTATTTTCAATTTCAGGATTAACGAAGGAGTGTCACCCGCGAGGGGTGACGCTCCTTGTTATTCGAAGATTACTTGGCCACCACGATACGTTTGACTGAGGTACCGTTGACGGTGGTGATGTTCACCATGTAGATGCCGTTGTTGTACTGACCCATGTTGAGGATCATCTCATCGGCGTCGACTTCGGCGTCGTAGACCATCTGGCCGAGGGCGTTGAACACGCTGACGCGGGTCATGCCGAGGGCGTTGATGTGGAGTTCGCCGCTGGTCGGGTTAGGATAGATGGCGTTGACGATTTCGGCTTCGTTGACGTCATCATAGACGATGAGGATGTAGTTCTCGTTGTTGATTTCCTCTTGGAGGTCGGTTTCGCACTCGCCATAGACGGATTGGACGATGTAGAGCACGTAGCCGGCTTCGGCGGGCAGTTGGTCAGTGTAGGTCTCATCGTTGGTTTCGCCGACGACGTCGAGGTTGACTTGGCCGGTGGACATATCAACGAGGCCTCTCCAGATCTTGTAGCTGCCAGTGTAGCCAGTCCAGGTGAGGGTGACGGCGGGATCGACCATGGTGTAGGCCAGGTCGGTGACGCTTTGGATGGTACCAGCGGCGACTTCGACGGAAGCTTCGCAAGAGAAGTTGTATTCTTCGTCGACATAGAACACCTGGTAGCTGTGGACGTCGGTGTCTTCAACTGTGTAGATGTAGTAGGAGTCGGTAGTGGCACCCACCAATTCACCATCCTTGAAGATGTTGTACTTACCGGGAGCGATGGCTGAGGTAGCACCGCCACCGCTAGTGGCTGCGCCGAGTTCATAGATACCGACGAGGTTAGGATCTTGCTGTACGTTGCCGAAGAAGCAGCACTTGCCGTTGTAGTTACCCACGAAGGCACCGCCGGAGATACCAGCATCGAAGCCAGGAGTGGTGGCGAAGTTGAGCACGGGTGAGGCGCTCAGGGTGCCGGTGGTGATGTTGTAGTCATAGACTAAGGCATCGCTGTTGGGCTGGCAGAAGAGGTAGAGGTGTTCGACGTCGTCAGCATCCTTGAAGTAGCCTGAGCCGTAGGCGCTCGACGGGGCGGGGGCGCTTTGGATCTGGGCGCCGGTGCGGTCGTAGAGGGCCAGTGTTGACCAGTTGCCTGACCAGAAGGCGTCGCGGACCGGGTCGTAGGTCAGGTGGCGGGCGGTGAGGCCAGCGCAGGTGATTTGACCGACCTTGGTCTGGTTGGCGAGGTCGAGGATGTAGATGTTGGCGGCACCTGATGAGCCATAGAAGTATTCACCGTCGTAGGTCAGGTCGCGGACCTGGTCGCCACCGGCGATGTTGAAGCCTTCGATGAAGTTGCCATCCATGTCGTACTTATAGTAGTTGTAGCCACCAGTGGGTGAGGCTTGCCAGCTGCAGGTGTAGATGAAGTTGCCGTCGGTGGCGACACCTTGTTGACCGGCGCTGGTGAGGCTGAAGCTGTTGACGAGATCCCACATGTCGTCGGCGTTGCCTTGGACAGCGGTGTTGGTGCCCACCCATTCAGCGTCGGCTGAGAGGTTCTTGCTTTCGCCCATGCCGATGGTGACGTCGTCGATGAACAGGTAGTTCATGTCGTAGCTGTTGTAGTGACGGAAGGCCACGTACTTGGTGCCAGCGGGCAGGTTGATGTTCTTCTCGATCCAGTCGCTCATTTCGCGGGTGCCGGCTTGAGTCATTGAGCTCTTCACGCCGCCGGGGGTGTAGTTCTTGCTACCGGCGGTTTCTTCGAACACGAGGGTGAAGTCGCTGGTGTTGGTACCGGTTGAGGAGGCGAAGATGCCATAGTGATCCGGGTAGCCGGTGTTGGTGGCCACATAGTATTGGATGCTAACGGCGTTTTCGCAGAGCGGGGAGATCATATAGTTGTCAGGATCCATGGAGTAGCTGTTCCATGACCATGAGCTGGCGCAGTTGGAGCCGCTGTGGGCGTTGCCGATGCCGTAGGAGGCGGGAGTGGCGTTGGTCCAGGTGTCGCCGTCGCCGTCAGCGTCGATCACAGTCCAGTTGGTCAGCATACCATCCTCGAAGTCGTCGCTCCAGGTGTTACCAGGTTGCGGGTTCGGGTTGGGGTTCGGGTTGGGATTCGGGTTCGGGTTGGGGGCGACGGCGCCGTTCCAGGTGAGGATGACATCCATGCACATGGCTGTGCCTTCGAGGTCTTCGACCTGGGTTGTGGTGCCTTCGCAGCCAGTGTAGACGAAGTCGGTCTCAACGAAGTCGGACATACCGGTGGAGTAGATCACAGCCACAGCAGCGGTGTAGGTCTCGCCAACGACGAGGTTTTCGGTATTGAGCTGCATGTAGTTGTTGGTGGTCAGGCCTTGGAGAGCGCCTTCGAGGGTGACGTGGTAACGCTGAGCCACATCGGTGGGCAGCATGTCAGTCCAGCGGGCGAAGCCGGTACCGGAGACGAGGAGTTCTTCAACGGGGATGAAGTTCTCTTCGAGTTCGATGTTGAGAGAGGTGGTCTCCCAGATGCTGATGTTCTCTTCGTAGGTGACGAAGCCGGGTTGTTCGATGGTGAGGGTGTATTCACCTTTATGGAATTCTTCCCAAGCGACATAGCCAGTTTCATCGAGGGTGGCAGTGTAGGTGAGGTCTTCGAAGAGGTTGGTGAAGGTCACCTCGGCGCCTTCGATGGTGCCGGTGCTCACGTGAGCGGTGAGGTCGACGCTGGTTTCGATATACTTAGGCAGGACGTTGGACCAGATCACGGGAGTGTTGGGATCGTCGTTGCTGACGAGGTCTTCGTATTCGATCACGATGTTATCGACAGCCATGTAGTCGCCGGTGGGGTTGACGCTACCGTCTTTGGAGTAGCTCCACTTGAAGGTGTGTTCGCCTTCGAGGATTTCGTAGGTGTAGTTATGCCATCCGGGCTGGTTGGCGCCATAGCAGAACTGTTCGGTGCCGTCGATGAAGAACTGGCACTTATCCCACATGGTGCTGGTGCCTTCGCCCATGCACTCGGCGTCGAAGGTGATGCTACCGTTGCTCGGGTAGTCGAAGGTGAGTTCGATGGCCGAGGTGGTGCTGGAAGCGCCGCCGTTGGTGCTCTTGATCATCTTACCGCCGTTGCCGTCGACGACTGCCCACGGGTAGGCGCTGACGGTGTTGTTGAAGTCAGCGGGGATGGTACCGTCTTCGAAGTTGAAGATCTCTTCAGCTCTGACGGTGCGGGTACCCTTGCTGATGGGGGTAGGATAGTTGACTTGGACGCCGTACTGGTAGAGGCCAGGAGCGGTGTTGATCCATGAGAAGTCAGCAGCGATGGTATCGGTGATACCTTGGGCCAGGATGATGGAGTCGGACTCGGTGATGCCTTCGGCGACGATGGTCTTTTTATATAAGGTGAAGCCCATTTCGTTGGAGGTGGTGCCACCGGGGGTGGTACCGGCATCTCTGAGTTCATAGATGGCGATATGTTGAGGTGACTGTTGGCAATCGGCGAAGAAGCAGACTTTGCCGTTGTAGTTACCCACATGGCAGCCGCCTGAGCTACCGGTCCAAGCGGGATCGCTAGCGCAGTTGAACAAGGGTGATGTACCCATGGTTCCGGTGGTGATGTTGTACTCATAGACTTCACCGTCAGCTGAAGCGTTCTTCATATAATAGATATGCTCGACATTGTCGGCATCCTTATAGTAGGCCACGTCGGAAGCGTTTGTCGGGGCACCGGCGGATTGGACCACAGCACCAGTACGGTCGAGGAGGGTCAGGTTGCCAGACCAGTTGCCGACGACCCAGAAGCCGTCGCGTTGCGGGTCGTAGGTGATGCAACGCATGGCGGCGCCATAGGAAGAAGCGATGGTGTTGACCAGGGTGTGGCTGGCGAGGTCGAGGCAGTAGATGGTCGTGCTGTTAGCCACGCCATAGAAGTACTGGCCGTCGTAGGTGAGGCCGCGGCACTGGCCGGAGCCGGAGACGTTGAATTCCTCGAGGAGGTTGCCTTGGAGGTCATATTTGTAGAACTGTGAGCTTGAGCTGGCGCTCCATGAGCTGGTGTAGATGAAGTTGCCATCGGTGGCGACACCATACTGGTAGGCAGAGGTGCCGTCGAAGGAGTAGACCATATCCCACATAGCTCTAGGAGTCATGTTGGAATGTTCGTTGCAGCCGCTGAAGTCGGCGCAGTCGTTGGCAGCACCCTTACCGGCGGTGAGTTCGATATCGTCGACGCACATGATGTACTGGTCGTTGCAGTTGAAGTGGCGGATGGCGATATATTTCTGGCCCGCGTAGGCGCCGAGGTTGACGCTATATTGATACCAGGTGCCGAGTCTGGCGCCGTCGCCGTCGCGTGAGGCGGGGCCGCCGTTGGTGCCTTTACCTTTACCGGTGAGGGTCCATTCGTTGACCATGGTCCAGTCGCTGGTGCCGTTGTCGGAGACGAACACGCCGAAGTGGTCGGCCGGGTAGTTGCCGTCGGTAGCAGCAGCCCAGAAACTGAAGGTGGAGCCGCTGGTGAGGGTCACTTGGTTGGTGACGAGGTATTCATCGGGGGTGAGGGCGCCCACGCCGTTGATGTAGGAGCCGCTGCAGATGGCGTTGGTGCCATTGCGGTACCAGTCGAGGGTCATGCTGGCGTAGTAGGTCCAGGTGCTGGGGATGTTGCTGGTGAGGCACCAGGTGTAGCCGTCGTTGTTATTATCGAGGACAGTCCAGCCGGTAGGCATGCCGCTTTCGAAGCCTTCGGTGAAGGTAGAGGCAGTGCCGCCACCGCCGCCGCCGCCGCCGCCACCGCCACCCGGGGTGGGAACGTAGGGGGTGAAGTGGTTGAAGGACCACTGGATCTTAGCGGTAGTTTCATCCATCTCGTAGGCATAGACCATGTCGACGGGGAGATAGACGGTATGGAGGGTGAAGTCGACCGTCTGAGTGGTGTTGTAGGCGAGGGTCACAGGAGCTTCGAGGAAGCGGGGCTCGTAGCCGCTGAGTTTGGCGCGGCCGAAGTGGTAGACGCCGGCTTTGACGTTCTCGATGGTGTAGACACCGTCGGCGTCGGTGGTGCCGGTGTACTGGACTTCATTCTGGAATTCGTCAGTGCCCTTGAAGGTGATTTGGACGCCTTGGAGCGGGTCGCCGGTCATGTCTTCGGTGACGGTACCGGTGAAGGTGCCGTAGCCAGAGACAAAGAGGGTGTCGGGCTCAGAGAGCAGTGATTCGCCTTCATCGAAGACGCTGGTCACGCAGACCATGTAGCCGTCCATGTTGTAGTCGAGGTTCTGGAGGGTATAGCTGGTACCGGAGATGGTTTCGGTATTGGCTTTCACACCGTCGACGTAGACGTTGTAGCCGCGGAGGCTACGGCCGCCCTTGGCGCCGCAGGTGAAGGTGGTCTTGGGCAGGAAGTTGCGCTGGTTGAAGGTGACGCCGGCCAGTGAGCCACTGTTGTAGCCAGAGGCGGAAGCGCCGGTGGCTTCGATGCCAGCGAAGGTGCAGGACTTGTAGGTGCCTTTTTCAATTTCTTCGATACCGACGAGGAGGTTGCCTCCGTGGTAGGTGTAAGGAGTATCGAAGGTGATGTCCATGGTAGTGCCTTGGCCGTCGAGGCTGCCTGTGTAGACGATGGTGGCATCGGCTGAGGTGTAGTAGGAGCTCAGGGTGGTGGCGTCCACTTCCATGAGGTAGACGTTGAACACGTCGCCGCTCCAGGGACCGGTAGCTGAGGAGGTGATGTAGTAGGTGAGGGCGTTGATGGAGCCGCCGTTCATTTCGGCGAGCATGTCAGCGGGATAGATCATCTCACTTCTGGTGTAGTCATCCATCCAGAGGCCGTAGACCGGAATATAGCTGCTGGTGGCAGTGCCTTCGCACACGGTGAGTTCACCGGTGAAGCCGCCGCCGCCACCGCCGCCTTGGCCAGCCCAAGAAACGACTGTGGTTTCGTCGGTGAAGATCTGGTCGGGGTTGACAGCCACTTCAGTGGGGATGTCCATCATGGTGGTGAAGCCCCAGAGTTCGCTGGTGAGGGTGGTCACGTTGTTACGGATGGAGATTCTCCAGAAGTAGTGGGTATTGGGCAGGACATAGTCTCTGACGTCGAAGAAGCTCGGGTCGGCCGGGTAGGTTTCGTCGATGGCAGTCCAGTCGACGAGCACCGCCGGAGGATAGGTGGAGCCGAATTCGATCATGTATTCAGCTGCGTTGGGGTCGGTGATCCACTGCAGGAAGATGTTGGTGTCGATGGCGACGTTGGTCATGCCATCATAGGGATAGACGAGTTCGAGGGTAGTCATTTCCACGTCGGGGTCACCCATGGTCCAAGCCACGAATTCCGGGAAGGGGTTCGCGGGGGGAACGGGGGTGATGTCTATCATGACCACATCTCTCTGATAAGTGGTTGCGGTAGCAGTGAAAGTCGGGTTGTAGGGATCGTAGGCACTGGGATCCTGGCGAGCATAGATGGCTCTGACAGGATCTCCGGAGGCACCGAACACCTTGCCATTCAGACCGCCCTTCCAGTTGCCGGTGGTGTTGTTGAAAGCAATCAACAGATTGCCCGTGCCACTATATTCGAAAGGCGTGGTCAGTGTGAAGGTGTAAGGCTCTGCCGTGGTGTTGTGAACCGTCACCGTGCCCGAATAGACGATATCCGAGGCGGCCACGGTCACCCAATCGGTGTTGCCAGAGAATTCGGCTTTGTCAACTTCCATCATGTAGATGTCGAAAGGCATCTCATAGAGGTTGGCGTTGCCGTACAACCACATGGTGATGGCGTTGATGGTTCCTGGCATTCCAATTTCCTCAGCAGTGTAGATCTGCTGAGTGTAGGAATAATTGTAAAGTGAGTTCATCGGAAGATAGGTGTTGTTAGCAGCCCCATCCAATGATCCGATGGTCACTTCATCAGCCCTTAGGAAGTTGGCACTTCCGAAGAGGGCTAACATCAAGAAGAGAATAAGTTTGTTTCTCATAACTTTGATTGATTTTGTTAATATGAATGTTAATTACCTAATTATATATAGTTTGCGATTCGTTCAATGCTTTTTATACACAATACATACTTTAACTCGCAAAAGTAATAAAAAAAACAATTGCACAAAAAAAATTCGGGTTTTTTTTGCCAATTGTTGAAAACTTTGTTGATTTCAGAAAAAAATCAGCGAGGTTCCCAGGTTTCGTCGAGGTCGATATCCCAGGCGGCTTTGACGTCGAGGTCGTTTTTGAAGGGAACGACGGGTTCGGGGAGGAAGCGACGATGGTAGTTACCAGGGCTCCAGCGGCCGTTGCGGTCGGCGTCGATGATGGCTTGGAGCTTGTATTTGCCCGGGACGAGTTGGGTGAAGCCGATGCGCTGGGTGGTGTCGACGACGCGTTGGTCGAGCACATGGTCCTTGTTGTCGAGGAGTTGGACGACGACTTGGGTGGCATCGGGGGGTGACACCTTAATAAATATATTGCCGAGGTCCGACGGTTGGGCGGGTTGGATGATGAAGGTGAGCGTGTCGTGGGTGCGACCGCGGACGCTGAAGAAGACGGAGTCGGAGATGGCGAGGGTGTCGGGTTGGGTGGTTCCCTCGGGCTCGCGATGCCAGCGGAAGGTCATGCCATAGGGGTCGGCGGGTTCGAAGCGCGATTGGCCGTTTTCGGAAGCCGCCCCCTTATTAATATAGGTGACGGGTTCGGGGAATTGCAGCAGGAAGTCGTCGCCGGGCAGGAGGAGTTTGCCTTGTAGGTTTGAGCCGACTTTCAAGGTTTTGGCATCAGAGCGACGGCGGCGTTGCTGGGTTTCCTTGAACTGGAGGCTGAAGCTTTTCTCTATATCAAATAAGGTGTCGTATTGGATTTTTACCTTGAGGGAGTCGAGCACGTTGGGGGTGAACCAGCAGCGGAGTGTGTCGTGGTTGGCCGACCACACCTGGACCATCTGGAAGGAGTCGACTTCGGGCCAGCTAAGGTCGATGGACACGCTGTCGGCAGGTTGACGGAAGGCGAAACGGAGCAGCCCCTCCTCCACCAGCTTGTTCTCGAGAACCATCTGGGTGGTGTCGACTTCGGTGAAGGCCATCAGAGCGAGCTTGGCGGAGTCGGACGGGCATACCAGGGTATCGATGAAGGCCACCTGTTCGTTGGGCAGGTCGTAATAACGGTTGGAGTTCATGTCCTCGAGGGCGAAGACCAGGAAAGGCACGTCGGGGAGGCCATGGAAGAGGAAGCGGCCTTCCTTGTCGGTACGGGTGATGTGGTCTGGGGTTTGGCGGCAGGGGCGCAGGAAGAGGCTGTCGTCAGGGATGGTGTCGCCCCGATAAAGGCTGACGAGGAGTTTGTCGACCGGCTTTTTGGTAACAGCATCGAGGACGGTGCCGGTGAGGGTAAGGGTGTCGAGGACCTCGCCGGTGGAAAAGGTGTAGGTATAGTTCTGGAAGGTGTTGCCTTCGTGGAGGTCCTTGACGGCTTCGCCGAAGTCGATGGTATAGGTGGTATTGGCTTTCAGCTCCTCCTTGAGCTTGATGGTGACGGTGCGGTTGCTCAGCTTGATGTCGGGCTTGTTGGCCAGCGGCGGTGAGAAGAGCACCTGTTGGCTGGCGTTGTTGAGGGTGACATATTCGTCGAAGGTGATTTCGATGCGGTTGCCGGTGAAGCCGGTGGCATGGTTTTCGGGCTGGACCCCCACGACTTTGGGCGGGGTGCTGTCCTTGGGGCCGCCGGTAGGTGCCACCACGTTGGCACAGGCCGTGAAGATCAGGGCTGTGGCGAGGACAAAGCTATGGCGGCGACGAAAAATCATGAGGCAAAAATAGCGTTTTATGTTGAAATGTTGATTTGTTGAAATGTTTATTTGTTTAATTTTGCACTCTTAATTCTTACTTCTGAATTCTAAATACTTTCAAATATGTACAGAACTCATACTTGTGGCGAACTTCGTCTTGCCGATGCAGGCAAGGAAGTGACTTTGGCGGGCTGGGTACAGCGCGTGCGCGACAAAGGTGCCTTGGTGTGGATCGACCTCCGCGACCGTTATGGCATCACCCAACTGTTGTTAGACGAAAAAAGCGATCCGAAGCTGGTGGAACAGGCCCGCACGTTCGGACGTGAATATGTGATCCAGGCCAAAGGCATCGTGATTGAGCGCGAGTCGAAGAACGCGAAGGTGCCCACGGGCGACATCGAACTCCGCGTGGAGCAGTTCACCTTGTTGAACAGCAGCAAGACCCCGCCCTTCACCATCGAGGATGTGAGCGACGGCGGCGACGACCTTCGCATGAAATACCGTTACTTGGACATTCGCCGCAACCCTGTGCGCCAGAACCTTGAGTTGCGTCACCGCATGGCCATGCTGGTGCGCAATTACCTGAGTGGGCTTGGGTTTCTTGAGATTGAGACCCCGATGCTCATCAAGAGCACGCCTGAAGGTGCCCGTGACTTTGTGGTGCCTTCGCGCATGAATCCTGGCGAGTTTTACGCCCTGCCGCAGAGCCCGCAGCAGTACAAGCAGCTGCTGATGGTGGCCGGCATGGACCGTTACTTCCAGATAGTGCGTTGCTTCCGCGACGAGGACCTGCGTGCCGACCGTCAGCCCGAGTTCACCCAGATCGACTGCGAGATGAGTTTTGTGGAACAGGAGGATGTGCTGAACACCTTCGAAGGCTTGGCCAAGCACCTCTTCAAGGAGATGAAGGGCCTCGAGTTCGACCAGTTCCCGCGCATGACCTGGCAGGACGCCATGAAATACTATGGCTCCGACAAGCCCGACATCCGTTTCGGGATGAAGTTCGTGGAACTCAATGACGTAGTCAAGGGCAAGGGCTTCGGCCTCTTTGACAATGCTGAATTGGTTGTCGGTATTTGTGCCGAGGGCTGCTCGGAATATACCCGCAAGCAGCTTGACGCTTTGACTGAGTTTGTGAAGCGTCCGCAGGTGGGTGCTGGCGGCCTGGTGTACATCAAATACAATGTGGACGGCACGTTCAAGTCGTCGGTCGACAAGTTCTACACGGCTGAAGATTTGAAGGTGGTGGCTTCGGCCTTTGGTGCCAAACCCGGCGACTTGATGCTGGTGTTGTGCGGCGAGGCCATGAAGACCCGTGTGCAGCTGAACGCCTTGCGTCTGGAGATGGGCAACCAGCTCGGCCTGCGCAACCCCGACGTGTATGCGCCACTGTGGGTCATCGACTTCCCGCTGCTCGAATGGGACGAGGAGACGCAGCGCTACTATGCCATGCACCATCCCTTCACCGCGCCGAAGCCTGAGGACGAGGCTCTGCTCGACGATCCTTCGAAGTGGGGTGAGATCCGCGCCAACGCCTACGACATCGTGATGAACGGCGTGGAGGTCGGTGGCGGTTCCATCCGTATTCACGACCGCACCTTGCAGAACAAGATGTTCCATACGTTGGGCTTCACCGACGAGAAGGCCCAGGAGCAGTTCGGCTTCCTGATGGGTGCCTTCGAGTATGGCGCTCCGCCTCATGCAGGATTGGCCTTCGGCTTCGACCGTCTCTGCTCTTTGTTTGGCGGTGCCGACAGCATCCGCGACTTCATCGCCTTCCCGAAGAACAACGCAGGAAGGGATGTGATGAGTGGCAGTCCCGCGCCCATTGCGCAGGAGCAGCTGGATGAGTTGCAGATCGCTTTGAATTTGAAATGATGATTTAAGGCCGCCGGATGGCGGCCTTTTTTTTGCGTGCCGAAGGCACGCCATCCTAGTAACCCCACACTGCGCTCCACTTAGTGTGGGGTTACTGGAATATCGTGCCTTCGGCACGAGACAGAAAAAATAATTTGGCTTTGGAGTTTTTAGGAAACTGGCTTGTATCTGATTTTTTTTTACCTTTGACATTTGAAATCACAAAAGCGAACCAAATGAAAAGACTACTCGTATTAACCGGTGGCGGCGATTGTCCGGGCTTGAACGCCGTGATTCGCGCCATCGTCAAGCGGGCCGCCCAGGAGAAAGACTGGGAAGTGCTCGGCAGCATACAAGCCTACAACGGCATCCTTTGGGAACCTACCGAGGTGGTGAGGCTTACCCCGGAATCGGTGCGCGGCATCCACTTCCGTGGCGGCACCATCATCGAGACCACCAACAAAGGCGGCCCGTTCAGCTGGCCCGTGAAAAACGCCGACGGCACCTGGAGCACTGTGGACCGCAGTGACGAGATGCTCCGGAAACTGCAATATATGGGTATCGATGCCGTTATCAGCATCGGCGGCGACGGCTCGCAACGCATCTCCCAGAAGCTCTATGAGAAGGGCCTTAATATTATAGGTGTGCCGAAGACGATTGACAACGACCTCTCCATGACGGAATGCACCTTCGGCTTCCAAACTGCCGTGCAAATCGCCACAGAGGCAGTAGATAAGTTGGTCACCACCGCCGCTTCGCACAACCGTGTCTTCATCCTCGAAGTGATGGGCCGCGATGCGGGCTGGATCGCCTTGCATAGCGCCATCGCCGGCGGCGCCGAAGTGTGCCTCCTTCCCGAGTTCCCCTACGACATCAACGTGGTGAAGGAACGCCTGGAACGCCGGTTCCACCACGACCGCGGCTTCGCCGTCATCGTGGCCTCCGAAGGCGCCCGTCCCAAAGACGGACAACAGATCTACGAAGTCAGTACCGAGGTGGGCTATGAGAACAAGAAACTAGGCGGCATCGGACGTGCTTTGATCGACCAGCTGAAAGCCGCAGGATTCCAACACGACCTCCGCGAGACCATCCTCGGCCACCTGCAACGTGGCGGCGTGCCGATTGCCTACGACCGTGTGCTCTCCGCCGAGTTCGGCGTCAAGGCCTTCGAGATGGTGCTCAACGGCCAGTTTGGTCAGATGGTGGCCTACCACCATCCCAACCTCGTGGCCGTGCCCCTCGCCGAAGCCATCGCCCAACCCAATCTCGTCAGCATCGACAGCGACCTGGTCAACACCGCCAAGGGTCTCGATATCTCATTGGGAATCTGATATGCCCAAAAACAAGTTTTACGTCGTTTGGAAAGGCCATAACCCAGGAGTCTACGACAGCTGGGAGGCTTGCAAGAAGGAGGTGGAAGGCTTCCAGGGGGCGCTGTATAAGGGATTTCCGGACAAGATAAGCGCAGAGGAGGCTTTAGCAAAGGGTTTTACCGGTTTTGAAAAAAAACCGGAGGGCCACTCACCGCTTCGATCCGACGGGCAACAACCCTCTCCCCTCTCTCCTGCCATCGCTGTTGACGCCGCTTGTTCAGGCAATCCAGGAAAGATGGAATACCAAGGGGTGTTTGTCGACTTCGGCACGGAACCGGCGACGACCACCACATTGTTTAAGAGCCCTGTGTTTGAAAACGGCACCAATAATATCGGTGAGTTCTTGGCGATAGTCCATGCCCTAGCGTGGCAGAAACAAAAACGCACACAGTATCCCATTTACAGCGATTCCGTCAATGCCCAGAAATGGGTAAGGGAAAAAAAATGCAAGACCAAGCTACAGCCTGATGAAAAAAACGCCTACCTCTTCGAATTGGTTGAACGTGCCGAGAATTGGTTGCGGGAGAACGAGGAATGGATGAAGGAAAAATCCACGGTAATCCCTGTTTTGAAATGGAAAACAGAGGTTTGGGGTGAAATTCCGGCGGATTACGGTAGGAAATAACATAGATGCTGTAGCGTGCCTCCGGCACGGGTGCCCGACGGTGGTGCGTTGTCAAAAACAAACCTCTTTCAAGTGATAATAAAGAAATTTTTTATCTTTGCGGGATAATCCCCCGGAGGAAGATGCTGAAATACGACTCATATTACTTCCAATGTCCCAACTGCAAGGCGTGGCTGGAGGGCCGCAACTTGAAGTCGGAGTTGGTAAATGAGGCCATCCTCTATTCGGACGGAAAGATCCTGTACGACAACTACATCACCACCCCTCAGAAGATGATCCAGTGCCCCTCGTGCGGCCATAACTTCTGGGTGGAGCAACCTGAGGAGCCTTTCATCACCACCGAGAAGCCGCCCATGACCCCCTACTCGTGGAACACCTGGAGGTTTTACGGCATCAATTTCTCCGACAACAAGGGCAAACTCGCCTTGATATCGCATTACCGGCAGTTTCTGGCGAAGAGCCATTACGACCCGAAGAAGGAGATCTACCTCCGACGTCTGCTGTGGTGGGCCTACAACGACCTACACCGCAACTTCCACTACGTCCGCCTGAAATACCTCCTCAACGGTTTCATGAGCTACGGCGTGTGGTCGAACTACCGGCGGATGATGCTCGACGGCGAACGGCTCTTCCTGAAGAACCTGAAGGATTTCAACGAAAACCTGGAGCGCCTGCTGGCCCTGTTGGAGAAACATCCCGAGGAGCGGTTCGACCTGGAGGTGCCTGAGATCCACCGCGAGCTGAGGCATTTCGACAAGGCCAAGGCCCTGTTGGAAAAGAAAACGAGTCGCACCCACTTCACCAGCGAGATCCTGAGACACCTGAAGTGGAAGGACTCGAGGGTGTTTATGGTGACGGGATAGTTTAAAGTGAGGAGTGAGGAGTGAGAAGTTAAAAGTTATGAAAAAGATATTCATTTTTATTACGGTGGTATTATTGACCGCGTGTGGCGGGAGAGCCAACAATTCCAATGAACAGAGAGAGCAGGTGGCTGACACCATTCCGGTGGAGCAGCCCGTGGTGTTCGGCGAGTTGGTGAACAGGGACAACTGTTTCATCGTGATCGACAAGCCGGCGTTGCACCTGAGCGTGTATGAGGACCAGGAGGGCGACACCGTGCTCATTGCCCGTTATCCCGTGTGTGTGGGCAAGAACTATGGACAGAAGGAGAAGTCGGGCGACATGAAGACCCCGGAGTGCACCTTCGATAACCCGTTCAGCATCACCGAGATCAAGCCCGCTTCCGACTGGACCCACGATTTTGGTGACGGACGCGGCGCCATCCTGTCATACGGCAACTGGTTCATGCGGCTGAAGACCCCGGGACACAAGGGCATCGGCATCCACGGCAGCACCAACAACGAGAGCTCGGTGCCCGGTCGTGGCAGCGAGGGATGCATCCGCCTGCGCGATGACGACCTCGACGTGCTAAAGGCCCAGTATGCCTTCGTGGGCATGAAAGTGATCATCCTAAAAGACGAATAATGAAAACCCTCTTCCTGCTGCTGGCTTTGATGGTGCACAACGCACCGGAAAAAGTAGTAATTTACGACAAATACGAGGTAAGTTTTACCCTTGGTCAAGTTTCGAATCCTTACGATCCGGAGGTGATCGACGTGTATGCCGACTTCACCGCCCCCGACGGTCGCACCTTCCGGGTCATCGGCTTTTACTATGAGGGCTACAGCTTGAGCGAAGCCAACCGCATTGAAGTGGCGACACGGCTTCGCGACCAGGACTGCTGGAAGGTGCGCTTCACGCCCGACCTCAAGGGCCGATGGACCTATGTGATCCACGCCAAAGACCGGAAGGGCGAGCAACGCAGCCAACAGCTGGCTTTCGACTGCATGCCCAAAGACGAGGCCTCGGGCTTTGTCAGGACGGCCAACCGGATGTTCCTGAAACGGGAAGTGGTGGCAGGAGGCCAGAAGGGCTTTCGTTCCTTCTTCCCGGTAGGGCCCAACGTGGCTTGGTACCGGACGGCCGACTACAACAAGTTCAAGAAGCCCTTTGGCGTCTATGAATACCAATACTACATCGACGCCTTGTCGGGCAACGCCAACTACCTAAGGGTTTGGGCATGCCGCTACCAATACCTCTCGCTTTACGGTCCCGAGCACGCCATCCGCGATGCCGAGGGTCGTCCCACGATGTATTTTGACGCCACTTTGAACCAGAAGGACGCCGCGGAACTCGACTACATCGTGAGTCACACGGCCGACCATGGCCTCCAGTTGATGCTTTGCTTTTTCAACAATGCCGACCTCAGGGACGACAGCGAGGCTTTGGAGAGCAGCAAACCCTATGGCAGCATGCCCAGCGGTTGGCAGCACAACCCTTACCACACCATTTTGGGACTGGAGCGGCCCGTTGAGTTCTTTTCCGATCCAAGGGCCCGAAGGGTGACACGCAACCTGTTGCGTTATTTCGTGGCTCGATGGGGTTATGCCACCAACCTCATGTGCTGGGAACTTTTCAACGAGGTATCCGATACCTTCAAAGGCCTACCTTTGCAAGGAGACGAGAAGGATGCCCTGATCAACTGGCACAACGAGATGGCCGCCTTGATTCGGTCCGTCGACGCGCATCAACATTTGATCAGCACTTCGACAGGCAACAACACGGACATACCGGATTTGAATCGACGTCTCTTTGATTCCCTCGACCTCGTGCAGGACCACAACTACCAGAACCTGCAAAAAGCGATGTCGCGAGACCAGATGTCGCACAAGTTGTTCCTCATGACCAACAAGATGCGGGAGGCTCATCCCGACAAGCCTTGTTTCATGGGGGAATACGGCTTGACGAGCAGGGTTTCAGGCATCAGCAACACCACCAAGGACCCGAAAGGCGTCGACCTTCACAACTGTCTCTGGTCGTCCCTGTTTTCGGGAGCGGTAGGACCTGGATCGTTTTGGTATTGGAGGGAGCTTAGGGATCGCGATATCTTTGACCTCTTTAAGCCTGTGACGGTCTTCAGCAACAGCCTGCCCATGCTCTCAGGAACCTTCACGGCAAAGCTCACCGGCGAGGTGCGGGGCAAGGAGCTGGTGTTTCCGAACGGCTTGGCAACCTATTATCTGGCCAATGCCGATGCCGACACTTTGATGGGATGGTGCCAGGACACGGCCTTTTGTTACCAGGCGTTGCGGCGTTTGACCGACCAGGTGGGCCAAAACGGCCATTTTGTGGATGACGGGGTGTTTGATCCCGAGGGGTACATCTACACGTTGGATCCAGCCAAGCGGCCCAGACCCAGTTCGCGTGACAACCGCATTGTGTTGCCAGTGAATGGGCAACCCAGGGGAACGAAGTACCAGGTGCAGTGGTTTGACGCGGAAACGGGGTTGGAGCTGGTGGACGAGGCCCAGGTGGTGGCGGTCAGGAAGCCGTGGTTCGGGAACGCGAGGATCGTGGTGGAGATGCCGGCTTCCATCAGGGATGTCGAAGGGCGGAAGGTCAACAACACGTTTGGGGACGCGGTATTTGTCATCACCTGCCTAGAAGGCCGTTGATGACGGCGCTGGCGCAGAAGATGCCGAAGGCGGCGGGCATGTAGGAGATGGTGCCCACGTTGGAGACCTTGTTTTGTTCGTTGACGTTGACGATGGCCGATTCGTCGACGGGTTCGGGGGAGAATACTGCGATGATGCCGTCGAAGACCCCGAGGCGGTGGAGGCGTTTGCGGATGTAGAAGGCCAGGCGGCAATGGTTGGACTGGCTGATGTCGGCGATCTCGATCTTTTCCGGATGGAACTTCCCTCCTGCCCCCATGCAGCTCACGATACGTTGGTTGTTTTGCTTGGCGTAATACAGCAGAAACACCTTGGGTGCGACGGTGTCGATGGCGTCGATGATGTAGTCGTACGGTTTGGAGACCAGTTCGATGATGGCGTCGTCTTTCATATACTGGTTGATGACTTCGAGTTCGATCTCCGGGTTGATGTCGCGGATGCGTTCGGCCATGACCTCCGCTTTGGGACGGCCTTCGGTGGAGCACAGCGCCAGGAGTTGGCGGTTGCGGTTGGTGCTGTTGACCACGTCGCCGTCGACGAGGGTAAGTTTGCCGATGCCAGCGCGGGCCAGCTGTTCGGCAGCATAGGCTCCCACGCCGCCGAGGCCCACTACGAGCACATGGCTTCGTCGCAGTTGATCAAGGCCACTGTCGCCGATGAGCAGTCGAGTACGTTGTTTCCAGTCGTCCATGCGTTGAGGTTTAGGCGTGCAAAGTTAGAGAAAATTTGTTCCTTCAGCCGTATTAATGGAAGGTTTAGCAGCTCCGAGGCTTTTTTGTAAACTTCTTCGATGGTTTTTGGGGAGGTATCCGTCTCCAAAAAGAGATCATCCAAAGGCAGGGAAGATATGGCTTGGGTGATTTTCCTGTTTGGGTAAAATATGCTTTCGCCGACGGATAGGAAGAGGCCTTTGGAGGTGAGTTGGCGGATTTCGTCGGCGGTGCCGTTGAAGCCGTGGAGGATCCAAGGTTGGCGGGGTTGGTGTTTTTTATGGAGTTGCAGGATGTCAGTGGTGGCGTGGACGTTATGGATGATGAGGGGTTTTTGGTACTGTTCGGCGAGGAGGATGTGTTGTTCGAAGACTTCCTTTTGCAGGGCGTAGGTGTCAGGGTGGGTGCGGTCGAGGCCGGTTTCGCCGATGGCGGCCAGGCGGTTTTGTTGGAGGAGCGTTTCGAGGCGGGTCAGGTCGGCATTTTGGACCTGCCAGGGATGGACGCCAAAGGTGGCGAGGCGTATTTCGCCGGTCGTGGCGTGTGTGTGGATGTCAATAAAAGGGTAGTCTTGCGTGATCATGTGGCAAAAATAACTAATTTTGCCGAGATTTTGACGGTCATGCAGCGATTCAAGAGTTGGATATTGCCGATTGCCATTGTGTTGGGCATCTTTTTCCATGAGTACATCGTGGTGTTGCAGCCTGCCCTCCCCTACTTCATCTTCCTGATGTTGTATTTCTCGTTCAACTCGTTGGATGTGAAGACGATGCGTTTCACCATGTTTGACTTTTGGCTGTTGGTGTTCCAGTTGGTGGTCTCTACTGCGGTATATTTCTTGATCCGGCCTTTCAGCGACATTGTGGCTCAAGGCGCTTTTGTGACCGTATTGGCGCCCACGGCTGCGGCAGCCATTGCCGTGTCGCTCATCCTGGGGGCCAACATCAGCATGATGAGCACCTATCTGATTGCCTGCAACCTTATGGTGGCGGTAGTGGCTCCGCTGTCGTTCACACTGATTGGGGCGAGTCCCGACATCTCGTTTTGGAGTTCGTTTTTGGCCATCTTGGGCAAGGTGTTCCCTTTGCTGATTGCCCCATTCCTTTTGGCTGTGCTCACCCGTTGGTTGTTGCCCAAGGCCAATGACTACATCAACCGTCACAAGAGCCTTTCGTTTTACGTGTGGGCGGTCTCCCTCACGGTGGTCATTTCGAGGGCCATTGAGCAGCTGATTGACCAGTTTTACGAGCATCGGGTGATGTTTTTGTGGATGGTGGGCCTCTCCATTTTCCTTTGTTTCCTGCAATTCTTTGTGGGGCATATCATTGGGAAAAGGTATGGCGACCGTGTGGCTGGGGGTCAGGCTTTGGGGCAGAAGAACACTGTTTTGGCCATTTGGATGGCGCAGACCTTCCTTTTGGACTTGAGTTGCATTGTTCCGACTTTGTACGTGATTTGGCAGAATCTGTACAACAGTTTCCAGATGATGCAGAAAGAAAAGATTGAGAAAAAGGCACGGGTTTGACAAAATTTTACTACTTTTGCCGCCCATTTCAATTCACATACTAATGACAGAACAAGGAAACACTGGAAAGCGTCCGCGCTCCAGGAGGCCCGTGGAACACAAGGAAGAGTTCCTGCAGGGCAAGTCCTTCAAGATCTCCCACCGTGACGGTGATGAGGAAGGACCGCGTAAAGAGAGAAAGTTTGGCGATAAGCCGAGAGGTGAACGCCGCAGATTCAACGACAGTGAGGAGAAGCCCCGTCGTCGGTTCCATGACGATGAGGAAAAGCCTCGCAGAAGATTTGAGGACGAGGACCGTCCACGCCGCAGATTTGAGGATGAGGACCGTCCCCGTCGGAAGTTCAATGACAACGAAGAGCGTCCCCGCCGTCGGTTCCATGACGATGAGGAAAAGCCTCGCAGAAGGTTCAATGACCGAGAGGAGGACCGTCCACGCCGCAGGTTCGAGGATGAGGACCGTCCGCGTCGGAAGTTTGAGGGAGACGACCGTCCCCGTCGCAAATTCAATGACCGTGAGGAAGAAAGACCCCGCCGTCGGTTCCACGACGATGAGGAGCGGCCTCGCAGAAAATTCGAGGACGAGGACCGTCCGCGTCGCAGCTATGGCGACAAGGAGGAGCGACCGAGAGGCCGTCGTCGCGACGATTATGAGGAGGAGGCTCCGAGAAGAGGCCGCAAGGGCTATGTAAGAGAAAAAGACCCGTTGTATGACCGTCCCGCTGCCACTGGCGAGATCCGTCTGAACAAATACCTGGCCGACTGTGGCGTATGTTCGCGCCGCGAGGCCGACGAGCTCATCAAGGCCGGCTGCGTCACCGTGAACGGCGAGGTGGTGACCACCATGGGCTACAAGGTGAAGACCAACGACAAAGTGATGTACGGAGGGCAGACCCTCAACCGTGAGAAGCTTCGTTACCTGCTACTCAACAAGCCTAAGGGCTACATCACCACGGCCGACGATCCCGAGGGTCGCGTCACCGTGATGGAGCTGGTGAAGGACGCTTGTCCCGAGCGCATCTTCCCGGTAGGCCGTCTCGACAAGAACACCACCGGCTTGCTGTTGCTCACCAACGACGGCGACTTGGCCAAGAAGCTCACCCATCCCAGCAGCGAGATCTCGAAGCTCTATCACGTGGTGCTCGACAAGCCCCTCACCCGCAACGACATGCTCCGCATTGCCGACGGGCTGGACCTTGACGACGGCATGATCATCCCCGATGAGATCGCCTACGATGCCGACGACGACAGCAAGAAGAGCGTGGGCATCAAGCTCCACTCGGGCCGCAACCGCATTGTGCGCCGCATTTTCGAGCATCTCGGCTACGACGTCCTGAAGCTCGACCGCGTGATGTTTGCCGGTCTCGACAAATACAAACTGCCCCGTGGCGAATGGCGTTTCCTCAGCGATCAGGAAGTGGCCGCGCTCAAGAAACTTTAATGGACACAAGGCAATTCATCGAAGCGCATTTGTTTGACGATGTGCATGAATTGGCTTTGAAACACCACAATGCCAAGGTCGACATGGCCTTGGCATTGCGTCAAATAGCGGCCCGTCAGTTGCTTCGGAAGAAGGTGCCGTCGTGGGCCGACAACCCCGATTTGCTGTTTCCGGCGCATCTCTCCATCGAGCAATGCTCGTCGGAGGCGACGGCGCGATATAAGGCTTCGTTGCTGGGTGGAGGGCGTTTTGCCGACCTCACCGGCGGGTTGGGGGTGGATTGCTATTTTATCTCACAGAACTTCCAGCATTGCGATTATGTGGAGGTGAGCGAGGAGCTATGCGCGCTGGCAGAGCATAATTTCGGGGTTTTGTCAGATGCGATGGTGACTCGGATCAATCCTATGTCGGCGGAGGAGTATTTACACCATTGTGAGCCTTTGGATGGGATCTTCCTCGACCCGGCACGGCGGGACGTCCATGGCAGGAAGGTGGTGAGTGTAGCCGACTGCAGTCCCAATGTGGTGGAACTTCAGACGTTGATGCTACAGAAAGCGAAGCGAGTGATGGTGAAACTGTCTCCTATGTTAGATATCAGCTTGGCTTTGAACGAGTTGCATCATGTCAAGGAGGTTCATGTGGTGGCCGTGGGCAACGAATGCAAAGAGTTGCTTTTCATTATGGAAGCCGCGTTTGAAGGGCGTCCCACGTTCGTGTGCGTGAACCTGGAGAGCCCGCAGCCTCCGGTGACCTTCACCATGGAAGCGGAGAAAGCCTCGGGGTTGCAGCTGGCGAAGGAAGTGGGGCGGTATCTATACGAGCCCAATGCCGCCGTGATGAAAGGCGGGTGCTACCGGTTGTTGACGGAGCGTTATGGGGTGGAACAGTTGCATCGCAACAGCCATCTTTACACCTCCGACTTGTTGATTCCGGGTTTCCCGGGCCGTATTTTTGAGGTGGAGGATTGGGCGTTGTATGGCAAGAAGGCGAAGACGCTGTTGGAAGGCGTCGAAAAGGCCAGCATCGCGGTGCGCAATTTCCCCATGACTGTGGCGGAGTTACGGAAGCAATTGAAGATCGGGGACGGCGATCAGGTGTTTTTGTTTGCCACCACCCTATCGGACGATAAAAAGGTCATTATCAAAGGCATAAAGATTCAATAATTAGTGGGCTTCGAGCCAGTTGGAACCCGTGTTGATTTCGACGATGACGGGGACGGACAGGGGCATGGCGGTGACCATTTTTTCGTTGACCAGGGTTTTGAGGGTGTCGAGTTCGTCGAGGTGGGCATCGAAGACCAGTTCGTCGTGGACTTGAAGGATCATCTTGGACTGAAGGTGGAGGCGTTCTATCTCCTGTTGGATGCCGATCATGGCGATTTTGATCATGTCGGCCGAGGATCCTTGGATGGGTGCGTTGATGGCGTTGCGTTCGGCGAAGCTACGCACCGTGCCGTTGGCGGCGTTGATGTCGCGGAGGTAACGGCGGCGTCCGAGAATGGTCTCGGCGTAGCCCCGTTCCCTAGCCAGGGCGATGCTGCGGTTCATGTATTCCTTGATGCCCGCATATTCCTCGAAGTATTTCTTGATGATGTCGGAGGCTTCGCTGCGTGAGATCTCCATGCGTTGGGCAAGGCCGAAGGCCGACATGCCGTAGATGATGCCGAAGTTGACTGCCTTGGCGCGGCTACGCTGTTCCTTGGTGACTTGGTCCAACGGCACGTGGAACACCTTGGCGGCGGTGGCGGCATGGATGTCGTGGCCGAGGTTGAAATCGGCGATCATGGCCGGGTCTTGGCTAAGGTGGGCGATGATGCGGAGTTCGATCTGGGAGTAGTCGGCCGCCATGAGCGTATATTCGGGGCCGCGGGGCACGAAGGCCCGGCGGATCTCACGGCCTTTGGCGGTGCGCACTGGGATGTTCTGGAGGTTGGGGTTGTTGGAGCTGAGGCGTCCCGTGGCGGTGACTGCCTGGTTGAACGAGGTGTGGATGAGGCCGTCCTTGGGGTTGATGAGGGCCGGCAGGGCGTCGAGGTAGGTTGACTTGAGCTTGGTGTAGGAGCGGTATTCGAGGATGGCCTGGATGATGGGGTGTTTGCCTTCCAGTTTTTGGAGCACCTCCTCCCCTGTGGCATATTGTCCCGTGCGGGTCTTCTTGGCCTTGGGGTCGAGTTGCAGTTTCTCGAAGAGCACCTCACCCAGTTGTTTGGGCGAGGCGATGTTGAAGGTGACGCCTGCCATCCCATAGATTTGGTTTTCGAGTTCGCGGATATGTTGTCCGAACTCCTGGCTGATGCCTTTGAGGTTGTCGCTGTCGATCTTCACGCCGTTGTCTTCCATGACGCCGAGGACGTGGACGAGGGGCATCTCGATCTGGTAGAACAGCTGTTCGAGGCCGTTTTGTTGCAATATGGGTTGGAACACCTTATAGAGTTCGATGATGGTTTCGTCGTTTTCGTCGGGGTTCCAGAGGTTGCCCATGGGGTTGTAGGTCTTATGGAGGTAGACTTCGGAGAGGTAGTCGAGGGTATGGCGTTGTTCGGGTTCGATGAGGTAGTGGGCGATCATCACGTCGAAGAGGGGGCCTTGGGGGGTGAGGCCGCGTTTGCGGAGGGCGGTGAGGGTGGGCTTGAGGTTATAGCCGACTTTGACGATGGAGGGGTCAGTAAGGATGGCGATGGGAGTAGCATCCCCTAACGGGGATGCAGAAAGAGAGAGATGGGGTGAGGCCCCACGCTGCGCTATCGCTTGCGTTGATTTATTTATGGTGTTCTCGGGGATGTTGTAGTCGCGGATGAAGCGTTGTTTGAAGGTGCGGAATTCCAGTTCGTCGAAGAGGGTCAGCAGGGCGGGGAAGTCGGGTTCGTTGAGTTCGAGTTCGGAGGGGTTGAAGTCGACGGGGGCGTCGAGCATGATGGTGGCCAGGTGTTTGGAGAGGAGGCCTTGTTCGGCGAAGTTGCGTACGTTTTCCTGCTGTTTGCCTTTGAGTTCGTCGGCATGGGCGATGACGTTCTCGACGCTGCCGTATTTGCCGATCAGCAGGGAGGCGTTTTTCTCGCCGATGCCTGGGATGCCCGGGATGTTGTCGGAGGCGTCGCCCCACAGTCCGAGGATGTCGATCAGCTGGGTGGGTGTGGCGATGCCGTATTTCTCGCAGATCTCCTTGGGGCCCAGCACCTGCGCCGGGGCGCCGAACTTGGCAGGTTTGTAGATGAAGACACGGTCGGTGACCAGCTGTCCGAAGTCCTTGTCGGGGGTCATCATATAGGTGACGAAGCCTGCTTGTTCCGCTTTGTGCGACAGGGTGCCGATGACGTCGTCGGCCTCATAGCCCTCGGCAGCGTATACGGGGATGTTGAAGCCCTCGATCAGCCTTAATATATAAGGTATGGAGGCGCGGAGGTCGTCGGGCATCGACTCGCGGTTGGCTTTGTATTCGGAGAACTCCTGGGCACGCACTGTGGGTGCCGAGAGGTCGAAGGCTACGCCGATGTGGGTGGGTTTTTCGTTGCGGAGCACGTCGTAGAGGGTGTTGAGGAAGCCCATGACGGCGGAGGTGTTGAGGCCTTTCGAGTTGACGGCGGGACGTTTGCTCAAGGCAAAGAACGCCCTGTATATCAATGCATAAGCATCAAGCAGAAACAGCTTTTTAACCGGTTGGTCCATGGTGGAAAATTTTTGGTAAAGATACAAAAAACGAGAAAAATTTTGTGGGTATAGAAATTTTATCGTATTTTTGCAGGATATTTTGATAACGAGAGCATTTTATTTTTAATCAAAAAAATTGAAAACTATGTCAGAAATTGCAGAACAAATTGTGCCCATGATTGCCGAAAAGCTGGGTGTGAACGAATCAGAAGTCACTATGGACGCCAGTTTCACCAATGACCTTGGTGCTGACTCCCTGGACACTGTTGAGCTGATGCTCGACTTCGAGAAGAAGTTCGGTATCGCCATTCCCGACGACCAGCAGGAGAACATCGTCACTGTAGGTGATGTGATCAGGCTGATTGAAGAAGAACAGAAGAAGAACGCATAATTTAAAACAAGACAGAAGTCAGGAGGCCGAAGGAGGAATCCTTCCCGACTCCTGACTTTTGACTTCTAAATTCCATCATTATGAGACGTGTTGTTGTTACGGGTTTAGGAGCCATTACGCCTATTGGAAACACTGTCAAGGACTTTTGGAAAGGCCTAGTCAGTGGGAAGAACGGTGTGGCCGAGATCACCCATTTCGACCATACCAATTACAAGACCCATTTCGCTGCCGAGGTCAAGGGTTACGATCCCTTGAACTTCTTCGACCGCAAGGATGTGCGCAAGCACGACCTGTATGCGCAGTTCGACATTGTGGCGGCGGAAGAGGCCATTGAGAACGCGCATCTCACGCCGGTGAACACCAATTTCGACGAGGTCGGTGTGGTACTCACTGCGGGCATTGGCGGCGTCACCCATTTCTACAACGAGGTGGTGGAGCATGCCCATGGCGACATGGTGCCGCGTTTCAGTCCCTATTACATCCCGAAGATGATCTTGAACATCCCTGCGGGGGTGATCTCGATCCGTCACGGGTTCAGGGGACCCAATTTTGCCACGGTGTCGGCGTGTGCTTCGTCCTCGCACGCCATTGCTGCCGGTTTCGACCTGATCCGTTACGGCAAGGCTGTGGCGGTGGTGGCCGGTGGTGCCGAGGCAGGCATCTGTGAGGCAGGTATCGGCGGGTTCAACGCCATGCATGCGCTCTCGTTACGCAACGACGATCCGTTGACCGCGTCGAGGCCGTTCGACAAGAACCGTGACGGCTTCGTGATGGGCGAAGGCGGCGGCTGTGTGGTGCTGGAGGATTTGGAGCACGCCCTGAAGCGTGGTGCCGACATCTATGCCGAGATCGTCGGCACGGGCATGTCGGGCGACGCCTATCACATCACCGCCCCGCATCCCGAGGGCTACGGCGCCTGCCTGAGCATGGAGCGCGCCTTGAAGGATGCCGGCATTGCCGCGAATGAGATCGACCACATCAACACCCATGGCACTTCCACCCCGCAGGGCGACCTCGCCGAGGTGGGGGCCATCAAGAAGCTGTTTGGCGACCACGCCCGCAACATCAGCCTCAACTCCACCAAGTCGATGACCGGGCACCTCCTTGGAGGCACCGGCGCCGTGGAGGCTATCGCCACCATCCTGGCGTTGCGCGAAGGCATCGTGCCGCCCACCATCAACCACTTCGAGGACGACCCGATGATCGATCCCGAACTCGATTTTACCTTCAGCAAGGCACGCCAGCGCGAGCTCCAGTACGCCATGAGCAACGCCTTTGGCTTTGGTGGCCAGAACACCACCCTCCTCTTTAAGAAATACAACGTTTAAAACTGAATGCAATGGCATTAAGGGACTATTTTGCGCATTGCTTTTCAAAGAATAAGAAGCTGTCGGAGTTCATCCACAACGACTTCGGCTTTTACCCCCGCAACATCACCCTTTACGAGCTGGCTTTCACGCACAAATCCGCTTCGGAGCAACGTATCGGCAACTACAAGCTCAACAACGAGCGCCTGGAGTACCTGGGTGACGCCGTGCTGAGTGCCGCGGTGGCCGACTACCTTTTCAGGCTCTTCCCCACCAAGGCCGAGGGCTTTCTCACCGAGATGCGTTCCAAGATTGTAAGTCGCAACTCGCTCAACAAGCTGTCGCAAAAGCTCGGTTTCGAGCAGATGATCCACTACTCGCACGACGCCCGTTCCAGCTTCAAGTCGATGACCGGCAACGCCTTCGAGGCCTTTGTGGGGGCCCTTTATCTCGACCGGGGCTATGACTTCACCAAGCACATCCTCATCGACCGCATCATCCGCATCCATATCGACCTCGACCAGCTCGAGCAGACCGACGTGAACTTCAAGAGCAAGTTGCTGGAATGGGCGCAGAAGGAGAAGAAGCACCTCGTCTTCAAGCTGCTGGACGACAAGGTCGGCGGCCGTCAGGACCGGCTCTACAACGTGGTGACCGTCATCGACGAGGTGGAATACGCCCACGGGGCCGACTATTCCATCAAAGGCGCCGAGCAGCTGTCGGCCGAGAAGACCTGGAACATGCTGGTGGAGCAGCAAATCATCAAGATCGAACAACCCAAGGAGCCATGAAGAAGAACAAGCTGACCGTTGCACCGTTTGACGATATCCATCTGATCGGCATCAACTCCACGCTTGTCGATTACAAACTGGCTTATCATTTCAATAACACATTGAAATTCAACTTTATACGTTTAAACGAGATTTTGTTGGACAATGTGTTGCCCTATGCCTTCTTCTACTATAACGCCGGCGAGAACCACAACGCCTTCAACTTGGTGGCGATGCGCAACAAGGAGCACGTATGCGTCAAGCTGAACCCTCAGATCGACTATCTGCTCATCGTGCGCGAGCACATCACCGACGAGAAGCTCAACCAGTTGGTGAAGGGCGTCCGCGGTCTCAACGGGGTGACTTATGCCTATCTGATGGACTTGAGCAAGGTGCCGGCGCTCGACATCCTGCTGGAGCGCATCGAGATGCACGAGTTGGAATGTCTTGAAACCCTCAATCACTGAAAAACGCCATGAAACAACCGCCGAAAAACATCTTCTCCATCAATGCCTTTTGGGGCCACATCATCGGCATCCCGCTGTTTGCCCTGGGGCTGTTGCTGCTTTTCTGCCCTTTCGCCTTTAAGGGCTACGACATCCTTTTCGGGCGGTATTCGTTTCATATCGTGATGGTGTTCTGCATCATCCTGGGGGTGCTGTTGGCTGTCAGGATACCGATGCTGTTTGTGAGCCGCAAACACATGCCCTCCCAGCGGCAGTATTGGTTCCTGTGTCTCTTTGAGATCATTTTCGCCTCGGGGTTCTCTGCGTTGTACATATGGTTGACGATTGACCGAAGCGCAGCCTATTTCATGTATTTCGGCTATTCGATCGTCTACTTGGCGATGGCGATGGTGGCTCCGTATATCATTCTGTACCAGCACTTTTCGATTTTGGAAAAAGAAGATGAGTTGAGCAACCCCGACCGGATGGCCTTGGGTGAGAAGATCAGGTTCGTCGACGAGCGGGGCACGGTGCGGTTGATTGTATCGCAGGCTTCGGTGCTTTACATCCAGTCGGACGAGAACTACTTGCGCATCTATTATCTGGACGACGGCAAGATCAGCACCTACCTGTTGCGCAGTTCGATGAAGCGTGTTGAGGACATGTGTGCCAAATACGGATTAATACGCTGCCACCGCTCCTATTTCGTGAACAGGGAGCGGGTGCAGGTGTTGCAGAAGGAGAAGGAATTCACCTACGCTGTCTTGGATGTGCCCAATGCGGCACGCATTCCGGTAAGCAAGAATTACTACGACCAGATTGCTTCAATCTTATAAAAATTTAGGGCCGCGGTTGCGGCCCTAAATTTTATCATCCGACGTGGATGTTGTCGTTGACCAGTTTCATGATCTTCTCGGTATCGTTGCCTAATTCTTTGCGGAGGTTGGCGTCCTTGAAGTCGCTGAGGTACTTGATCATGTAGTCGATGATGGCATCGGAGAACACGCCTTTCTCGGTGTAGATCTTACGGTCTTTCTTGAGTTCCTTGGCGGCGGCCACGCAGCTGTCGGGCAGCTGTTCGAGGCTCTCCTGCACCTTCTTGTTCTTGGCATCGTGGATGTTGACACCCAGGCCGACGTAGGTCTTCTCGGCCACCTCAAGGGCGTTGGGCATCTCGAAGCCATGACGGGCGGCGGCGCAGAGGGCGGCCATGAGCAGGTACATGTCGGCGCAACCGTCGGAGGCACGCCATTCGAAGGTCTGCTTGTCGCTGAAGTCGCGGTTCGAGCGCTTCTCGAGCGGGTTGGCATCGGCCACCATGTCCTTGCCGTTGTTGATCCAGCCCAGCGGCACGCGCACCAGGGCGCTGCGGTTGCTGTAGGACCAGCAGAGCGAAGTCGGGGCTTCCTGATGGGGCACCAGGCGCATGAACGACAGCGGGTTGGGGTTGCCGAAGGCGGGCAGCGAGGTACCGGCATCCATGTAACCGGCGATGGCACGCTTACCATAGTCGCTGAGTTCGCCTTTTTCCACCATCACACTCTTGCCGTTCTTGGTGAACTTGCAGTGGACGTGCATACCGGAACCGGCCTTGCCCACAGTGATCTTGGGGGCGAAGGTCAGCACCACGCCATACTGGTAGGCCAGCTGGCGCATGATCCACTTAGCCACGACCAGTTGGTCGGCGGCATCCTCGATGTTGGTAGGCAGGAACTCGATTTCGTTCTGCTCATAGATCTTGCCTTCGTGGGTAAAGTTACCCACCTCGGAGTGGCCGTACTTAATCAAGCCGCCAGCCTGGGCGATGAGGCGCATGGCCTCCACGCGGTACTCGGTGAACTTGTTGAACGGGGCGCTCTCATGGTAGCCGCGCTGGTCGGGCACTTCGTAGATCTGCTCATCATCGGCGATGATGTAGTACTCCAGCTCGCCCATGGTCTGCATCTCCAGACCCGTGGTCTTCTTGAACACTTGATGGGCCTTGCGGAGGATGTACTCCGGTGAGCTCTCGAAGGGCTCGCCGTCGCGGTTGTAGAACGAGCAGAGGATGTCGAGGGTAGGCACCTCGGAGAAGGGGTTGCGGAAGGCCGTCTTGTACTTCGGCACCACGTAGAGGTCGCTCTTACCGGCTTCGATGAAGGGGAAGAGGCTGGAGCCATCGACACGTTCGCCAGCGGAGAGGATGTTCTCCAGGTGTTCGGCGCTGTGGATGACGAAATTGAGGGTTTTGAGTTTGCCGTCCCAGCCGCAGTAGTGGAAGTTGACGAATTCAATTTCGTTTTCCTCGCAGTAGCGGATGATGTCGGCGCGGGTAAATTCAGCTGCCGGTTTCTGAAGGTACTGAACCAGCAGGTTGGGGTTCATTGCAATGCGTTGATCCATTACGATATTTTTTAGAATAGTTGTCTTCTGTGATTGGGGGGACAAATATAATAAAAAATTGGGATACTTCGGAAATAATTGTAATTAAAAAATGACGATTAACGCTTGAGCATGTTAAAATACGCATCCAAAAGCTTTTGGGCGCCGATGTAGGCGCTCATTCTTTGGTTGCGGACGTCGTTTTCAATCAAAGGAAGGAGATCAGTGACCAGCTGGTTTTGGTAGAAATCAGATTTGAGGGCCGATTCCATGGTGTCGATCATCATCTGGACGTCCTGTTGGGAGCGTTTCTGCTGAAGGTAGCCATTGGCACGGATAGCTTGGACATGGTCGTAGACCATCTGCCAGACGGCATCGACGTTGAAGCCTGTGAGCGAAGAGCAGGTGAGCACCTTGGTCTCCTGGCCCGAATCGGGCATGGGGAACAGATGCAAGGCGGTACGGCATTCGGCAGCAGCACGTTCGGCCCTTAACACATTGTCGCCATCGGCTTTGTTGACCGCGATGCCGTCGGCCATTTCCATGATGCCGCGTTTGATGCCCTGAAGTTCGTCGCCGGCGCCGCTGATGAGAATCAAAAGGAAGAAATCCACCATGGAATGGACAGCCGTCTCCGACTGGCCCACGCCGACCGTCTCGATGAAGATCGTGTCGTAACCCGCGGCCTCGCAGAGGATGACAGTTTCACGGGTCTTGCGGGCCACGCCGCCGAGGGTTCCAGCCGAGGCCGAAGGACGGATGAAGGCATTGGGGTGCACGGAGAGTTCCTCCATACGGGTCTTGTCGCCCAGGATGGAGCCTTTGGAACGTTGGCTGGAGGGGTCGATGGCCAGCACGGCCAGCTTGTGGTCGTTGCGGCAGAGGTACATGCCAAGGGCTTCGATGAAGGTGCTCTTGCCGGCGCCGGGGACGCCAGTGATGCCCAAACGAAGCGCCTTGCCTGAATGTGGCAGGCAGGCGGCGATGATCTGCTGGGCCAGCTCCTGGTGTTTGGGCAGGGCGCTTTCCACCAGGGTGATGGCTTTGCCGAGCACCACGCGGTCGCCACGGAGGATCCCCTCGATGTACCAATCGAGCGGCATTAATTGCTGCCGGTTGCGCATCATGCGCTCCATCGCCTGGGGGTTCACCTGCACGGGTTGGTCGACGCCTTCGGCCACCTTCAAGTTCGAATCCCATTCATGTTCCTGATTCTCAAAGTGTTCGATTTCCATAGCGACTTTCTTGTTTCAAAAGGCAAAGATAGTTTCTTTTTTCAAGAAATTGGAGATTTAGCGATTTCTTGAAAAATAATTTTTCGTAATTCGATTTTTTTTTTGTATTTTTGCCCCTTAACCATAACTGCACTCCAATGACAACCAAGCATCGAGTACTTTTTGTACATCAGGAAATCACTCCCTATCTGCCTGAGACTCCTATGAGTCTGATAGGCAGGAACCTGCCTCAGGCCATCCAGGAAAGCGGGAGGGAGATCCGGATCTTCATGCCGAGATTCGGCAACATCAACGAGCGGCGCAACCAGCTGCACGAGGTGATTCGCCTGTCGGGCATGAACCTCATCATCAACGACACCGACCACCCGTTGATCATCCGTGTCGCCTCGATACAGAAAGCCAGGATGCAGATTTATTTCATCGACAACGACGACTTCTTCACGAAGAAGAAATACGCCGTTTACGAGCCCAACGGGAAGTTCTGCGAGGACAACGACTTCCGCCTGGTGTTCTTCAACCGCGGCATCCTCGAGACCCTCAAGAAGCAGAGCTGGTCGCCCGACCTGGTGCACTGCCACGGCTGGATGTCGGCCTTGATGCCCATCCTCATCAAGAAGGCCTACAAGGACAACCCGCTGTTCAACGAGTCGAAGGTGGTTTACTCGATCTACAACGATGGTTTCAAGGAGTCTTTGCGCAGTGACTTCGACAAAAAGGTGAAGCTTCCGGGCATCACCGCCAAGGACCTGAAATACTACAAGGAACCCAACTATGTGAACATCACCAAGGCCGCCATCGACTTCTCCGACGGCATCATCATCGGCAGCGAGAAGATCCATCCCGAGATTGCCGAATACCTCAAGAGCTGCAAAAAGCCCATTTTGGAATACCAGCCCGCCGACAACTACGCCGAGGCTTACAACGCTTTTTATGACACAATTTTAAGCAAGTGAGGCATATTGTGAAAACACCATTCTTACGACTTTTTTATAAAACACTGGCTATCAGTGTTTTAGTTTTTTTAGGAGTTTCCTGTAACAAGACCACCGAAAACATTGGCAACGGCTTGTTGTCGGACAGCGACCATATCGCCGTTGGGTTTGTCGACAGCCTGCGCATCACCTGCCATTCGATGGAGGTCGACTCGATGCCCACCAAGAACGGCACGACGCTGTTGTTGGGTTCGATGTTGGATCCCGTGATGGGTTCCACTGACGCGGGATTCATCACTGAGTTACACCTCTCGTCGACGAACCAGTATTTCGGCGACCAGCCCATCATCGACTCGGTGGTGTTGCAGCTGGCGCTCACCGGTTATTATGGCGATACCGCCACGATGCAGACGGTGCATGTGTATCAGCTCTCCGAAGCCTTGGTCGACAGTCTCAGCTACTATCAGTTCTCCGACCTTTCGACGGAGAGTGTCGACTTGGCCAACGGCTATCAGTTTTATCCGCATCCCCGCACCACGAACACGGTGGTGGGCCACGACACCTTGACGCAGGCGGTGATCCGCATTCCGTTGGATCCAAGCTTGGGTGAGACCTTTGCTGCGGCCGACAGTGCCCTGTTCAGCAGCACCGAGGCTTTCAAGGAGTTTTTCCCCGGACTGAAGGTGGTATGCGAGCCTGTGGCCCAGGGTGGTGCCATCAGTTACATCAACCCCACCAGCAACACCGTGACCCAGTTGCAGATCTATTATCGCGAGACTGCCGAGGGCAATCCGATGCGCTATTATTTCTACATCACCTCCGACGACGTGTATTTCAACCAATATCTCCACGACTACACCTTAGGCTCGCCTGATTTCGTGCAGCAGGTGGTGCAGGGCGACACCCTCTTGGGTCAGACCCAGCTTTACCTCCAGTCGATGGGCGGCGTGCGTGCTTTGTTGAGGTTCACCGACCTGATGAACTGGGCGGAAAGCCTGAAGGAGGACGGCTCGCACCTCATCATCAACGAGGCCAAGCTCATCCTGCCCGCCTTGGAGGAATCCGGCAACGACACCAGCCTGTACACCCCGCCCACGTCGCTGGCCCTGCTCAGCCTCAACGCCGACGGCACCACCAGCCTGTTGGCCGACTACATGGAAGGCACCGCCTATTACGGAGGCTCTTATTCCAGCGCGCAGAAGAGTGTCATGTTCCGCATCTCGGAGCATCTACAGAACCTCATCTTGGGCAGTGTTTCCAGCCAAGGGCTTTACCTCTCCATCGTCGGTGCCTCGTACAACGCCCAACGTTGGATCATCGCCGGTCCCGACGCCAACCAGGACGACATGTTGCGATGCGAGATCAAGTATTCGATTGTCAAGGAATAAAAAATTATAAAAATGAAGAAATTATTGATTATGTCATTGATTTTTGCAGCCCTGTCAGTACAGGCGCAACAGAAAGAGACCGTTGTGGTCATCGAGACCTCGATGGGCACCATCAAAGCCAAATTGTACAACGACACGCCTTTGCACCGCGACAACTTCATCAAGTTGGTGAATGAAGGCTGGTATACCGGTTCGCCGTTCCACCGTGTCATCAACAACTTCATGATCCAGGGCGGTCAGAACGCTGACGGTCGCATGGATCCCGGCTACACCGTTCCCGCCGAGTTCAAGGAGAACCACTTCCACATGAAGGGCGCCTTGTGTGCTGCCCGCCAAGGTGACCAGGTGAATCCCAAGAAGGCTTCCAGCGGATCGCAGTTCTACATTGTGCAGGGCCAGGTGTTCGACGACAAGACCTTGGACATTTACGAGGAGCGTCTGGGCAAGATCTTCGGTGCCCGTCAGCGCCAGGCCTACAAGACCGTGGGCGGCACCCCGCATCTCGACGGCGACTACACCGTATTTGGTGAGGTGATCGAGGGGCTCGACGTGGTGGACCAGATCGCGAGGGTCAAGACCGGTTACATGGATGTGCCTGTGGAGCCCGTCATCATCAATAAGATCACCATTGAAAAGAGTGCTGAGAAAGACTGCTGCAAGGACAAAGCCAAAAAAGATTGCTGCCATTAAGATATCATGAAAGAGAAAGTTGAACAGATTTTGAGCGAAGTGAAGGCTTTCCAGGCCGAGAACAAGGAGGCGCTGGAGAACTTCCGCATCACATATTTGAGCAAGAAAGGCATCATTCCCGCCTTGTTTGCCGATTTCAAGACCGTGGCTCCCGAGCTCCGCAAGGAGATGGGCATGAAGCTCAATGAGTTGAAGAATGCCGTCACCGCCAAGGTGGAGGAGCAGCTGGAGCGTTTCGAGACCCAGGGCGGTTCGGAGGCCGGTTTCGACATGACCATGCCGGCGGGTGAGATGCGTGGTTCGCGCCATCCGCTGTCGGTGGTCCGTCGCGACATCAACGAGATCTTCGAGCATCTTGGCTTCACCATTGCCGAGGGCCCCGAGATTGAGGACGACTACCATGTGTTCACTGCCTTGAACTTTGCCTTGGACCATCCGGCACGCGACATGCAGGACACTTTCTTCATTGAGAAGGATCCGAACGAGAACAAGCCCACCGACGTGCTGTTGCGTACCCACACTTCGAGTGTGCAGGTGAGGGCCATGGAGAAGAAGCAGCCACCCATCCGCATCATCGCTCCGGGCCGTGTGTTCCGCAACGAGGCCATCTCGGCCCGTGCCCACTGCATCTTCCACCAGATCGAGGGTTTGTATATCGACGAGAACGTGTCGTTTGCCGACTTGAAGCAGACGCTCTATCACTTCGTGCAGGAGTTCTTCGGCGAAGGCACCAAGGTGCGTTTCCGTCCCTCCTACTTCCCCTTCACCGAGACCTCGGCTGAGATGGACATCTCGTGCAACATCTGCGGCGGCGCTGGCTGCAACATCTGCAAGCACACTGGTTGGGTGGAGATCCTAGGCTGTGGCATGTGCGATCCCAACATCCTGATTGCCAGCGGCATCGATCCTGAGAAATACACGGGGTTCGCCTTCGGCATGGGCGTGGAGCGCATTGCCATGCTGAAGTACGGCATTAATGATTTGAGATTGTTCTTTGAAAACGATTTGAAGTTCCTGGAACAATTTGAATTGAGTTAGGAATGAGGAGTTAGGAGTTTTTTCCTTCTTCTCCTTTTCCACTTTCCGTTTCTTCGTCCTTGCCGTTGAGTCCGTCTTTGAAGGCTTTGGTGCCTTTGCCGAGGCCACGCATGAGTTCCGGGATTTTCTTTCCGCCGAAGATCAGCAGGATGACCAAGGCGATAAGGATGATTTCAGTGGTGCCAATGAATAGAAGTGCCATAATCCGATAGTTAATTTGATGCAAAAATAACAAATCTATGAAAAACAAGGTCTTATTTCTTTTATTTCTTGCAATGACGAGTGCGGGTGTCAATGCCCAGAAGCCCTACACCGTGCAGTCGCCCAACGGGAAGCTCACCGTCACCGTGAACACCGGCGAGCGATTGAGCTATGCCGTGAAGCACGAGAACACTGTGGTGCTGGCCGCGTCGGACATTGCGATGGAGCTCGACAACGGCAAGGTGCTTGGCGTACCGGCCCAGACCAGCTCGGTGGAAACCCGTAGCGCCAACCAAACCATCGAAGCACCCTTTTACAAAAGAAATAAGGTCAAAGATGAGTATAATGAATTGATTATCAGCTTTAAAGGCAATTACAAGGTGATTTTCCGCGCTTATGACGAAGGTGTGGCCTATCGTTTTGACTGCGGCCTGTCGAAACCCTATCAAGTGGTTGCCGAGACTGCTGATTTCAACTTCGACGAGGACTACACTGCCTGGGTTCCCTATGTGAACGCCCGCAAAGGTGAGGGCGACTTCATCCAGCAGCAGTTCTTCACCTCGTTTGAGAACACTTATACCATCACGCCTTTAAGCCAGATGGAGCCCGAGAGGTTGGTATTCCTTCCTGCTCTTGTGGAGCTCAAGGACGGCAAGAAAGTGGTCATCACCGAGGCTGATTTGGAGGCTTTTCCGGGGTTGTTGTTAAGAAACGAGAGCGGTAGGACCGGTTTCACCGCGGTGCACGCCGGCTATCCCAAGGTGGAAGAACAGGGCGGGCACAACAACCTGCAGTATGTGGTGAAGGAGCGCGAGAACTACATTGCCCAGGTGAAAGGCAAGCGTGCTTTCCCGTGGCGTTGCCTTGTGGTTTCAGAGCGGGACGGCGACTTGGCCAACAGCGACCTGGTTTTCAAGCTCGCCTCGCCCTGTCGCGTCGATGACTTGAGTTGGGTCAAGCCTGGCAAGGTGGCTTGGGACTGGTGGAACAACTGGAATATTTATGGCGTGCCGTTCAAGGCCGGCATCAATAACGACACTTACAAATACTACATCGACTTTGCCTCGAAGTATGGCATCGAGTATGTGATTTTGGACGAAGGCTGGGCGGTGAACAAGCAGGCCGACCTCTTCCAGGTTATTCCTGAGATCGACTTGGTGGAGTTGGTCAACTACGGCAAGGAGCGCAACGTGGGCCTTGTGCTTTGGGCGGGTTATGCTGCCATCGACAAGGACATGGAGCATGTTTGCCAACATTATTCTGAGATGGGCGTGAAGGGATTCAAGGTCGACTTCATGGACCGTGACGACCAGAAGGTGGTGGAGTTCTACTACCGCATGGCGGCCATGGCTGCGAAATACCATCTGTTTGTAGACTTCCACGGCGCTTACAAGCCCACTGGGCTGAGCCGGACCTATCCCAACGTGTTGAACTACGAGGGAGTGTATGGCTTGGAGCAGGCCAAGTGGGACAACGAGGGTGACTTGGTGTTGAACGAGGTCACCATTCCTTTCATCCGCATGGTGGCTGGCACGTTCGACTACACCCAGGGGGCGATGAAGAACGCCCAGAGGAGCAGTTTTGCTGCCAGCTGGGGTGAGCCGATGAGTCAGGGCACACGTTGCAGGCAATTGGCTGAATATGTGATCTTTGAGTCGCCTTTCAACATGCTTTGCGATAGTCCGAGCAACTACTTGGCCGAGGACGAGTGCACCCAGTTCATTGCCAGTGTGCCCACTGTATGGGATGAGACCGTGGTGCTTGACGGCAAGGTAGGCGAGTATTTGGTGGTGGCCCGCAAGAAGGGTTTCCATTGGTATGTGGGTGCCATCACCAACTGGGAGGAGCGCGACCTTGAGGTGGACCTCATGGCGCTTCCCGGTTTTGGGGCCAAGTCGGGCAGGATATTCAGGGACGGTGTGAATGCCAACCGTGTGGGCAAGGATTACGTTGCCGAGCAGGTGCAGGTCTGGGGCAACAAGGTCAAGGTCCATCTCGCCAAGGGCGGAGGAGCGGTGATGGTGTTTTAGTTTTCCGTTTTCAGGATTCCATTAAAGAAGGGCCACGGCTCCATTGATGGCAGGGGGGCTGTAATATCCAACTGTGTCTTTTGGACAGGGTGTTCGAAGGAGAACTTCCAGGCGTGGAGGCAGATGGAGGCGTCGGGATTGCTACGGGGGTAGCCGTATTTCAGGTCGCCTTTGATGGGGCAGCCGATATGGGCCAGTTGGCAGCGTATTTGGTGATGGCGGCCGGTGAAGAGTTCCACTTCCAACAAGTAATAGTTATCTGATTTCCCCACCAAGCGGTAGCTGAGGCGGGCCAATTTGGCTTCTTTGGTGCCTTCGGGGACCACGTACGATTTGTTTTGTTTCTCGTTTTTAATGAGGTAGTTTTCCAGCACATCGGCGTCTTTGGGCGGACGGTTTTTCACGATGGCGAGGTAGACTTTATGGAAGTCGCGGTCTTTGACTTTGACGGTCATGCGCGAGAGTGCCTTGCTGGTCTTGGCGAACACCACGGCGCCGCTCACGGGTCGGTCGATGCGGTGGACCAGGCCGGCGAAGACGTTGCCGGGCTTGTCATATTTCTCTTTGATATAAGCTTTTATGTCGTCGAGGAGGCAGACGTCGCCTGTTTTGTCGCCTTGGACGATTTCCGAGGGGAGTTTGTTAACCACGATGAGATGGTTGTCTTCGTATAATATGCGATTGTTGACCTTCATCTTTCAATGATAACTCCGCTACCGAGGACGTAAGGGTCGGTTTCGTGGTAGAGCACCCCGAACTGACCGGCAGCAATTCCTGAGACGGGTATGTCGGAGACGATGTCGGCGCCTTCGGGGGTGATGTGGACGGTGCCGAGGGTGAATTCCGGTTGGTGGCGGATCTTGTAGCGCACGCGCATGCCTTCGGTGAGGTGGAGGGTGGGGTTCATCATCATCAGGTCGCCTAGCGGGATGATTTCGGTGTATTGGGCCACGGGGTCGTAGCCTTGCGACACGTAGACGATGTTGTTGAGGATGTCCTTTTTGACCACGAACCAGGGTCCTCCGCCGAGGCCGAGGCCTCTACGCTGGCCGATGGTATGGAACCAGAAGCCTTTGTGGCGGCCCAGTTTCTTGCCGGTTTCGAGTTCGACGATGTCGCCTGGCATCTCACCGAGGTATTCGCGGATATAGTCGTTGTAGTTGATCTTTCCCAGGAAGCAGATGCCTTGGCTGTCGTGGCGTTCGGCGCTGGGGAGTTTGTATTTTGCCGCCAGTCGGCGCACTTCCGGTTTGGGCAGGTCGCCGATGGGGAAGATGACTTTGCTCAGCTGGGCGTAGGTGATGCGGCCCAGGAAATAGGTCTGGTCCTTGAAGGTGTCGGCGGCGGTGCCAAGCCAGAAGATGCCGTTGGGATCTTCCCAGGAGCGGGCGTAGTGGCCCGTGGCGATCTTGTCGAAGTTATGGCCTTCCTTTTCCTCGAAGGCGCCCAGTTTGATCCAGCGGTTGCACATCACGTCGGGGTTGGGCGTAAGGCCTTTGCGCACCATCTCCATGGTGTAGCGGCCTACCGTTTCGAAATATTCATGCTGCAGGTCGACGATATCGAACTTGCAGCCGTATTTCTTGGCGATGTAGGTGGTGATTTCGATATCCTCTTCGGAGGGGCAGCTGGAGAGGTCCTCCTTCCCTTCCATACCAATCTTGATATAGAAGATATGCGGGTCGTAGCCCTGCTCCTTGAGCAGCGGCACCACCACGGAGCTGTCGACTCCACCCGAAACCAGTGCGGCGATGTTCATGCGGCAAAGATAATAATTATTCCGTCATCGAATAAGGTTTTTCCTCGGGATTGAGGCCACGGGTGAGGTTGGGTTCGGGTCCCATTTCGAAGACCAGTGTGCCGCCTTGCATGAGTTGCTCATGGGTGAGGTACAGCTTGGTGACGGGTTGCCCGTTAAGCAACACCTGTTGGACATAGCGGTTCTCGTCGCTGACGTTGGGGGCTTTGATTTCAAGGGTTTTGCCGTTGCCCAAACGCACTTTCAGGTAAGGCAGGTAGGGGGCGCCAAGCACGTATTGGTCGCTGCCTGGGCAGACGGGATAGAAGCCCATCACCGAGAAGATGTACCAGGCCGACATCTGGCCGCAGTCGTCGTTGCCGCAGAGGCCGTCGATGTTGTTTTGATAGAAGCGGTTCATGATTTCGCGGAGCCAATACTGGGTCTTGTAGGGTGCTGAGGACCAGTTATAGAGGTAGGCGATATGGTGGGCAGGTTCGTTGCCGTGGTTATAGCAGCCCATGAGGCCTTCCTCGGTGACGTCCTCGGTGTTCTCGAAGAACTCTTTGGGCAGTTGCATGACGAAGAGCGTGTCGAGGTTATGGATGAACTGCGCATCGCCGCCCATGGCTTCGATGAGGCCTTTCACGTCGTGGGGCACGTAGAACGAATACACCCAGGAGTTGCCTTCAACGAAGCCCTCCCCTTCCGTGTCGAGGAGGCTGAACGGTTCTTTCCAGTTGCCGTCGCTCATCTTGGGGCGGGCAAAGCCCAGGGAAGTGTCGAAGGTGTTGCGCCAGTTGGCAGCGCGTTGGCGGTATTCTGAGGCCGTCTCGGTATCGCCAGCTTTTAGGGCTGTTTGGTAGATGGCCCAGTCGTCGTAGGCATATTCGAGGGTGACGGAGACGCAGCCGCTGTTGCGGTCGAAGGGCACGAAGCCGAGGCGTTGGTAGTCGACGAGGTTGACGTAATAGGGACAGGTGGAGCTGCGGCGCATGGCGTTGAGCATGAGGGCCGGGGTCTGGCGGAAGACGTCCTTGGCGTAGGCGTCGGCGAGGACGGAGACGGCGTGGTAGCCGATCATGCACCAGTTCTCGTTGCCCATGTGCGACCACACGGGAAGCAGTCCGTGGACGCTTTGTTCGCTATGTTTCAGCATGGATTGCACCATGTCGGCATTGCGCTGGGGTTGCAGCACGTTGAAGAGGGGATGCAGGGCGCGGTAGGTATCCCAAAGGGAGAACACTGTATAGTTGGTGAAGCCCTTAGCTTGGTGGATGTTATGGTCGATGCCGCGGTATTGTCCGTCCACGTCCATATAGACGGAAGGATTGATCATGGTATGATAGAGCGAGGTGTAGAGCATGGCTTTCTGGTCTTCGGTGCCTTCGGCCTGCAGGATGGAGAGTTCTTGGTTCCATTGGGCTTGGGTCTCCTTAAGAAGTTGGTCGAAGTTGCGGCCGTCGGTTTCCGCATGAAGGTTACGGAGCGCCCCTTCGGTGCTGGTAGCTGAGAGGGCGACTTTCATCTCGAGGGTTTGGGGGTCGTTGAAGGTGAAGTAAGCCACGATTTTGCGGCCTGTCATCTCCGGGAAATGGTGTTTCACGTCGAATTTTCCCCACATGCCGTTGTATTTGGGTTTTTCCAGTTCGCGGTAGCCATAGTCGGCGATGGGCTGGTTGAAGCTGATGGCGAAGTAGGTGTAGTTGGTGCGGGCCCAGCCGTTGGTGATGCGGTAGCCGGTGAGGAGGGTATCGTTTTCGACGCGGAGGTTGGCCCAAAGCGTCTTGCCGTCGTAGTTGTAGATGGCGTGTTGCAGGTCGACGATGACGCTTCCGTGGTGTCCTTCGGGGAAGGTATAGCGGTGGACGCCCACATGCTGGGTGGCGGTGAGTTCCGCTCGGACGTTATAGTCGTCGAGCATCACGGTGTAGTAGCCCGGAGAGGCTTGTTCCGTCTCGTGGCGATACCGTGAGCGGTAGCCTTTGTCGGGGTCGGTTTGTGTGCCGGGATTGAATTTGACGGCGCCGGTGATGGGCATCACGAGGATGTCGCCCAGGTCGGAGTGGCCTGTGCCGCTGAAGTGGGTATGGCTGAAGCCCACGATGGTGCTGTCCTTATGTTGGTAGCCGGCACAGTATTCGTACACCCGGGGTTGGTAGACGCCGTCGATGTCGTGCGGCACGGTGTCGGTATCGGGGCTCAGCTGGACGATGCCGAAGGGCGCGCAGGCGCCGGGGAAGGTATGGCCCATGCCGTTGGTGCCGATGATGGGGTTCACGTAATGGGTGTAGTCGATGGGGGTTTCCTTTTGGAATGGTTGTTTCACACAACTAGAAAAAAGCACACATAAGATTATGAAAAACGAAGGATGGTATTTCATAGTAGACAGTTGTTTTGAAATGACAAAGTTAAGTTTTTTTTGGTACAATAAGACAGCAAGACACGCTTTGCGTCATTGCGAGCGGAACGAACCCCGAAGGGCTCACCGACCGAAAGGGAGGTAACTGGAGCGTGGCAATCCAGTACTACCAGACAATGACAACTATCGCACAGTAACCAAAAAAGCGTCCTCGATGTGTTCGATAATTTGGCTAGTATCTGTCATCACAATGGAAATAACATCAAAACGAACATCAACGTCCAGATTGTGATAACGGACATAGGCATCTGCGGCCCAGACAAGAAGCCTTTGTTTAATAGCGCCTACGGCAATGTCTGGTTCTCCAAACTTATTGGTTTTTCTCGTTTTAACCTCCACGGCCACTAGGGTATTGCCATCCATGGCAATAATATCTATTTCCTTATGCCCAGAACGCCAGTTGCGATCAAGAATCCTATAGCCTTTTTTCACAAGCAACTCTACAGCGAGATCTTCTCCTGCCTTTCCAAAGTCTTGATTAGTTCTCATTTGATTATCGTTATAACAACTCAAATAAATCCATCCAATTGGCATTTGTACTTTTTATCTTAACTTGTGTTCAATAATCCTTTCCTTTAAAGCGGATGTCACACCTGTATATAGGGTTCCCGAGGGCTTGTTGAATAAAATATAAATAAAATATTCTTTTGACATATATTTACAATTTTTATGCAAATATATGATTTATTATAATATTACAATAATTTGGTGAATTATTTTTAAGTAGTACTGGATTGCCACGCTCCAGTTACCTCCCTTTCGGTCGGTGAGCCCTTCGGGGTTCGTTCCGCTCGCAATGACAGCTATCGCACAACCATTCCGCTCCTCGCAATGAAAGCTATCGCCGTTGTGGGCTACGCCGTTCTCACCTCTAGCCTTTTACCTCTAGCTTCTAGCCTCTAACCTCCGTTACCCCACGGAGCATCCGGGGGTGACCAGGTCGCTGGGGGTGAGGAGCACCAGGCGGCCGTCCTTGTCCTCGGCGGAGAGGATCATGCCTTCGGAGACCACGCCTTTGAGTTTGCGGGGTTCGAAGTTGGCGATGAAGCAGACCTGTTTGCCCACCAGCTTCTCGGGTTCGGTGTAGTATTTGGCGATGCCGCTCACGATGGTGCGTTTCTGCATACCGTCGTCGATGAGGAACTGGAGCAGCTTGTCGGCCTTGGGCACCTTCTGGCATTCGAGGATGGTACCCACGCGGACGTCGACTTTCATATAGTCGTCGAAGCTCACCACGGGTTTCACGTCGGCGGGTTTCCAGGCGTTGAGTTGGTTGGCTTTCTTGGTGTCTTCCAGTTTCTGCAGCTGGGCGGCCACCACGCTGTCCTCGATCTTCTCGAACAGCAGCTCGGGTTGGCCGATGACATGGCCTTCGGGCAGCAGGACGGTCCTTTCGGCATCGTTCCAGCCTTTGAACAGGAAGTGGAGCATACGCTGCAGCTTATGTGCGCTGAAGGGCAGGAAGGGCTCGCTCAAGATGGCCAGGTGTGCCACAATCTGCAGGCTTACCGCCATCACGGTCTTCACACGTTCGGGGTCGGTCTTGATCTGTTTCCAAGGCTCGTTGTCGGTGAGGTACTTGTTGCCCAGGCGGGCGAGGTTCATCAGCTCGGAGAGGGCTTCACGGAACTTATAGGTCTCGATGAGGCGACCTACTGTGGCAGCATAGCCGTTCATCTCGGCCACCACGGCTTCGTCGACCTCGTTCAATCCCGTCATGGCTGGCACGGCGCCTTCGTAGTATTTGTGCGTGAGCACCAGGGTGCGGTTGACGAAGTTACCGAAGATGGCCAGCAGCTCGTTGTTGTTGCGGTCCTGGTAGTCCTTCCAGGTGAAGTTGTTGTCCTTGGTCTCGGGGGCGTTGGCGGTGAGCACGTAACGCAGCACGTCCTGTTTGCCAGGGAATTCCTGCAGGTATTCATGCAGCCACACGGCCCAGTTGCGCGAGGTGGAGATCTTGTCGTTCTCGAGGTTGAGAAACTCGTTGGCGGGCACGTTGTCGGGCATGATATAATCGCCGTAGGCTTTCATCATGCAGGGGAAGATGATGCAGTGGAACACGATGTTGTCCTTGCCGATGAAGTGCACCAGCTTGGTCTCGGGGTCTTTCCACCATTTTTCCCAGTCCTCGCCCCTCTGTTCGCAGATCTCCTTGGTGTTGGAGATATAGCCGATGGGGGCGTCGAACCAGACGTAGAGCACTTTGCCGTCGGCGTTGTCGAGCGGGGCACGCCCCAGTCGAGGTCGCGGGTGACGGCGCGGGGTTGCAGTCCGCCGTCGAGCCAGCTCTTGACTTGGCCGTAAACGTTCGACTTCCATTCCTTATGGCCTTCGAGGATCCACTCGCGGAGCCAGGGCTCGTATTGGTCGAGGGGCAGGTACCAGTGTTTGGTGGGTTTCTTCACCAGGGCTGCGCCGCTGAGTTGTGAATGCGGGTTGATGAGCTCGTCGGGGCTCAGTGAGGAGCCGCATTTCTCGCATTGGTCGCCATAGGCGCCGTCGGCGCCGCATTTGGGGCAGGTGCCCACGATGTAGCGGTCGGAGAGGAACTTCTGGCGTTCGGGGTCGAAGTACTGTTCCGTCTCTTTCTCGATGAACTTGCCTTCGTCGTAGAGTTTCTTGAAGAACTCCTGGGCGGTGGCACGGTGGATCTTGGAGGAAGTGCGCGAGTAGATGTCGTAGCTGATGCCCAGTTCCTCGAACGAGCGTTTGATGATGCCGTGGTAGCGGTCGACGATGTCCTGTGGGGTGACGCCTTCCTTTTCGGCCTTGATGGTGATCGGCACGCCGTGCTCATCGGAACCACCGACAAACAGCACTTCCTCGCCTTTCATTCGCAGGTAGCGGACGTAGGTGTCGGCGGGGATGTAGACGCCGGCCAGGTGACCGATGTGGACGGGGCCATTGGCGTAGGGCAGAGCTGTGGTTACCGTGTAACGTTTGAAGTGTTTGTTGGTGGTTTCCATAGTGAGTTGATTTAAAATTGGATGCAAAAATAGCAATAATTGTTAAAAAATCTTATTTTTGCCTTGTGAAACCCTATTAAAAACACAAAAAATGGATATCAATAGCATTCTAGGAGCTCTGACGGCAGGTAGTGCTGTCAACGACATGAGCAAGCAATTCAACGTGAACGGCAACCAGGTGAATTCGGTGATCAACGCCGCCCTTCCGGCCCTCATCGGTGCGATGCAGAAAAACACCGCCACTGAGAGTGGTGCCGCTTCGCTGGCCGGTGCCTTGGCCAGCCACCTCGGCGACACCAGCGTCAACCTGAGCGCTGCCAGCCTGACCGACGGCAGCAAGATCCTGGGCCATATCCTGGGTGGCAACACCAACTCGACCTTCTCGGCCTTGGCCAAGCAGACGGGTGTTTCGACCAGCCAAGTGAGCGGCATCCTTTCGGCCATTGCCCCTGCCCTGCTGGGACTGCTGGGTGCTGGACAGAAGAGCAGCAACACCGGCATTGGCGGCTTAGGCGGTTTGCTCGGCGGACTTCTCGGTGCTTCCGGAAACCAGTCGTCGGGCGGATTGCTTGGCGGTTTGCTCGGCGGCGCCATGGGCGACAAGAACAACAACGGGGTGCCGGACATCATTGAGGGATTCATGAAATAACTGCTAACTGAGAAATGGACATAGTCATTGCTGGAGACGGTGAAGTGGGTTTGCACTTGGCGGAGGCCTTGGTGCGCGACAACCACAACATCACCATTGTCGACCCTCACGAGGAGCTGTTGAAGATGGTGGAATCGCATACTGACGTGATGACCATCACGGGCGACTCCACATCGGTGTCGGTATTGCATCGCGCCAACGTGTCGCGTGCCGACTTGGTCATTGCGGTGCTGCACGACGAGCACATCAACCTGTTGACGGGCATCGTAGCCAAGAAACTCGGTGCCAAGAAGGTCATCGCCCGTGTCAACACCATGGAAAACCTGAGTACGGAAGTCTGGCGGATGTATCAAGACCTGGGCATTGACGGCCTGTTGTCGCCCGAGGACATTGCGGCTCAGGAGATCATCTCGCTGTTGAAGCAGAACGCCTCGTTGGAGACGTACGACTTTGGCGGCGGCAAGTTGCAGCTCTTCATGGTGAAGTTGGAGCAGGAGGCCGAGATCGTGGGCAAGACCGTGGGCGAGGTCACCGAGCAGTACCAGCACATCGACTTCAGGATTGCGGCCATCCATCGCAGGCAGAACACCTTCATTGCGCAGGACGACACCGTGTTCCAGATTGCCGACATGGTGTATGTGGTCACCAAGCCCCATGCCATCAAGGACATCATCCGATTGAGCGGCAAGAAGCAGATCAACATCCACAACGTGATGATTGTGGGCGGAGGCCGTGTAGGGCGCATCACCGCGAAGCGGCTTGAGAACGAGCTGAACATCAAGATCCTGGAGATCAGCAAAGAGCGTTGCACCGAATTGACCAACAACCTCTCGAAGGCTTTGGTGGTCAACGCCGATGCCCGCAACCTCGACGTGTTGGAGGAGGAAGGCATCACTGAGATGGACGCTTTCATCGCGGTGACCGAGAACACCGAGACCAACATCCTCACCTGCTTGCAGGCCAAGGCTTTCGGCGTGAAGAAGACCATTGCCTTGGTGGAGAACATCGACTACATCGACATCTCGCAGAACATCGGCATCGACAGCATCATCAACAAGAAGCTCATCGCGGCCAGTTACATGGTGCGTTACACCTTGGGTGCCAAGGTGTCGTCTATGAAATGCCTGAGTGGCATCGATGCCGACATTGTGGAGTTCGACGTGCGGCAGGGTGCTGCCGTGACCCGCAAGATGATCGGCAAGCTCACCATGCCTGCCGATGCCATCATCTGCGGCATCGTGCGCGACGGCGAGAGTTACATCGCCACCGACGAGTTTGAGATCCAGGCCGAGGACAAGGTGGTGGTGTTGGCTTTGCCCAACGCCATCCCTGCCGTAGAGCGTCTGTTCCATTAATACGATTGAGCGATGAACACCAGCAGCAAGGTCAGCCTATCGGTCATCCTGCGCGTGCAGGGCATGCTGTTGTTTATCGAGGGGCTTTTCATGCTCACCGTGTTGCCCGTGACCTATTTCCATCACGGCATCAACGTGTTCAGCATGCCTTTTGCGGCCCTCATCACCGTGTTGACCGGTTTCATCCTGACTTTTTCGACGCGGCGCAAAAAGGGCCAGAAGCTCAACCACCGCGAGGGTGTGATCACCATCTGCCTGTCGTGGCTGACCCTGTCGGTGTTTGGCGGTCTCCCCTTCCTGCTGAGCAAGAGCGTCCCCAACTTCACGGATGCCTTCTTTGAGGCCCTGTCGGGGTTCACCACCACGGGGGCTTCGATCCTCACCAACCTGGAGACGGTGCCGAAGGACATCCTTTTGTGGCGCAGCATGACCCAGTGGATTGGCGGTTTGGGCATCATCGTGTTTGCCGTGGTGCTCATCCCCTACCTGAGTGTCGGCGGCATGCAGCTGTTCATGACCGAGATGAACGGCATCAACTACGACAAGTTGCATCCGCGGCCCATGCACACTGCCAAGCGGCTGTGGGCCTTGTATATATTTTTCACCCTGTTGGAGGCCGTGTTGCTGCAGTTGGGCGACATGGACTGGTTCGATGCCGTATGCCATTCGCTGACCACCATCTCGTCGGGCGGTTTCTCTACCCGTGCCGGCAGCATTGCGGGGTATTCCGACTATTCGCAGGTCATCGTGATGCTGTTCATGGTGTTGTCGGGCTGCAACTTCACGTTGTTGCTCATCGCGATGGTGCGCAACCCGAAGGCTTTGTTCAGCAACGAGGAGTTCAGGCATTTCATCTGGATGATTCTCGGGGTAAGTGCCGGCGTGGCGCTGGTGTTGGTGTTCATGGCCAAGATGAGTGTGGGCGGCGCCTTGCGTTCGTCGTTCTTCAGCGTGATCTCCACGCTGACCACCACGGGCTTCTTTGTGAGCGACTACACCCTTTGGCCCACCTTCCTTTCCATGGTGCTGATGCTGATGGTGTTCATCGGTGCCTGTTCGGGTTCGACGGCGGGCGGCATCAAGATCATCAGGCATCTCATCTTCACCAAGAATGCCTATCTGGAGCTGAAGCGCGTGATTCACCCCAACGCCATCATCCCCGTGAAGATCAACAAAAAAGCCCTGTCGCGCAGTGTGGTCTTCAAGACGATGACCTTTGTCTTCGTGTATTTCCTCATCTTCGTCCTCGGTGGGATGATCCTGCTCTCCATGGGTGTCGACTTCAACACGGCGGTGGGTGCTTCCATCGCCACGCTGAGCAACTGCGGCCTGGGCCTGGGCAGCGTAGGGCCTTATGGCACTTACGCTTTCCTTCCCATCGGTGCCAAGTGGGTGCTGGTGGCCCTGATGCTTCTGGGGCGTGTGGAGCTCTTCACTTTGATTTCAATCTTCTCGAAAAACTTCTGGAAATGATATTTTACTTCTCAGGATGCGGCAACAGCCGCCATGTGGCCGAGACGTTGGCCCAAGGACTCGATGACAAGCTGGTTTTCATCCCCGATGCCGGGAGCGACTATGCTCTGGCTGAAGGCGAGATGCTGGGGTTTGTGTTCCCCGTGTATGCCTGGGCGCCGCCGCAGCTGGTGCTCGACTTCGTCAAGGCGTTGCGGTTGACAACCAAGCCCGAGTACGTGTATTTTGCCTGCACCTGTGGCGACGAGTGCGGCTTGACCAAGAAGATCTTCCGCAAGGCCATCGAGGCGAAGGGCTGGACGTTGTCGGCCTGTTTCAGCCTGGTCATGCCCGAGACCTATGTGGGGATGCCCGGTTTCAAGCTCGACACCGAGGAAAACGCCAGGAAGAAGATCGAGGCCACCGATGCCGTTATGGCAAGGAACCTCCCGAGGCTTCGCGATAGGGAGAGCTTCATCGAGATGAAGGTGGGGCCTTTCCCGTGGACGAAAAGCGTGATGATCAACAAGGGCTTCAACAAGTACGCCATGGACGACAGCAAGTACCGGGTCACCGACCGGTGCATCGGCTGCGGGAAGTGCGTAGAGGCCTGTCCCTTGAAGAACATCGTGTTGGAGGAGGGTCGGCCCAAATGGAACGGCCACTGCACGATGTGCATGGGGTGCTATCACCATTGTCCGGTGAATGCCATACAATATGGCAAGGGCACCGAGGGGAAGGGGCAATACTATTTTAAGAGTTAGGAGGGAGGAGTTAGGAGTGGAATGTGGATGGTATGGTATTTGTAATTAATTTAGATACCATTAACCTTAAAAATTGACTGTCATGAAAAAGCTAGTGTTGTATTTTATGTTGTTGGTGGTGGCGGTACCGGCCGCTGCCCAGTCAGGGCTTTTCGGAAGCCATTCCAGTTCTCATTCACACCATTCCAGATACCACCGTCCTTCACACGATCCTTACGGTCCGATGTTCACTGTGGGCAACCGTGCCCGTCAGCCCTTGTTCAGGGAAGTGCCTTCGGGGGTGGGTCGTGGCATGGATCCCCGTGTTTTTGACGAGGCTTGCAGGATCCTTTCCAATGAGGTTTTCGACGGCAACCGTTTGGAGACGGCCAAGCGCATCAACGGTGCCAACCCGATGAGTACGCGTCAGATTGCCGAGATCTGCCGGTTGTTCACCTACGATACGAACCGTTTGGATTTTGCCAAATTCGCCTACCGGCATTGCGTTGACCCCAACAATTTCTTTTTGTTGGACGAAGTCTTCACCTACAGCTCATCGAGGGATGAGTTGCATGAGTTTATGCGAAAATAATTGAACATAGCATGAAAAACAAACTATTAATTCTGCTGTTGCTGGCGTTTGGCACGGTCCAAGCGTCAGCACAGTGTGTGATTCCGATTGTGGATGGACAATCGTATATTGAAAACTTTGAATCCGGACAGATGGAATGCTGGACGGTGGAAACCTCTGGAAGTGCCACTTGGGCGGTGATGAACGGCACCGCCTCGAACGTGGTGGCATTCCAAAACGCCACGGCAGGTGCGGAAGCCCGGCTGGTCTCCCCCACTTTCGACCTATCGGGGGTGAGCGGCGCCTCGTTCAGCTTCGGCTATGCCATGATGGGGTTTTACCCGCCCTACGACGTGCTCACGGTGAGTTACCGTACCTCGGAGGGCGACAGCTGGCATGAGTTGGGCAGTTACAGCTTCAGCGACTGGTCAAACGTTTACGACGAGACCTTTGAATTGCCCGACATTTCAGCCACCTATCAGATTTCGTTCTTGGGCTACAGCAACGGAGGATACTATATTTTCGTAGATGACATTGAGATCACCGGCGCCGGAGGCTGTGCCCGTCCGATGAACCTGCTGGTCACCGAGCTCACCATGTCGTCGGCCCACCTTGGCTGGTCGACCACGGGCAACGAGGAGAGCTGGACCCTTGAGCTCAACGGCGACCTGATGACCGTGGACACCCAGCCTTTTGTGCTGGAAGGCCTGGAGGCGACGACGGACTACACGGTCCGCGTGAGGGCCAACTGCGGCGGAGGCTTGGCGTCGGAATGGTCGTACCCCACCACGTTCAAGACCCTTTGTGAGCCGATCATCGTGACCGACGACGAGCCTTATTTCGATGATTTTGAAGGCTCTGAAGATTTTATTTGCTGGTACAACGATATTTCTGCTGGCGATGGCGGCTGGGTGGTCGACCCGGGATACACCATCTTGAACAACACCGCCTTCTTCATTTGGATGAACGAAGAGGCCATTTTGTATTCCGCGCCGTTGGACATCACCGCCGTGACCCGTCCCACGTTGGAGTTCAAGCGCAGGCAGCGTTTGTTGGACGGCCGTGTGGACTATCTGTATGTGGGTTATCGCACTTCGCCCCTCGACCCGTGGCATGTGATTGGCACCTTCGACACCCCTGCCCAGGACTGGGAGACGGTGGTGATCGAGCTTCCCGAGGCATCGAGCAAGTACCAGATTGGCTTTGACGGCTTCTCGAACAACGCCGACGGCGTATATGTCGACGACGTCCGTGTAGGCAACGACGACGGCGTAGGGTTGGAGGAGAACGTGGAGGCCATTGACGGTCCGGCTATGGTGTACGACTTGTTTGGCAGGGTTGTGGCCACCACCGAGCTTCGCGACGGGCGTGTCGACCTCGAGGGGTTGGACTTGGCCGCTGGGGTTTATGTGGTAAGGATTTCGGATGAACGCGGCGTTAGAACTTTGAAAATCGTAAAAGAATAAGTAATGAATCGTTACGCTATCACTCGCAAGGGCGGTAGGCGGCTGCTGTTGGCCTTGCTGTTGCTGCCTTTGTTTTTAGGTGCCCAGCGCACCGTGGACTACACCCAGTATGTGAACCCCTTCATCGGCACCCAGACCGACGAGACTGGCGCGTTGAGCGGGAGCACCTTCCCCGGGGCGACAATGCCGCAGGGCATGGTGCAGCTGAGTCCCGAGACCGAACTGATGGTCACCTGGGACCCTTGCTCCGGCTATGACTACAACAAAGACGTGATCTATGGCTTCACCCATACCCACCTCAGCGGTACGGGTTGCACCGACCTGATCGACGTGAGCCTGATGCCGTTGTGCCGTGAGGTGACCCCTTCGGAGCTGAAAGGAGGCGACTTCGGGCAGCATTACAGCCATTCGGCCGAGATGGCGCAGCCTGGGTATTATCAGGTGCTGTTGCAGGAGAGCGGCGTCAACGTGGAGCTCTCGGCCACGGTGCGGGCTGGGATCCATAGATACACTTTCCCCTATGGCCAGCCGCAGACCGTGGTGCTCGACTTGGACCGCGGCACCTATCGGGGCGAGGCCTATTACTCGAAGCGCCGCACCTACGATGTGATTCAGGCGCAGCTCAGGATGGTGGACGACCATACCATTGAGGGTTACCGGGTGGTCACCGGCTGGGCCAAGCTGCGCAAGGTGTATTTCAGGGCCGAGTTCTCGAAGCCCATTGTGGGGCGTGTGTTGATGAACGGCGGGCTGAACGTGGGTGAAAGCGACGTGGTGAACGGCAGGACGTTAAGGGCCGCTTTGAGCTTTGATCCTGCTGATGGCAACGAATTAATGGTGAAGGTGGCTATCTCCCCTGTCGATGTGGAGGGAGCGCGAAAGAATATGCTTGCCGAAGCTTCAGGGTGGTCGTTTGATCGGTATGTGCAGGCCGCCCATGACGCGTGGATGCAGGCCTTGAGCTGCATCGACGTGGAGGGCACCGACGAGCAGAAGACCATCTTCTACACCGGCTTGTACCATGTGCTGATGCAGCCCAACACGATGAGCGACGTGGACGGCCGTTATATGGACACTAATTTTGAAATCAAGCAGATGCCCGCGGGGCAGACCTACCATAGCACATTCAGCCTTTGGGACACGTTCCGGGCTGCGCATCCGCTTTATACATTGATTGCCCCCGACATCGCGGCGCAGTTTGTGCGCGACATGGTGCTGCACCACCAGACCTATGGCTACCTGCCCATCTGGGATTTGTGGGGACAGGACAACTACTGCATGATTGGCAACCACGCCATTCCCGTGCTGGCCGATGCCATCTTGGCCGAGATCCCCGGCATTGATGTGGAAGCGGCCTATCGGGCCATGGTGGAGAGCAGTACGAGGAGTCATTTCAACTCGCCTTTTGAAATCTGGGAACAATATGGTTATATGCCACAAACTCTTCAGGACGAGAGTGTGAGCATCACCATGGAGCAGGCTTTCGACGACGCCTGCGTGGCGTTGGTGGCCCAGAAACTCGGCAAGACGGATGATTACGAGCGCTTTTACAGGCGCAGCCTGTTTTACAAGAACCTGTTTGATCCCGAGGTGGGATTTTTCCGTCCGAAGGATGAAAACGGCCACTGGCTTGAGGACTTCGACCCGTTGTCGTACGAGCAGCCTTGTTTTGTGGAGGGCAATGCCTGGCAATATATGTGGTTTGTGCCCCAGGACCCGCAAGGGTTGATTGATTTGTTTGGGGGCAGGAAAGGCTTCTTGAAGAAACTTGATGAGAACTTCAGCCTGACGGCCACTTCAGGCGAGGTCAACGGCAATGCCAGTGGCTTTATCGGGCAGTATGCCCATGGCAACGAGCCCAGCCATCACACCGTGTATCTGTACAACTTCGCCGGCAAGCCCGAACGGACCCAGGAGCTGGTGGAGCAGGTGCGCAGCGAGTTTTACCGTGCCACGCCGTGCGGTTATGCCGGCAACGACGACTGCGGACAGATGTCGGCTTGGTACATCTTTTCGGCTTTGGGCTTTTATCCCTTCCATGCCGGCTCGGCCGAGTATGTGATTGGTACTCCGTTATTTACGAAAGCCACTTTGCATCTTGCTGGCGGCAAGGACTTTGTGATCTCCGCGCCGAACAAGACCCCCGAGCGTATTCACGTGAAGAGCGTGAAGCTCAATGGAAAGCCGATAAAAGACTATATGCTTACGCACCGTCAGATCATGGAGGGTGGTGTGTTGGAATTCAAGATGAAATAAAACCATTTAGAATGATGTGCGAAAAAAACAATAAAAAGAACGAAGACGAGGAAGGCAAGCCGTTTTTCGTCCACACCTTCACTGATGACGGTGTTACCTCTGATTATGCTGATGCGAAGGAAGCTTACGAGAACAGATAATGGACAATAAGCGTTATCTTCTCAGCCTCATCCAAGAGGGCGAGCATCAGCGGCAGGACTTCAAGTACCGCGTTGACGACCCTTGCAAGCTGGCACGGTCGGTTTCGGCGTTTGCCAACACTGACGGGGGTCGGTTGCTCATCGGCGTACGCGACGATGGCATGATTGCCGGGGTGAAGTCGGAGGGTGAGATTCATGTGATGCATCAGGCCGCTTACAAGTATTGCCAGCCTGAGGCGAGCATCTCGTTCGACACCTATCATGCCGAAGGACGCACCGTGGTCATTGCCACGATACCGCCTTCCGAAAAGCGGCCCGTTTGTGCTCCGGACGAGGATGGACGCATGCGTGCTTATATCCGTATTAATGACGAGAACATTGTGGCTTCGCCGGTGTTGTTTACGCTTATGCGAGAGTCGCAGCAGCCGCAGGGGGCTCTAGTGGCCTACGATGACGACATTCGTCGGTTGCTTGGTGTGATGGAAGGGCGTTTGACTTTGGGTCAGATTGTTCGGCTTTCAAGGCTTCCTCGCCACAAAGTCATCACGCTTTTGGCCCATCTGATACGGTTTGGAACGGTGCGGTGGGAGTTTGTCGACCAGGAGTTTTTATTCAGTTTAGTATAAGCAATATTATTATAGTATGAAATACACCTATTATCCTCAAGGCACCTGTAGCCAGGTCATTGAATTCGAGATTATAGATGGTAAAATCCACAATGTGCAGTTTTACGGGGGTTGTGACGGCAACACCCAGGGGGTAGGACGTTTGGTTGAGGGCATGGATGCCGAGGAAGTCGTTCAGCGATTGGAAGGCATCCGTTGTGGGTTCAAGCCCACTTCGTGTCCGGATCAATTGGCCAAGGGCATCCGTCAGGCGCTGGCGGAAGAGATCACCAAATAAAAGGCAGCATCCTATATTTCACCCGTTGTTTGTATTCGGCGTAACCCTCCAGGCCTTGTTCGAGGACCGTTTCTTCGTTGCGGATGCGTTTGGCGATGAGCGGGATATAGAGCAGCATGATGGCGAAAGAGATGGGTGAGGCCAGCACGAGGGGCATCATCAGGAAGAGGATGGTGGTGGCCATATACATCGGGTGACGGACCACCCCATAGAGGCCCGTGTCGATAACTTTTTGGTGTTCCTGTACTTCGATGGTTCGAGAAAGGTAGGTGTTTTCGCGCAGCACTTCGGCGTAGAGGCCATAGCAAACCAGGAAGAGCGCGGCGGCCATCCACACTGCCCAGTCGGGCAGCACGCACCATTGGAAGCGCCAGTTGAGGCCTGCCACCACGAAGGCTGCGATGAATAGCACACCGCTCAGTGCCACAACCGTTTTTTGTTCTTGTTCCTGCTCTTTGGCGTTGAGTCGTTTTTGGAGCAATTCTGGGTTTTTGACCAGCATGACGAGGCCTGCGATGAACATGGGGATGAAGAGGATGCCCATGAGCAGCCAGCCTTGCCAGTAGTGGAGTGAGCCGGCGGGGAGGAAGATGAGTACTCCAAGAAGAATGACGCCGAGAAGGAATTTGGCGAGGGATTGAAGGAGGAGGTTTGGGGGCATGGCATTACGTTTGGGAGTACAAAGGTACGAGTTTCCTGTTTTTTTACAATAATAAATCGATTCCTGATAGATTTTTTATTAATCATTTTTATATTAATTATTTTACTATCTTTGCGGCATTATGGCAAAAAACACAAAAGAACTAACGAACTTTGTCGCAAAAAACGACACCAGCGAGGATTTGCTCACTGTGAACAAAGGAGAAATTGTGCTATATCAGCTTGATAACAGCATTACACTTGAGGTCAGAATTGAAGAAGAAACCGTTTGGCTTACGCAAGCTCAGATGGGTGATTTATTCCAGAAAGACAGAACTACAATTACGCGTCACATCAATAATGTGTTTTCCGAAGGAGAACTTGAAAAGGAGGGCAATGTGCATTTTTTGCACTTTCCTTTTTCTGACAAGCCCGTGATGATTTATAACCTTGATGTCATTATATCTGTAGGTTACCGTGTTAAGTCACAACGGGGTACGGATTTTAGAAAGTGGGCAAACAAGGTGTTAAAGGAATACTTATTGCGAGGCTTTGCTATCAATCGTAGAATTGAGAATTTGGAACACCGGGTTGGTAAGACCGAGGAAAAGATTGATTTTTTTGTTCGAACTTCACTGCCTCCTGTGGAGGGTGTTTTTTTCGACGGACAAGTGTTTGAAGCTTATAAATTCGTTAGCGATCTTATCCGTAGCGCTCAACGTCGTATCGTTGTATTTGACAATTATGTTGATGACACGGTGTTGACCGTACTTGATAAGCGCAAAGACAATGTATCGGCCCTAATTTACACCCGAACCATCACCCGTCAATTTGCCCTTGATCTGCAACGTCACAACGCTCAGTACCAAGCCATTGATGTTTATGAATTCCAAAATGTTCACGACCGTTTTCTCTGTATCGATGATACTGTTTACCACTTTGGTGCATCGTTGAAAGATCTTGGAAAAAAGTGGTTTGCTTTCAGCCGCATGGAGATAAGCACAGATGTATTATTAGCGAAAATGTAGTTCTTCCGCTGCCATTGGCAGATAGAGTAGGTTTTGTAGTTCTTCGACGGTTTCGGCCACAGTGAGGCCTGGGATGTTTTTCATATCGCGGTAGCCCCAGCCGACGGCGATGCCCATGATGCCGCTGTTGATGGCGGTTTCCATGTCGGTATCCGAATCACCTATCATGACGGCGTTGGCTTGGGTAAGGCCCGCCTTGCGCAGTATTTCGCCGACGATTCCAGGATCGGGTTTGAGAGGAAACCCCGGGCGGTTGCCCAAAATGGCGACAAAGGGGATATCGGGGAAGAATTCCTTGATGAGGTGTTCTGTGCCTTCTTGGAACTTGTTGGAGGCGACGGCAAGTCTTATGTTGTTACGATGTAGCTCAGCAATGAGCTCCCGAATCCCAGGAAACGGCTTTGTAAACACATCAATGTGAGTGTTATAGTAAGCCCTAAAATCGGCCAGCACAGTGTCAATCAAAGCTTTATTATGGGCGTGCTCCGAAGGCAAGGCTTGGCTCATCAGGTTACGTGCTCCGTGGCCGACCATCATCCTATATTCCTCCCGCGTATGTTGGGGAAAGCCCTGTTGCTCCATGGCATAGTTGACCGCCGCACTGAGGTCGTCAAGCGTGTCGAGCAAGGTGCCGTCGAGGTCGAATATGACTAGTTTTGGGGTTTCTCCGATGCCGAGGACGCGAGGGTTTGCCATATAGTTATTAGTTTATTTCCTGCTCTCCCAACAAAAAAGGTATGACTCCTATATAGGTAATACCGTCTTCGTCTGTCCATGCTTTTGCGTTCCCGTCGAGGATAACTATCTTGCGGAAAAAGTCGCCTGTGTTTTTCAACGAGAAGGTCTCCTGGTTGCGCTTGATTTCGGTGTCCACGTTCAGGGCCGATTGGATATACACCTTTTCGCGCCCGGTGTTGACGATGAAATCAATCTCATACTGCGATTGCTGTTTCTTGCCCTCCTTCACGGTGGTTACCTCCACCATGCCCACATCTACGCTATAGCCTCTACGCAGCAGCTCGATGAAGATCACATTCTCCATCAGGTGCGACTTCTCCTGCTGGCGGAAGTTCAGTTTGGCATTGCGCAAGCCTGTGTCCATCGCGTAGTATTTCTGGATGTTCTCGAAATAGCGTTTCCCTTTCACATCGTAGCGTCTGGCACCTGCAAACAGGTAGGCATCCTCCACATAATCCAGGTAGTTTTTGATGGTGTGGTCGGAAGTGCTGCGCTTCATCAGCGAGCCTGCCGCATTGGCCATTTTGTGAGGATTGGACAGTGAACCGACCGCTGAATACAAAGCGTCAATCAACGACTCCAGCACTTCATCGTCTTTCAGTTTGTAACGCTCCACGACATCCTTGATATAGACCCGTTTGTGCAGCCCTTTAAGGTATTTGCGTTTTTCGGCCTCGTCCTTTTCCAGCACTGCCAGCGGCATACCGCCATAGGTGAGGTATTCTTCCAATGCGTCGGCCTTTTCGAGACCCGAAACAGGATAATACTCCTTGAACGAGAGCGGGAATACCTTGATTTCCGACCCACGGTCGCGGAAGTTGGTGACGATGTCCTTGGAGAGCATCTTGGAATTCGAGCCTGTGACATAGAGGTCCAGGTTGCTACGTTCCATTAAGTCGATCAGTATATCGTAAAAGGTGATATAGAGCATCTCTTGGTCTTCCTTGGGCACCTGGCTTTCGTCTAGGTCGGGGTATTTTACCTTGAACGACAACTGTATCTCGTCGATAAACACGTAGTAGCGCTTTGTCATATCCTGGGTACGGCTGAGGACGTAGTCATATAGCATATTAGGATTGCGGTACTTAAGGTGGGCGTGTTTGTCCAGCGCTATTTCCACGAAGCAGTCGTCGGCCACTCCTTCGGCCTTGAGGTATTCCTTGTAGAGGGTCAACAGTAGGAACGATTTGCCACAACGACGGATGCCGGTGATGATTTTTACTTTGCCATTCCAGCGCTTGTCTATGAGTTCTTTGATATACTTATTCCTACTGATAATCATTGAATTAGATATTTAACACTGCAAATTTTGTCTCATTTTTCGATCTTTTTTGCAGTGCAAAGATACGGTTATTTTATTATTGTCAATATTTTTTTGGAATATTTTTTGGATGTCGAGGACGGTTTCTCCGATGCCGATGACGCGATGGTTTGCCATACCTTAATCGTTTTCTTCGAGCCAGTCGATAAGCACTTTGCAGTATTCCTCGTGGGCATCGACAAAGCAGGTATGACGTGCCTTGCGGAACAGGTGCCAACGGCTGCCGGGGATATGTTCATAGAGCGAGGCGGCAACGACGGGGGTGCAGATGTCGCGTGTTCCGCTGCAGATGAGTGTCGGTTGGGTGATGAGATGCAGGTGGTCGGTGTATTCAAAAGCCTTCAGGCTGCCGAGCGGCTGGTATTCGTTGGGGCCCCAGCCGTAGAGATAGGCTTCTGCTCCAGCGCGTTTCGGACGGCGCAGGCACTCGGGCGAATGCTCATCGACGCTGATGACAAACTGTTCGTAGTAATGGTCGTTGGCGCGCAGGTAGTCAGGCGAATCCCATTGGCCAGCGGCTTCCGCCTTGCGTATGGCTTCCTGGTCTTCTTCCGGGAGCTCTTTGATAAGCCTATGTTGTTCGCTGGCCCACAGGCTGCTGGAAGCATGGCCGGAGGAAAGGATGAGTGACTTGATGCCCGCGGGCTTCTCGTCGATGGCATAGGCGATGGCCTGCATGGCGCCCCACGACTGTCCGAGGAGGTGAACCGTGTCGAGGTGGAGATGTTTGCGGATGGCGATCAGCTCGTCAATCCAGGTCTTCTGCGTCCACAGTTCAGGGTGTCCGTCGAGGTAGGAGTTGCCGCAGCCTATCTGGTCGTATGCGACGACTTGCCGTCCGGTGTCGGCGATGCAGTCGAGCACTTCGAAATAGTTGTGTGTACTTCCCGGTCCGCCGTGAAGCAGCAGCAGGGGTGTTTTTTCGGATGGCTCACCCACTATGCGGTAGTAGGTCTGATGGCCCATGAAGGGCATGTAGCCTTCAGTAATTTTGGTGTTTGTCTTGTTGTTAGAGTTCTTGAAGTGTCGCCAATCTTAACTCTGGCATGAATATTTTTCACAAAAATAATAAAAACACACAAATCTCGGTGGGGTGTCAGATTTTTTTACGCGCCCTCAAAACGCTTCTCCTCCCTGTCGGCAATCCCAAATTGAGGTGATGAAAAAAAGGCAATTGTGAATATGGGTTTTCATATGCCATAACGCTCGCAAATGGAAGAGTGGTTTACACAGCGACCGTTTTGATAGTCTGCTTCCGCCGTTTGAAGCGAAGCCTCCATTTGCTCATGGGTGTAGCCACAAGGGTGTGCTGTTTTATGTTCGTTTGTATCCATTTGTAATTGTGCGTTAAAACACGTTTCGTTTTGTGCAAAGGTAACTATATTTTTCATATCATTTTAAATTTAGACTTTGTAAAACACAGTTCACCTTGTATCTCGCTGCAAAGATACCACTTTTTTATTAATTGTCAATACTATTTTGAAATATTTTTTAAAACAGTTGAACACCGTCTTTGGCCAACTTTCCGTTCAAGTATTTCCGGATGTCAATTTTTTTTCAAGTCTTCCGCTGCCATTGGCAGGTGGTCGGTTTCGTCGTTTTGGCGGTAGACGAAGGGTTTGTGTGTTTGGTAGAGCGACAGTAGTTTTTCGTTGAGTTGGAGTTCCACTTCGCACATGGTGCGTTCCATGCGGTCGGGGTGGAGTTGGCATTCCCAGATGACGATCACTTGCCAGCCGTTGTCTTTGAGGAGCTGGTAGTTTTGGTGGTCGCGCTGCTTTTGTTGATCCAGAACTCGGTGTTGGTTTGGGGTATTTTACAGCAGCCCTCGTGTCCATGCCAGAAGCATCCGTTGACGAAGATGGCGGTATGGTAGCTGCGCATGACGATGTCGGGTTTCCCTGGGACGCCTTTCACGTTGAGGCGGTAGCGATAGCCGTGGTGCCACAGCCACTGGCGCACTTTCAGTTCGGGTTTGGTGTTGCGGCTGCGGATGTGCGACATCACGAGGTGGCGCTGGGCTGGGGTGAGGTGGTCGGTCATGAGGTTACTAATTAAAGATGCAAAACCTTGAATTTCACCCATTGTCTTGAGCTTCCTCAAAAGCAAAGACGAAACTGTTTTGTGAAGGTTTTTCCTCAAGGTATTTGGCAAGTTGAGACGGATTGAGTGTAATACCCGAAGAAGCAGCATTGTTTACGCCAAAGACAAACATCTTATTGAATTTGCGATAGTTACTTAACTTAAACAGCAGTCGCATCGGATGCTTCGGATCGTCAACATAAGTGACGCCAACGGACACTATCTCATAAGCCCCAACAACTTCATGATTAATGATAGGAGCGAAATACTTTAATCGTTGCAGGTCTATGGCTTTGTTCGGAGTATGACCCGAAACAAAAGTGGCAGCGGTTCCATTCTTAAATGCTGCAGTGTTTGGGTTAACTTTGGCTTGGATGGTAGATAGCAACATCAAATCTGTTTTTTCATCTGTCTTTTCAGCACCCTTCGTGTATCCCAAACACTTCAAGGTTGCCGTCGGGTCTTGACCTAATGTGAAATTTCCCGGCTTTGTCACAAAGAAATGCTCTTTGAGCTCCAACAACAACGCCTCGTTTTCCTGCCTTTCTTGTTCGTTTTCAGTGTTTTCCAATGCCAACACAAACACCTCTTCATGGGCGAACGGACTGAATACCTTGCCAATCAGTTTCTTCAGGTTTTTGTCCATAAAGCCTTTGGCGTAGGTGGATGGCTTGGGAGCAAATGCATAGAATTGGAACTTGGACGCCAGCATTTCTTGGATCTTCTTTCTGAAAATGGTTCTAACATGTGACTTCCATTGCGCCTTCTCCGATTCCTTGTTTCGTGCATACATCCGGACGACAAAAAGGAAATTGATGTCATAATACATCAACAGCAAGGTGTCGCGGTCGAAGAGGCGATTGTCGAATTGGGTGGAGATATAGGTCTCTTCACGGGATTTGACATTCAAATCGTTCCCTTCGGCATCAGTGCCTCGGTCGTAGGTGGGTTGGTCGTCAACAAAAGCGGAAAGGAAGAAATTGGGTATGATGTCATAACCCTCGTTGGGCGAATCAGGGCGCAGCCTTATGTCTTTGAATCTTTTTTCGGTCTCACTTTTCATCCGTCGCCCTTCTTCATTGTCTTTCCACAAGTCAATGTTCCATTGTATCACATTGCGGGCATAGGTGTATTGCTTCGAAACGGAAGGCTTTCCTATGGCCGTCGACATCTTGTAATACTTGGAGTCGCCGATGTAGTACACTTCTCGATTTTGGTGCGAGGTGAGTGCCAAATCGGTATACATGTGGTCCACTTGCTTGCCGTCGTCTTGGTCGGCCAATCCAGGTGGGATGGCATCGTGAGAAGTGCCAATCAACTCGTCAATGATGGCTTCAAAGATGATGTTGTATTTCTTGGCGAGCAGGTATTCCTTGTTGTCGGTATTGACGGCAAGCAGATAGGTGTTGTCGAAGAAAGCATAGCAGAGTTCCCATAGCAGCACCGCCTTGTCGGAGAAATACTTGTATCGGATTTCTTTCAGCCTGCTCTTGCCGTAGCCTTTGCGATAGGTCTCAAATTGTGACGGGGAGAGCAACTCATATTGCATATTGATAGGTGTGCGGAAACCATACTCGCGGTTGACATAATCAAGGATGGAGAAGAAGATGACGAACAGCTCTTCGTCGAAATTGATTTGCCGTTTGCGGTTGACGGGATCCAGATAAATCGGCGTGCCGTTCTGAAGGAAGGTTTCGGAATGTGAGATGGTTCGGGTCCAATTGATTTTGTTGTGGCCCGAGTGGTTGTTTTTGACCGTGTAGAGAAAGAATTCCTGGTTCTCTTGGTTGAATTGGATGAGGGAGAGGATGATGTCAAGATAGGTGTTGGCTTGATGTCGCATTCCCTTACCAGAGCGCGGCAGACGACGGTAATAGATGGCCTGTGAATCGGGTTTGTGCTGATGGTAAACGGCAATGGTCCTGTAAATCCAAACGGCAAACTCGTACAAGAATTTGCGGTATTCTTTGGTCAAGTGTTTTTGCTGTCCTTTTGGTGTGATGATTTCTTTTGGGTCGATAGTCGTATTAGGTCCAACCACCAATTGATCTTTGTCGTTGAGCAGAACCTTGGGGAGGATGAACACGCAATCGGGTATGGCGGGCTCGTAGTAATAACCCACATAGCTCACGCTGACGTTTTTGTTGATGTCTTGCAACTCGCTGATACCGTGCAGGGCTACTTTGACATCTTCGGCAGCATATTGATGTTCCTCAAAAATGATATACATCAGTCCTTGTCGTTTTTAATTCTTTCGCTCAAATTCTGTTCTATTTCCTCAATGGTCGGGATGGTGCCTTCCACTTTCTCCGGATAGAGTTTGGCCAGTTCGTACTCCGAAATGCCCAAAGGCTGACTGCTGGCTTCCAATGCATATTGAGCCACAAGGTTATCTTTCTCCTTGCAAATCAGGATGCCGATGGTGGGATTGTCGCGTTCTTCTTTCTTCAATAGGTGGTTGCACGCCACGACATATCCTCCGAGCTGTCCGGCATCGGCAAACTCGAACTTGCCGATTTTCACTTCAATCACTACGTAGCACGACAAATTCAGATTGTAGAACAGCAGGTCAATGAAGTTCTCCGTGTCACCTATCTGTAAACGGTATTCTTTGCCAACGTATGCGAAGCCTGTGCCTAATTCTACCAAGAATTGTGTGATGTTGTTGAGCAGCTTGTCTTTCAACAGGCGTTCGTTGTAACGTCCTGTGATACCCGTGAAGGCGAAGTCGTATGGGTCTTTTGTCAGTTCTTGTGCCAAATCGCTCGTTTCTTCAGGCAGGGTGCGGCAGAAATTTGTTAGCGCTTTTCCTTGACGTTCGTAGAGGTCGGTGTCGAGAAAGTTGAGCAGCATGTTGCGGCTCCAACCGTTTTGCACCGTTTGATGGACAAAGAATAGTGCTTTTTGCGGAGCGTTTTTGCATTTGTCAATGAGCAACATGTGGTGCCCCCACGGGACTGAGAATATTTCACTTTTGATTTGCTCCACAAGTTGAGGCAGAATTGTATCATTGGATTTTGCAGCAGGTTGCTGCAAATTTTCCTCGTTTTTGGTAACATCCACAAGGTCAGATTTTGCAGCAGGTTGCTGCAAAATTCCAACTTCTTGATTATAAAGCAAATAAAAATCTTTGGCATATCGGATGTTTCTCTCCGACAGACCTGATGTCGTGGATGTTGCCTCTTTCAAATCATGGCTCAATATAGAGAAGAACCGGCTGCCATAGTGGTTCTCGGCATCTCTTTCCACGATGTCATGGCCTAACTCCCAATAAAAACGGAGCATCTCCTCGTTCACCTTCACCGCAGCCTTGATTTGACTCTGGCGGAAGCGGGTGCCTAAATCCTTTATCCACTCCAGATACTCCTTGTCTTGTATGGTTACCGCTTTGCCCATAATGCCAATCAACTATTCTCTTTCTTGCCTTCCGTGTTCCATGCCATCACATGTTCTATGAACTGTCTTGCCACGTCTGGAACAACATTTCCGTCGCCGTCATAGAAAGCGGGGAATGTAAGCTGCTTTTTCTGGCCTTCTTCATCTTTATAGCTGAACAAGTCGCCTTGTTGTTCATCGAGGGCGTAGGTCTTGAAGATGTCGTTCCAGAGGTAGAAGCAGACCTTCGAAACGAAGGTGTCGTATGAAATGATGTCGTCTTTCGCCTTGGCGAAGAAATAGCCCAATTGTTTGTCGGCCGAATTGGTCATTTTGTCGATGATGGCGTTGATTTGTTGCAGGAACGCCCACCAATCGTGACCGCCTTCAATCGAGTAATTGATGTGAACCTTCTCTCCATTTTCATCCTTTTTGAAGGAGCCGTCTTCGTTTTTCTTGTAAGGCCAGGCAATCTTGATATACTTCCACTCCCACCTGCGTTTGAATGCCGAATCGATGGGGAAGAGGCTTTGGTCGCTTGTGTTCATGGTGGCCCAGATGTAGAGGTTGGCGGGCAGCTTCATGATTTTGCCTGTCTTGATTTGTTCATCCAAATCATCGAAAGCGGCAAAATACTCCTTCAGATAGTTTTCCAAGGCCTTGTCGGGCTTAATTTCATACTCTGAAACGCCGTCGTCACCTCTGTCCAAGAGTTGGAAGATGTCGCCGAAGATTTGTGCGCAGTTGCCACGGTTGATTTCCTCAATCACAAGGATGACGGGCTTGTCCGTAGTCCATGCTTTGGTGTAGGCTTGCACAAAGGCTTGTGGCGTGTAGTCGTAAACGATTTCGTCTTTGGTGGCTTGGTTATCTTTGTCGGCCATCACGGGTTTCTCGTTGCCTTCCACCACGTAGGTTTGTGGCACGGACTTCATGATAGGTTTGTAGCAGCCCACGAAAGTGGAGTAATCGCTATCAGGATGGAAGGTCGTGCGGATGACTTGCTCCTTCTCATCAATGCCGTGTTCTTTGATAATCTCTTTGACTCTATGGGATTTGCCCGTGCCTGGAGCACCGTAGAAGATTTGCTGGAGAGGGTGCTTTTTAAATAAATCGATACTAATTGTTAATGATTGTCTTGAAACATCTCCTTGTTCACTGATTGTGTTATATAAAAGGCTTACCAAATCATCATTTTCTGCTAAAAATGCACATAAATCCGCTACATATGATTGGGTGGCATTCACTAATTTAGCATAATTCAAGATGGGAGATACATAAAAATCTGCTCGGTCAATGGTTTTTCCACCTCCCCACCAATCATAATCTGTTACAAACTTTTCTATTAGACCAGAGTTGTCAGCACTAAATCTATTGGTGAGCGTGTTTTTTTCAGTGGTCGTCAAAGAACCTCCTTTCAATGTTTTGAGTCTGTCTGTAGAAAACAGTACTGTCGCAATTTGTTTATATTTTTGCAACTCATTATAATACGCGGTAAAAAATGAAGCAATATAGAACCATTGATTCGGGAGATAAATATTTAATACCCCCTTTTGAACTCCTTTAGTTGAAACAATAGCAGAGTATTTTTGATATTCAATACTGTTACTATTGATGCTTTTAACTCTTTGTTTGAATTCTATCGGGAGTTGGATTTCTTCGCCTGTAAACACTGATTGGTATTTATTAACCAAATCACTTGCTAAGTCTTTTAAGTTCAATAAAGTATCCATTATAGTAACTGTTTTATTATTTCTTCTGCGATTTTTTTAATTACGGGTACCGCAACGCTATTTCCAAATTGGCGGTATGCTTCTTTTTTAGAAACTACTATTTTAAATTCAGGATTTAAGTCATTGTTGTTTTGATTATTAGCGCATTCTGAATGCTCCCAACCTTTTCCAATTATACGATACCCTTGTAATCTGCCAGCCTCAACAGGAGTTAATGTTCTTGGATTTAGTCCTTTTTCGGATTGGTCAATGAGGATTTCACTGCCGTCTTTCCAATAACGAGCAGAAATGGTACTTGTATAAATGCTATCTCCTTTAAACAAGGAATAGCCGAAACCTTTCCCGTTCAACTTGTTCCTTTCCTTTCTTTTTTTGTGTCCTTCCCACATTTTATCACTAATAGTAAAACATGGGTCCAAAGTATCTGAAGGTTCAAAAATGTCAGAGACCTTTGTTGGAAGTGTACCTTCTTTTATCTTTTCTTTTTCATAGATTGTTGAACCATCTGTGGATATTCCATATGGGAATTTGAATGAATTCACATGAACCAAATCTTTATACCAAGCAATAATGAAAAGACGTTCCCTGTTTTGGGGAACACCAAAATGTTTTGCGTTCAAGACCTCATATGAATAGCCGTATCCCAGCTCCTCTAATGTGGCAAGAATAACTTTCAAAGTGTTCCCCTTGTCGTGGTTTTTAAGTCCGCGAACATTTTCTAAAAATAGTACTCTTGGCGGATAACCTGCTTGGATTTTCTCTTTAACTATATTGGCAATATTGAAAAACAGGGTTCCTCGTGTATCTTCAAACCCTTTTTTCAAGCCTGCAACCGAGAATGGTTGACAGGGGAAGCCGCCACAACAGATGTCAAAGTTTGGAATCTTTTTTGGGTCGGCATCGTTTATGTCCTCATTAAAATATAAATATTCACCTTTTTTGTCTTTTTTGAACAAAGAAGGTTCTATTTCTCTATAATTTGCCTCGTATGAAATCCTTGCGTTTTTATCCCATTCGCTGGCGAAGACGCATTTTCCGCCAACATGATGCATTGCAACATGAAAGCCTCCAATACCCGCAAACAAGTCAATAAAACAAAACTTTTTGCCTAGCAGTTCCATAATGTTAATGCGAACCTTTATGTTTTCATCCGTTGGTTCACATCTCATTTCTTTGTTTATGGCTTCACGTAAAACTTCCTTTTCATCGGAAACAACCTTTAAGTTGTTGGATTGTAATGTGTCAAACCAGAAATCAAAGATGGATTCTCCTAAACTCCAAAATGTATGAGGAACACCAAATCCAATGTTGGCAAGACGAAAATGATCGTGGACAATCTTGTATTGGGTTCCAACATTCATCGTGTAACCATCAATACACGATTGATCTTTGATGAGTTTTTTAACCTTGTCTTTTATTTTTTCTAGAATTAGTTTTGCCATTTAATGCATTAGAAATTTTTGGTTACTAATATAGTCTTGAATTTCATCAAGTACATTTGAAAGATAGTCTTTCGTCTCATCTTTATAGTCAATCAGATCTTTGACTGTGTAATCTTTTCCTATTTCAGAAAAAGTAAATTCTCCATGTGCCAGATTGTTTCTTTTATCTTTGATGGTTTTCAGATCCCTCCCATTGCTTATTATGTTTCCACCAAATTGTTTTAATATTTCCCGAATTTTTTGTGCGTCTATGTTACCGCTAATGTTGATGCAATCTTTTTTAAAAAACAATATTTCGTTATCTAAAATTGCTTTTGCAATCAACATTACTTTTTCATGTTTTTCGCTATTTATTTCTTTGGCTTCTTGCTTAATCCATATTTTTTTAAGATTATCTGATAAATCACGAAAAGTCACAGTTGAGGCATGAATGGAGTTTAATACTGCATCTATAGAATTTCTGATGGTGGCCTCAATTAGATTGTACAAAAGTAGAAAACCATTGGCTTTTAATATCTTCGAAAGCTCAACATCAACCTCTTGCGTTTCTTCATTGCCTAAAATATCAATACATTTAATTGAGCAAGCTCCCTTATCCAATAATTGTAATGTGTTGAAATACAATTCTACTTCATGAAGTCTTTTTATATATTCATTTCTGGCATTATTCATCGTAATGTAAATCTTGCATCGTTCCTAATAAACAATCACGGACAAATTCAATTCTTGCCTTCAACCTGCCTTGGTTGTTGCTCGCGTCGGAAGTCGTTAGTTCTTTGAATTCCTTAGATTCTAACCAAGAAAAGTCTGTTGGCAGCAAGTCATGTTTTTGTTTCAAGGCTAAATATATTCCCACAGATAGAGCTTCAAAACGGACTCTTGGTGTCGCATTATCTCTACCTTTTCGGGCAAAATAGGGAGGATCAAAATGGGTTTCAGCAAAACTCATAACCATATCAAAATCTTGTCTCATACCTTCTTTATCAAATCCCTTGTTCTTTGATTTCAAGAAATCATCTAAAAATGGAGCAACATCGTGTTTGAAGTTTTGATAGGAATTGGCATAAGCGAAAAAGCGTAATGCCAACTCTTCGTATTCGCCGCGAGAGGCCTTGCTTTCAGGTATGGGGCAAACTTTTCTGAACAATTCAGATTTTGAACATTCGATGATGAAGTTATAGAAGTCGCCTTGATACGCTCCTTTCCTGATTTCACTAGGCTTTAATTTGTTAGCGCTTGTGTTTACCCGATTAAAAATGTCAGAACGGATTTCAAGATCTGCCTTGTCTGTAACTACATGAAAACGAAAATCTCTCAATAAAAACTTGTTTCTTCGTGATTCAGTAAGTTCCGAAAAGGTAGTTCCGTTCAATTGTGTTAGTTTTTTTAGCCCCGATAGTTTAAACCCATCTCTACAATACTCTTCTAGGGTGCGAATTCGTTGTGATCCATCAATGATTTCTAACTCGGCATCGTCTCCTGAAACAGAAACTAAAAAAGGCATGATAGGAACGCCTAGAAAAACCGATTCAATAAATCTGGATTTTTCTTCTTTTTTCCACACGTAGTTTCTTTGATAATGAGGAACGAATATTTGGTCCTTGCTGTATTTGGCCACTATAACTTCTACAGGGTATTCTTTAGTGTCATAAACATATGGCACACTTTCTCGCTGGATTTGTTCTTCAATTGCGGCTAATCTTTCTTCACTTAATTTGTTACTTTTCGTCATATATCACACTTTTTACATGATTAATAATACTTTGAGCAATTACTTCCCCTAATCTTGGAGGAACAGCGTTTCCAATATAACGTGATGCTATAGTTATAGAAACAGCACTTTCGTCTTGGAAGAATTTGTATGATTTAGGAAATGTTTGAAGTAGTGCTGCTTCACGAATGGAAATAGCTCTGTCTTGTTCTGGATGTCCGAATCTGCCATTCCCCAATCCTGTACACTGAGTGGTCATAGTCGGAGAAGGTTTATCCCATTCCATACGACCATAAACACTGCCGTATGTTTTACCTTCTTTCTTTTTATGGCATTCAAGAATCAATTCTTCTGGCCAATCGTGCCAACTTCCACCATAGGGAGTGGCTTTTATTCGTTTTAGATTTATAGGAGTCAGGGCCGTTGAACGATGTAACGGGTCTGTTTTGTCTATTTCTCCTGCAGCAATAGGGGTTAAATCTCCTATTACATCTCGTACAGTAACATATTTATTCTTTTTGTGTGTGGGTGAAATCAAATTTATCAATCCAAGTTTAGAAGCAAGTAAAACCAACCTTTTTCTTGTCTGAGGAATACCGTAGTCGGGACAAAACACTCTATTTACATCCACAAAATACCCCAATGATTCAAGTTTTTTTACAAAGTCTTTTAATACAGGTTTTGATTTAAAATTCAGTATTTGTGTTACGTTTTCCATTGTAACAATATCTGGATCTATCTCTTCAACTAACCTCCCAAATTCATATAATAAATCGTATTTGTTGGGATCTTTATCTTTCATTTTGAACGCATATGACGAAAAAGGTTGACATGGTGCACACCCCGCAAGAACATGAATTGTGTTTTTTTTCCTTGAAAAGAGTTTTTTTATCTCATTTCCAGTGACATCTTTTATATCTTTATAAAAAAAACGTCCTCCGGTGTTAGTCTCGTATGCAAATTGGCAAGTTTGATCCAAATCGAATCCAGCACGAATATCAAAACCCGCAGATTTCAATCCATAGCTCAGGCCACCTATTCCGCAAAATAGGTCAACCACTTCAATTTTTGGAAGTCTTCCTCGTCGTTTATCCGCTTTATTTAATGGCACGTTTGATTTAGTTTTAATGTTTTTACATCAATGGTATTCTTTAATTTTGCCTTGCAAAATTACAATTTATTTTTGACAATATCAAATGCAATTATACCTTGTACGACGGTGCTAACGTCTATGGAAACAATGCCGCGATTATAATTAATAATTGGTCTAACTAATTGGATAAAAACAGCACCCCTGTCTACAACAACAGTTTCAGTTCTTCAAAATTTGGCAATGCCTTGCGCAAACGCTCTGGCATTTCGTCAGCAGTTTTATACGTGGCAACGCCCATTGGTTTTGAGTAGTCGCGGATCATAAACTCAACATACTCACGATTGGCCGATTTACACAAAACAATACCGACACTGGGATTTTCATGAGCTTTCCGTATCTTTTCATCAAGAATGGTCAAGTAACCCATCAACTGTCCTAAATAGGTGGTTTTGAACTCTCCTGTCTTAAGTTCGATGACTACCATAGCGTTGAGTTCGCGATTAAAGAACAGCAGGTCAGGAAAATGCTCCACACCATAAACTTCCAACAACTGTTGATTGCCCATGAATGCGAAATCACGGCCGAGAGTCATAATGAAGTTCTTGGCTTTATTCACAATCTCCTTTTCAACCACACGTTTGTCCACATCGATGCTGTCTCGCAAGCCTATCTCCTCCACATTGATGTAATCCAACAGGTAAGAGTCCTTAAACATCATCACCGCTTTTCGCATTGTGGTTGCATCGGGAATTGTACGCTGGAAATTACTAGGCATTAAATCTCTACCATTGTATGGATTAGCCTTAATAAAACTGATCACATTGTCCGCGGCCACATTTTCTTCTATGACCCGATGAATATAATAATAACGTTCTTTTATGTCCTTAGTTCCTTCTATGATTCTGATATGATGAGTAAACGGCAGGCGAAAAAAGTCTTCTACTGGAAAATCTTTAATGTTTGGTATCTGGAGAGCATGATAAATATCTATTTGCTGCTCTTTTCCTAATTCGACAATTGCAATTGCCGAATTAGCGTCAAGCATTTGCCAATTCTCATAGAACTTACGCATGTTTTTTAATTGAGTGGCCGAATACCCTCTCAATCCTGGTAACTCTCTGCGCAACTGTTTGCTGATGATATCCAAAGCTCCTGTGCCCCAAACGCCCTGACGTGTGTGTTGGGACACATACTTTCCTATACCAAAATATACAGCCAGCTGTATACGGGTCACTCCTTTAGCGGCTTCGTACTGCCCTTGGAGAATGGCTGTTTTGATATCAGTTACCGCCTGTCGCATGGCCGTAGAAATCACTATTTCGTCTTTTACCTGATTGTTGAGTGTTTTTTCATTGTGTGCCATAATCATTCCTCCTTGTGATTTTTATGTTTAGTGTTCTGTTGTTTTTCATACTTAAGTAGCAATTCTTAGGTGAATGTTTCACCTCTTCCTCAACTTTTTTCTTAGAGGGTTCCCGTTTAAGGAACCCTTTTATTTTGCGAACACGGTCTTATTCTTGCTATCCGGATTAATGGAATCTAATTGTATTTCGGCCAGAAGCGACCGGTATGGCGGCAATAGGCTTCGTATTCCTCGCCGAAGTCTTTGCGGAGACGCTTTTCTTCACTACGGACTTGCAGCAGCTTTATGACAATGAATGCCAACACGGAATGCGTCAAATAAAAAAACCGCACTCTACATTACCTCATTGTGATTTGGAATGTGTACGGTTCAGGAGGTTAATCCGCTGCAAAGTACTACTTTTTCGGTTCACAGTAACAGTTACATCCGAAAAATTGCTTTTCAATTTTCACTCAATCAGAATTTGGGTTAAGATTGGGTTAGGGAAAATAGGGTTTGATAAGATTTTTTCAAAAAAACCTTGCGGGGTATGGGAAATGTTAATCGTGATAATCGTCATCCTTCCATTGGAACTTCACCGTTTCGGGGACGAGGTAACGGCCGATTTTGTAGTCGATGTTGGCTTTGTGGGCTTGGCTGAGTTGGTAGCAGCGGGGCACGCGGTACATTTTGCCGTCCTTGATGAAGTGAGCGCCGGTTTGATGGAAGCGGAAGGCGACGTCATTTGCGATGCACTGCTCGCGGAGAGAAAGGATCCAGTCATAGTCGCAGGGACGGGCTTCGGCGCCCGACTCCCCTCCCACCGATACCTCGTCGATGGTCTCGTTCAGGTAGGGAGTGAGGTCCAAGGGGGTAAGCAAGGGCGAAGCGATAATGCTTTTATGCTTGATGGGAAGGGTTAGGAAGATAGGTAAGCGATAGTCGGCCATCGCCTGGTTTTCGACCGTACATCCCACGATGACGTTGTCGTAGCCGTCGCCCCAGTCGTCGGGCACGCACTCCATGAAACGGTCGATGCGCTTGGTGAAGAAAAAGAACCACAGATCGCTCCGCAGGCGCATCATCAGCCAACAGTCGGGCCGCCAGGGGTCGGCATCCTTCAACAGGAAATCGGAGGTGAAACAGGTGAAGACAATCTTGCCGCTCTCAATCTTCCACGAACGATCGCGTTTCCGTTTGACGGGAAGGTTGAAGTTGCCTGTCTTCCGGCATTCACTGCTGGAAATCTCGCTGCCGTACATCTCGTCCTGGCGGTAGACATAGCAATATTTGCATCCAGGGCTGATCTTGGTGCAACCGTGCCACGGATTCCAGTCGGCGTATATCTCCCAATGCTCGGACATGGTGTGGTTTTATTGTCTTTTCAAAACGACGTTAGCCAAACACACCGCATAGTCGGTATCAGCATCTTTCGGTCGCCAGGCAAGTGTATAACTCACCTCTGCACCAGAAACCTCATAACTTTTGTCCAGCCAGAACTGTATTTTTTCTTTACCCGTGGAAGATAATGCTGCTATACTAAGACCTTGTTCGTTATAGAGATAACCATTACGGTAGGTCAGTTGGTCGCCGCTGCGAAGTTGGAGAATGGTGCCTTTTCGTGATTTGAAGAAATCCAGCCACACATCATGCATTGACAATGCAACTGATACTGACGTTATCTGGCTTAACGGATTCTTCAAAAGGTAGAGGTTGTGTTTGGCTCGAGTGAGACCCACATAATAGGAGCGTATGTCTTCGATATTTGAACCGTCTGGAACTGGCGACATCAGATAGACGGTATCAAATTCACGGCCCTTGGCTTTATGGATTGTACTGACAAATACCGATTGCCCGTCAGCTGTGATGAAGTCTTCAATATTCGACTCAAGAACGAACTCCTGCAGGTCACTACGATAGTAAACCTTGTGCGTATCCTCAAAGTCAGCGAAGAAACGGCGAATAACATCCAAACATTTACTTGTAGCATAAGCCTCGATTGTACGCCGTTTAGCTTCTTGCCATTGTTCTCTTGAGATAGAGATATCACTAGCAGAGGCCAAATGCTTGAGGAAATATCTCACTTCTGCAAGATTACAGAAACTGAACCCATCCATAGACTGAGCAACCGTGGTGTGAATTCCAAGTTGCCTTAATTCATACGCAACCAGGAGGGTTTCTTCGTTGGTGCGAGTAAGGACTGCTGTGGTACCTTCAATTTGAAAAAGCAATGGAGAGATTTGGAATTTGGACGGTGCTTCAACACGACCTTGTTCGTTTGATACTGCTACTATCGGGTTATGCTTCATCCGTTTCGGAATACGCTGAACAAACCGGTTGGCACAAGCGACGATGGCTCTCTGGGAGCGGTAATTCTCTGTCATCTCATATAGTTTGGCCCCCTCATTCTGCACAAGGGACTGCATATAACGAGAATCGGAGCCACGGAAAGCATAAATATTCTGGTCGTCGTCGCCTACGGCAATAACTCGCATCTCTTCGTTGTGATGCATCAAGGCCTGCACCAGACGAAAATCATCAGATCCCATGTCCTGGGCTTCGTCGATAACTAGGACGCTCTTGGCAATTTTCGAGGCTTCCACCTCCCCCCTTTCAATCATCTCTGCCGCATGACGAACCACATCTCCCGCCTCTTCCAGATTGCCTTGTTTACCTATCAGATCGAAGCTGAAGGAATGGAACGTCTTAATATCCACAAAGTATGCTGCTCCACCAACCAATTCGATAAGGCGTTTCTTGAACTCTGTGGCCGCTGCCCTCGAGAAAGTGAGCATCAGCAGTTGCTCATGTTTCACATCTTCCAATAACAGCAATGAGGCCAACTTGTGAACCAGCACCCTAGTTTTTCCACTACCCGGCCCCGCAGCCACAACAATGTATTTTGACTGCTGGTCATTGATAATTTCTCGCTGTCGATCGGAGAGTGCGCCGAACAGTTTCTGGTATTTGGCAGGAGTAATATTCTGATCTATTTGAGCCCGTCGTTCTTCCTTAAAATATTTGTTGACAAACTTTCGAAAATCCATCGTGAAGTATTCGCTCACAAAACGCAATGCTGCATCATAGTCGCGCACCATAAGGTTGGCGTATTCACCCACGATATGAATCTGACGGATACGCTGTTTGTAAAATTCATCTAACAGTCGGTACTGTTCTTTGCCATAGCGTGTGCGACGATCCACAAGGCGACCTATCTGCATGGTGTTGTAGATGACAAGAAAGCCGCCTTCTATTTTCATTAATTCCGTTTTGGTGAGATACAAAAGGGCTTCTTCGATATCGGTTATCGTAGGTTTTTCGTTGTCAGCAAACATATACTGCTGGTTTGCCAATTGGTACTGTTTCAGTAACTCAACCAGGGAGAAGTTGACCAACGAAGGTTCTATTTCGGGATCACGGCGTGCGTTTAGTGTTTCTACAACAAACCGACAGATTCTCATCCGTCGTTCGAGACGGGCCTTTGTATCTTCAGATGATAACTGCAGACGTATGCTTACACTATCGGTGGCGCCATGCTCTTGTTTATGGATGTATCCCTTCAATGACAGGAAATGGAGCAGTGTCCTCAACCGTTTTACATTGGCATACGACAATCCTTCTTTAAGGGCTGCTTCGTTCAATTCCTTGTAGTTGAAACGGTGTGATTCTTCCGTAAAATGCTGAAGAAGAAAATGTTCCAACCGAAAAATGGCATCAAGGTTGCGTGGAGATGTGCTCTTTGAAATCCATGCCTGCATATCGCGGCTATCAGCCAGAAGACCATCTTGCCGCATCAGATTGATGTTTCGAATCACCGTAGCCTTACTCATGCCGAGGATGTCGGCTAGATAATCGACACGGCTTTCGGCTTCTGCCCCTCGGCCTTCTACTGTGGCACGGGCGCTGATAAGCGACTTGATAATGCGGGCCGCCTCTTCGCGTGAATTATCGTCAAATAACTGGGATTGCATCAGCCTGAGGCGTGCTTCGTCCATGTTTTTCACGGCAATACCAGTAGCAAACACATGTGGAGAATTGCTTCCTCGTTTGATGAACCCCGCTTCCTCCAAAGCGGCAATGGCGGCACGGATGCGGGTTTCCACGTCCTGAACCTCTTCCGACCAGCCTGCTTGGCGGGCAATGTCCAGTGGTGAACAGCTCACTTGGTCACGTTTGGCAGTAAGGTCTTTGATGGCTTTCCACACTTGTTGAATCTCACTGATGCTAAGTTTGGTTTGGTTGAGTAAGATAAAGTGTTTGTCGAGGTCGCTATCGGAATAAAGCACATAGCACTCAGCCTGCATTTGAGGGTCACGTCCGGCGCGTCCTGCCTCTTGCACATAGTTTTCGAGAGAATCGCTAATATCATAGTGAATCACCAATCCTACGTCTTTTTTGTCCACCCCCATTCCGAAGGCAGACGTGGCCACGATGACCTGCGTTTCACCACCCATGAAAGCATTTTGGTTTTTAACCTTTTCAGCAGCTTCCATCTTGCCATTGAATGGAAGGGCGCGTATGCCGTCGTCTGCCAGATGTTGAGCCAAATCCCGGGTCTGTCGTGTGCGTGAAACATATACGATGGTGGGGCTATTGTGGCCGATGATAAGGGATCGCAACAGGTTGTATTTTTCGTCTGGAGTATCTGCGTGAAGCACAGAATAACGCAGGTTTTTACGTTCGGCATTGGCTGCAAATACCTTCAGTTCCAATCCCAGCTTTGTCCTGAAATAGTCGCAAATATCGCTAACAACCTTTTGTTTGGCCGTGGCCGTGAAGCATGAAATGGCAATCGGTTGGTTTTGGTGTTTCTTCTCTTGCAACTGACGGATGAAGTCGCCGATAAACAGATAGTCGGTGCGAAAATCGTGTCCCCAAGCCGAAAAACAGTGAGCCTCGTCGATCACGAAACGGACCACATTTCGACCCAGCAGCAGACGTTCGATGGTCTTGGAGCGAAGCATCTCGGGAGCTATATAAAGCAGGTTAGCTGTGCCGTTGACCACTTGATTGATGGCGACCGCACGTTCGATGGGGTCAAGTAAGCCATTGATGGTCACCACATCACTGATACCCCGGGCGGCCAGGTTGTCTACTTGGTCTTTCATCAGCGACTGCAGTGGCGAGATGACCACTGTAAGGCCGTGGATGTTACGACCTGCCATCAGAGCCGGCAACTGGAAGGTAAGAGACTTACCTCCTCCTGTAGGGAATATCGTTAACAAAGATTCTCCTTTTATAGCCGATTCCACCGCCTGCTGTTGCATGGGGATACCATCGAAGGTGCGGAATTCGTCGTAGCCAAAGAATTCCTTGAGACCATAATACGAATCCAACTTGTGGCGACAATAATCACAATTACCACAAGAGGTGTTGCAGAGTATATTCATCACATTGGCCACTTGAGGATAATTCCTAGTCACCCAAGCGGGTGTGATAGAAAAGACATCATCGGAACCGATCACCGCCAAACAATAAGCTGTTTCTATAGGGTATTGTCGTGCAAGGGTGGTAAAATCAGCATGGTTGCACACTTTGCCTTGGTATTCTTTCAAAATCAATGAAGACCAATCAAGTTGAGGCTTTAAAAGCCTTCCCCATAAAAATTGTCGTGTTGTTGGGGTAAATTTAATGAATTCAAAAAAACCTTTAAACTCGTTGGTGTCATGCAACAGTTGATAGAATATCTCTTGCCGGTCAGACGACAATTGCTTCCATGCCGCAACTTCATCATTAAACAGGTCGCGGGCTTTTATGGCATCATTTAATGGGTTATTCAGTTCTTCAACTTGAAGTTTATCATCCTTCACCAAATTATGATAAGGACGTTTGGGGAACAAAAGCGGCGAAAGGCATAGGGTATCCACAATGGTTGGATTACCTTTCAGCGTAATGTATTTTAAATCGTGATTAATGATGTTGTGACCGCAAACCGTGTCACATTTTAACACAAAGGTATCAAAGTCGGATTTTGAATGCGTGTGTAACATGGCGCCATCATCCCTAACAGCTCCATAGTCTTCCACTTTTTTGGTTTGAACACTAACTTCAGTGTCAATAAAAACCATCATTTGTTCTCGATTTTTGATTGCAATAATACGTTTTTTTTCAGGAAAACCTTGCGGGTAATTAAAATATTACCTATTTTTGCTTCTAAAAATGAACATCGAAAAGATTTGGATTACAGACGACGCCATTTGGATCAGGACCGCCGAAGGCAAAGAAGCCCGTGAAAAGTTTGCCGACTATCCCAGATTACGTAACGCCTCACAGGAACAACGGCTTGATTTCACCTCAGACAAGTTTGGTATTCATTGGGAAGACCTGGATGAAGACTTAAGTTTCGAAGGATTCTTCCTAAAACCCCAACCCACCAAGCTCTACTTGCTGTTCATAGCGCATCCAGAACTGAACGTATCAGCCCTGGCTCGACGCATGGGCATATCACAAAGCCTGATGGCTCAGTACATCAGCGGGAAAAAGAAACCCAGCGAAACCCGCTTGAATATGATCCTTGAAAACATAAGAGAAGTGGGTAAAGAGTTGATGGCGGTTTAGGCACTACACGGCGGTGAGTTCGCAGAACTCCATGATGTCGAGCATATAGAACCGGCCTTGTTTGACGGTTGCGTTCGTAGACGTGGTCGTAAAAGTCGAAAAGTCGGGGTTATTCGGCGATGTCGAGTTCGGCGATCAGGTTGCGGGCGCCGGCGAATTTGTCGATGATGAACAGCACGTAGCGGATGTCGACACTGATGTTGCGGCAGATGGAGGGGTCGTAGACCAGGTCGCTCATGGTGCCTTCCCAGCAGCGGTCGAAGTTGAGGCCGAGCAGCTGGCCGTCGGCGTTCAGGATAGGGCTGCCCGAGTTGCCGCCGGTGGTGTGGACGCTGGCGGTGAAAGCCACGTGCATGGAGCCGTCCTTGTCGGCATAGCGGCCATAGTCCTTGTTGTTGTAGAGCTGCTTCAGCTTGGGCTCCACCACATAGTCGTAGATCTCAGGGTTTTCCTTCTCCATGATGCCCTCCAGCGTGGTGAAGTGGCGGTAGTTCTTGCCATCCTGGGGACGGAAGCCCTCCACCTTGCCGTAGGTGACACGGAGAGTGAAGTTGGCGTCGGGCGAGAAGCGCTTGTCGGGCTCCATGAGCATCTGGCCCTTCATGTAAAGGCGCTGCATTTGTGCCAGCTCGTCGTTGATGGGCTTCATCTTGGGATTGATCTCCTCGCGATAGAAACGGATCATGCTCTGGTAGGCGACCAAGGCGGGATCTTTCTGCAACTTCTTGGCTTTGATGGGTTTGAAATTATCAATCAAATCGTTGACTTTTTCCTCGTCGGTAAACATTGACTTTTCGAACAGCATGGCCACATAGGCGTTCACGTCGGCAATGTCGTTGAGGAAGTCGGGGCGGAAGTCGGCGGGTTGGTTTTGGAGGTATTCGGTGAGCATGGCCCGGGCCACTTCCTCATCGATGGGCTGATGGTAGTTCTTGAAGAACTCGGCCGATGCCTTCTTCAGCGAAGCCAGCATCTTGTCGACCTCTTCCTGCGGGGTTTCCTTGGTGACTTCGGAAAGCTTGTTGAAATTCCCTGCAAAGCCGATGATTTCGATGTTGAGTCCCGCGTTGGTGAGGTAGGTGTAGGCCACTTTGTAGGGTTCCAGTTCCTTGTATTTCGCCTCGAAGTTCTTCAGCAGGTTGATGTAGAGGTAGCGCAGGCGGCTGCCGAGGCACCACTCTTGGAACGACTCCTCGTAGAAGCGTTTTTTCTCCACGCCGTGGAAGCGGTTGATGCCTTCGGTGACGCCCATCCATTTCTTCCATCCGTTGCCCAGGCCGGCGTGTTTGGAGGCGTATTGGATGCGCACTTTGCGGTCCTGTTCCTGGTAGGTGTTGTAGATGTCGAGGATCTCGCCGCGGAGGCGGACTGCGATGGGGTCGATGACGTTGGCTTCCTGGTCGACGGCCACGGCGGGCAGGTACTCGCTAGTGCGGGCGGGGTAGCCGAACACGAAGGCGAAGTCGCCCTCGTCGGCGCCTTTCAGCGAGATCTGGAGGTGCTGTACGGGTTTGTAAGGCACGTTGTCGGCGCTATATTCGGCGGGATGGCCGTCCTTGTCGGCATACACGCGGAAGATGCTGAAGTCGCCGGTATGGCGGGGCCACACCCAGTTGTCGGTGTCGCCGCCGAACTTGCCGATGTTGCTCGGGGGGCATCCCACCAGGCGGATGTCGGTAAACACCTCATTCAGCAGCAGATAATATTCATTTCCCAAGAAAAACGGCTTGATGGAGACTTTATAGTCGGTGGTCTTCTCCACTTCGGCGATGATGCGTTTCATGTTCTCGGTGATGGTGGCTTGGCGTTTTTCCTCGGTCATCTCCTCGGTGACCTCGAACAGCACCTGTTCGGTGACGTCGCGCATCTCGCGGAGGATGGTGACGGTGAGGCCTGGGCAGGGCAGTTCCTGCGAGCGGTCGTAGGCCCAGAACCCGTCGGTGAGGTAGTCGTGTTCGACGGAGCTGTGCCGTTGGATCCAGTCGTAGCCGCAGTGGTGGTTGGTGAAGAGCAGGCCGTAGTCGCTGACGATTTCGCCGGTGCAGCCGCCGCCGAAGAGCACGATGGCGTCCTTGAGGCTGCTGTGGTTGATGCTGTAGATGTCGTCGGCAGTGATGCGCATGCCCATCTCCTGCATCTCTTTTTCGTTGTATTGGAGGAGCATGGGGATCCACATGCCTTCGCCGGCGAAGGCCATCGCCGAGGTCAAAAGGACGGCGAGTGAAAGAAGAAGTCGTTTCATGATGATGATGCTAATTTTGAATTTTGGGCAAAGTTAAAGGAAAAAACCTTAAATTTGTAGTCGCTATGGAAGAAATCATCACTTTTCTCACACAGGTGCTCCACCACAACAACCGCGAGTGGTTTCATGAGCACAAGCAGGAATACCAAAGCGCTTTGGTGAAGTTCAACGCCCTGGCCCAGCAGATCATCGACGGCGTGGCGCGGTTCGACAAGGACATGCAGGGCTTGACGCTGAAGGACTGTACTTACCGGTTTTACCGCGACACACGGTTCTCGTCGGACAAGCGGCCGTACAAGACCCACATGGGCGTGTTTGTGTGCAAGGGCGGCAAGAAGTCGATGCTCAGCGGCTATTACTTCCAGGTGCAGCCGAGGGAGTCGGAGGACTACTTCAGCGGCAACATGCTCTGCACGGGGATGTACATGCCCTATCCCGAGACCTTGAAAAGCGTCCGCGAGGAGATTCTCTATGAGGGCGAGGCACTTGAGAAGGCCATCAAGAAGGCGAAGGGCTTCACGCTGGACACCCATAGCGCCTTGAAGCGGGTGCCCAACGGCTATCCCAAGGACCATCCCTATGCCGAATACCTCAAGCTACGGGATTACCTGCTGGTAAGGGAAGTGGGCGACGAGGTGCTATATGGGCCGGACCTGGTGGAATGGGTGCTGGAGGAGTTCAGGAAGACGAAGGAGTTCTGCCAGTGGCTGAACGGAGTGGAAAGTTAAAAGCTAAACTATAAAGATGGATTACATTTTACTCATTGTCACGTTCATGGGAGCGCTCATCTCGGAGTTGCTCTCGATTTATTCCGACGCGGTTGGTTGCAAGTCGTTCCTAAAGAAGCTGTTTCCCGACAAGGCGGACCATTTCTACTTTATCGTGGATGCCCTGCTGATGCCCTTCATCGGGACGATGCTGGCCTTTTTCATCATGGAGCCCACTAGCCTGAAGACGGCGTTCTGTGCGGGTTTGACCTGGTGCGGCACCTTGCAGACCCTGGGGCTGACCATCAAGTCGGAGACGACCACCACCGTCAAGGACTCGGGCGGCAAGACCACCGTTTCGTCGACCACCAAGACCACCAAGAAAGTTTAACCTTCAATGCAGATTGTCATGACCAACCAAAAGAAAAAACGCCTGTGGACGCTGATCGTGCCGTTGATTGTCCTGTTTTTGTTTGTGGGGCTGTTTGTGGGCAGCGGCATCTACCGCAGCCTGTTGCGCAGGGAGCTCACCGAGATGAAGGAGAACCCTAGTACCAAGGCGGGTTACGCGACCCGTTTGGCGGAAATAGAGGAGCGTAACGAGCAGATCGGGTACATCATCGGTCGGGATGAGGCCACCGAACAACTTATCGAAGAATTGAAGACCTTCAATCAATAAAATTTTTATCTTTGCGGCAATAAACAAAGCATCATGCCATCCCAGTTATTTGGAACGATTGTCAAGACCGCGGCGGAGTTGAAGAACATCCCCGTGCAGATCAAGCAGAAGACCATACGTCCGGTAAAGGCCCAGGAGCGCGAGCTGAAGAAGCTGTTGCGCAAGGCGCAGTTCACCGAATTCGGGCGGCATTACCACTTCACGGATCTATTGCTGTCGAAAAACGTGACTGAGGCGTTTCGGAACACCGTGCCGGTATTCGACTACAACAAGATGCACGACGAGTGGTGGTACCGTTCATTGAACGGCGAGCACAACGTGACGTGGCCCGGCAAGATCAAGTATTTCGCGCTGAGCAGCGGCACTTCCGAGGCTTCCAGCAAATACATCCCGATTACGAGGGAGCTCAACTCGAAGATCACCAAGGCCAGCATCAGGCAGCTGGTGTCGGCCGTGCGCTACGACTTCCCGAAGGAGTTCTACAACCGCGGCGTGCTGATGATTGGCGGGTCGACCGACCTCTCCTACAGTCGCGAGGGTGGCTATTATGCCGGTGACCTCTCGGGCATCTCGGCAGGGAAGATCCCGCGATGGTTCGAGTTCTTCTACAAGCCCGGACAGCGCATCTCGAAGATCAAGGACTGGTCGGAGAAGCTCGACGAGATGGTGAAGGCCGCGCCCACGTGGGACATCGGCGTGATTGTGGGTGTGCCTGCCTGGGTGCAGATCCTGCTGGAGCGCATCGTCAAGGAATACCATTTGAAGACCATCCACGACCTGTGGCCCAACCTGATGGTGTATGTGCACAGCGGCGTGGCCTTTGCCCCCTACGAGAAGAGTTTCGAGCGCCTGTTCGGCAAGAAGGTGACCTACATTGAGAGCTACCTGGCCTCGGAGGGCTACATCGCCTACCAGGTGGACCTGAACAAGCGCGTGATGCAGCTGTTGGTCGACAACGGCATCTATTTCGAGTTTGTGCCTTTCAACGAGGAGAACTTCGACGAGAACGGCAACATCGTGGAGCATCCCAAGACCTTGACCTTGAAGGAGGTGGAGGTGAACACCGACTATGCCCTATTGCTCTCGACCTGTGCCGGCACGTGGCGTTACCTCATTGGCGACACCATCAAGTTCCTGCCTCCCGACGGACCGCTTTACGGCGACCGTCCCCGGGGCGTCAACATCGTCATCACGGGTCGCACCAAGCAGTTTTTGAGCATCACTGGCGAGCACCTCTCGCAGGACAACATGACGCGGGCGGTAGAGCTGACGGCCGAGGAGCTGGGGGTTGACATCACCGAGTTCACCGTGGCCGGCATCAAGCATGGCACCATGTATGCCCACCATTGGTACTTGGGGTGCGACGAGAAGATTGACCCGCAACTGGCTCTCCAGAAGATCGACGGGCACCTCTGCGAGCTCAACGACGACTATGCCGTGGAGCGCACCGAGGCCATCAAGGAGCTGTTTATCGACGTGTTGCCCACCGAGGTATTCTATAAGTTCATGGAGGAGAAGATTGGCAAGTGGGGCGGTGCGACGAAGTTCCCGAGGGTGCTGAAGGGGAAACGGCAGGAGATGTGGGAGGAGTATGTGAGGAGTGAGGAGTTAGAAGTGAGGAGTTAGGAGTATGTTTAGGTTTGTGTTCGATGCGGTAGTGTTTGGTTTGACCTTGGCGATTGTGCTGGGGTTTGGACCGGCGTTTATCACGTTGATTCAGACCAGTATCCACCGCGGGTTCCGTTCGGCGGCTTGGTTTGCCTTTGGGGTTTTCCTGAACGATGTACTGATGGTGTCGTTGTGTGTGTTGACATCGATCCAGGTGGTGGCCAATGGTGAGAAAGAGCTGTTTTATTTCAGTTTGGGTGCGGGAGTGATTTTGATTTTGTTCGGTGTATTCACTTACAACAAGAAGGTGAAGGAGGACAGTTTCAAGAGCATCAAGGAGCGCACTGACGAAATTATCGACGAGAACCGTGAGGTATTCAAGAAGGACGACGACACGCCGCGTTGGTTTGTGTTTCTTGGGAAGGGTTTTGTGCTGAATGTGCTGAATCCCTTTGTTTGGATTTTTTGGTTCAGCACGGTGGCGGTGACGGCTGGCACGATGGAGGGCAACAAGCTGAAGGTCCTGTTGTTTTTTGCCATTGTGTTGGGCACCAGTTTGGGTTGTGACCTTTTGAAGGCCAAGGGGGCTTCGTTTTTGAAGAAGTTCTTCAATGCGAAGCGCATCATGATCATGAACAAGATTATCGGCTGGGGATTGGTGTTGTTTGGGCTTTACTTCATCATCAGCGGGTTCATCAAGTTTTTCTAAGTTTTGTATTGTGGAGCCGGGTTATTCCGCATAGCCGGTAAGTTGGGTGATCGTTGCCGGGTCCATGCCAGCGGCTTCCATCTTTTGGACGATTTCGTGTATGGTTTCGGTTCGTCCGTTGGTTTCACCTGCCTCGTAGCCGTCTTCGTAGCCATCCTCGCGGGCCGTCTCGACGACATCCTCTTCATAAACCTTGTTGTACAGATATCTTTCGTAGGCCTTCCGCTCGTCGTCGGGCATGCTTAATATCCTCAGGCACTCCCTGGCCTTTTGT
>CAJOIH010000001.1 GCA_905234455.1 uncultured Bacteroidales bacterium | reverse complement strand
CGCCGCCCAGGCTGCCAAGCACGACTGGGAGAACACCCCTTGGGACGAGCGCGCCGCCATCATGGCACGCATCGCCGAGATGCTGGCCACCAAGTACCGTGCCCGTATCAACGCCGCCACCATGCTCGGCCAGTCGAAGAACTGCTTCCAGGCTGAGATCGACAGCGCTTGCGAGACCATCGACTTCTTCCGTTACAACAACCACTACGCCAGCATGCTCTATGCCGAGCAGCCCGCTTCAGCCAACGACCAACTGAACCGCGTGGAATACCGTCCCCTCGAAGGCTTCGTGTTCGCCATCACCCCCTTCAACTTCTCGTCCATCGCCTCCAACCTGAACATGACTCCCGCCCTGATGGGTAACACCACCATCTGGAAGCCCTCCACCACTTCCCTGCTGTCGAACTACACCGACATGCGCATCTTCATGGAGGCCGGCCTCCCGAACGGCGTCGTCAACTTCCTGCCCGGCAAAGGCAGCCTGATCAGCAGTGTGGCCCTGAAAGACAAGAACTTCAACGCCATCCACTTCACCGGCAGCACCGCCACCTTCAAGAACCTTTGGAAGACCACCGGACAGAACCTCGACATGTATAAAGCCTATCCTCGTCTCGTGGGTGAGACCGGCGGCAAGGACTTCATCTTCGTCCACAACAGCGCCGACCCGCAAGAAGTGGCCGTCGCCATCGTCCGCGGCGCCTTCGAATACCAAGGCCAGAAGTGCTCGGCCGCTTCACGTGCCTACATCCCCGCCTCTATGTGGAACGATGTAAAACAACGCGTCGGTGACATGATGAGCACCATTAAGATGGGTGACGTGAAGGACTTCACCAACTACGTGAACGCCGTCATCGACGAGGCTTCGTTCGACAACTGCAAGGGCTACATCGACCGCGCCAAAGCCAGCAAGGACGCCGAGATCGTCTTCGGTGGCAACTGCGACAAGAGCGTCGGTTTCTTTGTGGAGCCCACCGTCATCCTCGCCAAGGTGCCGAACTACGAGAGCATGGTGGAAGAGATCTTCGGACCCATCATCACCATCTACGTGTATGACGACAATAAGTTCGAGGAGATGCTCGACGTGTGCGACCAGAGCTCACCTTACGCCCTCACCGGTGCCTTCTTCGGCAACTGCCTGAAAGCCCAGAAGATTGCTAACGACAAGCTGCGCCATGCTGCCGGCAACTACTACGTGAACGACAAGCCCACGGGAGCCGTGGTCGGCATGCAGCCCTTCGGTGGCGCCCGCGCCAGTGGCACTAACGACAAGGCCGGTGGCCTGTGGAACCTCATCCGCTGGACCAGCCCTCGTGCCATCAAGAACACCTTCGTTCCTGCTGCCGCCTACGGGTATCCGTTCCTGGCTAAGGATTAATCGTTACGACGATAGTTTCATGAAAAAATCCGTCAAGAAATTGGCGGATTTTTTCTTTTTTGTATTTTTATCGCTCAAAACCAAAACTCTCGCTCCATGAAACGACAAATCATATTCACCCTCCTGCTCTTCTGCTATGGATTGACGAACGCCCAGCAGACCATCAGTTTTCGTTCCAATGATCCTCAAGGGGTCAACGTTAAAAGCAGCACAAACAACGGACTAAGGCTACACTACTCCCTCTCCGAGATCAGCATCGCCAACATCGACAACGGCGAGGCAAAAGGGCAAGAAATCATTATGAAAGGGAGCTTTGGCTCTTTTGCCGAAGGATTACCCAACCTTCCCTTTGAGAACCACTATATCGCCATACCCCAAGGAGCAACGGTCAGCATCGCCGTCACAGAAAACGGCAGCACCGTCCTTAACGACATCGATCTGCTGCCAAGCGCCGAGGTCATCAGAAACGACGCGGCAGGACTGCCCATGTTGTACAAGAACATGAGCGTTTACTCCCAAAATGCCAATTTCCCGGTCGAAAACGTCAAAATCGCACAATCCACACAAATACGAAAACTGGACGTGGCTTTGCTCAACATCACTCCCTTCCGTTACAACCCAGTGCAAAAGACTTTGGAAGTAGTGTATGACATGGACATCGACATCCGTTTCGAAGGTGGCAATGGCCGTTTTGGAGAGGCCCGTTACCTTAATCCGGAATGGGAAGGCATACTGCGCGACCTGGTGGTCAACAGTGACATGTTGCCTGAAACACATTATTACGACCTGCTCAGCGAGGCCGTCAACGACCGAGGACCAAGCTGTGAATACCTTATCATCTCACCCGATGACGAGAGAATTCTGGAATACGCCAACACCCTGAAGCAGTTCCGCACCAAGCAAGGCATCCTCACCAAAGTAGTCACCATCACGGAATGCGGGGGTAATGATGCCGAAACCATCAAAAACTATATCAAAAACGCCTACGAACACTGGAACATCCCACCTGCGGCAGTGCTGGTCTTCAGCGGCTGTGCAGTGGATAACACGCTCAACATCCTCCATGGCATCCCGGAATTTCCACTTATTTTTCTCAATTACAACGACACTGGAGAAAACCACAACTACATGTCTGACAATCCATACGCCGACATGAATGGCGACAGCATTCCCGACCTGGCATTGAGTCGACTCCCTATTGAAAAATTTGAAGATTACAAAACAATTATAGATAAATTATTAAAATACGAAACCAATCCTCCAACCAATCCCGAATATTACAATCGACCTCTCATCACTTCTGGATACGAATACAACAAGTGGTTCCTCATCACCTCACAAACCATCGATGGCTTTTATCGAAACAAACTCGGCAAACGACCGAATAATTATTACATGTATTATGTATACTCCTCTGATTCGATTGTGTTACCGGAGACCGCATGGTCGACAGGATACAACACAGATGCCGTGGTTGATTATTTCGGTCCCAACGGACAGAACTACATTGCGCAGACTCCCGACACCCTCAACAACTGGCGCGACATGTTCGACTATTCATATTTGATTGATGCCCTCAATCGAGGATCGTTCCTCACCCTCTACCGAGACCATTCCGGAGCCGACCTTTGGTGTTGTCCTTGGATTGGTACCGACAACCTCCTAGGCTTGAAACACGACACGATTCCCACTTTCGTCATCTCCATCGGCTGCCATACGGGAGAGCCCTATTTTACGTATTCCAACGTTACCGGGCAACTTCGTTGGAAGCCTTTGGTGGCTGCATTATGCAATGACGAAGTAGGTGCCCTTGGCGGAATAGGGGCAGCTTCCGTCACCCACTCCCACTTCAACGACATTCTCACTTGGGGCTTTTATGACTATATCTGGGCCGACTTCATGCCTGGTTTGGGCACCCTGAGCCAACCTGCATTCGCCCGCCCATCCTATGGCCTCGTCGCTGGAAAACTGTTCCTCAACCAACACACATTCCTGCCCAATTGGTGGCCGCAAAAGGTCACCACAACCCAAAACGTGTTCCATTACCTAGGGGAAACCTACCTCAATCTTTACACCGAGGTGCCCCAACCCTTGGCAATCGAAGCGGGCAATTTCACTGACGACCAGTCGCATTATACCATTACAGCGGAGCAAGGCGCACTGGCATGTCTGACACGTGACGACAAAATACTCTGCGTTGTCCAAACCACAGGTTCCCCTCAAAGCATCAGGTTGCCAAAATTACCTATTGGAGAACACCTCTGTCTGACTGTGACCAAGCAAAACAGATTCCGTTTCGAGAAAGAGGTTATCGTCATCGCGCCTGACAAACCGCACGTCTATGCGAAGGAGTTTTTGATCAGCAGTCATGACGACAATGGCCAAATCGATGCTGGCGAGATGGTTGACATCGACATCATTCTGCACAACGCCAGCGGCTTGTTATCGGACAACGGAACCATCACGCTCGAATGCGCGTCACCTTACGTCGAAATCATAAAAAACACATCCTCTTACCCAAAGATCGATCCAGGAGCCACACGTACCATCAGAAACGCCTTCCGAATCGGCATCTCGGGGGAGATCCCCGACCAAACCACTTTGGACTTCAAGGTCCGTTTCAAGGAAAACGAGAACACCCATGGAGACCCCTTCTCCAGCAACGCTAACGCCCCCGTCGTCATCATCCATCCGGAGATACGGATGTTGACCGCCGACGGTCGGCCTTCCACCCATATCAGCACAGAAGGGAACTCCAGTGTCGTTTTCACCATCAGCAATACCGGTCACGCACCAGCCCATTACCTCAATGCCATCTTGGACGTCAAAGCTCCGTTTATCACCAATGCGACTTCCAACAACATCCTTCCCACCCTGGAACCCAACGAGGAGCTGCCCGTCACCTTCGAGTTGAACACTTCCCCAAACGACATTACGGGTGCATGGCTGAAGTCACGATTAGTTGTTCAATATGAGCGACATAGCATCAACTTGGACACCATTCTACAATACGGGGGTATCTTCGAGGATGCAGAGACCGATGAACTCAACCCATTTTTCAAGTGGTACAGTTCCGGGTCGCATAAATGGGACCATAGTGCCGAAGACCCCTATGAAGGCCAATTCTGCCTGGAATCCAATGCCAGCACTAACACGGTATCGGTGCTTAAAGCCCAGTTGAAAGCACCCCATGTGAAACACAACTGCAGGGTCTCTTTCTATTACAAGACAGGCAACGGTGACACCTTGCAGTATTACAACAAGGCAAACATCAACCTCTCCTGTTTCAGTTCAGACATTTGGCATTATGCCGAGGTGGATTACAACGGTGTTGACATCTACTTCGTCTGGTCGTACAAAAAGCAAAACGAAGACAGCCCCCAGGTCAAAATCGACGATATCTGCTTCCCTCCCCTGCACACAACGATTGCATTTGCCGGCGAAGAAGCGACCGCCTGTGGCGACACGCCGGTGGAACTTGCCCATGCCTACGCCTACGACTGCGATTTGGCATGGTGGACTACCGACGGGGACGGGCATTTCGAATCCGACACTACCATCAACACCCAATATCATCCCGGCGACCAGGACCTGGCCAATGGCATGGTGACGCTGACCCTTACCGCCATTGGCAAGGACACCGTGACCAACTCGACACGTATCCATTTCGTGGATGGAATCAACCCAGGAACCATAGCCGGCGACAACGTGGTCAACAAATACACCCACCCCATCACCCACTACTCCATCGACGACCCACAAGGGTTGCGTTACCGCTGGACACTTGATCCCGACCATGCCGGTGTCATTTACGACAATGGCAATGAAATCGACATTGTTTGGGACCAACTCGGAGGAGATGCCGATGTCACTTTGACAGCCATTGCCGAAAACAATTGCAGTAATGCAACCATCACAAAACAGATCAGTCTCATCGGCTATTCCACCTCCGAATGGCATCCTGTGGACTTCACCCTTTACCCCAACCCGACCGACGGCAAGGTCAACCTCATTTTTGGACATGACCTTAGCGGGAAAGTCCTCGTTGAAGTGTTCAACCTCTTGGGAGAAAGAATGGCTTCGAAAACCTTCAGCCACATACCTGAAAAAGGAATGGTCACTCTCGACTTGAGCCGCCTCGTCCCCGGACTTTATATCGTCAGACTAAATACTGAAAAAGGAGGCTTGAGTAAAAAAGTAAGTCTAAGATAACCAACATATAACTAAATTGTTTATTTTTACCGCTTTATTCATTCTCAAATGAAACGATGCTTCATGCTGATAGTGCTCCTCCTCGTCCTGGGCCTCCTTAACGCCCAGGAATCCATCCATTTCCGCACTGATGCGCCTCAAGGCCTTAGCGTGAAGAGCAGCACCTCCACCACCCTTACGCTCCACTACTCCATCCAAGAGCTCGGCATCGCTAACATCGACAACGACAAGGTGAAAGGTCAAGAAATCATACTGAAGGGGCAATTTGCGCCCAACGCCGAAGGACGTCCCAACCTGCCTGTCGTCAACCGATACATCGCCGTTCCCCAAGGTGCCATTGTCGACCTAAAGGTCAAGGAAAACGCTAGCACCATCATCCCGGACATCGACTTACTTCCCGCGGCCCCTTTGCTGACCGACCTTGAGGAAGGACTTCCTGACATACGATGGGACGCCAATGTCTATGGCAAGGATGCCGTCTTCCCGAGGGAGAACTTTGTGCTATCGACACCCACTCAGATCCGAAGCCTCGACGTGGTTCTCCTCAGCATCACACCTTTCAGGTACAACCCTGTCAAGCGTACTTTGGAGGTGATCTATGATATCGACATCGACATCCATTTCGACTTCCTATCCACCAAAGACAACCCATCCTCACCATTCACCATTTTCCCAAACCCGAACGATGGCAAAGCCAACCTTATCATCGGCAAGGATTTGCAAGGCAGGTCGGTGGTTGAGGTTTACAATGTGTTAGGCAACTGCGTGAGCCACAAGGCCTTCCAAAACTGGAGTCAAAATCAGGTTGTCGAACTCAACCTTCAGCATCTCACTTCAGGCATCTACATCATAAAACTTTGCAACGACAAAGGCTGTTGGAGCCAAAAGGTAAGTATCAGATAATTTGTAAAACGATAATAATTTTAAATTCGAAGAAAATGCGCCACTCATTTCTAGTCTTCATATTGCTCGCCGGGCTTTCATTGAACGCTCAAACCGAGTATAGATTCAATAACAAACAAGACGGTTTCAGTCTTGGTAGTCGAAACAACGCCACGACCACCACTGTCGTCCACAACGTCAGCGCTCTCACCATTGAAAGTGCCGACCGTGAGGGGTTGGAAGGGCAGCTCATTACCCTCTCAGGCATCCACATCGCCAATACGGCAGGTGCCCCCAACCTGCCCAGTGGCAGCACTTTTGTGGCCATCCCCAATGGGTCTACACCTTCTGTCAAGTTGGTGAACGCCAGGACTAAAACCATCAGCGATGTGGATCTCATCCCTGCGCCTCAACCTCAGCTCGACAACGACGACACCCCAGCGGTGTACCAAAAGGACATGAGCATCTATGGCCGCAACGCTTTCTACCCTGCCACACCTTATAATATATCAGAGGTGATGACCGTCCGTGGCGTGGAGATGATTCAAGTGGGCGTGATGCCATTCCAATATAACCCAGTCACCAAAGAACTCATTGTTTATGAGGATCTTGAACTGGAAATCACCACGGAAGGCGGGAACGGCTCCTACGGAGACCTCCGCTACCGCACCCCCGAGTGGGACCAAATCCTCAGCGACATGCTCCTGAACCGTGACGTGTTACCCAAGGTGGATTACGGCGAACGACTCCGCAAACACTATGCGAATCGTGAGACCGGATGCGAGTACATCATCATCACCCCTGACAACGAAGATTTCGTGCAGTTGGCCGACAGCGTCAAACAGTTCAGGACCAACCAAGGCATCCCCACCGAGGTCTTCACCGTCAGCCAATGTGGAGGCAACACAGGCCAGGCCATACGCAACTTCATCCGCAACGCCTACAACAATTGGGACATACCCCCTGCGGCCGTGCTGATCCTCGGCGACCATGACACCGATCCCACTTTAGGTGTGGTTTCATTCACCATGAACAACCACCCCGGCGGTGACGGCTACAATCCCTATATCAGCGACCATGCCTATTCCGTCATGGGCAACAACCACATGCCCAACATCATCCTCGGACGCATCACCGGACGCAACTTTGACGAGTTGTACCATATGATCAAGAAGGACCTCGACTATGAGCGCACCCCTCCCACCAACCCCAGCTTCTACGACGAGCCCATCACTGCCATGGGATTCCAACTGGAACGCTGGTTTCAACTCTGCTCCGAAATCGTCAATGGTTTCTGGGATTATGAGTTGGGCAAACACCCCGTCCGAATCAATGCCATTTATCAAGGCACCCCCGGCAGCCGCTGGTCGACCAACGACAACACCAACACGGTGGTCAACTACTTCGGCCCCAATGGCTGCGGCTACATTCCCAGCAACATGTCGCACCTCACCGACTGGAGCGGCACTGGCGCCAAAGTCAATGAGGCCATCAACAGCGGGGCTTTCATCTTACAGCATCGCGACCACGGTGCCGAAGAGCTCTGGGGCGAGCCCAGCTATAGTATCAGTTCCATCAAAAGGCTGGTCAACCCCGACCTCACCTTCGTCATGTCGTGCAACTGCCTGACAGGACGCTTTAACTACGGAGGCACCAACGCTGATGGCTGCTTTGCCGAAGTCTTCCACCGCCACCAACACGGAGCACTTGGATTAATCGCAGCAACACAAGTGTCGTATTCGTTTGTTAACGATGTGTATGTTTGGGGCATGTACGACAACATGTGGCCTGACTTCATGCCCACCTACGGCACGGAGCATCCTACCAAATTCATTCTCCCCGCATTCGGCAACGCCGCCGGCAAGTTCTTCCTCCGCCAGTCCTCATGGACCGACGACTATGTGAAAGAGATCACCTACTACCTGTTCCACCAACACGGCGACGCCTATTTGAATCTTTATAGCGAGATACCCCAAGAGCTTGATGTTGAGATGATTCCCGTGCTACCGGCCAACAGCGACCATTATCAGCTTAAGGTTGACGAAGGCGCCACCATCTGCCTCACCGCCAACGGTCAAATCATCGGCTTCGACTACGGCACCGGCGAGACACAAAACATCACTATCACCCCACAGGAGATCGGCACTAGAGTTCTGTTGACCATCAAAAAACAAGACTATTACCGTTACGAACAAGAATTGGCCACCATCTCTACTGAAGAGCCCTATCTGCTATTCAACACATTGGAAATCAGCGATGAAGAAGGCAACGGAAACCAACAGGCCGACTATAATGAGACCTGCAGGTTCAACGTCAGTCTCCGCAATGCCGGCTTTGCCAGTATCGACAATGTGACGACCACCCTCACCTGCCAGCATCCAAAAGTTCAGGTCCTCGAAAGCGAAACGAGTTACGGTACCATCAACGTTGGGGAAACGCCCACAGTCAACAACGCCTTCACCGTCCATTTCGATGAGTCACTCAACGACGGAGAGAAGGTTCGTTTCTATTTCCAGATGAGCAACGGAAGCTACTATTTCATCGACAGCGTCGACATGAAAATCAACGCCCCGATCATCCAATGCACGAACGTGAGTTTCACCGACGCCGATGGCCACCCCACCGACCGTTTCTTCCAAGGCGAGACCACCATGATGGTCTTCGACATCACCAACATAGGTCACAGCAGATCGCTCGACCTGAGCAACACTTTGGCTATCAAAGCACCCTTCCTCGACATCCATCAGAACGACCTCACCATGGAAGCCATCGAGGCCGGAGCTACTGCCCAAGTTACCTTCCAGGTGAACATGCATCCCAATGCACCCAAGGGCAACATCCTGGACTATTCCCTTGACATCCTCAGCGGCGTCAGGACAACCCGATACGAGAATCGGGCAGCTTTGGGATATACCACCGAAGACTTTGATGGCAAGTTGTTGAACGCCAACATGCAATGGAACCTGGGATCAGGAAGTAAGAAATGGTATGTCATTGAAGACGAGACCGCTACGGGAGGTTTCTGTATGCGTTCACCAGAGATAGATGACAATGGAAATACCAAGCTGGTGATTGGAATCAATTGCCCGAGAGCCGATTCATTCACCTTTAGCCATAAGACCTCCACTGAATCAGGCGATGCGTTGCACCTGAATATCAACACCGACGATGTCGCATCATGGAGTGGCGAATCCGATGGATGGGAACAGTCCACCTTCGACCTCAAGGAAGGGCAAAACATCATTAAGTTTACATATAAAAAGAACGCTCAAGGCAGCGCCGGTGAGGACTGCGTGATGATCGACCATCTGCTCTTCCCTCCCTTGGAGGACCTTTACGTCTTCGCCGGCGATACCGACGAAGGCTGCCCTAACCAATTCTACACCCCAAACAGTTGTGTGCTCTACTCCAAAAGCATCCTTTGGAGCACCGATGGTGACGGCACTTTTGATGATGCCACATTGGAACAGCCCAAGTATAACTATGGAGCCAACGATTTGGCCAACGGACAGTTCACGCTCACCCTCAATGCTACGGGACACAACAACGACCAACAAAACAGCAGCATCACCGTCAACCTGCTTGAAGACCTTGACAACGTTGAACTGGATGCTCCCCAGGGTGACACTGCGGTTGACTTGAGACTCACCTCCCAAAGCCAGTACCACGGTTTCTTTGGCGAGGACGTCGATTTCTTCTGGGCTTTGGAGCCTGAAGAGGCTGGCCAACTGACTACTGATGGCGCTCAAGTAGTGGTCAACTGGGCAGAGGATTACACTGGCTTTGCCACCTTGACCTATCAAGTAGGCAACCTCTGCGGTTACAGCCAAACCTCGCCGGCAATGAACATCCGCGTATTCAACACCACCAGCCTCGGTGAGAACACTGTGACTCCCATCCTGGTCTATCCCAACCCTGCCTCGGGACTGATCCACGTGGAAGCCAAAGGCAATGGTACGCCTTCCATCCGCATCATCGATGTGCTCGGCCGAGTAGTCATCGAAACCCATGAGACCACCATCAACACCACAAAGCTTCCCAAAGGCATCTATGACGTACAAATAATCCTTGACGGAAATACTCAAAACACCCGTCTTCTGATCATGTGATTTGTCCCAATTTTTGGGTTTTTAGTCACAACAAGGTTGAATTTCGTCACCAAAAGAGGCTGTTTTATCCCAAAACAGCCTCTTTTTGTCACAACCCACCTATAAAAATAACATTATAATTTTAAAAATAAAACAGGGTTTGTAATTTTGCACATCATTTTAAAAAACCGATTAAAGCATGTGCAAAGAAACACGAATTTTTGACATTCTCACCAACTACACTGAGAAATGGCCCGAGCAACAAGTAGCCTTAGCCAGAAAAGAAAACGGAACTTGGAGGAAATATAGCCCGAAAGAATACCAGGAGACCACCCGCAAGGTGGCATACGCCCTCATTGAGTTGGGCATCGAGCCCAAGGACAAGGTGGCCATCATCAGCGGCAACCGCCCCGAATGGAACATCCTCGACATGGCCATTACCATGGTCGGTGGCATCGACGTACCCATCTACCCCACCATCAGCAAGGAAGACTACCGTTATATCCTTGACAACTGCGACGCCAAGATGGTAATCTTGGAAGGTGTGGCGGTGATGAACAAGGTGGAGGAAGTGCGCGTCGACATTCCCAAACTGCAACTGCTTTACACTTTCCAAGACCGTCAGAAATACCCCTATTTCGCCCAACTCGTCGAACTAGGCGAGCAACACCCCCACGAGGAAGAGTTACAAGCTCGCATGAATGCTGTCCGTCCCGAACACTGCGCCACCATCCTTTACACTTCGGGCACCACAGGAACCCCGAAAGGAGTGATGCTCTCGCACAGCAACATCATGCACCAGATTTACGGTATCCAAAATACTCCAGCACCATGGTCGAAGACCGCTTTCAGCTTCCTGCCCATATGCCACGCCTATGAGCGTCTGTTGGTTTACATGTACCAGTACCTCGGCATGTCGGTTTACTACGCAGAGAGCCTGGCCACCATTGCCTCCGACATGAAGGAAGTCCACCCAAGCATGATGACTGCCGTACCACGCGTGCTTGAGAAATTCCACGAGAAAATCGTCCAAGCAGGCGACAAACAGAAAGGCATCAAGAAATCCATTTTCAAATGGGCCGTGCGTTTGGCTGAACGTTACAAGATCGAAGACGACAAACGCACTTGGTGGTACAACTGCAATCTCAAAATTGCCGATAAATTGGTTTTCAAGACCATCCGTGCCAATATCGGTGCCGAGAACTTCGACATCGTGGTGTCGGGTGCCGCCAGCATCTCCCAGAAGATCGCCTCGTTCTTCTCCGCCATCAAGATGCCCGTTTACGAAGGTTACGGCATGACCGAGACCTCACCCGTCATCGCGGTGAGCAACAACAACCCCCACGGCCGCGAGGTTGGTTCGGTAGGCCAAGCCCTCCCCGGTGTGGAAATCAAGATCATGCCCAACGGCGAGCTTTGCTGCCGCGGTCACAACGTGATGATGGGCTATTACAAGAACCCTGAACTCACCAGGGAAATCATTGACTCCGAAGGTTGGCTGCACACAGGCGATATCGGTCACGTCAACGAATACGGACAGGTGTTCATCACCGGCCGTCTGAAGAGCCTCTTCAAGACTTCGATGGGCAAATACGTCAACCCGCAGATTATCGAGGACAAGTTCACGGAGAGCAACTTCTTCGAGAACGTGGTGGTGTTTGGCGAAGGCCAGAAATACGCCGCCGCCCTCATCGTGCCCGACTTTGCCTTCCTCAAGGAATGGTGCAGACGTCACGAGATCGAATACACCTCACCCGCCGAGATCATCAAGGTGAAGGAAGTCAGGGATCGCATGGGCCAAGAGGTGCAGAAGTACAACAAGCTCTTTGGCGAGACCGAGCAGATCAAGCGTTTCGAACTGGTTGCCGACGAATGGAACTCCGGCAACGGCATCCTTACTCCTACTTTGAAAGTCCGCCGCAAGATTGTGGGGGAAAAATACAAGAATCTCATCGATTCGATGTTCGTTTAACAAAATTTGCTAATTTTGCCTCTGAAAAACGAACTAATCACAGATACGTATCTTTATGGAAAACACAGAATTGAAAAAGACCCCCTACAACCAGATCCATCACGACCTGGGAGCCAAGATGGCTGAATTTGCCGGTTACGACATGCCTATCCAATATTCAGGCCTGATCGAAGAGCACCACAATGTCCGCAACAACGTCGGCGTGTTCGACGTGAGCCACATGGGCGAGTTCCGTGCCAAAGGTCCGATGGCCAAGCAGTTCATGCAGTACTGCACCGTGAACGACGTCGCCGCATTGAGCGATGGCAAGGTGCAATACACCTGCCTGCCGAACGGCAAGGGCGGCATCGTTGACGACATGCTCGTCTACCGTATTGCCGACGACCATTACTTCATGGTGCCCAACGCCGCCAATATTGACAAGGACTGGAACTGGATGAGCCAGATTGCCGAAAAGTTCGGCATGAAGCTCGGTGAAGACTTCATGAACGAAAGCGAACAGTGGGCCCAGCTCGCCGTTCAGGGACCCAATGCCCTGAAGGCCATGCAAAAGCTCACCAAGGCCAACGTCGTCGACATGGAATATTACACCTTCCAGATCATCACCTTCGCTGGTGTCGACAACATCATCTTCTCCACCACAGGTTACACTGGTGCAGGCGGCTGCGAGATCTACATCCCTGTCGCTCACGCCAAGGAGGTTTGGGACGCTGTCTTTGAGGCTGGCAAGGAATTCGGTATCATGCCCGCAGGTCTTGGCTGCCGCGACACCCTCCGTCTGGAGAAGGGCTTCTGCCTCTACGGTCACGAGATCGACGACACCATCAGCCCCATTGAGGCTGGTCTGGGTTGGATCACCAAGTTTGTCGACGGCAACGACTTCCTCAACCGTGAGATCTTCGCCGCCCAGAAAGCCAATGGCGTGAACCAGAAGATCGTGGGCTTCGAGATGATCGACCGCGGCATCCCGCGTAACGGTTACGAGGTGTGCGACGCCGAAGGCAACGTCATCGGCATGGTCCGCTCGGGCAGCCCGTCGCCCTCGACTGGCAAGAACATCGGCACTGCCTTGGTGCAGAAGGCCTATAGCAAGAAGGACACTGAACTCTACATCAAGATCCGCAACAAGCTCATCAAGGCTGTCGTGGTGAAGATGCCGTTCCTGGCCTAATGAATCAAGACCGAAAAAAGTTTTTCGGCAGCATAGCCATCCCGGCCTTACTGGTGACCCTGATGTGGGTCGTCAAAATGGCCGAGATGGCTTTTTCTATGGATTTCTCCGTCTGGGGACTTATCCCCAGAACCACCAGAGGGTTGTTGGGCATCCTCACCATGCCGTTTTTGCACAGCGGATTTGAGCACTTGCTCACCAACACTTCGGCCATGTTGGTATTGGGCACTGCCTTGTACTATTGCTACCCCACCCTCGCCAACCGTGTCATGCTCATCAGCTGGCTTGGCAGCGGATTGCTCACCTGGTGCATTGGCAATCCGTTCTCCCTTCACGTAGGTGCCAGCGGACTCATCTACGCGCTGAATCTCTTCCTCATCGTGAGCGGATTCATCAGAGGCAACCGCATGCTCATCGTCATCTCGCTCATCATGGTATTCTTGTATGGCAGCTTCATCTGGGGCATGATTCCAGCTTTGGCCAAGCCCCAGAACATCTCCTGGGAAGGCCACCTCGGCGGCGCCATCGTGGGCGTATTGTTGGCATTGGCCTTCAGAAAGGAAGGGCCCCAAAAAGAGGAACATCATTGGGATGAAGACGATGACGAAAACGATGACACCCACGATGGAGACAAACCTTACTGGGATGTCCCCACACCCTCCAACGAAGATTTAAAGGTGGAATACCGGTTCAGAAGATAACGCCATCGAGCGACAGTGCTTCCATCACTTGTTGGGCGATGATGGTTTGTCCAGCTATCGAGGGGTGATTCCAATCCTTGTCTACATTGTATAAATCTATGCATTCCACATGATAATCAACCAATTGCCACCACCACATTTGGCTTACATCAGTCACATGAATGTTCTCGTAATAGGGCCACACATCATTGGAATCAGGATCGACATGGTTTTGGAAGGTTGACAACCAATTTCTTCATAATCAATTTATTATCATCATTTCTACCCTACGGTTCCCAGCCCGATGCTCGTCGGTATCATTGGGGAAGACCGGTCTGGTGGCGCCATAGCCTTTGGCAGCAAGTCGTTCCGAGGCAATGCCTTTATCGATTAATGCCTGACGAACCACCTCAGCGCGTTCCTGCGAAAGCTTCAGGTTATAGGTGTCGGAGCCCACGTTATCCGTATGGCCAGCCAATTCCACAGTGATTTCAGGATGGTTTGCGAGGAAGTCGACAAGCATGCCGATACCTTCTTCGGAGTCATCGGTAAGCACAGCGCTGCCAAATTCAAACTGGATATTCACCAGCTGCACCACCGCGCCGGGATTCAGGTCTTCAACCATGTAATCGTACACATTGACCGGTTCCGGTTTTACCTCCTCCGGCAATTGGAAGGAATAAATGTCATAACCTCCGAATCCGCCTTCCCGTGCCGACGATATCAAGGCCGTATGACCGTCGGCGGCGACGATGAAATTGATTTCGTCGCCCGAAGTGTTGATGGGATATCCTAGGTTCACCGGTTCCGACCACTCCCCTTTCTCGTTGCGGCGGCTCATGAAAAGGTCATAACCGCCCATGCCGATATGCGTATCTGACGAAAAATAAAGCGTCTTGCCGTCGGGATGGATGAACGGTGCCATTTCCGTCCCTTGGGTATTAATCATCGGACCTAGGTTCTCTGGATTTGACCATTGACCGTTTTCATCGCGAAAACAATGATAGATATCCGCGTTGCCGTTACGACGGGAAGCAAAGAAAAGCTCATTCCCGTCGATGCTTAGGGAGGGTTGGGAGTCCCAAGCAGAGGTGTTGACATTACCACCCAAATAAGCGAGGCTGGACCATGTCCCATCGCTGTTGTGCCTGGCGCAGTACAGGTCACAGCCCGGATGATGGCGATCGTAGCCGCACACGGTAAAGAAGAGTTCGTCACCCTTTTGCGACATAAAGGCGGCGCCTACATGATCGTCGATCTCGTGGCTAAGATGAAGCTGTGTGGCCGGGAACCATTGCCCTTCGGCGGCATGAGCCAAAAACAATGCCTCCTCTTGGTAGCGCTCCGAATCGCTGCGGAACTTCCGGGTCAGCAATAACTCCGTTCCAGTCAGATTCAACGCGTTGACATACTCATCATTGTATGTGTTTATTTGATTTCCAAGATTATCTGGATTAAAATCCACGGGATGGTTTACTGCTTCTTCGCGAAACTTTTTTTGTTTCTGAAGCCGTTCCAAAATCGATTTGGCAGGCGGAAACAGTGTAGAGTCAATCCTGAGCGATCGTTCGTAACCTTCCATAGCCAGCTCAAGGTCGCCGGTTTCCATGCCGATTTCGCCTTGAAGCAGCCATGCTTCAGCATAATCCGGGTCTTTTTCAACAGCTTTCCGCGCTTGCCGATAGGCTTGTTCGTAGTCACGTTCGAGATAAGCCTTTTGCGCTGCCTCGAAGGCCTTCACCGCTTTTTTCGGGTGTTGTGAAAAAGCGGAGAGCACCATCGCCATGCATGCTATGACCAGGACAGCCTTTCTCATTTCTTTGCGTTTTCAAGATCTTTCTCGATCCGTTTCCGGAAATCGATGGTAAACACCCTTGATACGGCCGTCGGTGAGGTCTCTGCGGAGAGATAGCATTTCCCCTTGTCGTAGAAGCAGATGCCTTCGGTTTGATGACCCAGGTAGTTGTGAAGTTCAAAGCGGCGGTTGGGCAGGTTGGTCCCCATGTCGTCGAAATCATAAATCAGATACAGGAATGGAAGCCATATCTTGTTCACGTAACCCACGATGACAAGGATGCCGTTCTCACGGTCGTAGTCAGCTCCGGTAATCAGGCCTTGCGAGTCGAAGCCATTGACTACCTCTGCCACTTGAGTACCTGGCGTTTTGGAAAGCCGGTAGAGCCTTGTGGTTCCCGTAGCCCAGCCCTTGCTGAAAAGGAAGAGCGCTTCGTTGGTGACGAACATCGACTCGCAGTCGTAGTCATGTTTGTGTTTCTCGTGATTGAATTCCGTTTGGTCGCCAAAACTGAAACGGATGGAGTCGACCGTGATGTTGGCGTCGCCTTCAGCGGGTATTTCCGACAACGGAAACATAAAAATGCGCAAGTTCTTGCGTTTGCCTTTGTTGTTGCCGAAGTCGCCCACATACACGTTTTCACCGTCGGTGCACACATCCTCCCAATCCTTGTTCTTGGCATTGACCAGGGTAATGCGTTGCACCACCTCAAAGGTAGTGGTATCCAGGCCATAGAGGATCGGTTTGCCACCACTGTCGTTGTGGGTCCACAAACGGCCGTTATGGAAGAAGAGTCCCGAGGTCTCGTGCACCTCCTCAGGGAGGAATGCCTTGAATTCCGGTGCAAACAGGGGTGTATAACCAGCGTAGCCTTCTTCCTGGGCACTCATGAAGGGTGCAATCAGGAGGAAGGCTAACGTCAGAAGAAATGTCTTTCTCATAGCAGGATGATTTATCCTGCAAAGATAACATTATTTTTATTTTTCTTTGCGTTTCTTGCCCAGGAGATAGGCAGCGCCAAGACCTGCAAGGACGGCTATGCCGCTACCTAGGGGAGCCTGGGCGTCGCCGAGCTGGTTATGCTGACCAGGAAGAGTAATGAGGGTTCCTGTGGTACGGTTCCAGCCGAAATCATCCCAGTTGTTGTTTGCGCCGATGAATCCGTAACCGAAGAGTCCGCCTTCTTGGGCAAAAGCGCCGATACTCATTCCGAGAACGATTGCGATTGTTAATAGTTTCTTTTTCATAATATTTTGATTTTTAATTATTTAACAACAATTTTCTGGCTTTTCACCTGGTCGCCGTTGATCAGGCGCAACACATAAACGCCCTTGGCAAGGTTGCTTGTGCTGATGTGGTCGCTGGTGCTGAAGCTGCTGATGGTGCGGCCCATCATGTCGACGATCTGCAGGGTGCCAGTGCCATTGACAACGAGGTTGCCGTTGCTGATGAAGGCGAAGTCACCGTCCTGTACACCATCACCTTGGGCAAACACCACCTTGAAACGCGAGGCATAGTCGCTGACCTTGGCATCGAAGGTATAGCTCGGTGTTTGCAGCAGGTCGATATCATTGCCGGTGAGATTGTCAATAAGATGGAGATAACTCATTTCGGCATCCTTAATGTTCACGGCAATGGTAAACGTGCCATTTTCTGCAGCATCGAAATTGAGTGGCATCTCACCCATGACAGCGGGACAAGCCACTGACAGCTCCTTGCCGTCGACAGGAATGTAGAGACGGTTCGGATTGGCCATGAGATCCAGACGATTTACCTCTTGACCCTCGTCGAAACTGATACGTACGCGGTCAAGAGTAGAAGAGCCGCTTCTGTTGGTGGCCATCTTGTTCAAGCTAAGATCCAACGAACCTCTTCCCTTGGAGGGTTCCGTGGTGACAAATGTGACCTTTGTTAAAGTATTCTCACCGCGTTGCACAAACACGCCTTCGCAGGGCTTGATGGCTTTGTCGGTAGCCAACTCGATAAGGTTGCCCTCATCGTTCATCCTGTAGAAAGGAGTGTTATCACTAAGATAGGCATCGCAGGTGTAGGGGTTGCCTATCAAGTTCCAGCCGGCGAGCGGCGAAGCTGAATAGAAGTCCAGGTTAACCTCAGTACCCGCACCTGTGGTAGCCGGGAACAAACTCGACACAGTCGCGTTAAAACCAAGCGTCGTATTGTACTTGTTTGCATATAGATAGGCTTTTGTTTCTGAAAACATCGTACCAAGGAAAATCGAACCTGCCGGGAAATCGCCGACACCATCAACATGTGTATCCGTTGAGAACTTGGTGTTATTCCACAAGGCATTGTTTTGGTTAAATAGGTATAAATCAATGTTATCAAATTGATTACCGGAAACAAAGCCTTCAATCGCTCCAATTGTGGTTGACACAGGTGAGGCCACCAACACATAGCCGTCGTTGGTTTCCCCGTATCCTGCAACAAATCTTTGCATCTTGCCTCTAAACGGAGTGGCGCATTTCATTTGTCCGCCATCGGCAATGGTGAGTGAGCCACCAGAGAGGATTTCCACGCTCTTTGCCTCAGCCACATATCCCTCAGGAACCACAGCTACAGCCGAGACGTACACCTCATCGTCAATGGCAGGCACTGCATTGAACGACCAGTTGGCTGCCACGTTCCAGTTGCCATCGGTCGTGAAAGTGTTGCCCATGACCGTCGTCACATGGGTGGTGGCTTGGTTGCTGTACTCGTCGCCCCCACAGCTGGCTTTAAGCGTGATTTCATAATAGGTATTGGAATTCAAACCCGTCAAGGTATATGGATTCTCGGTCACAGGAAGCTCGGTATAATCACCAGACGTTCCAGCACGATAACCCAGCACCCAAGAGGTCTCTTCCAAACCTGGGACCCAGCCAAAAGTAACGGCATTGTGCTGTACATTGACGGCTCTCAAGAGGGTCGGAGCCGGACACGGCATGTCCATGGCCCTATTGCTGATTTGCACCTTGGGCAAGAATTGGCAACGGGTGATCTCTGCTGTGTTATTCTTACCGACGGAAGCATAGCCTGAAGTCTCCACGCCATACCAAGCCAAGGAAGGAGTGGTGGTATCGGTGCCTTTCACCACTTGCTTGATGCCAATCATCAGATTGCCTTGTCCGGAATAATCGAAATAGTTTGAGAAAGCGATGTTCATCACAGCATTTTCGCCTTCCATGACGACGGAGAGGGGGCCATAATAAACACTTTTCATGGCGCTCCAATCGGCGAATTCGTCAGCACCGAAAGCAGTCTGTGTGGTTTCTCTCATATAAACCTCAAACTTAGCATCAGTGAAATCAGCTGTTGATGAGGCATTGGCATAGAATTTCAATCCTTTGATTTTACCCTCATAGGACGTAACGCTTGCCTGAGGAAGGATGAATTGGCTCATCGACATGTCATCAGCATTGGTCAGGCTGGGGTTGACGGGCACCATGGCATTGGTGTTAGTCCCGTTGTTCAGCGTAACGTCGACATATTGGGTAGGCATGAAGCTGATCATTTGCCAATCGGTATAGCCACCTTCCAGCTGACAGTTGGCGCGAACCCAAACCCGATAGGTATCTTCATACACGAAGTGCGCCGTGTATTGCGGTTCTGTCACCACATGAATTTGTGAATCAGTGACATCGTCGATATTGAACGAGGGGTCTTTTGAATAAACCACTTCCCACTCCGCCTGATATGCCCCAGGTGTCCAACTAATGGTGATGTCGTTATGATTGTAAATCTCCGAATGGGTAAGTCCGGTAATATCAGCACAAGGCCCATAACCTTCCGTCAAGTCGAATTGCGTCCAATCGCTGGAGCCGCCTGCCGCTTGGCAATTGCTGCGAATCCACACGTAGGTCCCCCACTCCACATCATCCAAAGTAATGGTGGGTTCGGTGACTGTTTGAAATGCGGTGGAGCCGGGATCAACCGTGGCATCAGTGCTGCGAGCCACCTTCCATTCGGTTTGGAACTCGCCAGCTGTCCATGACAAGGTGGCTGAATAGCCGTTGAAAACCTTGCTGAAACCATCCACCGGACTGCAATCGGCAATCTTATCCATTGAGAGATCGTCAATATAGAAATTTCTATTGCCGCAATCCCTTACAAATTGCAGTCTAATCCAGCCACGTTTGCCAGTAACGTTCCTATTCAACGCGGTCACGGCAAACTTTTTCTCCGACCATCCAGCGGTGGCATCATACATCCTGACGACTTCGCTTGCATCGGTCCAATTGACATAATCGGTAGAATACTGCACCTTTACGCCATCGTTACAATTGACATTGTCGACATGATTGTTATGATACCAATTGAAACTCACTTTTATGCCATAATTAACCAAATTCAAATCCAGTGTCGGGGAAGTGATGGAGCCATCGTTGCCAATGACATAAAGACAGGTTTCACCGAAATAGTTACCTACTACTTCATGATCACTGACAATGTCCAAGCAGCCGGGTATACCCTCTGAAAAATCGTATGTTAAGGGATAATCTGTAACATAAGCACAACCTGAAGTAAAGGTCTGTGTAGAGTATGACGAGGAACAATCGCAAGTCAATCTAACCTCATAATCGGTGTTGCCTTCCAAATTGAATAAAACATAATGAGTCTCATTGGCAGCAACGGTGATGACCTCACTCCATTGCGACTCTGAGGTCTTTTTGTATTGCAACGACACCGTAGTGGCAATGGAAGGGACGTTTTCCCACACCACTGAGACATTGCTGCTATGCTCCATATTAGCGATATTGACAATTGTTGGAGGATCGCAGTAATCGTACATCAATGAGAAGTCATCCACTGCAGCAGGCGAATAATCATCGCTCCTCGCTTCATTTCTCCAAAGGAAAACCACTTTGTACAAGCCAGGGTTGTCAAGCTCAAACGTAGCATTATAATGCACCCATTCATCCTGCTGATTAAGACCATGGCCACCGTCAAGAGGCATCCAACCCTGAGGTTGTGTGCTGTAACTCATACCGTCAGGCAACTCCAGGTTAGACAGGGTTGACAAGTCGGTGTCGTCAGGGACAAGGAAGACGCGCATGTAATCTGCTTGCTGATACCCCTGTCCTGTCCACCAAAAGCTTATCTGATAATCTGTCTCTGTAAGGGAAAAGCGTTTGTAGGCATAAGTACAAGCGCGTTGGTTAGTGCAATTATATCCGTAACTACTACTATTACCACATCCAACATACATACTCCTATTATCCAGTGGGTTTTGCGTATTGGTGTGACAGGTGTCTGTACCAACCGTCCATCTTTGGAATCTTGCATTCCCTTGGAAGTCCCAATTGACTGCATCAGCGAAGTCATCCGTGAAAGGATTCTGCCTATCCACTGTCACAGGAGTCCGTAACGTATGAAAAACCACATAATCGGAATAGCTACTGAGATTGTTTCCAATCTTTGCCGCCACCCGTATCATATACGTGTAATTGCTGTTTAGTTCAGTAAGCGGGAAGGGATTTGCGATAGCAGTGACGGTCGTGGCATCATTCCAAGGGTTACCGATAAGAAGGTAGCGCGTATATTGGACCTGCCATTGAGAGATATCGGAGATGGCATCCCAACCAAAATCAGCTGAAGAATCGGTGATGTTCGTGACCGCAAGACCTGTAGGAACAACGGTTTGAACATACACATCATCAAGAAACCATGCCTTTCCTGTAGTTTGCGACAGCATTTGGAAAGCAATGCGGGAACCCTCAGGCATTTCCATGATGACTGAGAACGACACCTCCAAAAGGTTGTTGTGATCATCCTTAAAAAGTTCATTATTGCTATAGATTGTTTTCCTTTCGGTAAACTCGGAACTGTTGTTGGCAAAGTAACCGACTTGGAAAGCAAAACGCTGATTGCTGGTAGTGGTGTAAACAGACGGTTTCAGTTTAAAGCCGACCTTCACCACTCTATCTTGGGTATCATTGGTCAGATCTACCATTTTGTCGCCAAAAACCGAGGCGACTGCTTGTCCGCTCACGGGACCTGTCGTTTCAGAGGTGAAAACGAGTTTGCCGTTAGTGACCGCAACTGTACCCGTTCCATAGGTATTATAGGTACTCCAGCCATAAGGCGAACCGGCAAAATCCATCTCATAGATGGTCGTTTGCGCCATCACTGCCAACGGCACCATCAGGGCCAGCAGCAGCGTCATAAGTAAATGTTTAGTTTTCATTTTGTTGATATTTAGTTTTGCGAATTTGTTGTTCTGATTCACCGCTGCAAAACTATATCATATAAAAAAAGTGGCTATAGGTAATATTTCCTATATCCCCTTAAAGTTATCAACAAAACTTCTGATTTTCTCGAATTTAACTCACCAAACCCACCCGAAAAGCATAGAGAATCAACTCGGAAGTGGATTTTACGCCGATCTTGCTGAAAATCTTGTCCTTATGATTCTCCACGGTGTGTGCGCTGATGTCCAGCTCCTCGGCAATCTGCTTGGCACTCTTGCCTGCCGCACAGAGGCTGATGATATCCATCTCGCGACGGGTTAAGGTGTTCAAAATCTCCATGTCGGACTTCACGTCTTGTTGCAGGCGCATGGTATCCCTATGGGTGAAATCGTGGCCCTGCATCACTGAGGCCAACACCGTGGCAATCTCGTCGGGACGGACACTCTTGCTCATGAAGCCGTTGATGCCGCTATCCAACAGCTGTTGCACCGTGGCGCCCCCAGCCTCGCCTGAAAGCATCACGATCTTCACTTCCAAACCAAGACGCTTGACGGCGTCAATGACATCCTTGCCCGTACCGTCAGGCAGCGCATAATCCAACAGGATCAAGTCGATATCGTGACCGCGTTGTTCCAGGATTTTAACAGCCTGACACACATCCTCGGCCTCGGCCTCCAACACGCAGTTGAAACCCGAGTTGGCTAGCGACATACGCACGCCAAGCCGGCATAAAGGCTGGTCTTCCACCAACAAAATCCTAATATTTTGCTTTTCACTCCTCACTCCTCACTCCTAACTTCTTAACGCTAAACCTCACCGTGGTCCCCTCGCCCAGCACACTCTCCACACGGATGTTACCGCCTGTCTTGTCCAACAGTTGCTTGCTGACGAACAGGCCGATACCCGTGCCAGTCTCTCCTCCTGTGCCATTCGACGAGTTGGTGACAAAACGGAAAATCTTCTCCAGTTTCTGCTCGGTAATGCCTTTACCGTTATCCTTCACTAGCAACCAGATACAGTCAGGTTCTTCCTCCGTTTGGATATGTATCTCACCGCCAGGATAAGAAAACTTAACGGCATTCGAGAGCAGGTTTTGAAGCACCAAATTTGCCACGCTGACATCGTCGTAGGCCATTAATCCCGCAGGCACCTCGTTGATCACCTTCAGCGACTTCATCTCGAATGCATATTGTTGGCTCTTCAAGCAATCCTCCACCACCTCAGCCACCTTGAATTCGCCTGGGGTCACGCTGCTGTGTTCCATGACACTCCTCACCCATTGCAGGATGTTGTACAAACGGTCGCTCAACGCCTCCGAGGTCGACTTCAGCATCATCAGGCTGGCCTTGCGGTCGGTGTCGTTCATGCCGTCGTAATAAGAGCAAAGTTGCTCCAACACACTACAAATCGCCGACACCGGGGTCTTCACATCATGCGAGACAATGGACATCAAGCGGTCTTTCATCTCGTTGAGTTGAGTGAGTTCCTGGTTGCGTTTCTTTCGGGTCTGGGCCAATCGCCACCAAATGACAAAGAGGACAAACAGCACGATGGCGAGGATTACCAGCCAGATGACCTGCAGGCGGATCTGGCGGTTTTTGGCTTGCTGCATCTCCAACTCGTGTTCCTTTTCCTGCATGGCATAACGCACCTGATAGTCGCGGATGAGCTGCTGCTGGTTCTCGTTGAAGATGGAATCCTTCATCACCACACTGCGTTCAAGGTATTCCAGTGCCTTTTGTGGATTACTATCTCTAAGTTCTTGATATCCAGATTCTAGCGCTTCTTGAAGCACCCCGTCGTAATGATTCTCCTCCGCCATGGCGATGGCAGTGGCATAGTCGCCTTGTTGCAACCGGATGACCGCTTGGAGAAAGAGCTCGTTGTTGTCCTCGGCAAGTTGGAGGGCCTCATCAAGGAGCTGTCTCCCTTCACGCTCCCTACCCGTCTTGGTATAGGCCTTGGAGAGCGACATCATACGGTTGATGACTTTGTTGGGAATATCGAGGTAGCGTTTGGAGAGTTCGAGGGACTGTTGGGCCAACTCCACGGCTTCGTCGAGACGTCCTTGGAGGATATACACCTCCGCTAAATTCTGGTCGTAAGTGGCCAAGTCAAGGTTGGAGGCCGTATCCATCTCTTGCACCTCGCCGAGCATCTCGATGCATTTGTGGTAGATGCCTTCAGCCACGTCGTATTCGTTCATGGCCAGGTGGATCTCCGCAATGTTGTTCATCACATAGCGTTTGTTCACCTCCGCCATCTCGCCACCGATGGCATCCATCAAGTCGCTGCATCGGTTATAGCAGTCGATGGCCTTGTCAAGCTGTCCGAGTCGTTGGTAGGCGTTAGCGAGGGTCATATAACACCCAGCCTCGTTAAAGAGGTCGTCAATCTTTTGGTAATGCTCGATGCCGATCTCGGAATAGGCGACCACATGCTGGAAGTCGTCGTTGTTGAAGAAATAGAGGATCATCGTGCGGAGGAGCTTCAGCTTGACTTCGTCCTTGTCGGTTTCCTGGTCAAAATTCGGCTCTCGGCCAATCACGTTGTCGATGGCAACAGCCGCTTGATAGGCGGTTTTGCCTTTGTTGTTCTCGAAGACTTGATAAAGGCTGTCCAAGTCCTGAGCAGATGACGTCCAGCTTAGGATCATCAACCATCCGATGACTAGCAACCTTTTCATTTTCAGAGCATTTATTCCTTGGGATAGATCTCGCCCTTGGCAGCCTTCAGGGTGTTCTGAAGCAGTGAGACGATGGTCATCGGGCCCACGCCACCAGGAACGGGAGTGATTTTGGCAGCCACTTTGTAAACCTCGTCGTAGTCCACGTCGCCGAGGATCTTGTAACCTTTGGAGCTCTCGGGATCGTCGACGCGATGGATGCCCACGTCGATGACCGTAGCACCGGGTTTCACCATGTCGGCAGTCACAAAGCCTTGTTTGCCGATGGCAGCCACGAGGATGTCGGCCCTGCGGCAAATCTCAGCCAAATTTTTGGTGCGGCTGTGGCAAAGCGTCACTGTGGAGTCGATGCCTTTGCGCGACATCAGGATGGCCATGGGCGTACCCACGATGTTGGAGCGGCCCAGCACCACTACATCCTTGCCAACAGTCTCAATGCCAGAACGTTTGATAAGTTCCATGATGCCGTTAGGCGTAGCCGGGACAAAGCAAGGCAAGCCCAATTGAAGACGACCCACGTTGATGCTGGTGAAGCCGTCCACGTCCTTCGAAGGCTTGATGGCATTGATGATCTTGTCCTCGTCGATATGCTTTGGCAAAGGAAGCTGGATGATGTAACCGTCGATCTCAGGATCCTCGTTGAGGAATTTCACCGTGTCAAGCAGTTCTTGCTCAGTGGTGGTTGCCGGCAAGCGGTACACTGAGGAGGTCATACCCACGGAGTGGCAGGCTTTCTCTTTGGATGCCACATAGGTCTTGCTAGCTCCGTCCTCACCCACGATCACCGCAGCAAGATGCGGAGCGGGTTTACCATGATCGATCATATCAGCCACTTCGGCTGCGATTTCTTTCTTAATCTGGTCAGAGATTAATTTCCCATCAATAATTTTGTTATCCATAGCATTGTATTTTATTTACGTCTCATTGCCCCTGCCATGCGCATTAATTTCTTGCCACCACCGGTAGTCATCATGCGCATCATCTTGGCGGTCTCTTCGAATTGCTTGATAAGGCGGTTCACCTCCACGATGGAGGTGCCACTACCGTTGGCTATGCGTTTACGACGGCTGCCGTTGAGCAAAGAGGGATTCTCACGCTCGGCGGGGGTCATCGAATAGATGATGGCCTCAATGCTCTTGAAAGCGTCATCGTCAATCTCCTCGCCTTTCAAAGCTTTGTCCATACCGGGAATCATGCTGGCCAGATCCTTGATGTTACCCATCTTCTTGATCTGTTGGATCTGCTTCAGGAAGTCGTTGTAGTTGAATTCGTTCTTGGCCAGTTTGCGTTGCAGCTTGCGGGCCTCTTCCTCGTCGAACTGTTCCTGGGCACGCTCCACCAAAGAGACGATATCGCCCATGCCGAGGATACGGTCGGCCATACGTTTCGGATAGAACACATCGAGCGCATCCATCTTCTCGCCGATACCAACGAACTTGATGGGCTTCTCCACCACCGTGCGGATGGTGAGTGCCGCACCGCCGCGGGTATCACCATCGAGTTTGGTAAGCACCACGCCATCGAAGTCGAGGCGGTCGTTGAAAGCCTTAGCGGTATTCACGGCATCCTGACCCGTCATGGCGTCGACCACGAAGAGGGTCTCATGCGGATGCACGGTCTCCTTGATCTTGGCAATTTCGTTCATCATCTCCTCGTCGACAGCCAGACGGCCGGCGGTATCAATGATGACCACGCTCTTGTTTTGCGACTTGGCATGCTCGATGGCGTGCTGGGCAATCTCCACTGGGTTTTTGTTGCCGTCCTCGCTGTAGACCTCTACCTCCACCTGCTGTCCGAGCACCTTCAACTGGTCGATAGCAGCAGGACGGTACACGTCGCCGGCCACCAGCAGCACCTGTTTGCTCTTCTTGCGCTTCAGGTAGTTGGCCAATTTGGCTGAGAAGGTTGTCTTACCTGAACCTTGCAAACCGGCGATCAAGATGATGGCAGGTTGGCCTTTCAAGTTGATCTCCACTTCTTCGCCGCCCATCAGCTCAGCCAACTCGTCGTGGACGATCTTCACCATCATTTCACCCGGCTTCACGGAGGTCAGGATTTGCTGACCCAAAGCCTTTTCCTTGATGCTGTTGGTGACGTCTTTGGCGATTTTGTAGCTGACATCCGCGTCGAGCAAAGCGCGGCGAATCTCCTTCATGGTGTCAGCCACATTGACTTCGGTGATATATCCTTGTCCCTTAAGGACTTTGAATGAGCGTTCTAATTTTTCGGTTAAGCCTTCAAACATATTTCAAAATAATTTGCGTGCAAAAGTACGAAATATTTGGTAATTTTGCGCAACTAAAATTCATGGATCATGATTAAGGAAAATTTGGAACAAATCAGAGCCACCATCCCCTCCGGCGTCACCCTGGTTGCTGTAAGTAAAACCAAGCCTGTCAGCGACTTACAGGAGGCTTATGATGCCGGCCAGCGAATCTTTGGGGAAAACCATGCCCTTGAGATGCGCGACAAGCACGAAGTCCTTCCTAGAGACATCCAATGGCATTTCATCGGTCACCTGCAGACCAACAAGATCAAATACATCATCCCCTTCGTCACCCTCATCCACAGCATCGACACAGCCAACTTGCTTGAGGCGGTCAACAAGGAAGCGAAAAAGCACGACCGCGTGGTCGACTGTCTTCTTCAATTCCACATTGCACAGGAAGAAACCAAGTTCGGATTAACTTTAGATGAAGCACGACAACTGCTTGAATCAGATATATTTAAGCAAATGCATAATATTCGTATTTGCGGAGTAATGGGCATGGCAACCTTCACTGATGACGAAGCTGAAGTTCGCAAGGAATTCAAGAACCTGAAGACGGTTTTCGACACCCTAAAAAAAGAGTATTTCGCAGACCTGCCCCAGTTCAAGGAGGTCTCGATGGGCATGTCGGAAGATTACCCCATTGCCATTGAGGAAGGTGCCACTTTGGTCAGAATTGGAAGCAAGATTTTTGGCGCTCGAAACTATAACGTATGATCATTCCGATTCTATTGCTGATTGTCGGTTTTGTGGCATTGATACTCGGTGCCAATTGGCTCGTTGACGGTGCTACCAGTGTGGGTATTCGTGCCAAGCTGTCGCCGTTGATCATCGGCTTGACCATCGTGGCGTTCGGCACCTCCCTGCCGGAATTGATCATTAATGTATTCTCTTGTATCAAGGGCAGTTCAGGGTTGGCTATCGGCAACATCATCGGCAGCAACATCATGAATATCCTCTTGATTTTGGGTGTAGCCTCCATCATTTATCCCATTGACGTGAGCCGCATCTCCATCCGCAGGGACATCCCCGCAGGTTTCCTGGCTACGGCTGCCTTGTTTCTGATGGCCAATGATTTCTTCACTGGCGGCAGCCACACCATCAATTGGATTGAAGGACTCGTACTGTTGTTGATGGCTGGCGGTTATCTTTACCTTACCATGGTCAAAAACGAATCGCCCAGTTCTGAGGTGGAGGCGGTCCAGATTCCGATGCCCTGGTGGAAAACGATCGTCTTTCTGGTTTTGGGTATCCTGGGATTATATATCGGAGGCGAGCTGGTCTCGAACAATGCGCAGACCATAGCCAAAGCCTGGGGCATGAGTGAGGCGATGATCGGACTCACGGTCGTAGCCATGGCCACTTCCCTCCCAGAACTCATCACCTCCATTGTGGCCGCTACAAAAAAGAACTCAGGCATCGCCATTGGCAATGTCCTGGGTTCCAATATCCTGAATATCTTCGTTGTTTTAGGCGTCAGCGGTCTGATCACGCCTTTGCAATTCGACAGTCAGATGAACATCACGCTTGGCTTTCTTTTCCTTGCCAACCTGTTGATGTTGCTCTTCGTATTTACGGGAAAAGGCAGGAAGCTTTCCCGTTTTGAAGGGTTTTTGATGCTTCTTGCCTTTTCAGGGTTTATGGCCTATACCATCTGGGCGCGTTAGTCGGCCAGTTGGAAGGCGGCCTTCACAGCTTCGTAGTTGCTGTAGTCCACATCGGAGCGGTGTTGGAAGACGCTGGCTGCGATCACCACGATCTTGAAGCGATGCTCTTCGGGACGGTAGCCGTCGTAGAAGTCGTTCTCAGTCCAGAAGATGCTCACACCCTCGTCGTAGGTCGACACCTCAAGCGATGAGGAATAGTAACTCACCACGCCATTTTCTTCGATGGAATAATAGAAGGTCATCGGGAGCTGACGCCAGGTATTGCCGTTGTCCATGTAAACAAGCACTGCGCCGTAGTCGGTGATGTTGGCGTCGATGGCGCGATAGTCAATGTCGACACGCCATGAGGTGTTGTCCCAATACCAATCGTTGGGGTTGACGGTCACCGTTGAGGAACAAACGTTGGCATTGCCATCCTGTCCGTCATGTCCGGAGGGACCTTGAGGCCCACGGCACGACACCGCGAAAAGCATCGCGAACAGTGTCATGCAAATCAAACTTAACTTTTTCATTTTGATGGATTTTTTAGCTATTAAACTTTGAATTCTATCGATTTTTCGCTGCAAATCTACAAAAACCTTGCCTAAATTAGCAACATTGTTGCAACAAACCTAAAAAAACGTACTTTTGCGCCATGAAAAACAGATCGTTTATCGTTCATTTGGCAGGAATTGTCGCCATGGTCTTCTGGGGCATGTCGTTCGTATGGTCCACCCAGGTCTACGAAAACCTCAATCCCACGGCCACCATCTTCCTGCGCCTCGTGATCGCTACGATATTCCTCACGGCCATACTCTTTGTCTTCCGCCTTAACGAAAAGGTCCAACGGAAGCATCTTGGGCTTTTCGCATTGGCTGCCATGTTCGAGCCCTTCCTCTACTTCATCTTTGAAGGTTATGGGCTGAAGAACTCCTCCCCGGTCATTGGAGCCGGCATCATTGCCCTGATCCCCTTGGTGACCCCCATTGCGGCACGTATTTTCCTCAAAGAGCGACTCACACCCATGAACATCGTGGGGTTCATCATCTCTTTCGCTGGCGTCATTGTCATGTTGCTCAACAAAAACCTAGAGCTCACCGCCTCGCCCAAAGGCATCCTCTTCCTTTGTGGATCGGTGATCGTAGCCGTCGGCTACTCCATCGCCTTGATCCGATTGACCAAGTTATATAAGCCACTGACTATCACATGGATGCAGAACATCATCGGAATGATTTATTTCATTCCCATGGTCTTTATCATGGAGCGGTTTGAGCCGTCCAACTTCGCCAATGTAGGCGGTTATATCGTCCCGTTGATATGCCTAGGCATCTTTTGCAGCGCCGGTGCCTATGCCTTGTGGGCCTTCACCTTCAGCAAGCTCGGCGCCTCACGTGCCAACGTTTACAGCAACCTCATTCCTGTCTTCACCGCCATTTTCAGCTATCTTCTCGCCATTGAGGAGATGACGGCATTCAAGATCATTGGCATCTTGGTGGTGGTGGTTGGACTGGTACTATCCCAACTAAAACCCCAAAAGCAATGATCACCAGCAAGACAAATCCCAAGATAAAAAATCTCGTGCGCCTGCAGAAAGCCTCTGAGCGTCGCGAGCAGAATCGCATCTTAATCGAAGGCCAGCGCGAAATTGAGCGCGCACAGGCTTGTGGATTCACCATCGAACAGCTTTATGTTTGCGAGTCGCTATTAAGGGAGCCATTAAACATCCAAGCCGACTTTGTTGAGACTGTCAGCGAGGAGGTCTTCGACAAGATCGCCTATCGTGAAGGTAGTGATGGATTACTTGCAGTAGCAATACCTAAATACAAGAATATCAATGAGTTTAAACCAAACAAAAACGCTTTGATTATTGTGTTGGAAACCGTTGAGAAGCCTGGCAATCTAGGTGCGGTGATGCGCACTGCCGATGCCGCAGGAGTGGATGCCGTCATCGTGGCCGACCCCGCCACCGACCTATACAACCCCAATGCAATCAGGGCCAGCATCGGCTGCATTTTCAGCGTGCCGGTGTATGCCTGCTCCACCGAGGAATGCATCAACTGGTTGAAGAAGCATGGCATCACGATTTATTGCACCTACCTAAAGGCTTCCATCGATTATTTGGACGCCGACTTCCGTAAGGCTTCCGCCCTCGTTATGGGCACCGAAGCCACTGGCATCTCGCAGGCCTGGGTCGAGGCTGCCGACCAGAACATCATCATCCCCATGAATGGCATTGCCGACTCGTTGAATGTGTCGGTCACCACTGCCATTGTTACCTTTGAGGCTGTTCGTCAACGCAGAAAGCCATGAAAGACCTAAAAGCCTACTCCATCCGCATTTACGGCCGCGTGTTCAACGTCGGGTTCAGGCGTTACGTGCACCGATATGCCCTGCAGTGCAATGTTGTGGGTTACGTTGAGAACGACCACGATGACGGCTGTGTCCACATCGAAGCCGAAGGCGCGGAAGACGACTTGGTCCGCTTCAGCATCCTCTGTGGTGAGGGAACGCCCTACTCAAAAGTCGTTGACATCAAAATCGAAACCAAAGGTCCTTCAGGAAGTTATTCCGATTTCGAAGAAATTCGGTGATCAAATCTCCAATCTGAGCTATTTACCCATGACCACCTTCACGAACACAGGATAGTGATCTGAGGGGTTGCGGCGGATGTAGGTATCGAAAGAGATCTCCTGTGGGGCGTCGGAAGATTTGAGGGTGTTGTCAGGATCCTCGTCAGGAGTCCAATAGCTGTTGGTAAGCACACCGTAGGCTTCCACCTGGGTTTCGGGCGAGACAAACACGTGGTCGATGCGGCTGGTGGTGTAGTATTCTGTCTTGAAGGCATTGAACGTGCCGTTTTCTGCAAAGCGGATGCGGGCAGCGTCGTAGGAGTCTTTCAAAAGACCTGATTCAGTGAAAATCGTGTAAATCTCATTGTATTGGTCCACGTTGAAGTCTCCTGTGATGAAGACCGGAGCGCCTTGGGCGATCTCCCTCACCTTGGCCACTACCAGTTTAGCGGCTTCACGGCGAGCCACCACACCGACATGGTCCATATGGAGGTTGAAGAAGTAGAACTCCTTTTCTTTGGGTTTGGGACCACGGCCAAACAAACCGCGACGGTGGTGCTCTTTGTGAGGATCGTTGATGCTGAATTTACCCCAGGTGCAGATACGGATGCAGGCGGCGTCCCAGCCCAAACCAGGTTTCTCAGGCGTTTCGCTGAGCCAGAAATCGCCATGGTCGAGTAGTTTCAGCTTATCTTTCTTATAGAAGATGGCCTCGTGTTCACCTGCCCTCTTGCCATCATCACGACCGATGCCGATATAGCTGTAGCCGTCAAGGGCTTTCAGCATATCTTGAAGCTGTGGATACAGCACTTCCTGGGCCCCGAAGATATCGGGATCCATGAAGTTCACCTGGTCGCAAATCACCTGGCAACGTTTGGTCCAAACATTGCCCTGAAGACTGTCGTTGGCATTTTTGTAACGGATGTTGTAGGAGCCCACCAGCAAAGGCTGGGCATTCAATTGGAAGAAAGCTGCAAATAACAGCACAATGAGAAGAAATCTTTTCATGAAGAAGGGTATTGTTACTGCAAAGATAAACAAAAATCCAAATCACCTCACTTTATTCCGCTGATAATGCGGAGTCACCACAAGGATAAAGAAAACCAAGGAAACCAGCACCGAGCCGGAAGCTACCAGATAGGCGGTGGCGAACGAGAAATGCTCAGCCAACAGTCCACCGGAGAAGATGCCAATGCCCAAGCCGAGATCCCAAGTGGTGAGATAGGTGGAAGTGGCCGTGCCGCGCTGTGCGTTGGTGCCGAGATTGATGAAGAGGGTGTTGAACGAGGGGAAAGCCGCACCGAAGCCCAAGCCACAACATAACGCTATCAAAAGGAAAGCAACTGCAGTGTAAGTGGAGCCTATGGCGTTGACATAATGGCACAAACCCAATCCCAACAAGGCAAAGACCGTGATTCCCAGGCCTAAAGCGATGGTTTGGGTGACCTTACCATGGTCGATTCGCTTGCCCGCAATGAGACGTGAGGCAATCAGTCCGACTGCATAAACGGTAAAGAACAATCCACTGCTGATGGTCAGCCCCATCTCCTTGGCATAGAGGGCGATATAGTTGGAGATTTGTCCATAGGCAAAAGCCAGCAAAGTGAACGAAATGCCTGCCAACAAGCCTTTGATCAAGATGAAACGGTCTAATGAGATGGGCGGACGCTTGACGGGCGGACGCACCTTGGTATGGATGCGCGATGCGAAAAGCGCTGCAAGGAAGCTGCAACCCATACATCCCAGGAAGATGGCATTGAAGCTCAGATGCTCATAAACAAACAAGCCCACCATCGGTCCCACGGCCATGGCAATGTTGTTGGCGACCCCGTAATAGCCTATGCCCTCTCCCCTATGCTCTGACGGCACCACGTCGATGACCAGTGTATTGCCACCTACCGAAGTAAGCCCGAAAGCCAACCCATGCACCACGCGAATGATGATCAACATGGTGATACTGGCGGCAAAGGGATAGCCGCAAAAAACTGCGGTAAAAACCGACAACGCCAACAGATACAAAGGTTTGCGCTTGAAAGCATCCATCATGTAGCCCGAGAAGGGACGCACCACCAAGGTGGCCAGGGTATAGCATGAAATCACTGTGCCGATGATGGCATTGCTGCCATGAAACTGCTCAATGATAAAAAAGGGCAACACTGGCAGTAACAGATAGAACGAAAAGAAAAACAGGAAGTTAGCCGCGCAAAGGCAGAGGTAATTTTTGTTAAAAAGCTTTTCTTCCATGATGTCTTTTCGTTTTCGGGCTGCAAAATTAGCAAAGAAGTCTTTATTATAAAGAGGAATTTCGTATTTTTGCAATTCTTGATATGAGCATGGAACTATTGGATTTATACGACAACGATTTGAAGTACACCGGTCAAACGGTGGAACGCGGGAAGATGATTCCGCAGGGACTGATGATTCCCATCGTAGCCGTGTTTATCCATAACAACGAAGGCAAGTACTTGATTCAGAAGGTCTCCGAATCGAAAGGCGGCTATTATGCCACCACTGCTGGCCACGTGAAATCGGGCGAGATGGACTTCACCATCTCCATGCAACGCGAGTTGAAGGAAGAGCTTGGCCTCTCCGTTACCCAAAGCGAGCTTAAACTATTGAGAATCAGAAGATACGGATATAAATTCACCCTCCTTTACATGCTCAAGAGCAACGTCCCCGTGGAAATGTTACGCCTGCAAAAGGAAGAGGTGGACTCGGTACATTGGCTGAGTCGCGAGGAGATCGAGAAGCTATGCGACGAGGGCAAGTTCAATAAGATCCACTACCAGCTCCTCCTCGACTGCGAAGAACGCCTCACCTCGCTCCACTTGAAAGAGAAAAAACCTAGAACTGTTTCAGAAGAATCTTTAAATCTTTGAATATTAAATCTTTAAATAACAAACAATGATTGCAAAAGAATTACTAAACCCTCGCAGCATCGTCATTTGCGGTGCTTCGTCCGACATTCATAAACCCGGCGGCAAGTCGCTGAAGAACCTCTTGGAGAGCCCCTTCAAAGGCCAGATCTACGCCGTCAACCCCAAAGAAACCGAGGTGCAAGGCGTGAAGTGCTACGCCAAGGTCGACGACCTGCCGCAGGTGGACTGCGCCCTTCTCTGCATCGCTGCCAAGTTCTGCGCCCAGACCGTTGATGTGCTGGCCAAGGAAAAAGGCTGCAAAGGCTTCATCATCATCAGCGCCGGCTTCTCTGAGGAGAACGCCGAAGGTGCCGCCATTGAGAAGCATATCGTCGACACCATCAACAGCGTCGGCGGCTCTTTGATTGGCCCCAACTGCACCGGATTCCTCAACGTGAATTACGCTGGCTGCTTCGACACCCCCATCCCGACTTTGGATCCCAAGGGCGTCGATTTCATCACCGGTTCAGGCGCAACCGCTGTGTTCATTAAGGAATACGGCATGAGCAATGGCCTGAAGTTCAACAGCGTGTGGGCTGTGGGCAACAGCGCCCAACTCGGTATCGAGGATGTGCTCGAACACCTCGACGAAACCTTCGATCCCGAGAAGTCCTCTCACGTCATCATGCTTTACATGGAAAAGATCGGCGACCCCATGCGTCTGCTCAAGCACAGCCGCAGCCTCATCAACAAGGGCTGCCATATCGCTGCCATCAAGAGCGGTGGTAGTGCCGCTGGTTCACGTGCCGCTTCAAGCCACACCGGTGCCTTGGCCACCAACGACGCCGCTGTCGATGCCCTGTTCCGCAAGGCCGGCATCGTACGCTGCCACAACCGTCAGGAGCTGACCACCGTGTGCGGCGTGTTCATGCACCCCGAAATCAAAGGCAAACGTTGCGCAGTGATCACCCATGCCGGCGGTCCCGCCGTGATGCTCACCGACGTGCTCAGCAACGGCGGCATGGAAGTCCCTCCGTTGAAGGACCACCCTGCCAGCCCTGCCCTACTCGAGAAACTCTTCGGAGGCTCCTCCGTGGGTAATCCCATCGACTTCCTCGCCACCGGCACCGCCGAACAGCTCGGCTATATCATCGACACCGTCGAAAACGAGTACGATGAGATCGACTTCTCCGTGGTCATCTTCGGCTCACCCGGACTGTTCAGCAACAAAGAGGTCTACGACCTGTTGGATGAGAAGATGAAGACCTGCAAGAAGCCCATTTTCCCCGTGCTGCCTTCCATCATCAACGTGAAGGACGAAATCGAAGACTTCATCAGCAAGGGCCGCATCAACTTCCCCGAGGAATGCGTGCTCGGCAACGCCCTCTGCAAGGTGTACAACACTCCGAAACCCCAACCCGAAAACGTAGAGCTGCCCAAGATCGACGTCGCCCGCATCCGCAGGACCGTGGAGCGTTGCAAGGACGGCTACATGGAGATCGCCGACTACAATGAATTACTTGACGCCGCTGGCATCAGCCGTAAGAAGAGCGTTGAGGTAAGCAAGAAAGAGGACGCCCTCGCCTTCGCCAAGGAAGTCGGTTGCTCGAAGGATGTGCCGCTGGTGATGAAGGTCGTCGGCCCGCTGCACAAGAGCGACGTGGGCGGCGTGACCCTCAACGTGAAGGATCTGGATACCGTGAGCAAAGAGTTCGACCGCCTGATGGCCATCAAGGACACCTATGCTGTGGAGATGTACCCCATGCTCGACGGTATCGACGTCTACATCGGCGCCATCAAGGACCCGAAATTCGGTCACCAGATCTTCTTCGGTCTGGGCGGCATCTTTATCGAGGTGCTCAAGGACGTTCAAAGCACCCTCGCCCCCATCACCGCCGCCGAAGCCAAGGAAATGCTCAAGCAGCTTAAGGGTTACAAGATCCTGCAAGGCGTACGCGGCCAGGAGGGTGTCAACCTCGACCTCTATGCCGACCAGGTGGCCCGCGTGAGCGCTCTCGTGCAGGCCGCTCCCGAGATCGCCGAAATGGACCTCAACCCGCTGCTCGGCAACCCGCGCTATGTGACCGCCGTCGACGCCCGTATCCGACTTGAAAAATAACGCCTTATGATTACCAGCCGTTCCACCATCTACCTGATTTACGCCGTCCTGGTGCTATTCACCTTTTTCGGCGACAAGCTATTGAAGAAAACCGACAAGACCTCACGGAGGTTGGGGTATCTGGTCTGCATCCTCGGCGACCTGGGCATTTTGGCAAACGGCCTGTGGACCTATTTCAAATACAAGGAGACCAACTACGAGATTGCCTCCCAGACTGGCTTTGTGCTAGGAGGCATAATCTTCGGAGTGTGTGTGCTCTGCCTGCTTGGAAGATATTGGCAAAACAAGGAACTCGACAAACGCAGAAAACACGATCTGGAGGAAGAATCATGAAAAAAGCTGATTTCATCACGATATTGATCGTTGTCGCTGTGATATGCGGCTTCGCTTTCATCCCCGGCGCCTGGGAATGGTTCAACACCACCACCATGAAGCACGGTCTGTTGATGAGTTTCTTCAAGTTCGCCATCTTGGGTACTTTTGGCGAGATGTTGGCTTTACGCATCCGCGAAGGCGTTTATATCAAAAAGGGCTTCGGGTTATTGCCCAAGATACTGGTTTGGGGCGTGTTAGGTGTGGTGATTGCCTCGGCCATGACCATTTTCAAGAGCGGCACCCTGGCCCTGTTGGACGGTGGTTTCCATCTTAACGGGAGAGCCGCCGAGTGCTTCAAGGCCGACCTCAACTGGGGCAAAGTCGGCGTCGCCTTGTGCATCAGCGTGCTGATGAACACCCTGTTCGCGCCAGTGTTCATGACTTTCCACAAGATCACCGACATCCACATTGCCGAAACTGGTGGCTCGCTGAAAGGCTTCTTCAGCAGTCCGCTGAAGATCCGCGAGACCCTTTCAAAGAAGATCAACTGGGATATCCAATACGGTTTCGTCTTCGCCAAGACCATTCCGCTGTTCTGGTATCCAGCCCACACCATCACCTTTCTACTGCCACCGACCCTCCAAGTGCTGTTCGCAGCTTTCCTTGGCGTGGTACTCGGCGTGTTGTTGAGCATTAAAAAATAAAACGATATGAAGACCTACAAGTTTTTCAGAGGACTCCTGAAGGCATCGGCCTTCGCCACTGTGATGTTTGTGATGCAGGCCTGCTATGGCACACCACAACAGTACAACGACCCCTATATTGACGACGAGGAATACGTCGGCGAAAACGATACCATCCAATCTGTTGAAGAAGAAGTCCCCTCGGAGGCTGAAGCGGAATAACCCATGCTTCAGGCCTTCCACAACTACTTCAGAAAAAAAGAGACCCAACTCCACGAGTTGAATTATCTCTTTTGGGAATGCACACAACGGTGTAACCTGAACTGCCAGCATTGCGGTTCGGATTGCACCGCTTCTTCTTTGTATAAGGACATGCCTTTCGAGGATTTCCTAAAAGCCATTCAACCTCTGGAAACCAAGTTCAAACGCAACTCCATCCTAGTGGTCATCACGGGGGGCGAGCCTTTGGTACGTAGAGACCTCGCTGACTGCGGTCGACAACTGCGGCGGCACGGCTTTCCCTGGGGTATTGTTAGCAACGGATGGGCCTACGACGAGACACGGCACCGGGAACTCATGGACGCCGGGCTATGCAGCGTCACTTTCAGCCTCGATGGGTTGCGCGAGACCCACGATGCCTTTCGCAAACGGGAAGGCAGCTTTGACCATGCCTTGCAAGCCATCGACCTGGTGGCCAACGAGAAGAAGCCCCTCGCCTACGACGTAGTCACCTGCGTCAGTCCCATGAACCTGGGAGAGCTTGAGGACCTGAAACAACTGCTCATCGAGCATCATGTCAAGGCTTGGCGTTTCTTCACCATCGAGCCGATCGGGCGAGCCGCCAACAATCCCAATTTGCTACTCAGCGACGAGCAGTTCAAACAGTTAATGGACTTTATTACTATCACACGCAAGGAAGGCAAAATCGACGCCAAGTTCAGCTGCGAAGCCTACGTGGGACCATACGAACGTAAAGTACGCGACTGGTTCTATTTCTGCCGTGCGGGTATCACCATTGCTTCCATCCTCATCGATGGAAGCATCTCCGCCTGTCCCAATATAGACCGCCGATTTGCCCAAGGCAACATCTATAAAGATGATTTCCTGGACGTTTGGGAGAACCGATTTCAGGTGTTTAGAGACCGCAACTGGATGCGCACTGGTATTTGCGCCGAATGTACCGTGTATAAAAACTGTCTGGGGGGCGCTATGCATCTTCACAGAAAGGATTCCGACAGCATTTTGATGTGCCATTATCAGAAACTCCAATAATTTTTTTTCAAAAAAAATCATTTTTTTCTTGACACAAATTTTTTTTGTTGTAATTTTGCAGTGTACTAATTCACTAATACACTAATAAATCACAACCTAAAAATAAACTAATATGATTGAAATCAAGAACTTAGACTTCGGTTACAAGTATCAACCGGTCTTCAAGAACATCAGCCTGAACTTCGAAAAAGGCAACATCTACGGACTTTTGGGCGAAAATGGCGTGGGCAAGACCACCCTGTTGAAGCTCATTAGCGGACTTCAGAAACCCACTGCCGGCGAATGCCTGGTGGACGGCGATGCCCCCTTCAACCGTTGGCCCGAGACCCTACAGAAGATCTATTTCATTTCTGAGGACTTCGCCATCCCGGAAGGCACACCTATTAATAATATTAAAGAGCTTGCCCCCTTCTACCCCAACTGCAACGAGGCCCAATTCATGGAACTCTGCCGTGAGATGGAAGTCGACCCCACTCGCAAATATGGTGAGCTCTCCTTTGGCCAGCAGAAAAAATGCTTAATCGCTACTGCCTTAGCCCTCAACACCGACTACCTGCTCCTCGACGAACCCACCAACGGCTTGGACATCCCCTCGAAGACCCTCTTCCGTCAGGTGATTGCCAAACATGCCAACGAAAACCGCACCATCATCATCTCCACCCACCAGGTGAAGGATGTGGAGAACCTCATCGACCCCATCATCATCCTCGACCATGACGAGGTGCTGCTGAAGGCCACCTTCCGCGCCATCACCGACAAGCTGTATTTCGACTACGGCACCGAAAAGGACGACACCGCGCTCTACAGCGAGATGATCCCCGGCGGCTACGTCAACGTGACCCACAACCCCGAGGGCGTCGACAGCAAGGTCAGCGTGGAGATTCTCTTCAACACCGTGATGAAGAACAAGGAAACCATCAAGCAACTCTTTGGATAAGAAAGGGCATCGGTCATGAATAACAAATTCAATTGCAAACGTTTCGGTCAGGTCGTTGCCGAGGATTGGAAGCTCTACCTCCGTCGGTTCGGCATCACCTTGATTGTATGGACCAGCCTTCCCATCCTGATTTGGATCACCTCCCTGGTGTTTGGTGTTGAAATCGACCCCAGCCCTCGTGCCGGCTTCATCGCCGCCTTCATCTTTGCGACGGTAATGACCGTTCCCGCCAACATGTACGGCAAGGCCAATCTGTCGCGCGACGGTGTCAGCTTTGCCATGCTTCCCGCCACCAAATCCGAGAAGTTCTTGAGCATGGTGCTCTATTGTTCCATTGTCACCCCCCTCTTTTGCGGTCTTGGTGCTTGGGCCATAGACTCACTTCTGACCCTTCTCCCCTTTGGCGGTTTCAAGGAATTTGTCGTTCCGTTCACCATGGAATACCTTGGTCACAACCTTCTCTTTGCAGCCATGCTCTTCTTTACCGAATCGTCGCTCTTCATGCTGGGCAACATGATCTTCAAGAAGCGCAAGACCGGCAAGACCTTCGCCTGGATTCTCCTGATCCTCTTCGTATTGACGCTGATTGTCCAGATCGATTTCATTTGGAATGGCATCGAATACATCACAGAACAGCTCACGAATCCTGTTGCTTCCTATTGGTTTGGCATTGGATTCCTGCTGGTTCTCACCACCTGCCTCAACCTGATTACCTATCGTAGAATCAAAAACCAAAAATACTAATATATATGAATAACACATTCAATTTCAATCGTTTCGGCAAGCTCCTCGCCTTCGATGGCAAGAAATACCTCCGCAACTTCGGGCTTACTCTCGCCATACTGTGCGGATTGAACATCGTGCTGTGGCTGCTGACCCTCATCTTCGGGTTCACCATGCCCACCCTGCCCCGATTTATAGTGATCTACATAGCATTTTTCCTGGGTACCATTTTGGTCCCGGCCAAGGCCTTTGGTGACATCAACCTGCCCCGCGAGGGTGTGGGCTACGCCATACTGCCCGTTTCCACCCTCGAGAAATACCTGAGCTATGTGTGCTTCTGTCTTATGACTCCTATATCCATTATCCTCGGTTCCTGGGCTATTGACTCGCTGTTGACCTTGTTGCCTTTTGGCGGTTTCAGCCATTACATCAAGCATTTTGGATTCATGCAAATCATGCAGGACTTCCTGATGGAGATCGGTGAATTGTCAGGAGCCGATTTCAGCGGTGAGAGTATTGAGCAATACCAAAGTATCTATAGTCTCTTTGGTCCGGCTTATAATTACAGCATCATTATCGGCATGATTTTCAACGTCGGTCTGTTCATGCTCGGCAACCTGTTTTTCAAGACCCACAAGACCGGCAAGACTTTGGCTGTGATGATTGGTGTTTCCTACGTCACCTCCATGATCATGCAGGTCGTCCTGATTGCCAATGGCTCCTCTCTGTTTGTGCACGCCGAAAATATCGACTTCAACTCCATCGCTGAGTTCACCAACAGCAGGTTCTTGTTCAGCAGCATCTTCAACACAATCCTTACCATCGGCCTTTACATTGGCTTATACTTTAAACTAAAAACCCAAAAATATTAAACCATGGAATTCAACGCACATAAACCTATCTATCTTCAGATCTGCGACCAGCTCTATGGGCAGATCCTGAGCGGCGAGCTCAAGGCCGATGACCGGTTACTTTCAGTCCGCGACCTCGGCATCGAACTCGGCGTCAACCCCAACACCATCATGCGCTCCTACGAGACCATGACGGCATCGGGCATCATCTACAACAAACGCGGCATTGGCTATTTTGTGGCCGAAAACGCCAAGGACTTGGTACTCAACGAGATGAAGAACGAATTCATCAACAATGAGTTGCCACAAGTCGTCAAAAAGATGAAGCTCCTGGGCATCGGCATCGATGAAATCAACAATCTATTCAAATAAACTATGATGGACGAAATACTTCGTGTTGAGGGACTGAGCAAGACTTTCAAGCTCTCACGCAAACAACAGAAAATTGAAAGGACTGACCGCAACGTCATCGTTGCGGTCAACAACCTCTCGTTCACTGCCAACAGAGGCGAGATCTTCGGGTTGCTGGGACCCAACGGAGCTGGCAAGACCACTACCTTGCGCATGCTTTCCACCCTGATCCACCCCGACAAGGGTGACGCCATCTTAGACGGCTGTAGCGTAGTGAAGCAGCCCGAAGAGGTCCGCGGAAAGATCGGCTTCCTCACCTCTGAACTGAAGCTGGAAGACTTCTTCACCCCCAACTATCTCTTCGACTTCTTCAGTCAATTGCATCATGTGGACGAGGCCACCATCCAGCAACGCAAGCAGCAGATGTTCAGCCGTTTCGGCATTGACAAGTTCGCCGAAGTGAAGGTCGCCAACCTCTCCACTGGCATGAAGCAGAAGCTGTCGCTGGTAATCTCACTGGTACACAACCCTGACATCATCATCTTCGACGAGCCCACTAATGGTCTTGACGTGTTGACCGCCCGCACCGTGACCGATTACCTGCAGGAGATGCGTTCCGAAGGCAAGACCATCATCCTTAGCACCCACATTTTCAGCCTCGTAGAGAAGCTCTGCGACCGCGTAGGTGTCATCATCGACGGACGCATGATCTGCTGTGGCACCCTCGAGGAAGTGTGCAACGGCCTCTCTCTAGAGGACCGTTTCTTTGAGATCTATAAAGAACAGAAAGGAGGCCAAGAATGAAAACGGAAAGTGGAAATAACACTTGGACCATCATCAAGAAAGAGTTTGCACGCTTTTTTGGCGACAAGCAGCTGTTGTTTACCGCGGTCATCATGCCCGGTTTGCTCATCTACATCATCTACAGCCTCATGGGTAGCGGCCTAGCAAGGATGGAGACCGAAGGAGCTGACGAACAGGTCATCCTACGCGTGGAGAACCTGCCCGAGAGCATGGCTCCACAATGGGAAAGCTTGCCTGCCACCGTGTTGTTGAACCAACGCATCAACCAGGAAGGGATTGACGACCTGCAAAGCAAGGACCTCAACGAGGTGCTGGTACGCTTCCCCGAAGGGTTCGACGAGCTTGTGGACACCTATGATCCACAAAGCGGTGAACCGGCCCCCAATGTGGAGATCTACTACAACTCGGCCAACAACGCCTCTTCAAGGGCCTATCACATTTTGGAGGGCACCCTCACGGCCTATGAGAACCAGTTAAGCAACCGGTTCGACATCAACCGGGCCGATAACGAAGAGGCTCAATTCGACATGGCCGACCGCGATGACGTACTGGGCAGTGTCCTCTCCAAACTCATCCCGATGCTCATCTTGATGCTGCTCTTCAGTGGCGTGATGGCCATCGCCCCCAGCGCCATTGCTGGCGAAAAAGAACGCGGTACCATCGCCACGCTGCTCGTCACCCCGATGAGGAGAAGCGAGCTGGCATTGGGCAAAGTGGTGTCGTTGAGCGGCATGGCACTGCTAAGCGGCATCTCCAGCTTCATCGGCATCGTGCTGTCGCTACCCAAGATGATACAAGCTGACACCGAAGGCATCGAGTTGGGACTCAACTACACCAGCGCCGATTATGCGGTGCTGCTGATCACCATCCTGGCCACGGTGCTCATCATGGCCTCCGTAGTGAGCCTTCTCTCTGCCTTGGCCAAGGACGTCAAGAACGCTGGCACCATGATCGTCCCCTTCATGCTGGTGGTGATGTTCTGCGGCTTGACGCCGATGTTCCAAAGTGGCACGCCAGAGAGCCTGACGGCTTACCTCATCCCCTTCTACAACGCCATCCAGGTGATGACCGCCACCTTCGCCCATGAGATGAGGTGGATGCCCGTCATCGTCATGCTGGTCTCCAACGTGGCCTACACCGGCATCGCCGTTTGGGGATTGACGCGAATGTTCAACAGCGAGAAAGTGATGTTCTCGAAATAAGGATTTCACTTGACGAAAAAAAAAGGCTGACCCTCGGGCCAGCCTTTTTTGTTAGAGGATCAAGCTGAGCAAGACGTATAGCCAGTGGGCAGCGATGCCGGCGCAGAGGCCGCCGATGGCATGAGCCGTGATGGCTTTGCCGATGAGTTTGCGATAGCCCAGCGAGTCGAGCATGGCAGCATGGGTACTGAGGAACCCGCTCCAGCACATGCCAATGGCGGTGAACACAGCAATGGCATTGCTGTCGATGATGCCTTCGGAGATGAAGCGAGGCACCAAACCGATGGCGGCACCCACGGCACCGAGGGCGGTCATCGGGAAGGAGATCAAAGCGCCGCTCTTGAAGCCGAACAGCCATTCGAAGATGATGTTGATCTTATTGGCAGCCCAGGTAATGGCAGGCACGCCTTCGTAGGCCACACCCATATACTCGCCGTTTTCGCCCGAGGGGCCGAAGGTGAGCATCATCACGATGGTGGAGATGCAGAGCACACCGGGGATGATAGCCAAACCGATACCTACACCGTCCTTGCCGCCGTCGAGAAGCGAGTTGAGAAAACGTAAGAACACACCGCCTTCACTCTTGAAAGAGATCTGTTGCTCATCGCCGCTCTCGTTCTCATCGACGGGGGCGTCAAGCTCTGGATAGGCCTTCAGGGTCATGCGTTGCATGATGCGGGTGGAGATGATACTACCGATCACGGCGCCAGCCAAACCGAGCAAAGCGCCTTTGCCGTAGCCGAGACCCGTCATGAAGGCGATGACGACCAGACCCATGCCGAAAGCAGTGCCGAAGTTGGTCAACGAGACCAGCTGGTACTTCTTGAAGTAACGATTGAAGTTACGGTCATGTGCCAGGGTTATGATGGCGGGGTTGTCGCTCAGGAAGGTCATGATGGCGCCTAAAGCGGCCACGCCGGGCAGGTTGTACAACGGCTTCATCAACGGACGCAGCAGGTTCTCGAGGAGACGGACCACACCGAACTCAACGAGGAGCTTGCTGATGGCGCCCATCAGCACACAGATGGCCATGATGTAGAAGACTGTCTCCAGCAACAGGTGATAGGCCGTCTGCATGAAGGTGTTGAGCATTTTCGGAAGGGTCATCTTCCAGGCCAGCAACCCAAAGAAGGCGAAGAAGAGGATCAGGAAAATGAAAGCCTCGAAACTACGTTTGGTGGTAAACCGAAGGGGACGCTTCACCTTCTCTTCCACCTTCTTGAACAAGGCCTCCACCCTCTTGCCGTAAGAGGTGGTCTTGTTTCTGCGTGCTTTGAATATACTATGGGGCATATGATCAAGGTTTTATTTCAACAATTTGCTATGCAACAAGTTGACTTTCCAAGTCAGGCCAAGGTTGGCCTGGAACATGTTGACGCCATCCATGTTGGTGTGTGAGCCACAGAGATGGAGGCGCAAGCTGCGGTCGCCCATGGGATAGAATTCGAAACCGAGGCTCTCAAAATCGACTCTCTTGCCCGGTGTGACATATTGGTCGTAAGCTTCGGTGTTGGGCAACTGGGCTTGGTTGAAGTCGAGACCGGCTTTGGCAAAGACGATCCATTTGGGTCCGATGTCGACCCCGATGCCGTAAATGGCGGTGATGTCCTGCCCAAAGAATTTGTCCTGTTCGAACGAGGCGCGGTTGATCACGTCAAGGTAGGTTTCCACCCCGTTGAACTGCAGTTTGTTGCCCAAGGCGATGTAGTTGATGAATTTGCCAGGTTGGTATTCAATCATGTTGACCGAGTAGGCCGTCTTAAAGATGCCATAGTTGCCGTACCACATCAGGTTATATGCGTAGATGCTCTCCATGGCAGCACTGATGAAGGGTGAGTTGCTCATTTGAAGAAGGAAATGGTTCTTGCCCGAGTTGTCCTTGTAGTTGAGCGAGGCACCCACCTCGTAGCAGCACACGGTATTCCAGAACTCGGTGCCATAATAGATGTCGATGGGGTTGCTATCGTATTCCCAACCGCCGATGGCCACTACCTGCTTACCCGCCGAAAGGAAGAGGTTGTCGGTAAAGTTCCAATCGAGGTAAGCCCAGTCGGTGCCTTGAAAGAAGGTATTGGCAAAGCCGATGTTGGGGGTGTTGAGGCGTTGGCGAAGATGGTAGGAGAACCTACTGCCGAGGGTTCCATCGAGGGCTACTACCAGATACTTGCCGGCAAAGCCATGGTCGGAACTTGAGGCCACAGTGTCGTGCGCCGGATGATAGTTGAGGGTGAAGTCGGCGCGGGTACTGAGTTTAAGGTTGCTCAGCGTGACCCACGGGGTCTTGTCCTGGGAATATACCAGCGTGGTCAGCATCAAACCAATAGTCAAAAGGAATAGTTTTCTCATAGCGATCAAAAATCGCACAAAGGTACGTAGTTTTTGCGTCGCTTCCTAATCCTATGACGAAAAAAGCCGCCAGGTTTAAAACCCAGCGGCTTTTGTCTTCCGACTTCTGTCTTCTATTATTTCACTTCGATGCTTTGGACGAGGGCTTTCTTCTCTTCGACCGTCACCCTAGGCAGAGTGACTTCAAGGATGCCGTTCTCGACCTTGGCAGAGATCTGGTCGCGATGGATGTCCTCGGGCAACACCAAGGTGTTACGGAACTGTTCGGTGCTGAACTCGCGGCGCAGATAACGCACGCCGTTTTCCTTCTTGTCCTCCTTGTGGTCGTTTTCCTTGTTCATCTCCACCACCAGGTTACCCTCGGCGTCGATGCTGATCTTCAGGTCTTCCTTCTTCAGGCCAGGCACTGAATACTGGATCAGGTAGTTTTCTTTGTTCTCGATGATGTTCATCTTGGGTTCTGAATATGAAACGGTGTCCATGTTCATCAGCTCGTTGAATAAGGTAGGAATGAAATCCTGAGTTCTTCTGGTAAGATACATAACTTTGATCTCCTATTTTTTGTTGTTCATTTAATCAATTGTTTAGTTGATCAGTTGTTCAATCAACTTCGAACCTGCATTAGTCAAATAGTAGACCAAATGAAAAAAGCGGCCTTTGAGAGCCGCTTTAATGAAAAATTATGTCAATTTGACAGTTTTAACTGCAAAAACAGCAGGATTTCATGTCAATTTGTCATTTAGTTTGAAACAAATCTTTAATGCCGCCGATGGAACCCAGCATATTGGTGGCTTCATAGGGCAGGTATACGGTCTTGTTCTGCTGTCCGGAGGCGATCTCCTTGAGTGCTTCCACGTATTTGACGGCAAGGAGGTAGTTCACCGGATCGGCGCCACGGTCGGCGACGGCTTCGGTGATGTTGCGGATGGCGGTAGCTTCGGCTTCGGCTTGGAGGATCTTGGCACGGGCTTCACCTTCGGCTTTCAGGATGTTGGCCTGTTTGTCAGCCTCGGCGGCGTTGATCTCAGCCTGTTTCTCACCTTCCGAGTTCAGGATTTGGGCTTGTTTCTCACCCTCTGCCTTCAGGATCTCGGCACGACGGTTACGCTCAGCCTGCATCTGGAGTTCCATGGTGCGGCGGATACTTTCGGGCGGAGTGATGTCTTGTAACTCCACGCGGTTCACTTTCACACCCCATTTGTTGGTGGCGTCGTCGAGCACAGTGCGCAGTTTCGAGTTGATGGTGTCGCGCGAAGTCAAGGTCTCATCGAGTTCCATCTCACCCACTACGTTACGCAGGGTGGTTTGGGTGAGTTTTTCGATAGCCACGGGGAGGTTCTGGATTTCGTAGACTGCCTTCATGGGATCGACAATTTGGAAGTAAAGCAGGGCGTTGATTTCGGTCATGACGTTGTCCTTGGTGATCACGCTCTGTTTGTCGAAGTCATAGACCTGCTCACGCATGTCAATTCGCGAGGTGGCCCAGAGACGACCATCCTGGCGACGGGCAATGGTTTCCTTGGCTTTCTCGACGATGGGAAGAATGACGTTGATACCGGCATTCAGCGTGCGGTTGTATTTACCAAGGCGTTCAACAATGAGTGTTTCGGATTGGGATACGATTTTGATGCCCCGAAGAATATAGATTACTACGAGGGCGGCAAGGATGATTAGTACGACGTTTAATGGACTCATAATAGTTAGGAGTTAGGAGTTAGAAGTTAGAAGTTAGAAGTTAGGAGTTTGGTGTTTTTACGGTTAAAATGATGCTATCCAGTTTGACGATTTCGACGAGGGTGCCTTTTTCGATGATCGAACCGTCTTCCGACACTGCTTTCCAGTCGTCGCCATCGACGGCCACACGACCTGACTGTTGCGAGGCGTCGATGCGTTCCGAGACAACGGCCTTACGTCCCACAAGGGCATCGGCATTGGTCTTCACGTCTTTTGACTTTTTGTTTAAGAAACGGAGCGCGATGGGTCTCAAGAAGATGAAGGTCAGCAGCGAGACCACAACAAAGATGAGAATCTGCCATGTGAGCCCAACTCCCAGTCCGGCAGCCAAAGCCGAAAAACCGGCACCGATAGCAAAACATATCACCCCAAAGCCAGCCGTAAGAAGTTCAATAATCACAAGTACGATAGCTATAATAAGCCAAATTTGATAAGCAACCATAATATTAGTTAAGAGTTAGGAGTTAGCAGTTAGGAGTTAAAAGTTGTTTTGCAAAAATAAGAATTTTGTATCTTTGTCGCAACGTAATTAAAAACTATTTTCATGAATAAAAAACTGATTCCAATGATTGCTTTAAGCATCATCGCCGTGGTTTCCTGCACAAAAAAGCAGACCGAAACCAACCCCAATCCTTTTCTGACGGAGTATCAGACCCCGTTTAAGGTGGTACCTTTCGACCAGATCAAGACCGAGCACTACAAGCCCGCTTTCGAGGCTGGAATGAAGGAGCAACTCGCAGAGATCGACGACATTGTCAACAATCCCGAAACGCCTACTTTCCAGAACACCGTCCTCCCCTTTGACAAGTCAGGCCAGACCCTGAACCGCGTCAGCAGCGTGTTCTTCAATATCCTCGAATGCAACAGCGACGACGAACTTCTTGCCCTAGCCGAGGAATTGATGCCCATGCTCTCGAAACATGGCGATGCCATCTCGATGAACCCCAAACTGTTTGAGAAGATCGACTATGTGTATCAGCATCGCAACGAGATGGACCTCGACGATCAACAGATCCGCGTGGTGGAGAAATACCACGAGGACTTCGTCCGTAGCGGCGCCGCCCTCGACGACGAAAAGAAAGCCGAGCTGAGCCAAATCAATGAGCAACTTTCTACGCTCAGCCTCCAGTTCGGCAATAACCTGTTGAAGGAAAACAGCGGCTTCAAACTCGTCATCGAAGACGAAAAAGACCTCGCCGGCCTACCTCAAGGTAGCATCGACGCAGCTGCGCAAAAAGCCAAGGAAGACGGCATGGAGGGCAGGTGGGTCTTCACTTTGAGCAAACCCAGCCTCATCCCCTTCCTTCAGTATGCCGACAACCGCGACCTGCGCCAACAGATGTACACCGCTTATTATAACAGGGGCGACAACGGCAACGAGTACGACAACAAGGAACTCATCAAGCAGATGCTCCAACTGCGCCAGCAGAAGGCACAACTCCTGGGTTACGATTGCCACGCCAACTACGTGCTGGCTGTCAACATGGCCCACGACGCCGCCACGGTCGACCAGTTCCTCATTGACATCTTCAACCCCGCTCAGCAACTGGCCAAGCGCGAACTCGCCGAGATGCAGGCCATTGCCAAGAAAGAAGGCGCCAAGTTCAAACTCCAGGGTTGGGACTGGTGGTATTATGCAGAGAAACTCCGCAAGGAAAAATATGACTTCGACGAGAACCAAATCAAGCCATACCTCACTGTCGACAACGTGCGCAACGGCATGTTCGAGGCCGCCAACAAGCTTTACGGGGTGACCTTCACCCTCAACAACACCCTGCCCGTATACTATCCCGGTGTTGAGACCTACGAAGTCAAAGAGGCCAATGGCGACTTCCTCGGCATCCTCTATCTCGATTACTATCCGCGCGCATCGAAGAGCGGCGGTGCCTGGTGCACCAGCTTCCGCGAGGCCGGCCACGACATCAACGGCAACAAGATTTATCCCTTGGTTTCGTTGGTGATGAACTTCACCCCACCCACCGAGTCGACACCCGCTTTGCTCACTTGGGACGAGACCGAGACCATGTGGCATGAGTTCGGGCACTCGCTGCACGCCTTCTTCAGCGATGGACTTTACAGCCGCACCTGCGGCGCCGTGCCTCACGACTTCGTGGAGCTGCCCTCGCAAATCATGGAAAACTGGGTAGCTGAGCCCGAAGTCATCCGCATGTATGCCAAGCATTATCAAACTGGCGAGATCATGCCTGACAGCCTCATCCAAAAGATCGAAAACAGCGCTCTGTTCAACCAAGGATTCAACACCACTGAACTCATCGCCGCCTCCATCTTGGACATGAGGTTCCATGAGCTCACCCAAGTCGACAACCTAGACGTGGATAAGTTCGAGAAGGAACAGATGGATGCCATTGGTTTGATGCCCGAGATCCTGCCCCGTTACCGTGCCACCAACTTCTCGCACATCTTCAACGGCGGCTACAGTGCTGGCTATTATGCTTACACCTGGGCCGAGGTGCTCGATAAGGATGCCTTCAACTACTTCAAGACCTCAGGCAATCTTTTCAATCCCGAAATCGCAGCAGCCTTCCGCAAGCATTGCCTGCAAGACGGCGGCAACGACGAGGGTATGGTCCAGTACCGCAAGTTCCGCGGACAAGACCCGGACAAAGAGCCGTATTTGAAAGCCCGCGGCCTGAAATAAAAAAATGGAACCTCAGGGTTCCATTTTTTTATTGTTCTCCAACAGGATCTCAAGCTGATCCCTTTCTTTTTTCGTCAATCGTATGGACGCAATCATTTCTTTGACGCGGGCCACCCTGTGAAGGTCAGTACCCACGTAGTCATACATCCCATTCTTGAGCAGCTCGTGGGCTTTGGAAACGGCTGGCGGGCCGTAAGCGCCACCCAATGATAGCAAGTTCAGTTGAAAGAGGTAGTCCTTCTCCTTCCAACGCTTATATAAAGGCATGGAGGCGTAATTGTATCGTTCAGGGTGGGCGACCACTGGCTGATAGCCTTTCAACATGATTTTGTAAACCATCTCCCGTGCCATAGGATCGGGATTCATATAGGAAGTCTCACAAAGCACCAGCGAACCGCCCTTGTCCAAGGTAAGAAAGCCCTCTTCAAAGCGGTCCAGGAAGGCCGAGTCAAGCATATACTCCCCTCCTAGCGAAAGCTCCACCGGAAGGCCATCGCCCACTTCAGCAAGGAAGGCTTGGTAACCGGCTTCTATGGCAGCACGGGTGTTTTCGGTGTAATCCTTCATGAAATGCGGGGTCATCTTCACCCTCTTGAAACCCAGGCGCTTCATCAGCGCCAGTCCCTCCATGGTCCTTCCTACATCAGGGAAGCCATCGTCGACACCTGGCAGCAGATGGCTATGGATGTCGCAAGCCCCTTCGAAGAAACCTTCGGGCAATGACGATTTCAGTAAACCGAACAGCATGGCTTAATCGTTATCGCTTGATTTATGATGATGGTGACGATGACGGCGTTTCTTTTTCTTGCCGTCCTCTTCGTCGGTACCGTAGCCGTAGCCACCATAACCGTAACCGTAGCCGCCGTAACCATAGCCTCCATAGCCGTAACCGCCATAACCATAGCCGTAACCATAGCCGTAACCGTAGCCGTAACCATAGCCATAACCGTAGCCATGACCATAGCCATAGCCTTTGTGTTTCTTGTACTTCACTGAATTGAGGAGGATGGACAAGTTAGGATAGCGGTTCGAACGGTAGATTCTGTCGAGTTCCGAGATCATGCGTTTGTCGGTACGATTGGCGCGAACGACGAACACGGTGGTGTCGACCACACGTTTTACGATCTCCGAGTCGGCCACGATACCCAGCGGCACGTTGTCGAGGAACACATAGTCGTAATGTTGGCGCAGGTAATCCACCAGCAGGTCAAGTCGGTTGCTCATCAGCAACTCAGCAGGGTTTGGTGGCACGGGACCCGAGAAGATCACGTCGAGGTTTTGGGTGATCATGTCAGGATTGATCAGTTCCTCCACATCGTCGACGGCACCCGAAAGGTAATTCGACACGCCCATGTTGCTCTTGATGCCGAACACCTTATTAAATGTAGCCTTACGGATATCCAAGTCGACCAGCACCATCTTCTTTTGGCCGAGGGCGAAACTGGTGGCGAGGTTGGTCGACACGAAGGTCTTGCCTGAAGCCACCACGAAAGAGGTGAACATCACCACTTGTCCGTCTTTACGGTCCTGGTTCTTCATATATTCAAGGTTCGACCGCACTAGTCGGAAGGCCTCTGAAATCGAGTCACGTCCGTTTTCACGCACCACTATGGCATGGTCTTTGGCCTTCTCCTTGAACGGAATCTCACCCAGGAAAGGCGCCTTGGTAAGCCTTTCCACGTCGTTGCGGAAGTGCACCCTCGTATCGAGCAGGCGGCGAAGGACAATGATGAGTATTGGGATCAGTAAACCGATCAGCATCCCCCTCATAACGGAGCTCTTGGGTTTGGGTGCGATGGGGTTGTAATTGGCCCATGCCTGGTCGATGATCTTGCAAGAAGGCTCTATCTTGGGCTCGGTAAGGAGCAGCTCCTCACGTTTGGTAAGCATGGTCAGCATCAAGCCCTCTTTGATCTGTTTCTTGCTTTCGATTTCTTTCACCCGCAGTTGTTCCACAGGCACCGACTGGACTTGTGCATTGGCGGTCTGGCGCTCTTTTGATGCAGCTGCTATCCTGGTTTCCAATTCACTGAGGTATGATTGCAGTGATTCCCTTACGCTGCTCTCCAGAGTGATCAGTTCGGTGAGTTTGGCTTGGGCATTGGGGTTGTTCATAGTTCCGGCCTGCTTGTATTTGTTCAATTGGATGACCAGGTCGTTGTAACGGTCGATCATCTCCGAGCCCTTGCCCTTCAACCCCATGTTGCTGGGAATCAATTCATGGTTGTCATTGGAGTCCAAATAATCAATCAGGTATTCTGTCAACCCTTTTTGCATTTCAAGTTCCTTCAATTCTTGGGAGAATTCAACGCTTGATGCCACATAGGATTGCCCATAGGAGTGAACGTCGATGATGTTGTGGCGTTGCTGGAAGTTGACCATTTGCTTCGAGATGGAATCCAGGTCGCTGTCGAGATAGGCAATACGTTCATCGATATATTGGGTTGAGAATTTCAGGATGCGTTTCTGGTCTTCCATTGAGTCCTCGTTATACACGTCGATCAGTGTGTTGAGCACATCGGCTGCTCGTGTCGGGGAGGTATCTACGATGGAGAGACGGAGAATACTGTTGCGTTTCTCGTCGTCAGGACTCACATTCACCGCATTACGGTATTGTGTGGCCACCACAGATACCGGCTGACGGCTCACCTGTATGGGGATGCCATTGAAGCTCTCGTTATAGTACCAAGTGTAGTTGACCACCACTCCACCCACGGGGGTATTCACCTCTTCACCCACTTTGACAGTCATCGTAGGCAAGTCCTCGCGGTCTTGGAAAGCCGACAGGATGACAGTAGAAGCGTCACGGGGCGTCACCACAAACGAAGCCATCATCTGCTCGTTGGCTCCGGGGAAATTCACCTCGATGGGCGAATCCTTATAGAGCGCCTTGTTTCTTTTGGCCAGACGGGTGGTGTAGGAATAGCGAGTATGAAGGTCGAGTCGCCGCACCACCACTTCCATGAGGCGTTGCGAGCGGATGATCATCATCTCGTTGAAAATAGAACTCATGGCCACGCCGTTGCCGGCAAATTCGTTCATCACGGCGGAGGTTCGCAGGGACTCTGAGCCACCGCTAACACCGCTTTTCAGCATGATGGTAGCCGTACTTGAATAGAGTTTTTCCTCGCCTTTCACCTTCCAATAAGCAAGACCCGCACCTATGGCCGCACACAGGATGAACCAATGTAGATTTCGGACTACCAGGAAGAAGATGTCCTTGAATTGGATTCCCGACTGGTTCTCCGCTATAAACGACAGGTCGTCGTTAATGTTATTGTTGTTATTCTGATTGTTGTTATCCATAGCCAGAAATATAGCATCAGTTCTTGCCTGTTATCATCAAATAAATGAGTGACACCGTTGATATAAGAGATACAACAGTAGCTATTACGCTAACACTTGTATTGAATATATTCTGTGTATAATATCTCTTAAAGGACTGGGTGACAATGATATCATTTTGTTGAAGAAGGAAGAAGGGATCGTTGAATACTTCCGACGAACGCGGGTCGAGGAAGCGGGTCACCATTTCTCCGTCGATTTCGCGAATCACCGCAATATGGTCTCTCCGGGAAAACTGGCTCAATCCACCCGCCATGGCGAGGGCTTCGAGGAAGGTACAGCGTTCATTGGAAATGTCGAGCACCTTACCCCCATCGGCTGTACCCAACACAAACACCCTGAAGTTGGTAAACCGAACGTCGACAAAGGGGTCATTCATATAGCCACCCTTAATGAGCCGGTGTGTGATGGTGTCCTGCAGCTGCAGACGTGTCAGACCTTGTACGTGCAGCATACCCAGTGATGGGAATTGAATGTTGCCATTCACGTCCACCAGATAACCAGATTGGTCGTATCTCGCCGATTCTTGCAGGCCGCCATAAGGGTTGAAAGGTTCGGCCAATTCTTTTTCGGTACCGTTGCCGATCACAATGATTCGAAGCCGGTCGTAAGGTGTGATGGTTGCTTCGAATTTGCTATTGAGTGGTATATTGACACCGGGAGTGACATCATCGAGATAGTTCACTTCCTTAGGGGTGACACATGAGCCTGCCATGACCACGAGACAGGCGAAAGCCAAAAACAGTCTAGCGTATTTCATTGAGTGTTTCTTAATCGATGTACAAAATTACAAATAATTCCTAACTAATAGTCGTTTTAGGATATTCTTTACCGATTGAGTGGAGATTTCTTTCAACCATTGCAATCGGTTGTCGGTCCAACGTTGGGGATGGACGTTGAGCATCACCCGTTCAGGGAAGGTGTTCTGGCGGATGGCATGGATGATATCGTCGGTACTATGATAAGCCCATCCACGCTTCTCCCAGGTTTCCTGATAAGTTGGGATCTTATCACGGATGCTCACCCGATAGCCATCCCATCGGCGTCCTGTATCGGTCAGATAGAAGATTTTTGAAAAATCAGTATCGAGATATGGTTCCGTTACGATGCCAAGATGATGATAATCATATTGTTTCCATAACTCACGGCTGTCCCACCGTGAGGTCGGACTGCCATGCATTGCTATGGTAGTCACGGGAACCAAAGACCTAAATCTCTCTAGATTACGACAAAAGTCGGAATATGCGGCTTCCATATTGCCATGACAAGTGGCTAATGATTCATAATGGTAACCTATTTCATGGCCCAAGGAAGCAATTTGAAGAATAATGGATTCGTCGAAGCTCTCGGGGACAGCCCGAAAATAGTAGGTAGCCTTCCACCCCATCTCACGTTCGATGTATGCCATGACGAGACTGTTTTTCGGCCTTTTGTCGACATCGTGACGAAGGATCACTTGTCCGCAATCGTCCAAGGCATCAAGCAGTTCCTTATATTTTTCAAGTGTGAAATCCATATTTCATTGTTTTTGTCGGCTGGCAGGATAGTTCTTGAGGAACCAGGTGAAGAAATCAGCCACGTCGATTTTCTCCGAAAGCATGGTTTGACGACGTTGCTGAAACACTTCATCGAGGTCTTCCATGGACAGCAGCTCATCCAAAACGCCGTATAACCGTTGTGTTTCCGAAGGATGAAAAGCATAAGTTAGCCCATATTTATGTTCCAATTCCTCGAGCACGCTAATCCTGCCCGCAAAGTCGTTGACCCTCAAACTAGGCGTACCAAGCATGGCCGCCTCGACCGCCATGCTTTGGCTGTCACCAATATAAAGATGAGCAAAGGCCAATACATGATGCATGTCGGAAGGATTGATCTGGAGGCGATAGGGCTCAAATTGTGGCTCCAATTGCCTTTCTGAGGTAATGTAGACTTTGCCGTAAGGAAGCAACTTTTGAATCAGAGTTTGTGCCACTTCTGCACTGATGCCCCCCATCCCTCCATCGTGATGTGCATTGAGCTTGGCAAAACGAAGCAGGAAATAGGGTTCATCGGCTGGGAAATAGCGCTCCACCACCGCCTTGTCGGGGGTAAAGCGGTTGGGATGAAGGTAGGCCAGCTTTTGATAGCCTTCGTAACCCGTCTTTTTCTTTTTCCAACGGCCCGGATCAGTGACATTGGGACATACCAGGTCGGTATAGAAGGGAAAGAAGGCCCATGCGTAAAGCTTGATAATGCTATAGTCGTCGTCGAAGAATTCGAACGAGGGAATGTGGAACCATGCACCCAGATACGCCATGACGCCGTCGGAACCGATCAACATGCATGGTTTTTCTTTCCTGACAATCCTGGCGATGGCACGGAAACGGCGCACCACTTCCAAGGCTTTGGCCATCTTCCCCTTACCCGTTGACAGTTCACCCACCTTCACATATGACAGTCCCTCGTTGGCACACAATTGTTCAAGAACGTCTTTGGGACGCACCACGACGACGACACGGTTTCCCTCCTCTTGAAGGGCATGTATCGTGTGCTTGAACATATGAAAATGTGCCGGATGACAGAGTGAGAAAAGATAAACCTTCATGGTTGTCAGATTCCTATTTTAACCAATTTATAGCGATATCTATGGTATAACTTCGAGGCTTTTTCCCTCGCTCCCGTCAACCATTTGTATTTCATATACACCAGCCGTGGTTGAATATAATAGGTGCCGCCGTATTTGAATTTCCATTGGGCTACGCCGTTGAAGTCGAAGAAGCGAGCACCGCGCGCTTTGCATCGTCTGATCGCCTCCCAATTCATCAATTCGTTGGGACTGACGCCGCAATCTTTGTCAAAGGCGGCACTAAAGTAACAGGCGCTACCGTGGTTGACGGCATACATACCCGTGCCGATAACGGTTCCATTGGACGACACCGCTTCAAGCAACAGCATTTCGTCAGGCCAGGTGGCCTCGATCAAGTTTTTGAACACAGGCTTGGGTTTCAAGACATCCAATCCTTTGCTCCGCATCAGCTGTTGATGTTGGTTGAAATGCACATCGAGAAAAGCATCGGGATCAGTGGCCTCGCGAATCACAACACCATCCTTAAGGGCTTTATTGATCATGTACCGGCAGGATTTCTGCGACATTTGATGAAACAGCACCTCCTCGTCGATGGTCAGATCGATTTGGTTTCGTTCGTGTCCTTCATAATTGACATTCGCCCCTTGGGCATCGGTCTCGGTGATACATTGATCTTCCACTTGAAGCCAAACAGCAAGGCGTTTCCGGAAAAGCCATGCCGCCAATGCGTTGTATATGGCGATACGTTCTTCGGCAGAAGTGTCCTTGAGCATCGCCAGTCCTTGGTGGGCTGTACCCACTCCCTCGATGGGAGCGCCGATGATGTTGAAAAGGCGGCGTTTCCGTTCACCAACGAAAAACCCAATTTTCTCACCCTCTTTACAGACCTCGCACAGGAATGGCTTGCAGCCAATCTTCTCCAGATAGCCGAACCACGGCCCGGTTTTGTACACGGTGTTATCATAGGTGCTTTCAATGATGCGCCAATCGCTTGATGAGGGTATGATCTGCTTAAAACTATACATGGGTCTCTTTTTCAATAAACTGGAATCACCAACAGTTCGGAAAGCAGTTTCTCGGTGTTAGGGCAATCGCCTTGATAACCGAATTCTTTTGCCCACAGGATGCTGTTGGCGAAATGGGTGGCGGTTTCAACGCCCCTCTGGGCATATTGGGTTTTCAACAACGTCACATCAGAGCAAAGCACAGGCAACATGAAAGCATTCTCGCCAACCAACGTTTTGATTACCAATGGATTGCTGTTCAACCGATCAATTTCTTTCTGTGCAGTTGCCCTATGTCGTTCAATCATTTCTTTGACGGAGTCTTTTCGCAGGGACAACATGGCTTGAACCCCAGCCGACCTCTTTTTCATAACGATGGTTTCCTTGCCGGATTGAGGTTTGCGCCATCGTTTCAAAGGCATGGAAAGCCAGCCATAAAGCATCCTACTATTGAACCAGCTCGACAGTTGCAATCTTAGATAGAGCTTGGTTTCGTTCCACTTTGAATACTCAGGGAGGGCATTATATAGCGATTGAGCAGTGTTGATGAAGTTGGTGTCGTTCACCAACAGAATGCCACCATCGCCCAACGAAGGCATTTTTCCCTGACCTATACTATAAACACCAAAACTACCTTCTATGGGTTTACCAAAGGCATGGGCACAATCTTCGATAATGATCAGGTTGGGGAAGCTTTGCTGAATCGCCTGAATGTCATTGAGGATGCCAAAAAGATGCGTCACAATGAGCGCACGAAGTCCGTCCGATTTCCTTTGAAGATCCTCCTGGTCGAGTTGGAGGTTGTTGTCGACATCTATAAACACAGGTCGGCACCCTGCCTGAGCTACCGCATTCATCACGGTATGGCAATTGAGCGCCATCACACCCACCCTACTACCCCGGGGCAGTCCCAAAGCCTGCAATGCCAATAGCAGTCCACTACGGGCATGATTCAGGAGGAACTCGTTGTCACAAGGAGCATAAGCGGGCTTTCGGCGCCTGAATGCGAGCCGCAAGTCTTTGTCAAATCGTATTTCAAGCCTTGGTTTCATATCAAAGGCGTTTCATCAGATTCACACCCAGTTTTCCAACTTTGAATAGCAACGGATGGCGCACACATAAGAACCGTCCATGTTCTACCAGGGTACCGCCGAAATCCAACTTGAAATCACGCACCCCGTAACCGCCATCATCAGGCCGACCGGCTCCCATGAAATCGAAACGCGAGAAACCGTTTTCCGCTGCAAAGCGGATGCCTGCATAGTTTGCCATCACCGAGGGCGATAGCTCCCTAAATTGCCGATCCTCACCGCAAGCCATCCATACATAAACCGCACGGCCCTCCAAACAGACACAAACAAGGCCTCCGGTCAATTCGCCCGTGGGGGTTTTGACCATAAAGAACTTGGATCCTTCCACTTTACGAAGTCGTTCGAAAAACTCGAAGGGATATAATGGCGTTTTCACCTTGGTACGATACAGTTCCGTGAGCATTGCATAATACCGTTTCAAGTCTTCATTGCTCGGTTCGGTGTCGATGACAACACCTTGTCCAACTGCTTTCCTGATATTCCGTTTGCGGTTGCGATCCAATTTTTGATCAACCGATTCCAAGGATGTAGTGTCTATCTGAACGTTATAATGGGGCTCGTAGCTGAATCCGCATTCCTCAAATACAATTCGCCAGCGGCTATAGTCATTGAAATTGCGAATCTCGAGATAAATGGCTTTCTTGCTCAGATCGTTTTTCAGTTTTAAGAGCAATGCTTTCAAGGCTTCAGCGGTGATGTCATCACATAAAAGCACCCCACCGAAGACGATGGCTCTCCTTGATAGATAGCGTTTTATTGCGCTTCCATCTTTTTGAATCCAGCCTAGCGCCAGACCTTTCAACTCTCCATTGTCCACGACGGCAGTCCCAAAGGGTTCCACAAACGCAAGGCCTCTGAAGAAGTTGTATGCCTCTGGGGTTTGGAACCACGTGGCCACCGGCGATTTGTCAACCAATATGCACCACTTGTCGCGCTTGACACTATTCAGATCAATGAGTTCCATGAAGACCGACTCTTTCGTAGATTTCAATAATATGTTGTGCGATGATCCTATTGTCCAGACCATCAGCCATGATGCGATTGCGGCCTTCCGTACGTCCTTCAAACGACACAGCCTTTCGCAAGCACTCATACAGTTCCTGGGGCTCACGGGTTTGAGCCACATAACAGCCTTCAAGGCCACGGAGTCGTTCTTGTACATCACCCACATCCACACTCACAATCGGACATCCGCACGCCATGGCCTCTTTGACCACTTGCGGCGATCCTTCGGCAAGTGAAGTCAAAAGCATGACATCGGCAGCACAAAGCATCAGGTTCACCTCTTGGCGGTTATAGCCTTTCAGCTCCAACAGCTCAGCATCCAGCCTTTCGACAGCTTGCCGAGCCAAGGGAGCGTTCTTTACTTCTATGTCGAAAGCACCTGCAAACAACACATATTTCCCACTAGGGTTCAGGCCCATCTTTTTTCGCGCTTCAGTTTTATCAACCAATGGATAATCATCCACGTCAACGCCACAAGGGATCAGCGAGCTTCTTTTGTTCGCCCGTGCTTTTTCCATGAGGCCGCGTGATACGAAGATATTCCAAGCCGACAACCGCATGGCCGTGCGGGAAAAACGGATGACTTTCGAATCGTTGATATCCGAGCCATGGAAGGTGGTAACTACCGGCACCTCACGTTGGAGATTGGCCAGCAATCCTGACAGGCCGTAATGGGCATGTATCACCTGAGGTTGAAACTCATGGATTTTCCGCTTCAGCGTCGAAAAGTTGCCCAAGTATCCAGACATACTCTTGCCTGTGATGCCATAAAGCTCGATTTCGCAGCCGCTTTTCCTTAAAGCTTCGGCTTGCTCAAGGACAAAGGGAGCAAAAACACCATTATTAATCGATGCAATGACCAGCACTCTCATCATAACAAACCACGACTTCCGATTTTAAAGAAGGCCCATCCGACTTCCATAGCGAGGACGACCCAATACCAATATCTCACGAACCTATAGCTCTTGGCTCCAAGTAACGATACACCATATGCCCAAAAGACGATCAGGCAAGGAAGGCCTGGTAGCAGGAATCGCTCGGAATTGGAGAATCCGCTGAAGGATACCACACCCAAATAGCCTGCGGCAAATGCGCCTATCAAGGCAAAATCACGCCAGTTTTTCTTGAGAAACACGGCGCTATACAAGGCAATCAGCACAAAAACACCCATAAAATTCCTGACATAATTGCCACCGTGCATCACCAGCTGGTTCTGCTGTCCGGTATCCACAAAGGTGGAAAAGGGCAGTACAAACATCATAGGTGCCATCACTGTACCTGTGGCATACTTTGCCCACAAATTACCCTGGCTCGTCTGTGCCTCGCGTTTGACATCCTGATTCCAGTCTTTTTCCTGCCACACCTCCTCCACCTCATTGATAATGGTTCCTCCTGCAAAATAGGCCATGGCAAACACCGACCATAAGATAATGACAATCCTTCTCCTTTTTGCGGCTACGTTACCACGATAAAACACCAATCCCGTCACAAAAGAGAACAGTGCAACCGCACCCAACACGGTACGGAAGAGAAACAACGATACAGCTATCAGCACTGGGATGATGACATCCAACACCTTGACTTTATCATTTCTCAGCACATAGTCGGACCGTTCCAAAAAGAGCACTATCAGGAGCAGCATCTCCGTTTCTTTCAGATGAAGCCCGCAATAATTGATCAGATTGGGCATCAACATGGCAAATACTCCTGCCATCCTACCCGTGCTTTCGCCAGCCATCCTTCGTGTCAGACGATAAATCAACAAACAGGTAATTGCCCCATAGAGGGCTTTCATCAATCTGGCGACCAAAATATTAGGTCCGATCAATCGATATAGAAAAGCGAGGTACAATAAGTAACCCGAATCGGAATAACCACTACGGTTAACAAATAGATAATCGAAGACCGATTCCCACGACGCTACGGCAAGCCATTCTGCATCAGCATGATATGCCACCGAGTCGGCAGCATCAAACTCAAAAGGCTTACCGGTTTGATCCAGATAAAAGTAATAGGAGAAAACGACCCAAACCACTCGGAGAACCAAGGCAAGCCAAAATAAATTTCTGGTGTAGAAGTTGGCAGGTATACGTTGCCATTGTTGGGTCAAGGAGGCGGCCACCAAGAAAAACACGGCAACCTCGATGCTCCCAACAAGGATCCATTCAACTCCAATAGCATAGTTGAAGAAGACCAAACTGACAGTCACCATGCTGATGACATACAGCAAGAAGCCTTTATTCGATATCGGTTTAGGGAAAAATGGGACCATTTATCCAAATAGTTTTCTTTTCAATTTGATTAATCTCGTCATATTGTGTTCACCGACGATCCTTTTGACCACGGATTTCCATCCTCCTTCGTCCTCCGCCCACGAACCCATGCAATGGTGGTCGCAATAGGTGTTTTCTGTAAAAAGGGCTTCCCCGGTGGTTTGCCGAGGGCAGAAATAGTCCACAGGAAACACACGCAAGTCCTTGTAATCCCGTTCAGTGCCATCCTGCACAAAACCATTGTCACGCATGATTTTAGCAATCCGAACCGTATTGGTGGTCAAGTCGAACGAACCGTCCTCCATCAAAAAATGCTCATTTTCATAGGAATCAAGCTGTTCCTTTACCCAAATGCCGTGAGGCAGGCTGGCCATCAGGCCGGTGACTGGCGGCAGGCTTTTGCTTCCTTCGTATCCTGTAAATGCAGAAAGATGCAGCAAGTCGTCAAGCGGTTTCAGGATTTCGACATCGGTATCCATGTATACGCCACCCTCGGTGTACAAGGCCCAAAGCCTCACATAGTCCGTAACGAAAGCATATTTTTTCGCCTCGTAGGCCTCTTTGGTGTATGGCACCGAGGCGACATCGAAGTTGTCCTCATTCCACAGTTTGTATTCCCAGTCAGGCATATACCGATGCCAGCTGGCGATGCAGTCCTTCGCCAACTGCGACATCTCGCCGCGGCCAAACCAGCAATAATGTATTACTTTAGGAATCATCTCATTTTCTGTTAATAAGGCTTGACCTTATTGGCCAAACCATTGTATGTCCCTCTAATGATGGCTTTGATTTTTTTCCATTTGGCATCTTCAAACAAAACGATTTTCAACATGGTTTTCATCCGGTTGAGGAAGTGTTTCATTTTGCCGCCAAAAGAAAAGTCATCAGGAAACTCACGCCACATCAAGATGCGGTTTCGGCTGTCGTAGTAATGGCGCAAGGGGCTGTAGTCGGATACCCCCGACTGGTGTCCCATGACCTTCACCTTACGCTCCGAACCGATATGATGCACCAAGTTGCAACCAGCCACGCACAAGATCTTGTAGCCAGCTCGTGACGCCCTCAACTGCATCTCCACATCTACCATTCCGATAAAGAAATCCTCGCGGAAACCACCGATCCTATCTATCATTTGCATGTCGAAAACGCAGCCACTTTGTGCCGCATGAGGGACCTCCTTGTTTTGTTGACAATCAGGCTGGTTAAGCGGGGGACAGAACATGCCATAAGAAGGGTCTGTCACAGCTGAAACAGCTGCCAAAAAACGGTCAAAGTGTTCAAAACGGGAGTCTTGGTCCATGGTCATCACATGTGTGCACCCCTCCTTCTTTGCCATCTCCATCGCCCTATTATAGGCAAATGCCAGTCCTTGGTTTTCGCCTCCCATGTTCAAAAGCCGCCAATGCGCCCTCAGAGGTATGGATTTCATCATTTCCGATCCACCCGGTGTATTGTCCCAGATGAACAGGAGCGCTGACCCGTCAGAATAGGAGGTGATGTTCTCCAATAATTCCGGACTAGGATGATAGCACACTACTACTGTCGCCAGTTTCATCTTTGTTAGAAACGCAATAGTTGTTTAACCTTTGAACCGATTTTCAGCAAGCGCTGTTCAAGCCTCAGCCAACCCACCGGTCTTTGATACCGCTTTTTCCATTGTTTGGGTTGCAGGCGCCAATCCACTTTAGCCAATTCGCGTTTGGCACTCTCATGAAACCCCTCATGAATATAATACTCCATCAACCCATTGACTCTCAGCGCATCCACCAATTTCTTATAATCTTGGTCGGCGACTTCAAGAGGTTCCAAATCCGTCAAGTTCCACAGCATGTGTTTCTCTGTCGGGTGCAGGCGACCCACGCTCCTGTGTTGCTGGTCCACATCCTGATTGTAGCAGGCCAGCGGTTGGTTCAAGAAAGCCACCTTGTATTTCATCGCGATATGGATCCAAAGCAGGAAATCCTCGCCCATGGCAATACCTTCCGGAAAGCCTTTCATCTCTTCAAAGACCCGCCGAGGTATGGCCACCGAGCTGGATGTCAAGGGCATGGCCATGGTAGCGGCATACACTTGGCAATAGTTGATATACCCTTTTTCGAAGCCGGGTTCCACTCCTATGGGCGACACACGAGTCTTGTGTTTCGTCTCATTGACGATGGTATAGTTAGTGCCATAGATGCCAGCCTCAGGAAATGAAGAGATCAGGCCAGCCATCCCTTCCAGGAAGCCCGGTTCCCACCAGTCGTCAGCATCGAGAAAACAAAGGTATTCGCCTTGAGAGGCATCCACCCCATGGTTACGAGCCATGGAGACGCCCTGGTCTTCCTGCCGAATCAGATGGCAATGATCATGCCCTGCAATCGACGCCATGGCAATCTCGGCCGACTGGTCGGTGCTTCCATCGTCGACGATGACCAGTTCATAGTCGGTGTAGGTTTGCGACAGCACACTTTGTATGGTCTTGGCCACGTAAGGCGCCTTGTTGTAAAGCGGTATGATGACGGAAAACTGCATCGGATCACATTATTTGAACCAGGTTTCGTAATAACCTGAAATTTTCCCATATTTGGTATCCTGGTATTCCACAGGCATCTCCATCAGCTTGGCCAGCATAAAGCCATGAAGGCGCGTGGAGTAGATCTTGTCATAGCGTTGACAATAAGCGGGTATTTTCTTCATGAAAAACGGAATAATCACCGAAGTCATGTATTTGTTAGCGACATTTTTCATGACATCTGCACCCGTCATCTTTTTGATTTTCCTGATTCCCATATAGGGATAGAGCACTCTGGAGAACGAAACATCGTCAAGAATGGACATCCAGTCTTTGACATCGGCGTTAGGGACTTCCCATGGTTCTACCGCAGCTTCGTCGTCATTCCTTTTAATGAAAAGCGACTTGCCTTGTTGCCGATCCTCCCATTTTGGCAATAGGTCGCACAATCCCACAGAGGCATCAGGAAGCAGATAGATATGGTTGGATGAGAAATGCTTTTTCAGGATTTCGTAAGACGCGCGGTCGCGGGCACACAGGTGAAGGTTGGGGTGTCTTGCATAAACTGCAGCGTCACGCTCGAGGCCAGATGGGTCGAAATAGCGTATGGTCTGAGGCAATACAACTATTTTATTGTCCGGAAAAGTCTCGACGACATGGCTTCTGAATGGGGTATAGAAGGTGTCGCCCCAGTTGCCACCCCCATTCATGACGATGACGGTATCAGGGGCAATCTTTTTATCGATTACATTTTCCACAACGCTTTGATAGACACAACGATACGGATTCCTACCCAAGATAGCCATGGCACCGCGATAGATCAAATGGTCACCCACATTGAAATAACCCGGCACATCCAAAAAAGCATAATCATGATCGACCAATACTGCGAGGGCTTCCTCGAGCACGGCCAATTGTTCATTCAATCTCATCACAAAATATGGTTTAACACTTTGTCAAGGGCCTTCACCCAAAAACGCTTGGACTTCGACTGAGTGGCCCGCAGATACCTGTGGATGATCTTGTAAACCCATGGTATTTTGGGCTTCACACCTGCATCCTTTAGATAGGGATTGTCCCAAATGCACAATTTGGCGAATTTCCTTGTCCCTTCGCGCTCGAAAACCCGAACCATTTCTTCCACATAGTGCCTGCCGTAGTCGGAGGTCCGCACCAAGCAGGAGCAGTCCCTCTCATCGCCCAGACAGCACAGTTTCACGGGGGTATCAAGATGTGTCAATTGATCAGGATAGAACTTCGCACAGGTACGGTACATAGCCACCGGGCGTGCCTTTTCTTTGTTTTTGTCGACCCAAGTCACCTGATAGAAATCGTTTTTCTGACGGTTTCTCTCATGGTTGAGCTTGGCAAGATGCACCACCCAAAAATCGTCAACGTTATGGTAATGGGCTTCATCGATACAAGGCACCCGGGTACAATGCACGGCACGGGTTTCCCTCTTACGGTATTCAGCCACGACATCGACCGTTGCATCAAAATGCGCAGCCCATTCGAAGTGCATATTGGTGTATTCCACCGTGTTGAAGTCGTCATAAAGGTTTAGCCAATTGAAGCAGAATATCTCGTTGCCTTTCGCATTGACAATATGATTCCAACTCTCAGTCTTCTCAAACCCATCAGAGAGGAACTCATCCGCATCGAGCGCAAAGATCACCTTGTCGCCTGATATCTTGCATGCTTCTTCAAGCAATCTGGCGCGACATTCCGCCTCATACCATTCGAACGTCGGGTTGTCGATGAGAATCACCTTTTCGTATCTCAGGGCAATAGTTCTCGTATCATCCTCGCTGTGATGGTCGGCAAGGATGATATGATCGGCCCATGAAGAGGTACATGTCAAGAATGCATCGAGCACCCAAGCCTCGTTACGGACGGGAGTAATGACTATTATTTTCGGTTTTTCCATACCCATTTTGAAATCAAGCTTGGCAAGTAGTAAAAGCGGCTTGCCCTGCGCCAAAGCCCTTTGTTGTTGCCCCAAAGCGGCCCCACCAATGGGTGATCCCATAAGACAAAGCGGCGGAGATACGAAAGATATAACTTTTGCGGACAGTCGAAAAAGCCTGTCAGCGAGGGAATGACCACGTGATCGAACAATTGGCCACTGTAGCGAAACAATCCGGTATTCACAAAGGCATCGCAAACATCGAGCACCAGTTGGTCGTTCCACTTTTTGGCCTGTCGGGCGCCCGTCCCTTTAATCTCCCAGTAGTCGTCATCATCCGGGCCAAACACAGGTCTGACGGTTGAGCCATGAACTTCGTAGCATTCGGTTCGTTTGTGATGGTTCAACGACAATACCAACTCGAAAAAGACCATCATGCCTGTCAGCGAGCGTTCCTTCCTGTTCCCCAAGGTGTTGATATAGCGCGGACAGATGGAATGGAACGACAGTGCCGTTTCTTTAGGCAGTGCGTCAGAGACAAGGAAGTAGCCAGCTACAGGGTCGCATCCATACTGCTTCATCATCTGGTTGAGCACCCGAAGGGTCTTGCCGCTGGAGTTGGAGTCGACAATGGCGGTCTTCTCTTTGGAAGCGAGTCCTTTTTCGAGAAAGTAATGGAATGCCAATGCCTGGTTTCCCTGTTGAAGCGCGTTGCGCGAGATGAAGAGATAGTGTGGGCTCACCTCTGGGAACAACGGCTGCAGGCGTCGTGCCACCAAAAACATGGTATGCGTATCGCGAGCGCAAAAATACAGTCGCCGTATGCCGTTAGCTCTCGCATCGTTCATGACCCGTAACACCCAGCTGACCATCAATGGAGCGGAAACATCGCATACAAAGTCTTTCTGGTCGTCAGGTCCTTGGGCGGACAGCCGAGCTGCCCTAGCCACACCTGCGAGGATTGCAGGATATTGGTACTGCAAGACCGGCATCTTTCGCCATTGCATTTCGTAAGGAAGGTATCCATACGAAAGATGATGGGCGTGAATTCCCAGGTTACGGGGTACCTTATAGTCACTATGGCGGCAGTTGCCGTAATGGTGCCATTGACGGTAGGGAATTCCCTCTTCCTCGTGGATCAGGCGGAACAGCGAGCCATCGTGTTTCCAGGCATGCAGTTCCTCGCTGACATAGAGTTTGTCGCCCTCTTTGAAGAAGCCATATGCTATGAGCCTTTCCTTGATAAACGCCGAAGGCAGATACATGTCACTGATGAAGCGGACCGTCCCCTTGTCTCTCAGATGATTCACCAGCTGCAAGGTAGCCTCCACCGGTGCCAGCATTTGCCGTTCCACCTCCATCTCCATAGCCGCCATCCGTTCGGACGCATAGGGCAAAGGGAAATGTTGTGCAATGCTGTCGTAGATAGCCACGATGTCACTCCTGTAAGTTTCGGCGCGCACGGCCACAAACAGTTGGCGCAATCGTTCATTGCAGGCCTCCCCCATGGCTTCCTGAACCTTGAGGGATAGCACATCGAATGTCAGCCTCGGCTCGCCGCATCGGCGGCAGAGGCAGGTGTCGAAGACATCAAAAGAATATACCATTTTAATAACATTTGATTCTATTTATTAAATGGTTCATTTGATGTCTCAACTTGGTCCGGCTCACCTGGCAATACAGTTGCCAATCACATAGCCGTGACAGTTCTTTTCTTTCTTCTTTTTTCGCGGCCCTCTCGAAAGCCACCTGATAATGATGTGTAATGGCTCGATAGACCACGGTCTTGTCGAAGCCCTGCTTGGAGATGAAAAATGAGGCCAACTCATTGGCGATCCCCATCAAATCACTCGCATGCCTTAAATCGCTAGTAGCAGTGATACTGTTATAGCGAACTCTATAATTATATAAACATTCATTTAATATCTTGACCGTACGTGCATAATAACATGCCATGGGCGTAAACAGGTTGTCCTCATGGAAAACACCATCTTTGAAACACAAATGGTTTTCCAAAAGAAACATCCGTCGATAAGCCCGCAACACTACGCATACGAAAGCGAAGTCGCGTTGCAACAACGCGTTTTCGGTATAATACTCCATCCCCGACCCATAGGTCTTTTCCGTCAGCGGATCGGGGGGATTGAAGGTCCTTGTCGCCTCAACGAAACGCCTACCCGAGAAGCAGAGCATATCCTCGCCATCCAAATGATCCGACAGTGTTTTTAGAGCCTCTGGCTCCAGCCAGTCATCGCTATCCAAAAACAACAGATAATCACCCTTGGCGACCTCCAGCCCAGCATTCCGAGCCGAAGAGAGTCCGCCATTCGATTGGGTAACCACAATAACACGTGGGTCGATGGCGGCTATTTCATCCAAAATAGCAGCAGAGGTATCGGTGGAACCGTCGTCGACACAGATGGCCTCCCAGTCGGCGAACGACTGGTGAAGAACGCTGTCGAGACAATCGCGGAGATACTGCTCAACATTATAGACCGGTATGATAATGGAAAACATCATTGCCACATCACATTCTCTTTGACCACTCTTGCCGGAACCCCAGCCACCATGGCATGGGGAGGTACATTCTTGGTCACCACGGCGCCTGTGGCCACAACTGCGCCTTCGCCTATGGCGACTCCTTTGACTATAGTCACTTTGGCTCCTATCCAGACGGAATCTCCAATCGCTATGGGCATGGCCGACGGTTTCTCCGATCCAATGATTTCGTGACCGTCACTATCCCGAATCGCCACATCGTCCCCAATATACACTCGATTGCCTATCTTGATGTTTTTAAAGCAATGGATTCTCGCCCCGTGATTGACGAAGCCACTACCTATCTCAAGAACTGCATTCTCATGAATTGAAATATCCGCATTGGAATAAATGGAGAAGGTATCATGAACCAGCAGGCGTGATTTTGCTTTCATCGACAATAAAGCGGGAAAAGGATCTGCGCTGCTCCAATTGTCATTAATGATCACTCTACCCGTGCCCAGCTCGATGGAAGCCGTTGGATCGATACTGACCACGGTTCCCTTGAAGGCCAAGATATTGAATGGACTTCCTGTTTTGACGATTTTTTGGAGCTTTTTCGAAGACCTATAGCTGATTTGGCTCCAATTTTTAATCATCGATTTACTAATTCCAAACAAACGCAACGGGTTCATTTCAACCTTAAGGTTTTTATTTGGTTTTTGAACAAACGCCAATAGAAAGAAACCGAACGATCGGCCATCTCACGTCTCGAAAGGTTGTCGATGGGCAATCCCTGTTTCCTCCTTCTTCGATAGGCGGCTCTTTCACAAATGAATTTCCAATAGAAATTATTGAAAGCCTTGCTTTGGTCCCAGGAAACATTATGATCGTGCTTCCTGTAAAAGTACATCGGTCGATCGACGTAACAGACTGGTGCCATCTCTTCCATCTTCAGATAGAGGTCCTGGTCCTCGGCCACTTGATAGGTGGCATCGATACCCGATGTCTTATCATAAACCCGTCGGCTGCACAAGGCCAGTGCCGAGATGTGTCCTCCGGTCGAGGTCAGATGCGACTGCCCTTCAGGAATCGCACCCGGATAGTCAGAAACGCCTTGCGGTTCCAATTGATCGTTGCAGAGGTAATGAGTGCAATAGGCAATGCCGTAGTCGGGATGCACTTGAAACGCCTCCATCAAGGTCGACACAGCATCAGGAAGGAGTGCGTCATCGGGGTCGAGGAAACAGAAATACTCCCCTATTGAGCATTCCACACATTGCCGCTTCACCCTGCCGCAACCCTGATGGTCGGTGTTTTTGAACAGCTTGAGGTTGACGCCTGGATGATCGGCCATGAACGCTTCCACCACCTGCAACGAGTTGTCGTCCGATCCATCGTCGACCACCACCAGCTCAAGGCAGGGATAAGTTTGCCCCACAGCCGACCGAAGCGCCTCGGCAATGAAACGCCCATTATTGTAATTGGCAATCAAGATTGAGACCAGTGGAGTTTCCATGATTCCTTAACCAATAGCTGTTTTGACCATCTCGCAGAAGGCATCGAAAGAGTAATACTTGCCCATTACGGCTTTTGCCCTATGGGCCATGTCGTGATTGGCTTGTTCATCGGTCAGCAAGGTCACTAAACGCTCAACAAAGCCATTGTCGTTGGCTGCCACGCCCAAGTCGCTGTCTGCGACAAAACGGTCGCCCAACTTGGCGAAAGCCTCCTTGGTAGTGACGCAGGCACGATTCATGGCCATGGCCTCCAGTAACTTGATGTTGGTGGCACCACTATGGTATACGGGCACTACCGCCACCTGACATTCGGCATACTCCTGTCTCAAGTCGTCCACAAAGCCCATTACCGTCACCCCGGGGTAGCCTTGCCAACGTTGACGCATCACCTCATCCTTGATTTGCCCAACAACATGAAGTTCCACATCAGTTATCCGTCCTCTCAGTGGGAGGTAAACCCGATCCAAAAAATGGGACAATCCTTCTTGGTTTGGTTGGTAATCGAGATGTCCCACAAACACCAGTCGTTTGATTTGGATATGTAGGTCAGCATCGGCACAACCTTCCACGTAATAAGGGATATTGGGCAGGAACCGTCCTCCGTTGGCTTTTGCGACGCACTCTTCGGCAAAGAACGCCCCTCGCATTTTTTGCACAGCACGGCGGGTGATGTGTTTCGCCTTACGGGCGGCCAACTTCAACCGAATACGCCTGGTCAAGGCAGCATCGGGGGCCAGCTGGTTGAGGAAAAAGAACGGCAGTTCATCATCAAAATCAACGATTAACTTGTCGCGATACTTCCAAAGGCCGCAAGAAAGGGCACGATAGAAATAGCGGGCAACGATGAAGTCGTAATCCGTTTTTTTAACGACAGCATCGACCACGGCTTCCCAATGCGGGTCGACAGGAAACAGCGCTGTGATTTTGCTGAAAGGCAACAGCGCCAGCCATTTTCTCATCCTTCCGTGTTGGGGAGTCCGCAATGGTTGTCCAGCCAACGAAACCACGTCAACCTCAGCAAACCGCTTGCAGGCTTCGTAAAGCAGGCGGGTGCGTTGGGCGTCACCGTTCACAGGTGGAACCAAAGGGTTGGAGTTGGCGGAAACGAATAAAATTTTCATGGCTGGACGATGAATTTCCTGTAAAAGAAGTTGTTCCCATGCCTCCTGCGTGTCGCTCCACCGTAACCTATCACCGCAGTGGCGTAGCCCGCCTCCCTAACCAACCGGTTGGTGGTATCGGAATAGAAACTATGCGGATATGAGAAGTGGCGCACCTCAACACCCAACATCTCTTCCAGCCGTCGTTTGGAATCCGAAAGCTCGAAACGAACCTGTTCTTCAGAACACAGTGTGAGCGCCGAGTGGCTTACCCCGTGGGATCCGATGGTGCATAGACCACCCGACACCATTTCACGAATCTCACCCCAAGTAAGCGACAATTCCGGGCAAAGAGTCGGATCGAGCGTACTGGATGTGATCTCATGCATGGCAGCGGCGACAGGCTCTCGTCTATCATAAATCCGTTTTATGGTTTCCTCAAACCATTCCCCGTTACCTTTTGCCATGTGTTCCAGTTGATACCACCACAAATCCGCCTTGCCGTCTGGCATGTCGGTAGTCACATACAGCGTGAAAGGTATCTGATGTTGCTTCAACACCGGATAGGCATGGTGGAACACGTCGGTAAAACCATCATCGAATGATATGTTGATCAGTTGACGTCCCCTTTTAACGCCATGGGCTGCATCCATGAAAGTGGCCAAATCGACGAATCGGAAGCCCTGCTCCTGTTTTTCCCCAATAAGGCTTTCCAGATAATCAGGAGTAACCTCCAATTCGCGGTTGCTATTGAAGGGACTCCTTTCAGGAAGCACCCGATGAAGGCACCAGATCTCGCCGACCTTGGGGTGAAAGAGGTTGTATGTCTTGCGTTTCAGCGACATGTCATAGCCAGTTTAAACCCGGTTTCTTGTTCATGGCCACACTATTTTCGATGGCTTGCCTATGATTCTTTAGCCACAGGTAGTCGGCATAATGGTTTTTGGCAACCTTGCCCCTTCCTTTCAGGAAACTCGTAATCGTCTTGAACCAATGTTGACGCATATCCTGCTTGATGTGGTGCGTTTGGTTGACATCGGTGTAATCGATCATCATCAGCACCTCATGCTTGCGGTTGTCGTATAGCGGGCGGGGACGCTCGTTATCGTGGACCATCCTTAGGGTCGGGCAGATTCCGATTTTCATTCCATGGTATAGCACACGGTTGATGTAGTTGTCGTCCTCGCCGTAGACGAAGAACAAGGGGTCGAAGCCGCCCACCGTTTCGATGGTTTTCTTGGGGAGCAGCCATGCGGCGGCGTTCACATATTTGGTGTCGTAAACCTCCTTTAGGCGGCCGAAAAACAAATCGTTGAAGAGAGCGGGATCCGTGGTCCGGAAATCGTCGAGTCGATGTAACAGCAGATGTTCGATGTTGCTTTTTTCGGCATTCAGATGAACGGGACTCAAGATGCCGTATTCGGGATGGGCCTGAGCAATGCTGATTAATTGCGAGATGGTTTCTGGTTCAACCCATGCATCCTGATTCAACAAGAAAACATAGTCGGCGCCGTGATCGAGGGCGTATTTGATGCCAATGTTGTTGGCTCGACCAAACCCGATGTTTTCCTTTTGTTCAAGAACGACCACCTCTGGAAAATGCTGGCTGATATACTCACTTGAGCCATCGCTGGAAGCATTGTCAACCACAACGACTTCCACCGAAGCCAACGATTGCCGAAGGCTCCCGAGGCAATGGTCGTACCATTGTTTTCCGTTATAGGTTACTATGACAACTATGCTTTTCATGATTGGACAATCTTTTTCAAGAAAGAAAACGGTTTTAGAATCGTTTTGCCTAGTCGATATGCCTTGGTTCCGCGCAAACGCTTTATTTCCCCCTCGAGTTGCAGCTGGCGTTCATAGAGTTCCACTTGGGCGTTCACCATCCTATTGACAGCAGCCTCGGTGTCATCTGCGCACCATGCCGGAAAACGGTAATAGTAATCGAACAGCAATCCTGTTTTGTAAAACGCGACACTGCGCTTCCCTCCTGTTGAAATGCCATTGCCCACCCGGTATGCAGCAACCACCTTATCCATCAAATGGAACCGGACCCCTTTCCGTATAAGGCTGATCCACTTCGGATGGTCTTCCAAATAAGGAATTCTCTCATCATTACGGAAGCCAATGGCTTTGATATACTCCCTATTGTAAAAACTGCAAGGTGACGGCACGCAGTTGCCTTCATAGAGAAGGCGGTGCAACTGTTCCTCCACGGTCATGGAGAAGAAGCTATAATCAAACCATTTTTTGACCGATTCCACCACCTTTTCATTGCCGATATAATCCATTTTTCCAAAGACAAACTTTGCATCGGGATGGTTCTCTGTGTATTCAATAAAATCCGAGATGCAATTGGGCAATAGTTTGTCATCACCGTCAATTTCTTTGATCCACTCGCCAGTGCAGGCATCGAAGGCGCGGTTATAGTTGCCCGATTGGCCCGTGTTGACTGGCGATTGAACGATATGAACAGCGACGAACCTCGAGCGGTTCTCTGCAATCCATTGTCGGCACAACTCAATAGTATTGTCTTGTGAGCAATCGTCGCTGACCACCAGTTCAATATTGTCATAGGTCTGCACCTTGACACTCTCCAATGTTTCAAGAATGTATTCCGCAGAGTTATAGGTAATGACAGCGACTGACACTAACGGATGTCCGTGGTTGATTTCCATGAGTTGATTGTTTGAGTGACATATTCAGCCTCGTCAAAAGTCATGACGGGACTGATAGGGATACTGAGTTCTTGAGCGGCCATTTGTTCCGTAACGGGCAAATCGAGATGGCCGAACCGGACATAACACTGTTGCTTGTGAGGGGGTATTGGATAATGGATCAGGGCTTCGATTCCTTTGTCCCGCAAAAAGGCTTGCAATGCATCTCGTTCTGGAGTAAAAATGGGGAACAAATGATAGACATTCCCTTGGTCACACATTCTTTCAGGCAGGATCACGGCGGCATTTTTCAAATGGTCATAGTAGATAGCTGCTATTTGTTGTCGCTTACGATTATCTTCGTCGAGATGTTTCAGTTTGACGTTCAGCATGGCCGCCTGTACTTCGTCGAGACGGGAATTCCTACCTTGGTATTGGGAAAAGTATTTCTGATTTGATCCGTAATTGGCCAATGCACGGATGCATTCCGCCAGTTCCCGATTGTCAGTAGTCACCGCACCCCCATCGCCCAAGGCGCCCAGGTTCTTTCCCGGATAGAAACTATGTCCGGCAGCATCCCCCAACGACCCGGTCCTTTGATTGTGATACCTACATCCATGGGCTTGGGCATTGTCTTCGATCAAAATCAAGTTATGTCGATTACAGATGTCTTTGATATTCTTGGTATAGGCGCAACGTCCATAGAGGTGGACCAGCATCAGCGCCTTCGTCCTGTCGGTGATTTTTTCTTCAATCAGATGGTCGTCTATTTCCAGTGTTCCCTTGTTGGGCTCTACAAAAACCGGGACCAGCCTGTTTTCAGTGATTGCCAAAACGGAAGCGATAAAAGTGTTTGCTGGCACAAGGACTTCATCGCCTTCCCAGAGAAATCCCATTTCGATGTAAGCACGTAGGATCAACGTCAGCGCATCCAAACCATTCGCCACACCCACGCAGTACTTGGTACCTATAAATGCGGCGTAGTTATTCTCAAATTCCTTGTTTTCAACACCTTGCAGATACCATCCGCTGGAGAGCACCCTATGGACAGCTTCAGCAAGTTCATTGGCATAAAGGTCGTTGATTTTCTTTAAATCCAAAAACCTAATCATACTAACCCCTCCTAAAAGCCAAATAATCCCCAAAATCACGAATATAGTCTTCTTCGTCATAGCGTTCCGAAGCAAGCACCAAGCACACCGACCCTGAGGAGAAGTCCTCCAGTGTCCTCCATATGCCGGGAGGCACGTACAGTCCTTTATAGGGGCGGTTCAGCACGAACGATCTCCGTTGTCCTCCATCATCGAGAACCACGGTGAAGCACCCGCTCACTGCCATGATGAGTTGATACAGCGACTTATGCGCGTGACCGCCTCGATCGACACCGCCTGGTACGTCGTACAGGTAGTAAACCCTATTGATTTCAAAAGGGACTTCTTTACAGTTCTCCACCACGCAGATATCCCCTTTTCGTTGGCTGTGATGGCGGTCCAGTTCGATGATTCGGCAGTCGTCAACGGTGAACATAGGCAAGAAAAGTTTGATAGTCGCGGATGGCGTCATCGGGATCATATTCCGTAGATGCCACAATCAGCGCAACAGAGTTGGTAGAGAAATTTTCAATACTACGCCATGTCCCTTTAGGGATCAGCACGCCATGATACGAGCGGTTGAGGGAAATCTTCTCGGTATGAGAACCGTCGTCGATCACCACATCGAAACTACCCGAAAGCGCAATCACGAATTCCTCGGTTTCCTTATAAGCCAAACCGCCCCGCTCCTCACCGCCAGGAACATCGAAAATCCAATGCACCCTTATGATTTTGAAAGGAATATGGCGCTCGCTCTCAAGGAAAGAAAGATTCCCCCTTTCATCAAGAATTTTCGGTAGTTTTACTATTTTGTCCGAAGGTTTCGTCATGATTTAAAACGAACTATGGATTTGATTTTTCTTTTAAGCATCGTCCATTGGACCATTGGGGCGCAGCATACAAGTTTGGTGGTGGCGGCCGCTTTGTAGAAAATGCCTCGGTTCTTTCTTATGAACAAACGTATTTCCTTCACGAAGGCGATGTAGGCTTCCTTGTAGTTCCGCCATTCCTTTTTATGCTTCTTCAGAATAAAAAAGCGGCCTTTCACCTCTCTCTTGGTATCCGTGGAGATGGTGTCCTCTCCGCCAACATAGTAATCGACCAACCTTTTAGGGATAGTGTGGTAACGGGCCACTTTACTCAATCTGATGTGGGTATCCCATTCCTGCATCGAAGGGCAGTCTTCATCAAGGCCTCCGATTTCCACCAACTTGCTTTTACGGTTCACGGCCCCATTGTAATCCACATAGGTGTCTCTGGTGAAAAGCTTTTCGTGGATGTCACCCTCGTTAAGCCATTCGAAGGCATCCACTATTTTGCCAGTCTGAAGGTCGATGACATTTGAGAAACAGGCAAACACATCATATCGATCCTGATCCATCGTGATGGCTTCAGCCATGGTTTCAAGCAGATTGGGATGCATGAGGTTATCTGAATCAAAAAACAACACCCAATCAAACCGGGCATGTTTCAAGCCCGTATTCCTCGCTCCTTGCGCCCCCTTCTTCCTTTCATTTCTCAAATAGCGAAAACGGTTGTCTTTTTGGCAAAAGGTCTCTATTCTTTCTCGCGTATCGTCGACCGAAAAGTCATCGACGACCAGGCATTCCCAGTTCTGGAATGATTGAGCCAACACGCTGTCCAGCGTCTTGGAGATAATCTCGGCTCTGTTGAAGGTGGGAATGACAATCGTGATCATACTGACTGTTGGATAGACGTGGGGCTCTCATAATCAGTTACAAAATTCAGAGCCGTATCACCATGTAACACATAATTCTTGGAAAGACAATTCACCCGATCAAATGCTTTTCGTTTCCCTTTCAGCATCAGGTATTTCTCTGAACATCCCACATTCCTCTTAAACCTCGACAACCCATCGTTTGGATCATGGGTAGCGACACCATAGACAACCCAACGGGCCAATTGAAGTTTGGTGAGTTCGCTGACGCTATACGCGAATAAATGATTCATCACGCCATAACTCAAATAATCCTTATGTCCAATTCCTTTTGCAGTATGGAAAAAGTTGGTGATCAATTCAAACATGTAATAGGCCACCAGTTTATCTTCAGGAGAAAAGATACCGTACGTGAATATTTGGGAATTATAAGGTTTAACGACAGCATCCCTCTTCCTCGGATGCACATAGTCTTCACTCATAGGACGTCCCCCTCTTGAGGTCTTCGAGGTATTGATCTCTCTTATTTCTTCAAGAAAGTCATCATACTGTATTTCCCTACAAGTAAAGCCATTCTTGATGGACTTGCGGATCAGCGCCCTTTCTGAAGGCTGGATGACTTCAAAATAACTATCAAAAGTGTTACGGAGTTCAAAAACCGCATACGGATTTAGCGGACTATAAAAGGCTTTTCTTTGGAATCCATTTAAAAAGGAAAAACCAACACCGAAAAAAACGATTTTCTGAGAGAAATACTGGCAATTCTCAGCGAACCATAAGTAAGGGTACAAGACATCAAGAGATTTGCTTCCCCCTTTCTTGTTTCGCGGAAGGTCAATCACCAGAACTTCATTGTTGGTCCTTTTCGACTCAAACAGTTTGGCTAAACGAATCCTCTTTTTTACTTTTTTTAGCCCCCGTATAAGAAAAGAATCCTTCATAGCCTTAGGGAAAAACTAGAACCAATAGAGCGTTGTTAAAAATTCTACTTCTTTTGAACAGATCAAACAATGTTTCTTCGAAGCCTCGTAGACCACTTGCGAATATGGGACCTTTTGGGAATCCAGCACACCCATTACTTCCTCAATGGTTTCTTGCTCTCCAACCCGCTCATAATCATCCATTATAATGCAAAAATGTTCAGCCAGGTTATCCCGAACCAAGCCAACCAGTTGATTGCGTGAAAAATGCTCTGTACCATAAGGGCCATCTACCAGGATCAGGTCAAACTTTTCTCCCTTGCATAAACCATCCAAACCCTTATAAGCGATCGTTTCAGCCCCTTGATGCATCAGATACTCCAACTCCAACAATTGGATATTTAACGGATATTTATCACCCACCTGTGCCTTAAAGAAGTCTATCCATTCGCTACTATGTTCACAGGTAATCACTTTTGTATTCTTAAAGAAAGCTCCGTATTGATGGAGCATCTTTGAAGTTTGTCCCAGTCCAAATTCAATAATATTCTTGGGTTTCACATCATTCAGCACCCTGTATAACGTATACAACACGCCATAATCAGCAGCCCAACCTCCTGGAGAGAAACTCTTGTATTTCAGCCATTCACTGTCTTGTATAGTATCCCTGAACAGATTGGCTTTCAGCGTTTCCCGTTGACAAGCGGCCAAAAAGGCTTGCTTTTCAGCAAAGCTCTGTTGCTGAACAATGAGTTGAGAAATACCGAGTTTCCTTTGAATGTATTTTTTTAAACTACTTAATACCTTTGCCATAGCATCCAATTAAATGAGTGTAAAACTGAGAAAAGAGCCTCCTGTGACTGATAAATCTTCAGGCAGTTTTCTTCCTGTGCCGAAAAAGTCCTGAAAATTCACCTCGATTTGAGCGACATTCTCAACCCAATCAGCTATCTCCTTATCCACTTCAGAGTATAGATTCACGTTATAAACGCCTTGGTTTAACATCAGTTGGGGAATCTTGAAACGGATCTCTCCACAACTGCCATCAACCCTATCCATAAACATGTAGGTACTTAACCAAGCAACTCTATCTCCAATTGCAGAATTAATACCTACATCAATCCGTGAAGATTTGCATCTTGCCATTTCATCGGTTGAATCAAATGCTATTCTGATTTCGCATTCCTCTCCAACGCTAAAAACCGTTCTTTCAATTCCTTGATTGAAAAATTTGATGTCAGTAAAATGCAAAGAGCCATTACCTTTTCTGCCTTTAATCTCAGCAATTGGAAGCTGGGACCGCTCCGCCTGATGATCCAAATATCGATTAATTACCCTGTTGATTTCCCCAGAGTATTCAATTGTCCCATTCGTTAGCAGTAGCCCGGTCTTACACAAATTCCTCACCGCGGTCATGTTATGGCTCACAAACAGTACCGTCCTTCCTTCGCCTTGGCTCACGTCCTGCATCTTGCCGATGGCTTTCTTTTGGAATTCGGCATCGCCGACGGCTAGGACTTCATCCACGACAAGGATTTCGGGGTCGAGGTGGGCGGCGACGGCGAAGCCGAGCCGCACCATCATGCCGCTGGAATAGCGTTTTACAGGGGTGTCGATGTAACGCTCGCAGCCACTGAAATCAACGATTTCATCGAGTTTTCGGGTGATTTCGGGTTTGGTCATGCCAAGGATGGCTCCGTTAAGGTAGATATTCTCGCGGCCTGTCATCTCGGGATGGAAACCCGTACCCACCTCAAGCAATGAACCGATTCGCCCATGAGCACGGATCTCACCAGTAGTAGGAGCGGTAACCTTGCTCAAAAGCTTCAACAGGGTACTCTTGCCCGCTCCGTTCTTGCCGATGATACCCACCACATCGCCCTGCTCAACTTTGAAGCTGATGTCCTTCAAGGCCCAAACATACTCGCTTTCGCCTTTGATGCTACGGTCATTGGTCTCCCCTATTTTCAGATAAGGATCCTCTTGACGACGCACATTAATGGTCCACCACCGCTTCAAGTCATGAGCCAACGTTCCTGTCGAAACCAATCCCAGCCGGTATAATTTGCTGATATTATTGAATTCTATCGCGATTGCCATATTAAACTGTATCCATAAAACTTTTCTGAACTTTGTTGAACACCACCACACCAATGGCCAACAAGAGCAACATGAAGACAAAACTATAAATGAGCCAGCGCCAGCCCACAAACTCTCCGGCGCCCAAGAATCCGTATTTGAAAGTCTCGATGACAGGCGTCACCGGATTGAGGCACATCAAGGTGTGTACTTGGATGCCATTCCAAAACATCGATTTGGTTTGCGACAGTGGGTAAACAATGGGGGTGGCATACATCCACAGGTGGACGATAAACGAGAACAGCACTTGCAAATCCCGGTACTTGGTGGTCATCGAGGAGATGATGATGCCGAAACCCAAGGCAAGGCCGGCCATCATCAGCACCAACACGGGGAACAAGAGCGCATACCAGTTGAAATGTGCTCCTGAATCACCAATGAAGGCATAGATGGCGTATACTACCAGGAAGAGGCCCAGCTGGATGCCGAAACGGACCAAGTTGGAAACCACATTGGAAATGGGGATGGCAAGTCTTGGAAAATAGACTTTTCCGAAAATGCTCGCATTGTCGACGAAGGTGTTGGAGGTCTTGGTGAGGCATTCAGCGAAATACTGCCACATGCAGGTACCCGCCAAGTAGAACAACGGTCGCGGCACTCCGTCGGTGGGAATGCCGGCGATACCGCCGAACACGATCATGTACATGATCACCGTCATGGCAGGCTGCACCACGAACCAAACGGGTCCTAATACGGTCTGCTTGTATTGGGTGATTATATTACGCTTGATAAAAAGTGATATCAAATCCTTGTATTTCCAAAGCTCATTGAGATTCACCTCCAAAAGCTTGTCTTTGGGTTTGATGACGGTTGTCCATTTTTCTTCGTTCATGGCTTTATACAGCTTCGCCTCCTGACTCCCATAAGAAAGTCATAAGAGGCTGAAAAACAAATACATCCGCAAAAACTATTGCGAACGTTTGTGGTGGAACACCATGTTCCCCACGATAATCCAAAAATACTTCCAATTGGTCCGGAGGGGATGCTTGTCGTAAGCCTCGAAATAGCGCATCTCGCTTTCCTGGATTTCTTGGAGGGTTTCAGGCATGTCGGCATAGAAGGGTGGCAACATGCCAGGTTTGTATTTGATGCGCCTATCGCGCACTTCAGGGTCATATAGTTCAAAATAATGCTCGCTCAAAGGACGCACACCGACCAATTTCATCTGGCCTTTGAAGATGTTGATCAGCATGGGAAGTTCATCAAGCCAGGTCTTGCGCATCCATTTGCCCCAATCGGTAATGCGGTAATCGTCACGGAACTTACCCCCCACCTGAAGGTTGTTGTTATCGAACACGTAAGCTTGCAGATAGTCTGAATAGGCATACATCGTCCGGAATTTGTACACCCAAATGAGGTTGCCCTCTTTGCCAATACGCTTCAGTTTCACGATCAGGCCATAATGGCGAGGCTCAAGGTTGGGCTCCTGGCGTTTTCGGGCAATCACGCAGTATCGGTCGTGGATGTATTGCTCGGAAACCACTTCGAATCCGCAGTAATAGAGCCTTCCGAGCACTTCGGGACGCGGCAGTACTTTTCTGACTTTTTTGTTGCAGAGATAATAAAATCCGCGCGTCAACCAAAGTCGGGAACAGACCCTATGCCAAAAAAAGTCAAAAGAATAGAAGAGGCCCGCCCAGAACTTGGGATACTTCTTGTAAAACTGAAGACGGCGCTTCATCGCGGTGTCGAACGACACCACCAGATAGCCTTCGTCCTTGAGTTTCTTGTTCGCATCACGCAGGTATTGGTTGATGTGTCGGATACTGTTGAGATGGTCCTCGGCAAGCAGCACCTCGGCTTCTCCGTCGGGTTTGGACCAATTCCGTTCAACGAAGTCATTGAGGAATTTGGACCTCCTCTCGCTTCGTGGCATATAGGCCCAATACATCAGTTCCTGCAACTCCGTTGGCGCCTCCACCATGTTGAATTTCGGAGCATGTTTCAACTCGGTGAGCGAAAGGTATTTCGTCACTTCATCAAAATCTTCGCGATATGTCAGCTCCTTGAAAATGGCCATGGGTAAGTTGTCGGTTTAGAATTGGGCAATGATGGTATCGCAGATCAGGTCTTGATCGGCTTCTGTGAGATAGGGATGGATGGGCAAAGAGAGCACCGTGTCGGCCAGACGGTCGGCCACGGGGCATTGGTTCATTTTCGGGTCAAGATAGTTGAAGGCCGTCTGACGGTGCATTGGAATGGGGTAATAGATGGCCGTTGGGACATCCTTGGCTTTCAAGGCTTCTTGGAGTTTGGCTCGGGTTTCTTTGTTGGGGACCTGAATGGTATACTGTGCCCAGCTGGAATAGAATCCCTTGGGAATGTCAGGAGTCTTCACCACGTTTTTCAGCTTTTCAGTATAACGTTCAGCCACACGGTTCACCTCTTCGAGTTCATGTTCCTTGAAGGCTTTCAGCTTGACTAGCAGGACGGCTGCTTGGATGCTATCGAGGCGTGAATTGAGTCCGATGCGGATGTTATCGTACCGGTCGCTACCTTTGCCATGAAGATGGTAGGAGTCCATGAGTGCGGCCCATTCGTCATTGTCGGTAAACACCGCTCCCCCATCGCCGTAGCACCCCACCGGTTTCGCTGGGAAGAACGAGGTGGCGGCGATGTCGCCGAAGGTGCCTGCCTTTTGGTTGCCGATGCGGCCTCCGAAGCCCTGGGCAGCGTCTTCCAGCAGATGAAGCCCATAGCGTTTGGCCACTTCACTGATCAGCTTGAAGTCGGCAGGCAGTCCGAACAAGTCGACTGCGATGACTGCCTTGGGATTCAGCTGTCCTGCTTTGGCAGTATGTTCGATCTTGTATATCAGATCGCGAACATCCATATTGAACGTGTCGGGGTCGACATCCACGAACACCGGTGTGGCACCTTGCAGGGCCACCACCTCAGCAGAGGCGAAAAAGGTAAAACTGGGGACGAACACTGCATCGCCTTCCTTCACACCCCATGCCTTCAAAGCCAGCAGAAGTGCATCGGTACCGCTTGCGCAGGCAATACAATGCTTCACGCCCACATATTCGGCAAATGCCGCTTCCATTTCTTTCACTTTAGGTCCCAGCACGTAGGCGCTGGATGCCACCACATCGAGGATGGCTTGGTCCATCTCGTCTTTTAAGACATTATACTGTGTTTTTAAATCTCTGAATTGCATATCCGTTAGGAGTTAGAAGTTAGGAGTTAGGAGGCCGTCGCGTTCTTGGTATTGGCGGCCGCAAGAACATTTCAAGGAGGCGTCAAGCTTCTTGCCGCACTCACAAACCCAGCCTATTTGTCGGGCTGGCACACCGGCCATCAAGGCATAGGGCTTCACGTCCCGGGTTACCACGGCACCAGCGGCGATGAGGGCACTCTTCCCGATCGTATGGCCGCACACTATGGTACAGTTGGCGCCTAAGGAAGCGCCTTCACAAATCCTTGTCTTGGCATATCGTCCATGAACGGGGAAATGTGCCCTTGGGGTGTTCACGTTGGTGAACACGCAGCTGGGACCGCAAAACACGTTGTCCTCAAGCTCGACGCCTTCATACACCGAGACATTGTTCTGGATACGGACTCCGTTGCCAATCCTCACATTGTTGCCGATGTTGACGTTTTGACCCAAGGAGCAACGCTCACCGATCACCGCACCGGACTGCACATGGCAGAAGTGCCATATTTTAGTTCCTTTGCCTATGCTGACATTCCCGTCGACATAGCTGCTTTCATGTACGAAGTAATCACTCATCATCCGGGAAAATTAGCTAAGACATCTGCAATGTGGATCACCTGGATCGGCAGTCTGTTTGCGTTGATATAGGATTTTTGGTGCATGAGACATGACATGTCTGTCGACACGATATACTCAGCCCCGGTATTCAAGGCATTGCGCACTTTATGACTGGCCATGCCCACCGCGACGTTCTCGTGGTTCAAGGCCAGAGTCATTTCGCCGCCACAACACATATCGGTCTGCTTCATCTCCACCAGTTCAAGACCTTTCACCTTGGAAAGCAGTTGCCGGGGTTCAGAGCTAAGGCCCAGTCCACGCAAGGCGCTGCAACTGTCGTGATAGGTCACCTTATGGGGAAATTCAGCACCAAAGTCATCGAAGTGAACCACATTTACAAGAAACTCCGTGAACTCGAAGACACCTTTCTGAATGCGCTTCACGTTTAGATGGTTGGCGGTATTGAAGAACAACTCAGGATAGCGCCTGCGGATAAAAGCCACACAGGCGGCCGAAGGACAAACCACAGGCCTGCTACCTACAAACTCAGAAAGAAACTTGTCGCCCAGCTTCTTTGCCTCTTCAGGATAGCCTGCATTGAAGGCAAAACGCCCACAACAAGTTTGGTCGGGATTATAATTGACCTCAACACCGGCCTTCTCCAGAACTTTGACGGCATTCATCGCAGTACCAGGATAAAATTGGTCGATATTGCAGGGAACAAAAAGATCAACAGTCATAGAAAATGCATTTAAGTCTGCAAAGATAAAAAGAAATCGCAGACGAAAACACACTTATTTAAAAAAAAATAATAAAAAATTACGTGCGCAATTTCAGTGCATCCCAAAACCCTGGATATGATTTGTTTACAACAGCTGGATCGTCAACCGTGACAGGGCCCGTCTGCGGGCATAGCGATGCCAGGGACATGGCAATTCGATGGTCGTGATATGTATTAAACACCACTTTTTTCCTATCGAATTGATTTTCACGTAATGAAGATTTTCTAATTATAATTTTATCATCTGTTACTATATTAATAAAGGTGTAAATTTTTGATAACTCAGTAATCAATGCATTTATTCTATCAGATTCTTTTTTCGATAGTGTTGATACACCTATAAATATAGTATCAATATGCAGTGCAATGCATGTAACAAAAACTGAAGGAAACAAATCTGGTGTATTAACAAAATCAAAAGTAATTGGTTCTGACCATATTAACTTGTTACTTTTTGACTTTGACAGTTTGACTCCATCTTCCAAAAAAATAGTCTTCACGCCAAGCTTACCAAACATCTCCACCACTGCCGAATCGCCTTGAATAGAGTTGGTTTTCAATCCTTTAAGAAACAATTCGCCTCCTTCGCCCAGCGCCATCATCTCATACCAGTAGGAGGCCGAGCTCCAGTCGGGAGATACGGTAAAATGATGTGGGTGATAGGCCTTGCGGCGAACTACAATACCACTGCCGTTGCGCACAGCATCAGCACCATACTGCCTCATGATGTCCAAAGTCATGTCGATATAGGGCAATGAACTCGGTCGACCCAACAGTTCGACAACGAGACCCTGAGGCCACAACGGAGCTGCCATCAACAGCGACGACACAAACTGGCTACTTTGTGACGCGTCAAGTTCAATCTTGCCTCCACGAAGCGTTTTGCCTTGGATACGCACCGGCAACCCGCCTTCCTCGCCAAGGCATTCCACCTGGGCCCCAAGTTGACGCAAGGCGCCAATCAAAGGAGCCATGGGCCGCTCGCAAAGCCTTTGGGTACCTGTCATGATCCAAGTGCCCGGTCGGCAGGCAAGATAGGTCATCATGAAACGGGCCACGGTACCGGCGTCTTCACAATCGACGGTAAAGCCTGTTTCCGGGACACAGCCTTCCACCTGTTTCAACACTTTTTGCAGCAGCACCGTATCATGTGCTTCTGAAAGATTGTCGGCCTCAATCGGGAAGCCTCCGTAGGCAGCTATCATGAGGGCGCGGTTGCTCTCGCTCTTGCTACCTGGCAGGTCGACGGTCCCTTGAAGCCTCATGTTCATAGTTCCGGGATGAGTTTCATCAATTCGAGAAGGGCCTCGGTCACCAAAGAATCTGGAATATGCTGGTCAACAACAGGCTTCTCTATGGCTTTGAGCAGCACGAAAGAGGTCTGTCCGTCTCGGTTCTTTTTGTCGTGAACGAGATAGGACATGATTGCTTCGATATCGCCGAGGCCAAGCATGACTTCGGTTTCCGAAAGCAGGGAGGACAGTCGGTTCTCGTAGTCGATGAGCACCGACTCGTCGAGGTCGCACAACTGAACCGATAGGTAGAGCGCACACCACATGCCCAACGCCACTGCCTCACCATGGGTTAGCGGCGACTCAGTGGTCAGCGAGAAGCTTTCTATGGCATGGCCGATGGTATGGCCGAAATTCAATATCCTTCGCTGGTCGAGGTCGGTAGGATCGTCTTCGACCACCTCCCTTTTGAGTTCACCTGCACGAAGGATGTATTGTTCGTAATTGCTTTCATCCACTTCCAACAGGTCCTCGTCAAGAATAAAGCCGTATTTGACCATCTCCACGATGCCCGACATCAACTCGCGTTCGGGTAGCGTACTGAGGCAGATCGGGTTGATCATCACCTCCAAGGGTTCGGCGAAAGTGCCGATTTGGTTTTTGCATCCAGCGAAATTCACCCCGTTTTTCCCTCCGATGGCCCCATCGACCATAGCTAGGAGTGTGGTGGGCACGTTGACGAATCGGATGCCACGCTGGTAACAGGAAGCCACGAAACCTCCCAGGTCGGTGACAGTGCCGCCACCAAGGTTGACGAGCACTGCTTGACGGTCGGCGTTGTGCTTGAGCAGGGCTTTCCACACCCGCTGGGCAGTTCCCAGAGTCTTGTAGCGTTCCCCCACCTTGATCACTATCTCCACGGCATGTTCGCAACCCAACCAGTGCTCCAGTTCGGGGAGCCAATACATAGCCACATTCTCGTCGGTCAGGACAAATACCTGCGACGCTTCTTTTAGCACCTCTTTCAGTTCTTCAAGCCTCATAATCAACAATTTCTATTATTCGTTCATCATCGTTGGCACCCAGACGGATATCCACACGAAGGTATTGTTCAGGAAGCAGCGGCTCAATGAGCTCGGGCCATTCGATCAGGCAGAGGTTACCGCTATAGAAATAGTTCTCATAGCCGATGTCATACGCCTCTTCAAGTTTCTTGATTCTGTAAAAATCAAAATGATACACCGACTCGCCCGTTTCCGTGACGTATTCATTGACGATGGCGAAAGTGGGGCTGTTGACCTCGTCGGTGACTCCCATGCGGTGACAGAGGTTTTTGATCAATGTGGTTTTACCTGCGCCCATTGGACCATAGAAGGCCACCACATCGGCACGGTCACGTAGCGAGAGCAGGTAATCGGAGACCTCGGTGAGGCCTTCCACGTTGTGGATATGGAATTCTTTTTTCATCGTTTCGAAGACAGTGAGATGACCGGTATGAGCATCTCGCTCATGGAGATGCCTCCGTGTTGGAAGGTATTGCGGTAATAGCTGACGTAGTAGTTGTAGTTATTCGGATAGGCGAAGAAATCACCTGATCCGGCAAACACGTAGGAAGTGCTAAGGTTGGGCCTGGGTAGGAAAATCTTCTCCGGATCCTTGATCTCGAACACTTCTTTGGGATTGTATTTCAGGTTCTTGCCGTATTTGTAGCGCAAGTTGGTGTTTACCTCGCGGTCGCCGAGAATCTTGACAGGATTCTTCACGTAGGCCGAGCCATGGTCGGTGGTGACCACCATGCTGCACCCCTTGTCGGCAATGAACCGCATCATGTCGAACAAGCTGGAGTGCTCGAACCACGAATACATGAGCGAGCGATAGGCCTCCTCGTCGTCGGCCAGTTCACGGATGATTTCCATTTCAGTGCGGGCGTGCGAGAGCATGTCGACAAAGTTGTACACGATGATGTTGATCTTATTCTGCATCAGGTTCGACATCTGCTCGTAAAGCTTCTTGCCTGCCTGGAGGTTCAGCACTTTGTTGTACGAATACTTGATGCTTTTCCCATGACGTTTCAGTTGTTCGCCAAAAAGCTCACCCTCAAACTGGTTCTTAGTACCTTCCTCATCCTCGTCGACCCACCATTTGGGGTAGCGGCGGCGGATCTCAAGTGGCATCAATCCAGCGAAGAGGGCGTTACGGGCGTACTGAGTGGAGGTGGGCAGGATGCTGTAATAGACGTCATCGGCATCCACACGGAAGTAGTTCTCAAGCAAGGGCTGGATAGCTTTCCACTGGTCGTAGCGAAGGTTGTCGATGACAATGAGGAACAGGGGACGGGTGCTGTCGTCGAGCCGTGGCAGCACTTTGTCGCGGACGAGGGTATGTGACATCACCGGCTTGTCGGCCTTGCCTTGAATCCAGTCGACGTAATTGCGTTCCACGAATCGGGTAAACAGGGCGTCGGCCTCTTGTTTTTGATCAGCCAGGATCTGTTTGATGCCTTCATCGGTCGATTTCTGCAGTTCCAATTCCCACCGCACCAGTTTTTTATAGAGTGTGATCCACTCGTTGTAGTTGAGATTCCCGCCCAATTCCATGGCGATGTTACGGAACTCCTGTTGGTAGTTCATGGTCGACTTCTCGTCCCGAAGCTGGCGATGCTCGAGATTACGTTTGAGCGACAGGAGGATCTGGTTCGGGTTGACTGGCTTGATGAGGTAGTCGGCAATATCGGAGCCGATGGCCGATTCCATGATGGTCTCCTCTTCGCTCTTGGTAATCATCACCACGGGGAGGTTGGGGTGTTCACGCTTAATGACTTCAAGAGCCTCAATGCCGCTCACGCCGGGCATTTGCTCGTCGAGGAACACAATATCGAAGGGACGTTCACGCACCAGGTCGATGGCATCGGAGCCGCTGTTGGCGGTGACCACCTCATAACCTTTCTGTTCGAGAAACATGATATGGGGCTTCAGGAGATCAATTTCATCGTCAGCCCAAAGGATTGTGGTTCTTTCCATAGTTAGGAGTTAGGGGTTAGGAGTTAGGAGTTGGGTTTTGGAATCAATAACGCAAAAATAATAAGAATGTTGTATAACTGCAAATTGCTACCTGTCAACTGCCAACTTTTTTTTATTTTTGCGGCATGAATACCAACAAGAAAAAAATCATCAACGACCCGATCTACGGGTTTGTCAGGATTCCTGACGAATTGCACTATGATATCATTGAGCATCCGTATTTTCAACGTTTAAGGCGCATCAAACAGGTCAGTTTGACCAATTTGGTGTATCCTGGCGCCAACCACACCCGTTTTGCCCACAGCCTGGGTGCCATGCATCTGATGCGGAGGGCGGTGCAGCTATTGAGTGACAAGGGACACCAGATCAGCAAGGAGGAGATGGATGCCGCATCGCTGGCCATCTTGTTACACGACAGCGGTCACGGTCCGTTCTCCCACACCTTGGAGAACAGCATCGTTCAAGGCATCACCCACGAGGAACTCTCGTTGCGGATGATGGAGAAGTTCAACGAGCTCCATCACGGACAGCTCGACTTGGCCATCAGCATCTTCACCGATCAGTATGAGAAAGGCTTTTTGAGCAAGCTCATCTCGAGTCAGTTGGACGTGGACCGCATCGATTACCTGAAGCGCGACAGTTTCTTCACCGGCATGGCCGAGGGCAATGTGAACGCCGAACGGCTGTTGGACATGATGGACGTGGTCGGCAACGATCTCGCCATCGAGGCCAAGGGCATCTATTCGGTAGAAAGCTTCCTGGTGTCTAGACGTATCATGTATTGGCAGGTTTACATGCACAAGACGGTACTGAGTGCGGAATATATGCTGCGCGAAATCCTGAAACGGGCCCGTATGATCAGCAAGGAACGTCTTTTGCCTGCCACCCCTGCCCTATCCTATTTCTTAAGGCACGAGGCGTCTTTCACTGCTAATGACGACATGGATGAGGTAATGGCGGCTTTCGGTCAGCTCGATGACAACGACGTGATGACAGCGGTGAAGCTCTGGTCAACCGATACGGACTTCGTCCTGCGCGAACTCTGCCAACGGCTCATCGATCGGCGTTTGTTCCGCATCGAGATGGCGCAGGAGCCTTTCGACCCAGCCTATAAGGACGAAATCCTCCACGCCATCGCCAAGCATTACGGCCTTTCGCTGTACGATGCCAGCTTTATGCTCTTGCAAGGCGTCTCCACCAACCACGCTTACCATCCTGGCAAGCCTGCCATCAACATCCTATACAAAGACGGCACTGTCAGGGACATCAGCGAGGTTTCCGGAGAGCTGCACCTCGACGTCCTCACCCAGCCCACGGTACGGCATTTCATCTGCTATCCCAAAGAACTTGGTTTGAAGATTTAAAAAAAATCTTTCAAAAAACTGAAACATTTCGGAAATCTTGTTACTTAAGGTTGGATTCAGTCATAAAAAGACTGGATGGGGCCGTCACAGCAGCATCCAGTCGGTCGAGATACAAATGAACCATTTTGGTTTGATTGGTTATATAATGGACCTTAAAGGTTTCAATTGCAAAGTAAGGAAAAACTTTTCAAACTATTGCATGTTTTTTGATGATAGTTTAGATGCGTTTTTGTTGATAATTTAGGTACAATTCGATCATTTCGTCATAATTCTCCCGGATTTTGTTCGAAATATCCCAGAAAAAGTCATGGTTCATAACCAGGCTGATGCGTATCAGCAGCCCCACGTCGAAGCTGTTCCGGTCGAATAATTTGTAAATGCCGCTACGTTCCATGTTGATAGTGCGGGCAAGCCATACCACGGACCTGCCTTGGGCCTTGAGTTCCTTTTTGACCATGACGCCGAGGTGAACAGTTTTTAAATCCATAATGTGTCAAAATTTGAATATCGACACAAAAATAGTAAGATTTTCGATAATACAAGAAAAATCTGAAAAATATTTTTAAAAAAGCTATTCTTTTATTCCTATACCTATATTAATATATATACGTTTACAGGAAAAGAATAAATGAGTTATACTTCAAAACTTAAACCGTCGTAAGCCAACATCATATTTGTCGGCAAAGCCGCATTCACATCAATAGCCCTACCTATGTGATGGCTGCAATGGGTAAACCACGCCTGCTTGACTTTAAGTTGAGATGCCATCTCCACTGCTTGTTCCAAGTTGATGTGCGAATAATGGGGATGGGGACCCAGCGCCTCTACAATGAGGTATTCCACGCCTTGGAGTTTGGACATCAGGTGCCGGCTGACCTCACTCAAGTCGGTAACATAGGCAAACCGGCCGATACGGAAAGCGTAGCTGGTGAGGGTGTAATGCTTCATCTTGATAGGCTCTACATGCAAGTCGCCGAAATCGAAGGGAGTCTCGTCGATGAGATGCACGTCATAGGTGGGAGCCCCAGGATATAGGTGCTCTTTAAAAGCATAGGAAAACTCCCGTTTGATCTCAGGAAGGGCCGACTTGTCGACAAAAAGAGGCATAGGCTTGTTGCCCTGACTGAAGATGAAGGGGCGAACATCGTCGAGTCCACCGATATGATCCTTATGCTCATGGGTAATGAACACCGCATCCAGGTGGTTGATGCCTTCACGAAGCATCTGCTGACGGAAGTCGGGACCGGCATCCACCGCTACAGTCACCTGCCCGGTACGGATCAAAATCGAGGTGCGGGTACGCTTGTCGCGAGGGTCTGTCGACTGACACACTGGACATTGGCACCCGATGACGGGAACGCCTTGGGAAGTGCCGCTACCTAGTACCGTGATCAGCATCTTGAAATTTTTGCGCAAAAATACACTAAATTAAAAAAGAAATGACTATTTTTGCCGAATTAATTCTGAAAAACAATGTCATTTTCTGACAAACTAAGATACCGTGCCCTCAACCGCACCATCAGCCAGTTCATCGCTGAGAAGAATGGTTGTCGCATGCCTGACCTTGAGAAGCTCCCATCGGTCATTGTCATCCTTGACGACATGGACAAAGAGGAAGTGCGCGTCATCGAAGACCGTATCAAGTCACTCTTTGGCATCACTTGGACGCGTTTCATCATCATTACCGAGAAGGCGTCCGACAACGTTTTGCTCAGCGACCAGTATTGTGAGGTAACCACCAAAGACTTCGGGTTCATGACCGTGCTGAAAGCCGAGAAGCAAGAGGAAGTGCGCAAGCTACCCATGTCACATCTGATCGTCAACATGTCGAAAAAACACACCGACATCGCCGATTACCTGGCCGTTCTCCCCCATGCAAGCTTCAGGATCAGCATGACCAAGAGCGATCACTACCAACTTTACGACCTGATCATCGACAGTGGCGATAACCAAGACCCAATCCACGACGTCCAGGCCATCTATGTTTACTTGAAAGCCCTAACGGGAAGATGAAAAAAAGCAAAGAAAAATGAAAAACATATTTAAAGGAACAGGCATCGCGTTGATTACGCCGTTCAACGAGGACAAATCCATTGATTATGCTTCGTTGGAACGCATCGTCAACCATGTCATCGACAACGGTGCCGACTTTTTGGTAGCTTTGGGGACCACCTCCGAAGCCCCTACCCTCACCAACGAGGAGAAAAAACAAGTTGTCGATTCCATCCTGAAGACCAATGCCCAAAGGCTTCGGGTTTTGCTCGGCATGGGAGGCAACAACACCCAAGCCGTTATTGAGGCTATCCAATCTCAAGACTTCACCGGCATCCAAGGCATTCTCAGCGTGGTACCCTACTACAACAAGCCCAATCAACGCGGCATGAAGGCCCACTTCGAAGCCATCGCCAATGCCAGCCCCGTACCTGTGATCCTTTACAATGTTCCTGGTCGAGTGGGTGTGAACCTGCAAGCTGCCACCTGCGTAGAGCTGGCCCAACATCCCAACATCGTGGCCGTCAAAGAAGCTTCGGGCAACCTCCAGCAAATCATGGAGATCCTGCGCGACAAGCCCACCGACTTCGACGTGCTCTCGGGCGACGACGGCATCACCCAACCCCTGATGGCCCTCGGCGCCACGGGCGTCATCTCGGTAGCCGCCAATGCCTACACCAAGCCCTTCTCCCGCATGATGCGCGCCATGAAGGAAGGCCGCACCGATGAGGCTTTGAAACTGCACTATGCCATGATGCGCATGAACCAGCTCATCTTCGCCGACGGCAACCCCGCCGGCATCAAATGCCTGATGAGCCAAATGGGCCTTTGCAAAAATGTGCTCCGTCTGCCCCTGGTCCCCGTGAATGAGAAAGTGGAGGCCGACATCATCGAAGAATGGAAACAATTAAAAGACAAATAAATTCATGAAAAAAGTATTCATCATTTTAGCCGTATTGCTCTGCGGCAACCTGTTCGCCCAAAAGAGCCAACAGGAACTCAATCAGCTCATGCAGGAACGCAATGAGTATTATTTCACCTTTGAATTGGGAGTAGATGAGAATCTGATGATGATCGCCCAAATGGTCTCCGTGGACCGTGTCGATGGCAACGTGGTTACCGCCTATGCCAACAACAAGCAATACGCTGCTTTTATAGAATATGGTTTCAAGCCGACGCTTCAAACACCCCCTTCGATGTTGTTCGAGGCTGAGATGTGGGATGGCAACAACCGCGCCGAGTATGACTGGGACCAATATCCCACCTATGAGGCCTACGAAAACATGATGTACCAGTTTGCCACCGACCATCCCGACAAATGCGAAATTATCGAGCTTGGAACCCTGCCGAGCAACCGCAAGATCTTGATCGCCCACATCAACAACGGATCAGGTGCCGGAAAACCCAAGTTCCTGTACACCTCGACCATCCACGGCGACGAGACCACCGGCTGGATGCTGATGCTTCGCCTCATCGACTACCTGCTTGAAAATCCCGACGAGCCTGAAGTTCAGATGGTTATGGACAACATCGACCTTTATGTCGGACCCAACACCAACCCTGATGGCACCTACCACGGTGGCAACAACACCGTGAACGGAGCCCAGCGTTACAACGCCAACGGCATCGACATGAACCGCAACTACGCCGATCCCCACGGCAGCGCACACCCCGACGGGAACCCCTATGCCCAGGAGACCGAATGGTTCATGCAGTTGGCCCAGGACAACAACTTCGTGATGGGCGCCAACTACCACGGCGGCGCCGAGGTGATGAACTATCCTTGGGACAACACCTACACGCTCCACGCTGACGACGCCTGGTACCAACTCATCTCACACGAATATGCCGACCTATGCCACGTAGTCAATCCAAGCTACATGACCGATTACAACAACGGCATCACCAATGGTGCCCAATGGTACATGATTGGCGGCGGCCGCCAGGATTACATGAACGGCTATGCCCAATGCCGCGAGCTGACTATCGAATGCTCCAACACCAAGTGCCCCCCTGCGAGCCAGATGCCCAGTTTCTGGAATATCAACAAGAACTCCATTTTCGCCTATATGAACCAGTGCCTGTACGGCATCCATGGCACCGTGGTTGACGCTGAGTCAAGGGCTCCCATCGGCGGTGCCGCCGTTACCTTGGTGGGCCATGACGACCAATACTCCACGGTCTCCACCCAACTGCCTGGCGGCGACTTCCATCGTCCCGTGAAGGCTGGCACCTACACTGTGAGGATCACCAAGAACGGCTATGAGGCTTACGAGACCCAGGTAACCGTGACCGATGGCCAGACCATCAACATCAACGCCCAGTTGGTGCCCTTGGAAGGCATCGTGGCCGACTTCGTGGCCGACGCCACTACCGTCAACATCGGCGGCATCGTACATTTCACCGACAACTCATGGGGTGCACAACTCGTGAGCTGGGACTGGGAGTTTGAAGGCGGCACCCCTGCCACTTCGACAGCCCAGAACCCCACCGTAACCTATAACCAGGCCGGCACCTTCAACGTGCGCCTCACGGTGACCAACGCTGATGGCGAAAGCTCCACCAAATTTGCGCCGAACTACATCTCTGTGGTGGAGGCTTACAACATGCAGAACGGCTCTGTTACCACCTGCGACGCCCTATTCTATGATGACGGTGGCGCCAGCAACCCTTACAGCAGCAGCAAGGACCTCACCATGACCTTCCTGCCTTCTACACCAGGCGCCATGCTTGAAGCCGTCTTCACCTTCTTCGACCTCGAAAACAACTATGACTTCCTCTATATCTACGATGGCACCTCCACCAGTGCAACACTTATCGGCCAGTATTCGGGAAGCAGCAATCCTGGTACCGTGACCGCCACCAATGCCCAAGGCGCCCTGACCTTCCGTTTCACTTCTGACACTTCTGTCACCAGAGAAGGTTGGTCCGCCACAGTGCATTGTATTGGCATCGGCGGCGACCCGCTTGAGGTGGAAGTCTACGCCGACCCCGAAGTCGTTGAAGAAGGACAGAGCTCACAACTCACCGCACTTGCCTCTGGCGGTGATGGCAACTATACCTACCAGTGGGAGTTCGACGAGACCCTTAGCGACCCGAACATCGCCAATCCCGTGGCTACCCCGACTGCTGAGGAGACCACCTACAACGTCACAGTCACTGACGGAGAAGGCAACATCGCCACCGGCTCGGTTACCGTCCGCATCCGCGACTGGAATGTCAGCGAAAGCACCAACAGCCTGAGGGTGTATCCCAACCCCACCAAGGGCGTCATCCAAATTGAGGGTGTCAACGTCTCAACTGGCTACAGACTCTTCAACAGCACTGGACAAGTCTTCCTGCAAGGCGTGACTGAAAGCGACCTCCGCATCGAATCCAACCTAAGTTCAGGCATCTACTTCATGGTGCTCTCCAATAGTTCAGGTGTCTCCACAAGGAAAATCGTCGTTGAATAAAAAAAAGTAGTATCTTTGCCGCATGTTTTATCGCAGGCTTATCATAGGGTTATTGTTCTGTCTCATTTGCTGCTCTTCATGCAATGAGTTCGGCCGTATTCTCAAGAGCACTGACAACGATGTGAAGTACGAGGTGGCCATGGATTACTATGACCGCATGGACTACAACCATGCCTTGGAACTCTTCGACCTGTTGCAGAACTCGTTCCGCAACACCCCGAAGGGCGAATTGATCACCTATCGCACTGCAATGTGCTACTATCTGACTTACGACTACGAGATTGCAGCCTACTTTTTCAACAAGTTCGTCACCAACTACCCGTATTCGAAAGACGCTGAAAAGGCCGCCTACATGAATGCTTATTGCAGCTATTTGATCTCACCCAAGATCAACCTCGACCAGCAGAACACGTTGACCGCCATTTCCCACCTTGAGTCGTACATCAGCCGTTATCCCCAAGGCGACAGCGTGGCACGAGCCAACGAATTGCTCGTCGACCTCAACAACAAGCTGGAAGAGAAAGACTACAACATCTGCCTTCTCTATTACCGCATGGAGAATTACAACGCCGCCATCACCTGCTTCGAGAACCTGCTGAAGAAGTATCCCAACACCTCACATCGCGAGGAGATCCTCTCCGACATGGCCAAGACGTATTACGACTATGCCGAAAACAGTGTCCCCGAAAAGCAGAAGGAACGCTATGAGGCTTGTGTGGAACGTTACAATACCCTCAGCTACCTTTACCCCGACAGCCCCTACCTGAAAGAAGTGGAGCCCGCTGTCATCAAAGCAAGAAAGAAACTAGAAAATTTATAACAAATACCATGGATTTCAAGAAAGTCAGAACCGAAACGACGGTGGTTACCCGTCAGAAAGACCAGTTTTACAAAGGCACAGGCAACATCTACGAGACTGTGGCCATCCTCACCAAGCGCGCCAACCAGATTGCCACTGAGATGAAGGAAGAGCTCAACAAGAAGATTGAGGAGTTCGCCACCAACAACGACAGCCTGGAGGAAGTGTTCGAAAACCGCGAGCAGATCGAGATCGCCAAGTTCTACGAGCGTCTTCCCAAGCCCACCCTCATCGCCATCCACGAATTTCTCCACGACGAGATCTATTTCCGTAACCCCAGCAAAGAAACCCAGGACGAGTTCTAAAACCCATGAAAAGGTTATCCGTCATCGCAATCCTCTGCATGTTCCTCGCGAACATCGCGGCCGCCCAAGAGCTGAAGTGCGACATCCAAATCAACTCCAGCCAAGTGCCCGGCACTGACAAGACCGTGTTCCAAAACCTGCAGACCGCCCTGTATGAGTTCATCAACAACACGAAGTGGACCAGCATCAACTTCAAGACAGTTGAGAAGATCGAGTGCTCCATTGCCATTACCCTCAAGGAGCGCACCTCTTCGAACAGCTTCGCAGGCGACATCAATTTGGCTTTGCGCCGGCCGTGCTATAAAGCCAGCTACACCACGCCGGTATTCAATTACCTCGACCAGAAGTTCTCGTTCGAGTATACTGACGGACAACCTTTGGATTTCAGCCTCAACACCCACATGTCGGACTTGACCTCAACCATTGCATTCTACGTGTACATGTTCCTGGGGCTCGACTTCGACACCTTCTCTCCCAACGGAGGCCAGCCCTTCTTTGAGGCTGCCCAGCAGATTGTCAACAATGCGCAGAGTTCCTCCCAAACCGGATGGAAGGCCTTTGATGGCAACAAGAACCGCTACTGGATGGCGGAGAATATGACCAACAACAGCTATGCCCCGCTTCGCCGCTTCATATACGAATACCATCGTTTGGGACTCGACGTGATGTCGGAGAAGCCCGACGAAGGCCGCGCTGCCATCCTCACCTCGCTGGGATACCTACAAGAGGTCTACAACACCTATCCCACCTGCTTCTTCCTCCAACTCATCGTGGAGGCCAAGCGCGACGAGATCATTAACGTGTTCAGCCAAGGCAGCCAGAAAGAGAAGACCGAGGCTGTCAACATCATGAAGCAGATTGATCCCTCGCAGGCTTCGCGCTATGATGCCATCTTGCAAAACGGCGGCAGAAGAGGCTAAGTTTCATCACCCATGCTGCGCCATCTCCACATCAGGAACTATGCCCTCATCGGGGAGCTGTCGGTCGATTTCGCTGATGGTTTCAGCGTGATCACCGGTGAGACCGGCGCAGGTAAGTCCATCTTATTGGGCGCTCTGGGGTTTGTGCTGGGCGACCGAGCCGACACCGGCGTACTATTCGACAAGGACATGAAATGCGTGGTGGAAGCCCAGTTTCAATTGGAGGACGAACTTCTGAAGCCCCTTTTTGAGGAACACGACCTCGACTTCGACACCGAATGCATCCTGCGCCGTGAACTCAGTCCCCAGAAAAAAAGCAGAGCTTTCATCAACGACACACCCGTGTCACTGCAAGTGATGAAGGAGATCGGCAACCAGCTGGTCGACATCCATTCGCAGCACGACTCGCTGCTGTTGACTGACGCCGGCTTCCAGCTCAAGTTGCTTGATGAGATCGCCCAAGACAACGAGCTGTTGGAAGCTTATCGGCAAGAGTTCGATAGATATAACACCCTCAGCCGTCGTCTGAAGGAACTCCAGACTTTGGCCGAAAAGAACATCGCTGAAAACGATTACTTGAAGTTCCAACTCGACGAGCTTCAGAAGGCTCAACTCAAGGAAGGCGAATATGCCGAGATCGAGCAGAGTCTAAATGTCATGGAAAATGCCGAGGAGATCCGCACTTTGCTTTTCAGCGCCAATGGATTGCTGGAAGGGAGCGAGACCTCCATCCTACCCCAACTCAACGAATTGTCATCGTTACTCCACCGACTCAAGCAACTCGTTCCCAATCTGGAAGAGTTATACGGCCGCATTGAGAGCACTCAGGTGGAACTCAAGGACATCGCCTATGACCTGGAGCGCGTGGGCGACGACGCCCAGTTCGACGAAGGCAAACTGCAAGAGCTGCAAGAGCGTTTCGACTTGCTCAACAGGTTAATGATGAAGCATCACACGAAGGAATTTGAGGCGCTGATATTGTTGCGTAACGAATTGGAAGCCAAGGTCAATGCCTTCGAGAACATCGACCAGGAGATTGAGCAGAGCCAGGAAGCCCTGAAGGAACAAACCAAGGTTTTACAGCAATTGGCCTTGAAGCTCCACTCCCAACGCGAAAAAGCCGCCAAGACCTTTGGCGCTGATGTGACCGATCTCGCCCGTCAATTGGCCATGCCCCATGCCGTGTTCCAGATTGCCGTGGAGCCGTTGAAGGAGTTCACGACAACCGGGTTGGACCAGGTGCGATTCCTCTTCTCCGCCAACAAAGGCGTGGCAGTGGCCGAACTCAGCAAGGTGGCCTCAGGCGGTGAGCTGTCAAGGTTGATGCTTTCCATCAAGAGTGTGGTGTCGCAGCACAACTACATCCCCACCTTGATTTTCGATGAAATCGACACAGGCGTATCGGGCGAGGTAGCTGCCAAGATCGGTGGCATTATGCAAGGGATGGGAGCTTCGCTGCAACTCATCGCCATCACCCATTTGCCCCAAGTGGCCAGCAAGGCGGCGCATCATTTCTTCATTTATAAGGATAACGAAGGCCAAAGGACCCAATCCCATATCAGATTGTTAACCGCAGGAGAACGCGTCACCGAGATCGCCAAGATGCTCAGCAACGACAAGGTCACACCAGAGGCCATGAAGGCCGCCGAGGTACTTTTAAACTAGATTATCTAAATTACCAGACCACCATTTTCTTAGTCTGAGACTTCCCGCTCGATGTGATAAACTTCAGCACATAGGTTCCAGACTTCCATGCCTCAGGGTTCATTGAGGAGGCTTGACCGGAATAGACCTGCTGTCCCATGAGGTTATAGACCGTCACTTTGGTAAACCCTTCAGCGAACAGTTCTTGTAGGGAGGTTACATCCACCAAGGCATAATCCAATGCGGGATCATCCAAGTTAGGAGCATAAGTAGAATACTGCGGTGCTCCTCCCCCGCCAAAATAGGCCGCACTGAGACGATAATAATAAGTGCCTGGGTCAACCTCGTCAAAGAAATCCCTCTCCTCCCCATCAAAATAAAACTCTTCAGGCATCCCGTTCAGATCGGTATATCGCGAAAGGACAAAGTGACCGAACCATTGGTTGGGATTCTCCATCCCCCATTGGATATGCGCACCAAACCGGCCATCTTCGAGATACTCATATTGTGCGGTGATAAAGTCGGGGGCATCAAGAAAATCAACTTCGTTATAGAAAGTGTATAACTCGCCTACCACGGGCTTCTCGTCCTGCGCGTAAATCAAATCACCTTTGTAATCGTAAACCTCAAAACGGCATTCCTCGTCGTCGTCTTCATAGCCAATGTTGCAATAATTCCAAAAGAGGGTGATCTGTGTTGAGAATGGCAGGTCAACCGTGACCGTACCTTCAGCACCTTCCTCGAGACCAACGCGATACAAAACGCCATAATCGTCAAGGATGGAAATGGCAGGCGAAAGCCATCCGTCGCCAGCATCGTCATGCAGTTGGAAGGTTACTGGTTTCGACCCTGTCCACATGGAAACCGTGTCGACGACCGCCTTTCCCCGACCCTCCGAGGTCACCGGATATGCGATGAAACAGTCCATGTGCCCATGGGGAATATTTTCTGGAAAGCCTTCATACTCAAGTCGCTCACCCGGTTGCGGTGCCACAAAAGTATGCAAATGCTGTCCATTCAGCAGCAATACCACCGAATCAATGCTCGAGAGCAGTTCCCCTCCAATGGTCTCTGTTGGAGCCGTGACTGCATAATTCACGCCTGCGCCATAGCCCAATGGAATAATCATCACATCGCTCATCGACATTGGTTGATCATAATAATCGTCATCAGGTTCCAAGTTGGAGGTGGTGTAATGGTCGTAATTGTACTCATGATGGGTAAGGTTCATGCCATTGATGCTGTAGAAACCGTTGTCGAAGCCTTGCCATCCCCAATTGAAATGGAAGAACTCGTTTTCATCATAGCCATCGCAAACAAAAGCATGTCCGCCACGGGTACCATCCTTGGAATAGCTGTACGCCGAGTAGTACATTGGCCGACCGTTGTCAATCTCCGTCATCAGCATTTCAATCCATTGTGGGTCAGAATAATAATAACGGTCGTTTCTCGTAAGGCTGTTGGAATAGCGGAAAAAGTCGACAAAAGCATCCATGGCATCGTCGGAATAGGCGCCCGAAGCATTGGGGCCATAACTCATGTCGACGCTCACGCCGGCATGGTATTCCAAAAGGGCAACCGCGTCCACCTCGTATTGGGGGCTCGTGTAATCCAGGAAATCTGGCATCAGTTCATAATGGTAATCTGCCGCTCCGAAGTCCGCCGTAAGTGTTCCGTAAGAGGTGGAGCCATAGCCGTAACAGTAGTAGCTATGCTGACCCACGCCTGTCTTGGGCCATTCCCAATAGCGCATGATTTGTGCCATGGCATTGGCTACACATCCCGACTTCACATGGCCGTTGTATCCATTAGGATCCTCGGGGCATTGATTGTTGTAGAATTGGGTTTGATGCCATGTAGAGGAACAGAGCGGTCCAACAACACGTGTTTCACGAAGGAAAAGATTACCTGTTTGTTCAAGGTTCAGCCATTGCTGTTGGATTTCTGGAGACCGTTCCATGTTTTCTGCGATGGCTGTTTGAAGGTCGCAACGATAGGCATCGAAAAACACCTGCGGACCTTCCTCGGTAGCAACAAGGTCGAAGCTGCTCTCTGTGGAATAACCAAGAATCGGTTTCATGCGATCATCTGCGGCCACAATGACAAAGCCCTTTGGCTGACAATTGAACACATAGCACACATTCAAACCCGATTCAGTATGTTCGGTGTAGGCCAAGCTCAACGCTGAAGCAGAACGCTGGTGAGCTGCCATGTATTTCCCACCCAGTTGCTTGGCAATCTCCATATCTACCGGGTCAGCCATCATGCTGAAGCTGAACATCAGTATGCATACGATTAGATTCAGTTTTTTCATCATCCATTAGTTTTCAAACACATAACGAAGTATATTGGCACCCATCCGCAAAGCTTTCTCACGAGTCTCTTGCGAGTCGTGATGGACGCGTTGGTCTTCCCAGCCGTCGCCAAGGTCGCATTCATAAGTAAAGATGCACACCAAGCGACCCTCGTAGATCAGACCGAACATCTGAGGGGCTTTGCCATCGTGCTCGTGGATCTTGGGTAGCCCGTTCTTGAAAAGGAAGGGCTTTTGGAAGATATCATGCGTAAAAGGCAGCTCCACGAAGTCCAATTCAGGAAACACCTTCTTCATTTGCGGCTCAATGTATTGCCGGATGCCGTAGTTGTCGTCGATATGCAGGAAGCCGCCTGCCAGCATGTAATTGCGGAGGTTTTGCGCTTCGGCGGCATCAAACACCACGTTACCGTGACCTGTCATGTAGACGTAGGGATAGTTAAAGATATCAGGGCTGGACGGCTCCACGGTAGGCACCTCGGGGTTGATGTCGGTTCCCAACTCCTGGTTGCAGAATCGCACCAGGTTAGGCAATGAAGTGGGGTTGCCATACCAATCCCCTCCCCCACGGTATTTCAGCAAGGCGATGTTGAGTTGTTGTGCGGAGACTAACAACGGAAACAAAAACAATATGATTATTGTTGTTTTTTTCATTTCATCTGATTAATGAGTTGAATGGTATGGCAAGCCACCATAGCGGCCGTTTCTGTTCTTAAACGAGCCTGGCCCAAGCTACAGGGCACGAAGCCGTTGGCTTTGGCGAGTGCCACCTCTTCGGGACTGAAGTCTCCCTCGGGACCGATCAGCACCAAGGCGTTTTCACCTTTCTTATAAAGGTCGCAAAGGCAATCCTTCACATCATCGTCAATCCATGCGATAAATTTCTGACCTTCAAAGGGTTGCTTTACCAACTTTTCGAATGGAACCAAATCCTCGATAATCGGTAATCTGGATTTGATGGATTGCTTCATGGCCGCTACCATCACCTTTTGGAAACGCTCCACGTTGGCAGCACGGCGTTCCGAATGGAAGGAAGTGAAAAGGCGGACTCGATCGATACCGATTTCAGTAGCCTTTTCCAGGAACCATTCCGTCCGTTCGTTGAGCTTGGTCGGGGCGATGGCGATTTCGAGATTAAACCCCCAATGGTCGTATCCCTGATGCCGATTGGTCAGGTTGACGGTAGCATGTTTGGGCAACGCCTCCACCAGCTCGGCATCATACAGGTACCCTTCGCCATCAGTCACGCAAAAGCGCTCCCCTTCGGTCATCCGCAGCACTTTCACGCAGTGTTTGGATTCCTCTTCGGGAAGGAGGTTCAGGCCTTCAGTGGCACCTTTAAGATAAAAGACGTTCATACGGCAAAAGTAATAATAATCAACTGATTAACCCGTTACGGAAGGCGTAATTGACCAGTTCGGCCGTGGATTTGCAGTTCAGTTTGCTGAAAATGCGAACTTTATGGGCTTCAACGGTTCGTTTGCTGATATGGAGCGTCTCAGCAATCTCCTGGGCAGTCTTGCCATCGGCACAAAGGCGCACGATTTCCAGCTCGCGCGAGGAAAGGCTCTCCGACCCGCCCACATTCATAGTGTGGGCCCCTCCTTTGAACATCGATTCGATGTACATCTTCAACTCTTCGGGCTTCACCGTCTTGCCGATGATCCCGTCGACACGCCCCTCGGCCATGCGTATGATGGTGGGATTGAATACATCCCCTGAAATCAGGAGTATTTTGGTCTCGGGCGACACCGACTTGGCCACACTCGCCACATCTATGCCGGTCCCATCCGGCAAAAAGAAATCGAGCATGATCAAGTCAATCTCTTTGCCGTGGTCCTGAAGGAATTCGACAGCCCGATGCACATCTTCGGCCTCAGCCACCACCTCCATGTCGGAACCGAAATAACTCAACGACATCCGGAGTCCCACGCGGTACATCGGATGGTCCTCCACAATCATCACCCTGATCTTTCGGTTCGTTTCCATGGTTTATGCCTTATTGATCGTAAAACTCACTGTAGTACCCTGGTTCACAACACTTTCAATCTCCATCTCCCCTCCTATCCTTTCCATGAGCTGACGGCTGACGAAGAGCCCGATACCTGTGCCGGTCTCACCGCTGGTGCCCTTGCCTGGCATCGTCATCTCATTCAACAACTTGGCCAGCTTTTCCTGGTCAATGCCAACGCCTTGGTCGGCAACGGAGACCTTGTAACGTTCTCCCTGCTCCACAGCGGTCACCTTGATATTGCCGCCGGGTTTGGAGAACTTCACGGCGTTCGACAAGAGGTTTTGCATCACCATTCGTACAATGTTGACGTCATCGAAGCATTCCCAATCTTCCGGAATCTCGTTGGTGATGGAAAGCGATTTCACTTTCGCCTGGTAGAGGTGGTCGGCGATGGTTTTCCGAGCCATCTCGCTCAAGTTGAACATGGTGGGAAGATTCTCATTATCACCCAACTCGCCTTTTACCCAGAAGATGAGATTCTGCAACTTGTCCTTTAGGTCATCCGTCGACTTTTTCATACTTTCAAGGCCTTCCTTGAGATCGGCGGGATTCATGGTGTCGGCATGGGCGCTCATCATATCCAGCATCTGCGACTGGAACTCCACCGGGGTCTTGATGTCGTGCGAAATCACCGAGAACAGTTGGTCCTTGATCTGGTTGCGGCGCTTCAGATAATAATTCTGGTGTTTGCGCCTACGCAGCAGCAGGAATAGCACCACGTTGAAACTGGCAAACAAAGAGGCGATGATAATAAGTTCGATCATCATTACATCCTTTCTGGCATTCCAATGCCGAGGAGGCCTGAGGCATTGCGCAGGAGGGCGGCAACCATGTCACAGACCTGGAGGCGGAACATGCGACGGTTGGGGTCTTCCTCCTTGAGGATGCTGCATTCCTGGTAGAACTGGTTGAATTCCTTGGCGAGGTCGAAGATGAAGTTGGCAATCATCGCGGGGCTGCGGCCTTCGGCAGCTTGGTTGAGCACCATGGGCCAGCCATACATCATCACGAGGATTTCCTTTTCCTTGGGTTGGAGGTCGGCCACTTGGGTTTCACGCTCTAGGCGGATGCCTTGTTCGGCGGCCTTGCGCAGCACCGAGCAGATACGGGCGTGAGTATATTGCACAAAAGGACCCGTGTTGCCGTTGAAGTCGATGGACTCCTCTGGGTTGAACAGCATGGTCTTCTTGGGATCGACACGGAGGATGAAGTACTTCAGCGCTCCCAATCCGATGGTGTGGTACAGCTTGTCGGCCTCTTCTGGGCTGAGGTCTTTAGCTTTGCCAAGTTCGTCGGAGACACTCTTGGCGGTGGCCACCATCTCATCCATAAGGTCGTCGGCATCGACCACGGTACCCTCGCGCGACTTCATCTTGCCGTTGGGAAGTTCCACCATACCATAGGAAAGGTGTTCGATGTCCTTGCCCCACTCACGGCCCAGGCGCACCAGCACCCTTTTCAGCACATCAAAGTGGTAAATCTGCTCATTGCCAACGACATAGATCAGCTTTTCAGGATCATATTCCTCAACGCGGAGTTGGGCGGTGCCAAGGTCTTGGGTCATGTAGACCGAGGTGCCATCGCGGCGAAGCAGCAGCTTCTCGTCGAGCCCCTCGTCGCGGAGGTCGCACCACACCGAGTTGTCGTCGCGGCGGTAGAGCACCCCTTTCTCGAGGCCTTCCTGCACCAGGGCCTTGCCCAGCAGGTAGGTTTGCGATTCATAGTAGATCTTCTCGAAGCTCACGCCCAGGCGTTTGTAGGTCACGTCGAAGCCGTCGTAAACCCATTGGTTCATCATCTCCCAGAGCTGGCGCACTTCAGGGTCATTGGCTTCCCATTTACGCAGCATCTCTCGGGCTTCCTGCATCAGCGTCGACTCGGCCTCAGCCTTGGCCTTGGCTGCTTCCTGGGCTTTCTCGTCCAAGGTGTCAAAGTCCGCTGGCAACAATGACTTCAGTTCCTTTTTATATTCCTTGTCAAACAACACATAGAAGTCGCCAATCAGATGGTCGCCCTTCTTTCCAGTGGATTCAGGGGTGCATCCGTTACCCCATTTCTTCCAGGCCAGCATGCTCTTGCAGATATGGATGCCACGGTCATTGACCAGGTTGACACGCACCACGTTCTTGCCATTGGCTTTCAGGATCTCGGAGACGCTCCAGCCCAGGAGGTTGTTGCGGATATGGCCCAAGTGCAGGGGTTTGTTGGTGTTGGGCGAGGAATACTCGATCACCACTGCCTTACCGCTGACAGGTTTGCGGCCGAAGTCGCGTCTCTCGTGGTTCTCGCGGAAGAAGTCGAGCCAGAAGCTGTCGGAGATGAGGATGTTGAGGAAGCCTTTCACCACGTTGAACTTGGCAATCATGGTGGATTCCTTCATCATCTCGGCGCCCATTTCGTTGGCGAGTTGCTCGGGGTTGCGGCCTGCAAGTTTACCGAAGGGGAACACAACGACGGTAAGATCGCCCTCGAATTCGGGCCTGGTCTTTTGGAAATTGATTTGTTGCGCAGGGGGTTCTTGTCCGTATAAAGATTTGAACGACTTGATAAACAGCTGTTTAAGGATTTCTTCGAGCATAATTATTGTTGATTAATCATGCTGCAAAGATAAAAAAGTTTCCGTTTTCAACTTTCAACTATCATATATTCCCTCTGAGTGAGAGGCTGAAAGCTTAGCGTTGAGGAACAACCTCAGGAAGAAGACAAAAACAGAAAAATGCAGAAAAATGTCTTTCTTTTAACTAAAAGTTGTATTTTCGCAGCATCATTCATGCCCATGACATTCAAATAATCAACAACACAATAACCCATTTATCATGAAAAAATTCACTTTAATCGCCTTGCTGATTTCCATGATGTCCATCCAGGCCCAAGCCCAGTGGTTTGACCTGGAAGAGAACTCCGAACGTGCAGTCCTCGGATTCAACGGTGGCATCCTTGGTTTCAGAAACGTTACCGACAACCACAACACAGACATCGGGACTTACAAAGACATTGGATTTGGTGTCTGCCTCTCCCTCGGCGGCCTTTATGTCGACTTCACCTATGTCATGCCCGATCACCGTTTCGACAGCCAAGTCATTATGGGCAACTGGGACGACCACTCTGCCTTCACCCTCAATGCCGGCTTCCAAATTCCGATTTATGAGCACTATGTGTTCATCACCCCATTGGTCGGCTGGAGCCGCGTCAGCACAGGCTACACTGTAGGCAATGATATCGGCGTTGACTCTGAGTCAAATTCCATCTACCACAAGTACGTTTCCACGTGGCACAGGAACGAATTCAACTACGGCGGTGCACTGACCATCAGCCCGATCAGTTGGCTCGACCTCAACTTCAACGTAACAAAAAACGCGGCCTACGCCGGCATTGCTTTCAACCTTGCCGGTTTCCAAGACTAAACCAAGAACGGTTGCTTCGGCAACCGTTTTTTTTATGCCTTCAACGAACTAAACACCATCGAATATGTCTATCTCACTGAAAAACCGCAGCTTGATCTCCATCAGCGACTACACTCCCGAGGAGATCTGCCACGTGCTCGACATCGCTGAGGATTTCGAGAAGAATCCCCACCAGAACCTGCTCAACGGACGCATCATTGCCTCGTTGTTCTTCGAGCCTTCCACCCGCACCCGCCTTAGCTTCGAGACCGCCATCCAGCTTCTTGGGGGCAATGTCATCGGCTTCAGCAGCACCTCGGGCACCAGCGTCCAGAAAGGCGAATCGCTGGCCGACACCATCACCATGGTGGCCAGCTACGCCGACCTCATTGTGATGCGCAACCCCATCGACGGCTCCGCCCGTCTCGCCTCAGAGGTCTCCAAAGTGCCGATCATCAACGCCGGTGACGGCTCCAACCAGCACCCGACGCAGTGCATGCTCGACCTTTATAGCATCCGCAAGACCCAAGGCACCCTCGAGAACCTCGAGATCACCCTGGTCGGCGACCTGAAATACGGCCGTACCGTCCACAGCCTCGTAGAAGCCATGAGCCACTTCAACGCCAAGTTCAACTTGGTTTCGCCCGTGGAACTGAAGCTGCCGAGAACAGTGAAACAGCATATCAAGGACGCCCATCTGGAATACGAACAGTTCACTGAGTTGGAGGAGGTCATCCCCCACTCCGACATCATTTACATGACCCGCGTCCAACGCGAGCGCTTCCCCGATCCGCTGGAATACGAGAAAGTGAAGAACTCATATGTGCTTCGCAACGCCATGCTGGCCAACGCCAAGCCCAATTGCCGCGTGCTGCATCCCCTACCGCGCGTCAACGAAATCCACGTCGACGTGGACTCCAACCCGAAAGCCTACTACTTCCAGCAGGCCCAGAACGGCGTATACGCCCGTCAGGCTTTGATCGCAGCTATTTTAGGACTCAAGTAAACGGAAAACTGAAAAACTATGGAAAAAAGAAAAGAACTGATCGTATCCGCCATTGAGAATGGCACGGTCATCGACCATATCCCCGCCGACAAGGTATTCCAGGTCGTCAAGATCCTGGGACTGGACAAAGCCAGTACTCCGGTCTATCTCGGCATCAATGTGGAAAGCAAGAAATACGGCACCAAGGGCTTCATTAAGGTCTCCGACAAATACTTCGATCCGGAAGAGCTGAACAAGATTGCCCTGGTGGCTCCCACCGCCTCCATCATCGAAATCAAGGATTTTGAGGTGGTCCGGAAGCAGACCGTGCAGATTCCCGAAAGAATCGAGCACATTGTGAAGTGCTTCAACCCGAACTGCGTCACCAACAAAGAGCACGACATCCCCACCAAGTTCCGCGTGAAGCATGTCGACGGCAAGCTCCGCCTGGTGTGCCACTACTGCGAGAAGTACACCTCGGAGGAAAACATCGAGTTTATTTAATTACGCCTGAGCCTTGGGCCCCATGGTGAAAGGAGGCAACTCGGTTGTCACTTCTTTGATGGGACCGAAATTTGATTCGTACTTACCCAGATTCTCGGCCAAAGCCTTATAGAGGCGTTTGGCGTGTTGGGGTGTCATCACGATTCTTGATTTGACCTTGGCTTTCGGTGCGCCCGGCATGAGGCTCACAAAGTCGATGATGAACTCGGTCGGAGAATGGGTGATGATGGCCAGGTTGGAATAGGTGCCACCGGCAATTTCGTCGGTGAGTTCAATATTGATTTGGTTTTTCTGTTTCTCGTCCATGATATTGTTTTTTTGATGGGTTTATAAAAAGGTAGAGACGCCATGATGATGACGTCTCTACTTGTTGATTTGAAGGGATCAGTCAGCGAGGACGGCTCCTTTTTCCTTCAGGGCCTCGTATTCTTCGCGTGAGGCGACGATCAGGTCGTCATACTCACGGAGACCGGTGCCGGCAGGGATCTTATGGCCTACGATAACGTTCTCCTTCATGCCCAGCAGATAGTCTGTCTTGGCACTGATGGCGGCGTTGGTCAGGACCTTGGTGGTCTCCTGGAAGGATGCAGCCGACATGAAGCTGTCGGTTTGCAGGGCGGCGCGGGTGATACCCTGAAGCACTTGGCTTGCGGTAGCAGGCTCGGCAGGACGTGTCTGAACGAGTTTCAGGTCCTTGCGCTTCAGCAGTGAGTTCTCGTCGCGTAGCTTCATGGCTGAGACGATCTGACCGGCCGAGAGATTCTCTGAATCGCCCGGATCGGTAACGACCATCTTGCCGTAGATCTCGTCGTTCTCTTCCTGGAACGTCAGCTTGCTCACCAACTCGCCTTCAAGGAAGCGGGTGTCGCCGGGTTCCATGATCTCGACTTTACGCATCATCTGACGCACGATGACTTCGAAGTGCTTGTCATTGATGGTCACACCTTGTGAGCGATACACGCTCTGGACCTCGTTGACGATGTACTCCTGAACCTTCATCGGGCCCATGATAGCCAGGATGCTGGCCGGGGTGATGGCGCCATCCGACAGGGGCTGGCCAGCCTTCACATAGTCGTTTTCCTGAGCCAGAATCTGTTTCGAGGTAGGAATGAGATAACGCTTCTGGTCACCCGTCTTCGAGGTGATAACCACCTCACGGTTGCCACGTTTGAGGCGTTTTTCGAGGTGCACTGTACCGTCGATTTCCGAAACCACCGCCGGGTCGGAGGGGTTACGGGCTTCGAACAGCTCGGTGACACGCGGCAGACCGCCGGTGATATCGCCGCCGCCGGAGACGTTACGCGGGATACGCACCATCTGGTCACCTGCCTTGATCGCCTCGTTCTCGTCGACGACCACGTGGGCATCCACAGGCAAGTCGTACACGGCCAGCACTTCGCCATTGTCGTCGACAATCTCGATTTGCGGGTTCTTGGTACCACGTTTGCCTTCGATGATCACACGCTCGCTAAATCCAGTCTCAGCGATGGTCTCGCTGTGGTAGGTCACGCCTTCGACCACATTCACGAAGCGCACCTTACCGGTGAACTCGGAAATGATAGTGGCGTTGTAGGGGTCCCATTCGAAGATCTTGTCGCCCTTGCTGACTTCGGCGCCGTCCTGGAAGTACAGTTTGGCACCGTAAGGAATGTTGACGGTCATCAAGACGACGCCAGTGTTCTTGTCGTGAAGCTTCATCTCTGCGGAACGGCCGATGACGATCCAGCACTTCTGGCCTTCGCGTTCGGCTTCGACGCAACGAAGTTCTTCGATCTCGAGCACGCCGTCGTACTTGGCGTCGGTGCTGCTGACGACGAGGTTCTTCGAAGCCTTACCACCTTGGTGGAAGGTACGCAGGGTCAGCTGGGTACCAGGCTCGCCGATGGACTGTGCAGCGATGACGCCCACAGCCTCACCTTTCTGAACTAGCTTGCCAGAGGCAAGGTTACGTCCATAGCAGTTGGCACACACACCGTGTTTGGCTTCGCAAGTCAACACGGAACGGATCTCGACGCTCTCGAGGGGTGATTCGTCGATGGCTTCGGCCAGCTCTTCATTGATTTCCTGACCACCTGCCACGATGAGTTCGCCGGTGGTGGGGCTGAAGATGTCATGCAAAGCCACACGGCCCAGGATGCGGTCGTAGAGCAGTGAATGCTTGCCAGCTTCCTTGATCTCTTCACCACGCGAGACGGTCAGGCCACGGAGGGTACCGCAGTCCTTGCTGGTGATGATGACGTCGTGGGCCACGACCAGCGTCAGCGGTCTTCAGAGCGGTATCGGCCAGACCCTTACGGGCACCGTGGGTGGAGATGAAGTACTCCAACACGGAAAGGCCTTCCTGGAAGTTGGAAAGAATGGGGTTCTCGATGATTTCAGCGCCTCCTGAACCAGCCTTCATAGGCTTGGCCATCAGGCCTCTCATGCCGCAGAGCTGTGACACCTGAGCCTCGGAACCACGAGCGCCTGAATGCAGCATCATGTACACCGGGTTGAAGCCTTGGTCGTCGGACGACAACAGGTCCATCACCTCCTTGGTCAGACGGGTGTTGACATCGGTCCAAAGGTCGACGATCTGGTTGTATCGTTCGTTGGGGCCCATGAAGCCCATCTTTTCGTATTCACGGATTTCAGCGGCTTTGGCATTGGCATCGGCGATGAGGGTCTCCTTGGCAGCCGGCACGAGCACGTTGCCCAGGTTGAACGACAGACCGCCTTTGTAAGCCATGTAATAACCCATGTTCTTGATGTCGTCCAAGAACTTGGTGGTCACTGCGGTACCTTGCAGACGCACCATCTCGCCGACGATGCTGCGGAACGATTTCTTGGTCAGCAGCTGGTTGATGAATCCGTAGCCTTCGGGCACCACCTGGTTGAAGATGACGCGGCCAACGGTGGTCTCAATCTTCTTGATGACGATTTCGCCGTTCTCGCGTACCGGAACACGGCAGTTGATGATGGCGTGCATGTCGACGCGACGCTCGTTGTGGGCGATAATCACCTCTTCGGGTGAATAGAACGACATACCCTCGCCTTTTACGATATGGTCGGGTGTGCTCTTACGAGGTTTGGTGATGTAGTACAAGCCAAGAACCATGTCCTGTGAAGGCAGGGTGATAGGAGCGCCGTTGGAGGGGTTCAGGATGTTGTGTGAAGCCAGCATCAGGATCTGAGCCTCGAGCACGGCTGCGTTGCCCAGCGGTACGTGGACAGCCATCTGGTCACCATCGAAGTCGGCGTTGAATGCCGTACATACCAATGGGTGCAGACGGATGGCCTTACCTTCGACGAGTTTGGGCTGGAAGGCCTGGATACCCAGACGGTGCAGTGTAGGAGCACGGTTGAGGAGAATCGGGTGACCCTTCAGGATGTTCTCCAGGATATCCCACACGACGGGTTCCTTGCGGTCGACGATCTTCTTGGCCGATTTCACAGTCTTCACGATACCACGTTCAATCATCTTGCGGATGACAAACGGCTTGAAGAGCTCGGCGGCCATGTCCTTCGGCAGACCACATTCGTTCATATTGAGGTCCGGACCGACCACGATGACCGAACGGCCAGAGTAGTCGACACGTTTACCCAGCAGGTTCTGACGGAAACGACCTTGCTTACCTTTCAGGCTGTCGCTCAATGACTTCAGCGGACGGTTCGAGTCGGTTTTCACCGCGCTCGACTTACGTGAGTTGTCGAAGAGTGAGTCGACGGCTTCCTGGAGCATACGCTTCTCGTTACGCATAATGACGTCGGGAGCGTTGATTTCGATGAGTCGTTTCAGACGGTTGTTACGGATGATGACGCGACGATAGAGGTCGTTGAGGTCGGAAGTGGCGAAACGTCCACCATCCAACGGGACGAGGGGTCTCAGTTCCGGAGGGATGACGGGGACAATCTTGACGATCATCCACTCGGGACGGTTCTCCATGTGCTTGTTGGCTTCGCGGAAGGCCTCGAACACTTGCAGGCGTTTCAGGGCTTCCTGCTTACGCTGCATGGCGGTCTCGGAGTTGGCCTTGTCGCGGAGCATATAGGACTCCTTGTCGAGGTCGAGTTTGCAGAGGAGGTCATAGAGTGCCTCGGCGCCCATCTTGGCGATGAACTTGTTCGGGTCATCTTCAGGAAGGTATTGGTTCTCGACGGGAAGGGTCTCCATCAGGTCGAGGTATTCCTCTTCGGTGAGGAACTCCAGCTTCTGGACGGTACGCCCGTCTTTGTCGTTGGGAATCTGGGTACCTTCAAGGGCACCGGCTTGGATCACCACGTAGCGCTCGTAGTAGATGATGGACTCCAGTTTCTTGGAGGGGATGCCGAGCAGTGCGCCGATCTTGTTGGGAAGTGAACGGAAATACCAGATATGGGCCACGGGGACGACCAGTTGGATATGTCCCATGCGTTCACGGCGAACCTTTTTCTCGGTCACCTCGACGCCGCAGTGGTCGCACTTGATGCCTCTGTAACGGATGCGCTTGTATTTACCGCAGTGGCATTCCCAGTCCTTGACGGGACCGAAGATCTTCTCGCAGAACAAGCCGTCGCGTTCAGGTTTATAGGTACGGTAGTTGATGGTCTCCGGTTTCAGCACCTCGCCGTAGGAGCGGTCGAGGATGGATTCAGGAGAGGCAAGGCTTACCGTGATACTGGCGAAGTTGCTGTTGATAGTGTTACTTACCATATATATGTTCCTCTATTTAATTCAACACATTTCCATCTTTATCCTTAAAGGTCACTTCGAGGCCCAGGCCACGGAGCTCGTGGATGAGCACGTTGAATGACTCGGGAGTGCCAGGCACAGGCATGTTGTCGCCCTTGACGATAGCCTCATAGGCTTTGGCGCGGCCGACCACATCGTCTGACTTGACGGTGAGGATCTCTTGAAGCACGTTGCTGGCGCCGAAGGCTTCGAGAGCCCAGACCTCCATCTCACCGAAACGCTGGCCGCCGAACTGGGCTTTACCGCCGAGAGGCTGCTGGGTGATCAGTGAGTATGGTCCAATGGAACGGGCATGCATCTTGTCGTCGACCATGTGGTGGAGTTTCAGCATGTAAATGTAACCCACGGTAGCCGGCTGGTCGAAGGGTTCGCCCGTCTCGCCGTCGTAGAGCTGCACGCGGCCATTCTTGGGAAGTCCGGCTTTCTCCATCAGTGCGTTGATTTGGTCGAGCGAGGCACCGTCGAAGATCGGGGTGGCGAACTTGAGTCCAAGTTCATGGCCTGCCCAGCCGAGGACGGTTTCGTAGATCTGACCCAAGTTCATACGTGAAGGCACGCCCAAGGGGTTCAGCACGATGTCGACCGGAGTGCCGTCGGCGAGGAAAGGCATGTCCTCGGCGCGGACGATGCGGGAGACGATACCCTTGTTACCGTGACGACCTGCCATCTTATCGCCGATCATCAGCTTGCGCTTCTTAGCGACATAGACCTTGGCCATCTGGATGATGCCGTTCGGAAGTTCGTCGCCGACGCTGGCTACGTACTTCTCGCGGTTGAATTTGCCTTGGATTTCCTTGAACTTGACGGTGTAGTTGTCGATCAGGGTGGACACCATCTCGTTCTTCTTTTCGTCGCTGGTCCACTTGTGGGGGTTGACAACGGAGTAGTCGAGTTCCATGAGGGTCTTCTGGGCAAACTTCACACGCTTGGGAATGAGTTGTTCATGGAAGTTGTTGAAGACGCCGGCTGAGGTCGTTCCATTGAGGATGACCATCAGTTTCTCCACCAGCTTCTTCTTCAGCTCGTCGAGTTCCACCTTGGCAGCGGCATCGATCTTTGCCATGTCCTCTTTGTCCTTGGCTCTCGACTTGCGGTCTTTCTGCAGACGCGAGAAGAGACGCTTGCCGATGACCACGCCCTTCATGGAAGGACCGGCCTTCAGTGAGGCGTTCTTGACATCGCCGGCCTTGTCGCCGAAGATGGCGCGCAGCAGCTTCTCTTCCGGGGTGGGATCGCTCTCGCCCTTAGGCGTGATCTTACCGATAAGGATGTCGCCTTCGGTGACTTCGGCGCCCACACGGATGAGGCCGTGGTCGTCGAGGTCCTTGGTGGCTTCGGCGCTGACGTTCGGGATATCGTTGGTGAGCTCTTCGAGACCACGTTTGGTGTCGCGCACCTCGAGGGTGAATTCCTCGACGTGGATGGAGGTGAAGAGGTCTTCCTTGACGATACGTTCCGAGATCACGATGGCATCCTCGTAGTTGTAACCCTTCCAAGGCATGAATGCCACTTTGAGGTTACGGCCGAGGGCCAGGTCGCCGTTCTGTGTGCCATAGCCTTGGGTGATGATGTCACCTTTATGGACGCGTTGTCCGCGGCGCACGAGCGGTTTGATGTTGATGCTGGTATTCTGGTTGGTACGAGCATATTTGGTCAGGTAGTAGGTCTTGTAGTCGTCGTCCATGCTCACCAGACGTTCCTCGTCGGTACGGTCGTATTTGATGGTGATCTTGGTGGAGTCGACGAACACCACTTCGTGAATCCTTGGCAACATAGCGTTCGATGCCTGTTCCTACGATGGGGGCTTCGGGGTTCATCAGAGGCACTGCCTGACGCATCATGTTCGATCCCATCAGGGCGCGGTTGGCGTCGTCGTGCTCCAGGAAGGGAATCAAGGAGGCGGCGATGGAGGCGATCTGGTTGGGACCGACGTCGATCAGTTGGATCTCGTCGGGGCTGACGATAGGATAGTCGGCCACGTAACGCGCTTTGATGGCGTCTTCGGTGAAGTGGCCGTTGTCGTCCATAGGCGTGATGGCCTGGGCGATGATTTTGTTCTCTTCTTCCTCGGCGGTGAGGTAGACCGGAGGCTGGCTGAAGTCGACGGCGCCGTTCTTCACCTCTCGGTAAGGCGTCTCGATGAAGCCGAGGCTGTTGATCTTAGCGAACACGCAGAGTGAGGAGATCAGACCGATGTTAGGTCCTTCAGGGGTCTCGATGGTGCACAGACGGCCGTAGTGGGTGTAGTGCACGTCACGGACCTCGAAGCCGGCGCGCTCACGCGACAGACCGCCGGGACCCAGAGCGGAGATACGGCGCTTGTGCGTCACTTCCGACAGCGGGTTGGTCTGGTCCATGAACTGCGACAGCTGGTTGGTGCCGAAGAACGAGTTGATCACGGAAGACAGGGTCTTGGCGTTGATGAGATCCATCGGGGTGAACACTTCGTTGTCGCGGACGTTCATACGTTCGCGGATGGTGCGGGCCATACGGTTGAGGCCGACGCCGAACTGGGCGTACAGCTGTTCGCCCACGGTACGGATACGACGGTTGCTCAAGTGGTCGATATCGTCCACTTCGGCTTTGCCGCTGAGCATCTCAACGAGGTATTTGATGATGGCGATGATATCCTCTTTGGTGAGGACGCGGATCTCCGGATCGATGTCGAGGTTGAGCTTGCGGTTGATACGGTAACGGCCGACGAGACCGAGGTCGTAGCGCTTATCGGAGAAGAACAGCTTTTCGATGATGCCACGGGCGGTTTCCTCATCGGGCGGATCGGCGCTGCGGAGCAGGCGGTAGATATATTCAACGGCATCCTTCTCGGAGTTACAGGTATCACGGCTGAGGGTGTTGAAGATGACCGAGAAGTCGGATGCGCGGCCTTCGGCGTCGACTTCATCCTCACGATGGAGGAAAATGGTCTTCACGCCGGAGTCGATGATGGCTTGGATATGTTCTTCCTCGAGGACGGTGTCGCGTTCGAGGATGGTTTCTTTACGTTCGTTGGTGACGCATTCGCCGGTATCTTCGTTGACGAAGTCCTCGAAGTAGGAATGCAGCACCGGGGCGGCAAGTTTACGGCCGAGCACGCGTTTGAGGCCGGCTTTGTTGACTTTGACTTCATCGGCAAGGTTGAAGATTTCGAGGATTTCCTTGTCGGTGGCATAGCCGATGGCGCGCAGCAGTGTGGTGATGGGCAATTTCTTCTTCCGGTCGATGTAGGCATACATCACGTCGTTGATATCGGTGGAGAACTCCATCCATGAGCCTTTGAACGGGATGATGCGTGCGGAATAGAGAGTTTTGCCGTTGGTATGTTGACTTTGGCCAAAGAAGACGCCTGGGGAGCGGTGGAGTTGTGATACGACCACGCGTTCGGCGCCGTTGATGACGAAGGTGCCACGGGGCGTCATGTAGGGGATCATCCCCAGGTAGACGTCCTGGTCAACGGTTTTGAAGTCTTCGTTATCCTCGTCCGTGCATGAAAGTCTCAGTTTGGCTTTGAGCGGCACGCTGAAGGTGAGGCCGCGTTCGATGCACTCGGCAATGCTATAGCGCGGGGCATCGATATAATAATCGAGAAATTCGAGGACGAAATTGTTTCTCGCGTCGGTGATGGGGAAGTTTTCGGAGAACACCCTATAGAGTCCTTCGTTCTTCCTGTTGTCGGGGTTGGTTTCGAGTTGGAAGAAGTCCTTGAACGACTGCAGTTGAATATCGAGGAAGTCGGGATATTCGAAGGGTTTCTTGATGGACGCGAAGTTGATTCTTTCGGTAGTTGTTGCCAAGGTATTTAATTTTTAGGGGTGTGTGAACGGAAAAAAAGAACGAAAAATAAGAAACGAATTTCTTAGAGCGAAAAAACGGCACAAACCTCAGTCCCCAAAAAGGGTTGGGACTGAGGTTGAATGCCACGATTTTGCAGGAAATAAATCCTTCTTATTTGATTTCGACCTCTGCACCGGCTTCTTCGAGTTGGGCTTTGAGTGCATTGGCTTCGTCTTTGCTCACACCTTCCTTGATGGCTTTAGGAGCTGCGTCAACGAGTTCCTTAGCTTCCTTCAGACCGAGGCTGGTGAGTTCC